>JAKQEQ010000074.1 GCA_029556545.1 Candidatus Hydrogenedentota bacterium
GTATGGGTGGCTACGGCGGTATGGGTGGCTACGGCGGTATGGGTGGCTACGGCGGTATGGGTGGTTATGGCGGAGGTGGCGGATCCGATGTCACGCAGATTAGCAATATCTCGGATTTGTTCAGCACGATCAGCGACCTGCAGGTCGGCGAACCGCAGGCCAACCCCGGAATAGTCGGCCTGCGCGATACCGGCACCGGCGCGACCGCGACCACCGGCGCACCCGCGGGCGCGTACGGCGCGCAAACAGGCGCCACGTTAGGCGCAACCACGGAAGGCGCATCGACGTTTGAGAACGAGGCGCCCATTATCGCTTTGCTGAGCCGGCTCGTGGATGACGTGTATGAGCCGGTCACGGAAGAGCGCCTTTCCGAGATGATCTACAACCCGGCGACGAACATGCTCATCGTAAAAAATACCGCGACCAATCTGGCGAAACTCGAAAAGTACATCGCGGAAATCGACGTCACGCCGCGGCAGGTGAGCATCGAGGCTAAGTTCCTGACGGTCCGCGTGTCGGACCTGGACAAGGTGGGCTTCAAGTGGGACCTGAGCCTGAGCGATCAGAACATGCGCCCGCAGAAGGTGCCCGGACTTGAGGAACAGGGCGCTTTCTACGACTATGACATCAACGGCGACGGTGTGGATGAGCAGATTCCCTTCTACAGCCGGCCGGACGGGACGAACGTTATCACCAACACGATTACCGATGGGCTGCTGTCCGCCGTGGTCAACCCGGCGCCGTCGCAATCGACGTTCAACTTTGTCGGCTCCATCCTCAATCATGAAGACGGCGACAAGCTCAGCGTCACGTTTGATTTCCTGGACCGCCTCGAAGAGAGCGAACTACTCAGTGCGCCGCGAGTGACCACCATGAATCTCAAGCCTGCGGTGATCGCGGATTTCACCACCGAGTACTTCGTATACTCCGTCAATTCCCAGGTATACACAACGGACGCGGGATTCGGCGGCACGCCCACGACCGCATTTACCCAGAGCGTGATCCCGCAGCCATACAACTTCGGCATTTCCCTTTCGGTCACGCCCCAGATCGGCGACAACGACCAAGTGCGCCTGTGGCTGAATCCCGAAGTGCGGACGCGCATCGGCGAGAAGTCCTTCCCGACAAAGAACATTGTGGGCGACAACGAGTTTGAAAACACCGTCGTGGTGCCAACCACCTCGATGCAGGCGGTGTGGACAAACGTCATCGTGCATGACGGCGACACGCTGGTGCTCGGCGGTTTGGTCAAGGACCAGAGCGCGCGGAACGAAGACCGCATGCCCTACCTCGCCAACATCCCGCTCGTGGGCTTCTTCTTCCGCGGTAAGGGCAAATCAATTCAGCAACAGAGCCTGCTGATCTTCGTTACGCCGGACATCATCGACCCGTCGGGCGCGAAGTATTTCGAGTCGGCTTCCAGCTCGTAATCGGTGACACATGACGACGCGCAATACGCCGGGCGGCCTGAACTCAGGGCCGCCCGGCTTCAATTCCATATGACCTACCTGCTCTACAACGCTGTGGTCCGCTCGTTGGCGCCCGCCCTTGCTCTGTGGCTGCGCGCGGGCCGGCGCCATCGCGCGTTGGCCGCGCGGTTTGCGCCGCCCGTCCCACAGCTCCAGGCGCGGCCGCTCTGGGTCCACGCCTGCAGCGTCGGTGAGGTCAACACGGCCCGACCCCTGGTCCGCGCCTTGCACGAGCGCTTTCCTGACTCGCCGGTCTTGCTGACAGTCTCGACAAGCGCGGGCCGCGCGCTCGCCGAGGGGATGCGCGGCGAGTGCGCCACAACCTGGTTTCCGTTCGATGCGCCTGCCACGGTGCGCCGGTTTGTCGCGGAAGCGCGGCCGCGCGTACTGATTCTCGTCGAAACCGAAATATGGCCCAATGTCGTGCGCGAGTGCCGCCGCGCAGGCGTGCCCGTCGTGGTGGTCAATGGCCGCATCAGCGACAAGCACTTCGCGCGCTACGCCCGCTTTCGCCGATTCTTCCGAGAAGTCTTCGCATATGTTTCCGCCGCCGGCGTGCAGGACGACGAATACGCGCGGCGCATCATCGCGCTTGGCGCGCCCGCCAAGGCTGTGACCGTCACTGGCAGCACGAAATTCGACGGCGCGGCGACGCACATTGACCCGCGCGCCCGTGCGCGGGTGCGCCGGGAAAACGGGTTTCAGCAGGACGACCTAGTCGTCGTCTTCGGAAGCACGCGGCCCGGCGACGAGGCGCTCGCCGCTGCCACTTGGCAAGCCCTCAGGGACGAGTCTCCGCGGCTGCGCCTGGTGGTGGCGCCGCGCCACCTTGATCGCCTCGACGAGGCCCTCGCACCGTTCGCCGAGGAGCCCGTCTTGCGCCGGTCCGCGGTCCTGCGCGGCGAACGGCCCTCCGGCGAACGCGTATTCTTTCTGGACACCGTCGGCGAACTCGTGCAATTCTACGCTATAGGGGACGTGGCGGTCGTCGGCGGAAGCTTCCACCCCGGCGTCGAGGGGCACAATCCCATCGAGCCCGCCGCGCTCGGCGTGCCCACGGTCTTCGGGCCCTATATGCGTAATTTCGCGGAACCGGCGCGGATTCTGGTGACGGCCAACGCCGCGCGCCGCGTGCATCAGCCGGACGAACTGCCCGACACGCTGCGCGCGCTGCTGCGCGACGGGACGGCGCGGCGGACACTTGGCACGCGCGGTCGCCGCGCGGTACTCGAGAACCAGGGCGCTATCGCGCGAAACGTGGACCTAATCGCGGAGGCGCTGAAGGCCGCGGAAACATGATCGCCGACGGGCGGCGTCGCCGGCGGTGGCGCGGTCCGACGTCGCTGTGAGAAACGCCGAACCATGCGAGGTATTGCGCATATTGCACTGCGGGCGCGCCACGCGCCCGACGCCCTGCTCCGCGGCCTCGACGAGTTGTTCGACCGCGCGCACGCGCGGCTTTGCGGCGACGGGGCGCTCGCCGCATTGTTGCTGGCGCCCGCGCTGACGGTGCTGGTCGTTTTCGGGCTCGTTCCGCTGTTGGGCGCGCTTTACATGAGCCTGTTCGACTACGAATTGCTCTCCGCGCCCTTTGCCGGGCTCGGGAAGTACGCGCAGGCCGTTCGCGACCCGGATTTCTGGAGCAGCGTCCGAGTAACGCTCTACTATGTAATCGGAACCGTCCCCGCGACCCTGTTATTCAGCTTCCTGGCCGCCTATGCCCTCCGCCGCATTGCCTGGGGGCGCGGCGTCCTCCGCACGCTCTTCTTCCTGCCCTATATCACCTCCGTCGTGGCCGCCGCCATGGTCTGGCGCGCGCTCCTCAACCACCCCGAGGGCGTGGCCAACCTGATAATGCGCTACGCTGGGCTGCCGCCGCAGCAGTGGCTCATCGAGGCGCGCGGCGTCCTGCACCTGATCAGCGGCGGCTGGATAGGGCCGGAGATCGGGCCGAGTCTCGCGCTCTGCTGCGTCATCCTTTTTGACATCTGGCACGGCAGCGGATTCATGATTGTCGTCTTTCTGGCGGGACTGGCCGCGGTGCCGCGCGAACTCGAGGAGGCGGCGCGGATAGACGGCGCGGGACCGGTCCAGGTCGTGCGCAAGATCACGCTGCCGCTGCTGTCGCCGACCATCTTCTTCTTGGCCGTCGTGGGCACGATTCGTGCCTTCCAGGCGTTCAACAGCTTCTATGCGCTGACACAGCGCCCGGACAAGGCGCTCTTTCGACCCACCACGAACATGATCTTGTTCATCTATGAGAAACTGTATCAGGACCACGACCTCGGCTACGGCGCCGCCGTGGCAGCGCTCTTTACCTTGGCGATAGTGCTTCTGACGGTAATCCAATGGCGGGTCGTCGGCAAGCGGGTGCACTACTCATGAGCGGCCGGCGCGTCATAAGGCACATGGTCCTTTACGCCCTACTGGGCGGCGGCGGCTTGATCATGGCGTGGCCCTTTCTGTGGATGTTGGGCACCGCGTTCAAGGACCTCGCGGAGGCGCTGCGGCCGACGCTGTGGCCGTGGCCGCGGCAATGGCACTGGGACAACGTCCGGGCCACCTTCGCCGCCGCGCCTTTCGGGCGGTACTTCTTCAATTCCTTTCTCGTGGCGGGCGCGGTGACGCTCGGCGTCGCTTCTACCGCCCTGACCGCCGGATATGCCTTCGCCCGGCTCCATTTTCGCGGTCGCAACGTGCTCTTCGGTTGTGTACTCGCCACGATGATGGTGCCGTTCGAACTGACGCTGATCCCGAACTACGTGCTTATCTCGAAACTCGGCTGGTACAACACCCACGCAGCCCTGATCGTCCCGTGGTGCGCCAACGCCTTCTCCGTCTTCCTCATGAGGCAAGCCTTTCTCGGCCTTCCCGACGACTTCTTCGACGCCGCCAAGGTGGACGGCTGCGGTCACTTGCGCTTTCTGGCGCGGATCGCCGCGCCGCTGGTGAAGCCCGCTCTGGCCACCGTGGCGCTCTTCGCGTTTCTGGGCAGCTACAACGCCCTGCTATGGCCGCTGATCGTCACCGCCGAGGAATCGATGCGCGTGGTGCAGGTAGGCTTGACCTATTTCCAGGGGGACGCCGGCGCCCAGGTGCACCTGCTCATGTGCGCCACCGCCTTTGTCATCCTGCCGACCGTGGCGCTATACTTTGTCGCGCAGCGGTATTTCGTGGATGCGGCCCTTGGGGCGGGGCTCAAAGGATAGAAACACCATGCGCAACGGCGCGCTTCTGGCGGCATTGGCGATCGGCGCGGCGGCAATCGCGGGTTGCGGCGGCGGGGGCGGCGCGTCCGGCTACCGCCCGGTCAATCCCGACGCGGCCGTGTTCTGGGACCGGCAGACCACCGAAACCGCCGCGCTGCTTCAGGACATCGTGACCGCGTTCAACGCGCAATACGACGGCATGCCGATCCGGGTCGAGCGCGCGGGCGGCTACGAAGACATTCACCGCAAAGTGCTTGCCAGCCTTCGCGCCGGTGTGGTTCCGGCGCTCGCCGTCGGGTATCCGAACACCACCATGGAATACGTGCGCGCGGACGCCGTCGTCGCGCTGGACGAGTTCATCCACGACCCGGCGCACGGGTTCACCGAGGCCGACCTCGCCGATTTCTACCCCGCTACCCTCGAGATGAACCGCTATCCGCAATTCGGCGGGCGTATGTACTCGTTTCCCTTCGCGAAAAGCGTGCTGATGCTCTATTTCAATCGCGCCATACTGCGCGCGGCGGGCATCGAAGCGCCGCCGGCCACGTGGGACGAGTTTCTCGCCCAGTGCCGGCAGGTAAAGGAGAAAACCGGCAAGTACGCCTACGCCATTGACGTGGATTGCAGCACCTTCAACGGCATGATGCTTAGCATGGGCGGCGAAGTCTACGCCGACGGACAAACCCTCTACGACAGCCCCGCCGCAGTGCGCGCCTTCCGCTTGTACCAGACGCTCGCCCGCGAAGGCGTGGCCTATCAGATTGCCGGCGGCTACGACGACGACATCGCGCTCACGCAGGGCGCCGTGGCGTTCACCATGCGTTCGAGCGCCGCCAGCAGCGGCATCGCGGACGTAATGAAGGACCGCATGGACGAGTGGGGCATGGCCCGCATCCCCCAGGACGACCCGGCGCGCCCGGCCACCGTGCTCTACGGGCCGAACTTCGTCCTCTTCAAGACCACGCCCGAGCAGCAGCGCGCGGCCTGGGCGTTCATCAAGTACTTCACCAGCGTCGAGAACAGCGCGCGCTGGACCCTTGACACAGGGTACCTGCCCGTGCGCAAAGCGGCGGCGGCACACCCGGAGGTGCAGCGGTTGTGGGCCGAGAAGCCCTATCGCAAGGTCACTTTCGAGTGCCTGCCCTTCGCGCGGCCCGAACCCAACGCGCCCGGGTGGCACGAAGTGCGCGACCTTGTCGAGCGCGCCCTCGCGGATGTGATCGCGGGCCGTCTGGACGCGGAAGCCGCCGCCGCCCGCTTGAAACGGGACGCGGACACGGCGCTGCAAGAGCGAAAGTAGGGCCGCGTGCGGACGCGGAAAGGAAATGCGAATGCGAAGTCTATCCTTGGTTCTGGCGATGATTTGCGTGACATGGTGCGGCGCGCAGACCCCGGCGCATGCCGACGAAACGGAGGGGCTGCGCGTCGCCACCTTCGACATTGACGCAACGCCGCCGGTAGGCAGCGCACTCGCCTATGACCCCATGGTGCGCTCCTGGGACCTCGGCCTGCGCGCGCGCGGCATCGTGTTGCTCGGCGCGGGCGCGCCGATGGTGCTGTGCGCCATCGATTGGATCGGCGTCGCCAACGAAAGCCATGACGCCTTTCGCCAAGCCCTGGCCGAGGCCGCCGCGACCACCCCGGACCGCGTCGCCGTTCATGCCTTGCACCAGCATGACGCACCCGGCAGCGACTTCTCGGCGGAGCGGCTTCTCCAGGAGCACAATATCCCATCGCGCCGCTACGAGGGCGGCTTCGCGCGCGAACTGCTCCGCCGCCTGCAAGACGCGGTTCGCGACGCCCTCGGCAACACGCAGCCGGTCACGCATGTCGGCGTGGGCGAGGCGCAGGTGTACGAAGTGGCCTCGAACCGGCGCATCTACGGTCCTGACGGTAAAGTGCGCGCCGTGCGCTACACCACCTGCGCGGATGTCGCGCTGCGCGCGGAACCCGAAGGGGTCATCGACCCGATGGTCTCGCTCGTAAGCCTCTGGAACGGCGACGCGCCGCTCGTCGTGCTCAGCTATTACGCCACCCATCCCCAGAGCTACTACCGCACCGGCGTCGCCAACCCCGACTTCCCCGGCGTCGCGCGGTTCCTGCGCCAGCTTGCCGTGCCCGACGCGCTCCACGTCCATTTCACCGGCGCGGGCGGGAACATCGGCGCGGGCAAGTACAACGACGGCGCCCACGAGAACCGGCTTGCGCTGGCGGGACGGCTTGCTGACGGCATGCGTCGCGCCTGGGAGAATACGCGGCGGACGCCGTTGGCCGCCGAGGATGTCGCGTGGCGGGTCGCGCCGGTGGCGCTGCCGCCGGCGGCCCATCTCTCCGAGGAGGCGCTCGAGGCGGCGTTGCGGGACAAGGACGCGCCGGAGCAGTTCCACGGAGCCGCCGCCAGGCTGGCCTGGCTGCGCCGCTGCAAGGCGGGGCATCGGATCGACGTGGCCTGCCTGGCGCTCGGACCCGCGCGCATCCTGCACTGCCCCGGCGAACTGTTCGTCGAATACCAGCTCGCGGCGAAAGCCGCACGGCCCGATTGCTTCGTGGCGATGGCGGCCTACGGCGATTACGGTACGGCCTACATCGGCACGGCCCGCGCCTACGAGGAAGGCGGATACGAAACGAGCGAACGGGTAAGCAACGTCGCCCCCGAGGCCGAAGAAGTGCTCATGGCCGCAATCCGGGAACTGTTACAGGACCGAGACTAGGAAGCCCGGTGGTCGATGCAAGGGGCGCTCAGACGACCGGCCACCAAGAGGTTCTGGTGCTGGTGCGACTGGAATGCGGTCTTCACTTGGACAGGTTTGAATCGACCAAGAAAAGGGCCCGCATCGCCTGCCTTCCGCATCTCATTTCTGACGTTGCACGATAAACCGCACACGCGCCGCACATTGGTTGCGTCGGAACTCCTTTTCCGCAGTCTATGCCTGTGTCAAGATATGACGGGGTGCGCGATTCCGCGTGCCGCGGGCGTTCATGATATACTTGGACGATTGACGAGGAGACCGCAGACATGCCCTATAAGGGACACGTGAAGGATGGCGTCATCGTTTTTGATGAGCCGGTTGATCTGTGTGACGGCGCGGAAGTCCTCGTCGATATCAGACCCGTGCAGTCCAACACGGACGTTGAACGCGGCCCATCGTTTCGGGAGCGATACGCCGCAGTCATCGGCAAGGCTCAGGACCTCCCCGAGGACGCATCCTACAACCACGACCACTACCTGTATGGTTCGCCCAAGAGATGACGCGGGCATTCGCGGACACCGCATTCTACATCGCAAGCGCCAATTCCGACGATGCGCTCCACGAAACGGCCCTCGAAGCGAGTGATGCCTGTGACGGCGGTTTCTTGACGACGGAATATGTCCTCCTGGAACTGGGGAACTATTTCTGCGCAGGCAACCGAAGCCTATTCCTGAAGCTGCTCCAAATCATCGAGGTGGACCCTGACACGGACGTCGTTCCCGCGTCCTCGAACCTTCACAAGGAAGGAATACGCCTGTATGCCTCTCGGCCCGATAAGTCCTGGTCATTGACCGACTGTATCTCCTTCGTCGTGATGCGGCAGTACGGACTCACGAACGTACTGACGTCAGACCGGCATTTCGAGCAGGCTGGTTTCCGCGTGCTGCTGTATCGGTAAGCGCGTGGCCGTATAGTCCCGTCGCAAGGTCCTCCTTTCGTCGCCTGGAAATTTCCGCGGCGCGCGCGTATACTCATCCTTGTCGGTCGCCCAGGCCCGTCGGCGCACGGGCCGGCGCCAAGAGGGAACCCGGTGTGAATCCGGGGCTGCCCCGCAGCGGTAAGCAGGAACGAACGGCGCGTTCTGACGCACTGGCTCCCGCCACAGGGAGTTGGGAAGCGGCGCCCAGTAGGACCCGCCGGCGCAAGCCGGTCCCGCCTGTAAGCCCGAAGACCTGCCGGCAAGAAACAACCTGAGTTGTTGGCCAATCCTTCGAGGGAGGGTAGCCGAACATGTATCGTACTTGCCGACCGGCGTCTTACCATTCCGGGAAGAACGCATGTCTCCTGCTCGCGTTACTGACATGTCTCGCGGGTAACGCATTCACGGCGTCGGCCGATGATCCCTGGGCCGACGCGGTCGTCGATTATCACGCCATCAATCCGAACGCCGGTTTCAACGCCCCGGACCGGGCGCTCGGCGCGCCCCTCGGCGCGGGGCCGTACAGCCCGAGCAACGCAAGCATCCACTCGATTGGCGAAGCAGGCAGCTACGTCACGCTCAAGTTCAACACGCCGGTCGAGGACGACCCCGACAATTTCATGGGCCTCGACTGCATCGTCTACGGCAATGCGTTCTGGGTCGCGGGCGACCCGAACCGGAAATGGGCCGAGCCGGGGCTCATCGAGATCAGCGAAGACGTAAACGGCAACGGCCTGCCGGACGACCCCTGGTACGTGATCCCCGGCAGCCGCAACATCCCGCAATCCGCCGCCTCCGCGGGCATCCCGAACCCGTCGCCGCCACTTGTCGGCCCCTCGGGCGTCGTAAACCCGAACAGCACGGATGGAAACCCCGACAACAACACCGAGGAGTACGACTGGGGCTATGCCGACATGAGCCCGACGCAGCAGCCGTACCTCGATAACTACGTCCGCCCGGATAATCCGTTCGAGGTCGGGTTGACGCCGCGCAGCGGCGGCGGCGACGCCTTCGATATTGCCTGGGCCGTCGATGCAAACGGCCAGCCGGCGGGACTGCGGCGCTTTCACTTCGTCCGTATCTGGACCTTGGTCCGCGACGGCGGCATCGGCGGCGTCACCACCGAGATCGACGCGGTCGCCGATGTCGCGCCGATGATCGACACCGATGGCGACGGCATCCTCGACGACTATGAGACTCGCGTGGCGGGCACGGACCCGCTCCGGCCAGAGAGCACCGTGCTCGCCCTCGAAGTCCCCGCGACCGAAGGCGGCAGCCCCGCCGGGACCCAACTGGGCCGCGCGTCCGACGCACAGGGCAACGCCATCACGCTCTATTCGAGCGGTCCGCGCACCGGCGCGCGCCCTTACAACTGCACCGTCGATATCCTCACGTTGCCCCTTCCCGGCGGTGTCATTCCCGGCCTCGAAAAGAGCGATGCGGCGCGCGAGTTCGTGTGCAGCGTGGCGGATTTCGCGGCGGCCCAGGTGCGGGACGCGGAATTTACCATCGCCTATACCGCGGCGGAAATCGCCGGTCTCGACGAATGGGGCCTGACGCCCTACCGCTACGCCGATGGCGCCTATACACAGGAAGGCATCTCGGAAATCCTCCGCAACGTGGACCTTAACACGGTCGCCTTCCGCGCCGCGCCGCCGGGCACGTTCGTGCTCGCGTCCATCCCCGGGCCGGGCGATATCGGCGGCCAGACCGCCTCCTTTGCGCTGTTCGCGACCCCCGAAACGGGCGTCGTGGCGGACCCCGCCAACGTCCTTACCGTCAGTAGCGCGCCCCTCTTGTTCGCGGATGACTCGCCTGTTCCCGAAGGCGCCCCGTTCACGGTCAGCGCCACCCTCGGGAGCATCCTCACGACCGATGTGGACCCCGCGACGGGAGGCGTCCAGGTCGCGGTTACCGGCCAGACCGTGAGCTTCGCCGTCGCCGCGCCGACCACTGCGGGCCGCGCCGTGTTTCGCGCCGTGTCGCTTGACGGCGCGGTGCGCGGCGACATGAACTACGATTTCCTGCCCGGTCCGCCCGCCGGCCCCGTCAGTATCTTCCTGTATACCGCTGAAGGTCTCATATTCGGGCCGGTCTCGCTGGCGACCGACCTGATTTACGATCAATACGGCAACACGGCTGCGGAGGGGACACTGCTCACCGTTGTGGTTGAGGGTGGCCAAGTGACCTCCGCGGATGCCGCGCCTGGACTGCCGGGCCATCAAGTCGCCGTGCGCGGCGGACTCGCCTCGTTTGTCGTATTGCCCGCCACCGGCGCGAAGGCGATGGTCTCCTTGTCCGTGACGCTCTATGCCGATGTCGCGCTGACGCAGCCTATCGGCTTCGAAATCTTCTCCTTCGACTACGTGGACCCGGAGGAACTCCCCGTCGCCGGGCCAGCGTCGCTCCTGATCCTCGTGCTGATCCTCGGCTTGTGGCACGGGCGTCCCGCCCGTGATCGCCGCGTTGTGGCTGGTCTCCCTCGGGTTGTGGCCGGTTTCGCGGCCGCCCGCGCCAAGCGGTCGCCGCGGGGCGGCTTCACGCTCATCGAACTTCTGATCGTGATTGGGATCATCGGCATTCTTGCCGCGTTGTTGCTGCCGGCACTGGGCCGCGCGCGCGCGCAGGCGCGCTCAGTGACGTGCGTGAACAATCTGCGCCAGCTCTATCTCGCCAACACGATGTACGCCCTCGAACACGACGGCCACTACGTGCCCGCCGCGCCCGACCTCTACGACTTCCTGCTGCCTGGCGCGGAGCCGGACCATTTCGGCGGGCGCAAGCGTTGGCACGGCGAGCGCGAGACGCCGAACGCAAACAGCGAGTTCGATTTTCGCAAGGGTCCCCTCTTCGAATACCTGCCCGATGGTCGCGTCGCCGAATGCCCCGAGTTTTTCGAATTGCGTCGGCGCGGCCAGGTCGATAACGCCTTCGAGTCCGGCACCGGCGGTTACGGTTACAACATGGCCTACCTCGGCTCGACCTTGTACCAGACCGATGACGCGGTCCGTGCGGTCCGCGTGACGACGCGCGACGTCAATGTCGCCGATCCGTCGCAGGTCGTCATGTTCGCCGACGCGGCCATGCCGCAGCAAGGCTACATCGTTGAATACGGTTTCCTCGAACCGCCCCGTTTCGTCTCGAAGGACCACCCCCACGGCCAACCGGGTAACGATCTGTTCGCTTCGCCGTCGCTGCATTTCCGCCACTACGGGCGCGTCAACGTCTGCTGGGCCGACGGTCACATATCCAGTGAAAAGTGGGAATGGGCCCCGGAATTCAACGTCTACGGCGCATACAATGCCCGCTGGCCAGTCGGCTGGTTCGGCCCCGACGACAACCGCTTCTTCGACGTGCTGCCCTCGGAAATCCTTGTCGCCAAGTAGCCGCGCGCGCGGACGTCAACGCTGACGGCGGCGGAAGGCGGCGATCAGTTCGCGCATCTCGGCTACGCCAAGGGCGCGGCAAAGCGCCGCGTAGACGATGGTCGCGACCGCGATGGGCACAACCACCACGATGAGGCGCGCGCCGAAGCCCTCCGTGCCCAAGTGGTATTCGAGACGGTAGTTCAGCCCATACGCGACGCCGCACATCATGATCGTCGCCATCGCCATGCGGAAGAAGGCCCCGGTGGCCGCGCGGTCCCAGAGCGTGCCGTAACGCCCGTTCAGGAAGGCGTAGAGCAGAATGAAGTTGATCGTGAACGAGATGGTGGTCGCGATCGCGAGGCCGCGATAGCCCAGCGGACCGACCAGCGCGCAGTTGAGCAGAATATTCAGGAACATGCTCGATGTGGCAATGATCACCGGCGTCTTCGTGTCGTGCATCGCATAAAAGCCCTGTACCGATACCTTCACCCACGCGAAAGACAACAGGCCCAACCCGTAGTACATGAGTGCCGTCGCGGCGCGCGCCGTTTCGTCCGCCGTGAACGCACCGCGCTCGAAGAGCAGCCGCATGATTGGCTCGCGCAGGAACACCAGCCCGATCATGGCGGGAAACACGAGAAAGAAGGTCTGGCGGTAACTGTGGAGCAGCGTGTCGCGGACTTCGCCGTGCGCCCCGCGCGCCGCCGCCCGCGAAATGGACGGCAGAATCGCCACGGACACCGCCACGCCGAAAATGGACAGCGGCAGTTGCACGAGGTGATTCGCGTAGAAGAGCGCGGTCACGACGCCCTCTTCGAGCGAGTAGGCGAAGAAGTTGTCCACGAGTTTATTCACTTCGCCCGTCGCCTGCCCGAGAATCACCGGTAGCAGGAGCAGGAACGCCTTACCGACTCCCGGATGCCGCGGCGGGAACGCAGGCCACAGTACCCCCGCATGGCGGCGCATCGCCCATGCCAGCACAACAAGCTGCGCCGCACCGCCCAGCCATACGCCGACAACGAGCGACCACGCCGGGTTCTCGAAGCGGTTGTAGAGCGCCGCGCACCCCGCGATGAACGCCACGTTCAGCAGCGCGGGCGCCCATGAGGGCGCGCCATAGCGCCGCACGCTGAAAAGAGGCGCCATCGCGAACGCGGCGAGGCCGATGAACAGGAGATACGGGAAGGTCCACTGCATGATGCGGACCGTCTCGCGCATTTCCTGCGCGTCCTTGGGTTCGGCGTTGGTGAGGGGCCGCAGAAGTTCCAGCACGGAGGGCACAAGCGGCATTGCCAGCACACCGAGAACCGTGAGCAACACCAGCACCACCATCATGACGCCCAGCAATTGCGCCACGAGTTCGCGGAACGCCGCGGGCGGTTCCTTCTCCTGCGTCGCCGCGAGGACCGGCACGAACGCGGCGTTGGTCGCGCCCTCGCCGAGCATGTCGCGCAGCATGTTCGGCAGCCGGAACGCGAAGAAGAAAGCGTCTCGCGCGGCGGTCGGGATCAGCCCCGCGATCACGATGTCGCGCGCGAGGCCGAGCACGCGGCTCAGCAGCGTTCCGCCCGCGAATACCGCCGCGAAGCGCGCCAGTTGTCCCTTGGATTCCGCCATGCCGGGTTAATCCCCCGCCGCGGGCGCGGTGGGCCCGCGCCGCCACAAGAGACCGACGACGCACCAGGCCATCGCCGCCGCCGCGAAGGCCCACGGCGTGACCGCCGGTCCCCAACGGAGCGGCCGTTCTGCGGAGAGCGCCAGCGGAAACGCCTGGATGCAGCGGTGGCACAGCGTCTGAAGCGCCGTATATTGCGGGTACATCGGCGTGAAACGGCCGTAGGGATCGAAGACCCCCGAGAGGCCCGTATTCGCCGCGTGGATAAGCGGGAGGCGCGTCTCGATGGCGCGCAGCCGCGCGATATCGAGTTCCTGCGCCGCGGCGCAACTGCGGCCGAACCAACCGAGATTCGTCACGACCACCAGCGTGTCCGCGCCCATGCGCCGCAACGACTCCGCCATCGGCGCGAACAGGACCTCGAAGCAAATGAGCGGACCAAGTGTCCGCTGCCCCATGTCTAGCGTCTTCTGCACGCTGCCCGCGTCCATGTCCCCCGGCACAATCCGGCGCAGGAAAGGCAGCAACTCCGAGAACGGCATGTACTCGCCGAACGGCGCCAGATGCACCTTGTCGTAGTAGCCGAGCATCTCGCCGTCCGGGGCCACGAGCACGCTCGAGTTGTAGCTCTTCCCGTCCGCGTCGCGCACGGCCCCCGTGAAAAGGTATGCGCCTGTGTCGCCCGCCGCTACCCCTAACGCGGAGCGGAACGGCTCCCTGTCGAAAGACTCCATGACCGTCGCTTCTGGCCAGACGACCAGATCGAGCGGTCCGCGCGCCGCGAGCAGCCGCGACATCCGCGCCGCCTCGTGCACCATCTGCTCGTCGTATAAGCCGCTCCACTTCATGTCCTGCGGGAACGCCGGCTGCACGATGCCGACCTCGAAGCGGTCCTCGGGATAGACCGCGTCACGCAGCAACAATCGCCCGCCGCCGTGCGCGACGATCACGACCGCCGCCGCCGCCGCCAGCCGCGGATAGCGCCAAGGTCGTTCCGCCGCCGCGAGGGCGAGAAGCCCGTTCACAAGCGCCACGACGAACGACACCAGCCCGACCCCGCCGACCGCGGCCAGTTGCAGCAGCCAGAGATTCGGGCCCTGGCTGTGCGCCAGCGCGCTCCAGCCGAAGCCCGTGAACAGCCGCGCCTCGAGGAATTCCATGAAAGCCCAAAGCAGCGCCAGCCCGAACGCGCCCCCGAAGCGCGGCGCGCGTTGACGCAGGAGCGCCCACGCCGTGCCGGTCACGGCCCAGAACAACGCCAGCAATAGACAGATCAACTGGTAGCCGATTACCGCAACGCCGCCGACCCATTGGATATTGGCCATGAGCCATTGCAGCAGGACCGTGTGGAACAGCCACCCCGCGGCGAAGAACTGGACCGCCGTCTCGAACACGCCCGCGCGACGCACCCGCCAAAACAGGAGGGCCGGTGCGCACCAAGCGAGCAGATACAGATTCCACGAGGGAAAACTGATCGCGAGAAACGCTCCTGAAAGCAAAGCGACCCCGTATGTGCGAAGCAACGCGGCCATGATGCGTCGCATCATGCGGCAGCCCTCGGCGGCGCGTCAAGCCGGCCGCGGCGTCCTCGGGCCGCCATGTCCCCGAGCGCCTGAGCCATGCCGCGCTCTTGCCTCCCGTCCATCTCGTCCATCCGGCGCGCCGCGAAAAACGTGACTCGGCACGCAGAACCCCTTATGCTACGCCCTTGCCAACGACGCACACAGGAGGCATGACGGAAGTGGGCTCGCGTTCGAGCATCGGATACGCCGTCGCAATGGTCTTGCTGGCGGCGGCGGCGCTCGCTATCAGGCTGCCGCGCCTGGCCGAGCGTCCTTTTCACGGCGACGAGGCCAACCAGGCGGTGCGCACCGGCATCCTGCTCGAAGAGGGTGAATATCGCTACGACCCGCACGAACACCACGGGCCAACCCTGTACTACCTCGCGCTTATCCCGATCCGCCTCAGTGGCGCGAAAACGCTGGCCGATACGACCGAAGCCGTCTTTCGTATCCTGCCTGTTCTCTTCGGCGTCGGCGTGGTGTTGCTGCTTTGGCCCTTGGGCGCGGCGCTCGGGCGCGGCGCGGTCTTGGCGGCGGGGCTGCTCACGGTCCTCTCGCCCGCGATGGTCTATTACAGCCGCTACTACATCCAGGAAATGCTCCTCGTCTTCTTCGCGTTGCTGCTGATACTCGCCGGTTGGCGCTGGTTCCGGCGGCCCCACGGGGGATGGGCCGCGCTCGCCGGATTCGCCGCGGGCGCCATGTTTGCCACGAAAGAGACATGCGTGGTCCTGTTCTTCGCCATGGCCGTCGCACTGGCCGGCACGATGTTCTGGGCGCGGCTCCACTCGTGGCACGGGCGTCCCGCCCGTGAAGAATCATGGGCAAGATGCCCATGCCACAGTAGCGCGGGCGTCTTGCCCGTAAAGGAAGTGGGGCGTCCCGCCCCACACGGGGGCAAGATGCCCCCGCCCCTCGATGCCCATGCCACGTGGAGCCACGCCGCCCTGTTTGTCGGGGTCGCCATCGCCGTCTCGGTCGTCTTGTTTTCGTCCTTCTTCACCCATCCGCGCGGCATGCTCGATTCGGTCCTCGCATTCACCACCTACTCTCAACGCGCTGAGGGGACGGGCAGCGCCGGCATCCACGACAAGCCTTGGTACTACTACCTCCATCTGCTGGCCTACACCTACCGGACCGCCGGCCCGCGCTGGAGCGAAGGACTGGTCCTGCTGCTTGCCGCGGCGGGCGCGGTATCGATTCTCCTCGTACGGCCCGCCTGCGCCGCGGCATCCTCCGGCCCCGACGCACGCCTTCTCCGATTCCTTCTCCTGTACTGCGTAGTGACCACGGCTATTTACAGCCTCATCCCGTACAAGACGCCCTGGAACCTCCTCCCCTTCTATCAGCCCATGATTCTGCTGGCGGGCGTCGGCGTCGCGGCGCTCTTCCGCCGTCTGCGTCCCATCCCCCTACGCATCGTGCTCGCCCTGCTGCTCGCCATCGGCGTCGCACATCTCGGCCGGCAGTGCCGCCTCGCCAATTTCGTCTATCCCGCCGACGTGCGCAACCCCTACGTCTACGCCCACACGAGCACGGCGGTCCGGCGGCTCGTCGAAAGTATCGACCATATCGCCGCCGTGCATCCCGAAGGTAAGGACATGCTCGTGCGTGTCCTCCAGCCGGACGCCGACTACTGGCCGCTTCCGTGGCTCCTGCGGCAATACAGCCGCGTCGGCTATTGGGGCGACATCCCCGATGCGCCCGATGCGCCCGTAATCATCGCCGACCCAAGCCTTGGTCCGGTGCTCCAGGAACGCCTTGCCGGCGAGTACATGGTCGAGATGCACGGCTTGCGCCCCAGCGTGCTGCGCCTGCTCTTCATCCGCCGCGACCTCTGGGATGCCTTCATGGCCCCGCGACGGTAAGCCGGAATTCTGTTTCTGCGGCCGCTTGACATCGGCGGTCCCGCCGTGCTATTATCCGAAAGCCCTGTAGGGAATTAGAAGAACGTGCTCACAAGTAAGACCAAATATGGCCTCAAAGCGCTGGTTGTCCTTGCTAGGCGATACGCCAGTGGCGAGGTGGTGCCCATAAGCGAGATCGCGGAGCGGGAGAATATTCCGACCAAGTTTCTTGAGACGATTCTGGTGGAACTGAAGAACCGGGGTATTCTGCGCAGCAAACGCGGCCCGGGCGGGGGCTACGCGTTGGCCGACAATCCGGACACGATTTCGCTGGCGGCAGTTATTCGGTGGCTCAACGGGCCACTGGCGCTTGTGCCTTGTGTCAGTGAGTATGCGTACAGGCCGTGTGAAGAGTGCAATGACGTGGAAAGCTGCGGCATCCGAATAGTCCTGAAGGAGGTACGGGACACGACGGTACAGGTGCTGCAGACGAAGACGCTCGGGGAATTGGTGCGCCGTAGTAACGAGGCCATGCGCCACGACGACGCGCCAATGTATTTCATTTAGTTACATCGGGGATACGCGCATTTGTGTTGTTAGGTTCGTATAATTGTACATAAAGTCTATAGACAATAGGCACAAGAGGTGGAGACGTGGAGAAAGAACTAGACAAACCAGCCAATAACGCGATGGTGACGCCGCTGGACGAGGAAACCGCGTCACGGATTCTCGGCGCAATTCAGTCCCTGCGATATGGTGCCGTCGAGGTGACCGTCCACGATGCGCGTGTCGTGCAGATTGACCGAAAGGAGCGGATTCGCGTCGATAAGAGACGTTGAGGGAGGGCTGGCAGCGTTTTTGGGCTTACCGGAACACCGGAGGCCATGAATAAGCGAGTGACCTGAGAAGAAGGAGCGGCAGTTCGACCGGATCACCGGAGATCTCCCTTGAATTCGAGGAGATCGACGCATGAAACGAAGCGTATGGCGGCTCGCCGCCGCAGTCGCGCTGGGCGCGGCATGTTGGTCGTCGCGCGCGCCCGCCCAGCAACAGCCCCCGCCCGCCACAAGCGACGCAACGTCCACGCGGGAGGAGGTTCGGGCCTTACGGGAACTGGTCAACGAACTCAATGAGCGCTTGGGCCGTATCGAGGCGCAGTCGGCGGGCTTGATCGGGTCCGGCGCTGCTCCGGCGGCCGCACCGTCAGAACTCGACGCGTTACGCGACCAGGTCTATGAGTTGAACAAGCGCCTGCGGCAAATCGAGGTGCAGGCCGAGACGGACAAGGCCGCCGCGGAAGCGGCAGCTAAGAAGACGCCCGTGGTAAGCGCCGGTGCCGAGGGGTTCTCGATCACGTCGCCGGACAAGGCATTCCAGTTGAAAGTTGGCGCCCGCGTGGCCTACGACGTCGCATTCTTCAAGCAAGACCGGGAACTCGAGCGCGCGGTAGGGAACGAGCAGGACGGTGTAGGCTTTCGCTATGCTCGCATCCGCTTGTCGGGTCGGGTGTGGGAGAACATTTCCCACACGCTCGAGTTCGACTTCGCGGGAGAGTCGGGAGAAGACACGCCCGTCTTCCGCGACGTCTATGTCCAGTTGGAAAAGATACCCTACTTTGCAGGACAGGACTTCACGTTCCGCGTGGGGC
The DNA here is from genome assembly GCA_029556545.1 of Candidatus Hydrogenedentota bacterium. Taxonomy (GTDB): domain Bacteria; phylum Hydrogenedentota; class Hydrogenedentia; order Hydrogenedentales; family JAGMZX01; genus JAGMZX01. The sequence goes on from JAKQEQ010000074.1 coordinate 18,388, forward strand.
ATTACCGCGAGCCGTTCAGTCTCGAGGAATTGACGCCTGTTCCGTACCGCACCTTCAACGAACGTTCCTTGGCCAATGTGTTCGTCCCCAGCCGGAACGCGGGCATCCAACTCAGCGACGCTTTGCTCGGCGAATCCGGCCAGGAACGGATGACCTGGGCAATCGGAGCCTTCAAGGAAACGGACAACTGGCCGAGCAGCAACGATTCAGACGAGGACCAAGGGTATCAGATCACCGCGCGGGTGACGGGCCTCCCCTGGTATGCGGACGAAGGCCGCAAACTCCTGCACCTTGGGCTGGCCTACAGCCTGCGAAATCCCGACGGCGCGCGCCTGGCGTATGGCGCGCGGCCGGAGTCACGGCTGGCCCTGTTCCGTTACGCGGACGTGGACAAGCTGCCGGTGGGTTTTCGGCTCCGCGACGCCCGCGCGGACGACGCAAACCTGCTCGGCCTTGAACTGGCGGGCGTATACGGTCCGTTTTCGTTACAAGGCGAGTACATCCGGTCGGATGTGGACACCACGTTCGCCGGCGACGTTGCCTTCGACGGCTACTATGTCCAAGCCACGTACTTCCTCACGGGGGAGTCCCGGCCATACCGCAACGATCGCGGACTCTTCGGGCGCGTTGTGCCGAAGCGCCCGTTTGGCTGGAAATCCGCGTCCGGCTGGGGCGCCTGGGAAGCGGCGGCGCGGTACTCCGCCGTAGACCTTAACGACGGGCCGATTCGCGGCGGCCGGCACGACGCCTTCACGCTCGGGTTGAACTGGTATCTCAACCCGAACGCGCGCGTCACCTGGAACTATACGCACAACAATGTCGAGCACGACCTCTACGACGGCAGTTTCGATGTATTCCAGACACGATTCCAATTGGAGTTCTAGAACCTTGCACTGACATGCAAGATAAACACGGCGCGCCAGAGCGCCTGAGAAGGAACAAGAAACCATGACACACCTGAGACAAATTTCAAAGCGTACGCCCGCCAAGGCGGAGTCCCTGTTGGTGCTTCATCAGAAAGTCGCCCTGTTCGCGGCCTTCGCGGAGGCGCTTGGAACGTTGGCGGAGTCGGTGAGCGCGTGGCTCGGACTCCGGGAGAGTTAGATCTCCCGCTCCGCTCGAATTGTCAGGCAAGAAAACGGAGAAGGAGTCGCACTATGAGATCAAGAGTGATTTCGACCGTAGTCACACTACTGCTCGCAGCGGCTGGCGGCGAGGCCGCCGCGCAAGTCCAATTACTGAATGTGTCCTACGACCCGACTCGCGAGTTGTACGTCGAGTTCAACGCGGCGTTCGCGAAACATTGGAAGGACACCACCGGCCAGACCGTGACCGTCCAGCAGTCGCACGGCGGCGCGGGCAAGCAGGCCAGGGCCGTCATCGACGGCCTCGAAGCGGACGTCGTCACCCTCGCGTTGGCGTATGACATCGACGCCATCGCGGAGCATGCCCGGTTGCTTCCCGCGGATTGGCAATCGCGCCTGCCGCACAACAGCGCGCCTTACACGTCAACCATCGTGTTTCTGGTGCGGAAGGGAAATCCCAAGGGCATCAAGGATTGGGACGACCTGGTGCGGCCCGGCATCGAGGTCATTACGCCGAACCCGAAGACGTCGGGCGGAGCGCGCTGGAATCATCTCGCCGCGTGGGGCTTCTCGTTGAAGCGCTCCCTCGGCGACCTCGCGCGCCTGAACGAACCCGCGGCGGCGGCGGACGTAGCCAAGGCGCAGGAGGAAGCGCGCGCGTTTATCCAAGCGCTATACAAGAACGTACCGGTGCTCGATTCCGGCGCGCGAGGCTCGACGACGACATTCGTACAGCGCGGCATCGGCGACGTATTCCTCTCGTGGGAGAACGAGGCCTTCCTGGCGATTCACGAACTCGGGCGGGACCAGTTCGAGATCGTCCTGCCCTCGCTGAGCATTCTCGCCGAGCCGCCGGTCGCGCTGGTGGACAAGTACGCCGCCGAGCATGGCACGACCGCGGTCGCGAAGGCGTATCTCGAGTATCTGTACGCGCCCGAGGGACAGCGCATTGCGGCGAAACACTACTACCGTCCGCGCGCGCCGGAGCACGCCGATCCGGCGGACATCGCCCGCTTTCCGCACGTCGAACTGTTCACAATCGACGATGTATTCGGCGGTTGGCGGAAAGCGCAAGAGGAGCACTTCGCCGATGGCGGCATCTTCGACCAAATCTACCGGCCGGGAAGATGACGTGCGAAAGTCGAGGTCTGCTAAGGAGGTAAGACGCGTATGAGATGGCGCGAATTCAGCGTGCTGCCAGGCTTCGGCCTCACGCTTGGCTATACCATGCTGTATCTCAGCCTCATCGTATTGATTCCGTTGTCTGGGCTGTTCATCAAGACCAGTACGATGACGTGGGCCGATTTCTGGAGCGCCGTGACCGACCCGCGCGTCGTCGCCTCCTACAAGTTGACCTTCGGCGCGGCGCTGGTCGCGGCGTTGATCAACGCGATCTTCGGCTTCATCGTGGCATGGTCGCTGGTGCGATACCGATTTCCGGGCAAGCGGATCGTGGACGCGATGGTCGACCTGCCGTTCGCCCTGCCGACCGCCGTCTCCGGCATCGCGCTGACGGCCATCTACGCCCGCAACGGCTGGATCGGAAAACCCCTCGAAGCGCTCGGTATACAGGCGGCGTTCTCGCCGTTGGGCGTGATCATTGCGCTGACCTTCATCGGCCTGCCGTTCGTCGTGCGCACGCTGCAGCCCGCCCTCGAGGACCTCGACCCCGAATACGAAGAAGCGGCCGCGAGCCTCGGCGCGACGCGCTTCCAGACCTTCTACAAGGTGATCGTGCCCACGATTATGCCCGCGCTGTTGACCGGCTTCGCGTTGGCGTTCGCGCGCGCCATCGGCGAATACGGCTCCGTCGTGTTCATCTCCGGCAACATGCCGATGCGAACGGAAATCACGAGCCTGCTGATCATCGCGAAGCTCGAACAGTACGACTACGCGGGCGCCACCGCCATCGCCGTGGTGATGCTGCTCGCCTCATTCGTGCTGTTGTTCGGGATCAACGTGCTCCAATGGTGGAGCACACACCGCTACACGAAGGTGACGTGATATGGCCGCGATTTCCATACCCCAAAGCGCCGCGCGCGTGACGTGGCGCAATCCGACGGGCGAGTCCTGGTGGGTGAAGACGCTGCTTATCGGGACCAGCATCGCGTTCCTCAGCCTGTTCCTGCTGATCCCGCTCGTGGCCGTGTTCACGGAGGCGCTCCGCAGGGGCATCGAGGCGTATTTCGCCAGCTTCCGGGACCCCGCCGCGCTTGCCGCCATCAAACTGACCTTGATTACGGCGGGCATCGCCGTTCCGGCGAATCTCGTGTTCGGCCTGGCGGCGGCGTGGGCAGTCACCAAGTTTCAGTTTCGCGGGCGCAACGTACTGGTCACGCTGATCGACCTGCCTTTCGCCGTATCGCCGGTGGTGTCCGGATTGATCTACGTGTTGCTCTTCGGCAGGCAGGGCCTGCTCGGTCCCTGGCTCGCGGCGAATGACATCAAGATCATCTTCGCCGTGCCCGGCATCGTGCTGGCCACCATCTTCGTTACCTTTCCCTTCGTGGCGCGCGAGTTGATCCCGCTGATGCAGGAGCAGGGCACGGACGAAGAGCAGGCGGCGCTCCTGCTCGGCGCGAACGGGCGCCAGACCTTCTGGCGCGTGACCCTGCCCAACATCAAGTGGGCGCTGCTCTACGGCGTCATCTTGTGCAACGCGCGCGCCATGGGCGAATTCGGCGCGGTGTCCGTCGTCTCCGGGCACATCCGCGGCAAGACCAACACCATGCCGCTGCACGTCGAGATTCTCTACAACGAGTACAACTTCGTGGCGGCTTTCGCCGTGGCTTCGCTCCTCGCCCTGCTCGCCCTGGTAACCCTCGTCGCCAAGAGCGTGGTCGAGTGGCGCAGCCGCCGAGCCGTGAATGGAACAATTTCGGAGCAGGCTGAAGCCTGAACTACGAACGAATAACGACCCCGCGCGGGGAGGAATGACGTATGAGCATCGAAGTGCGACATATCACGAAGACTTTCGGGCGATTCAAGGCGTTAGACGACGTGAGCCTCGAAGCGCCCGACGGCGAACTGATGGCCCTGTTGGGCCCGTCCGGCTCCGGCAAGACGACGCTCCTGCGCATCATCGCCGGGCTCGACCGGCCGGACCCCCGGCCCGAGAGCGAAATTCTGTTTCACCAGGAAAACGTGGCGCGGCGCGGCGCGGGACAGCGCCATGTGGGCTTTGTATTTCAGCACTACGCCTTGTTCCGCCACATGACCGTGTTCGAGAACATCGCCTTCGGCATGCGCGTGCGACCGCGGAGCGCGCGCCCGGCCGAGAACGCGCTGCGCGCCCGAGTGCGCGAACTGCTCCGCCTCATTCAACTCGAGAACCTCGAGAACCGCTACCCGAACCAACTCTCTGGCGGGCAGCGCCAGCGCGTCGCGCTTGCCCGCGCGCTGGCCATCGAGCCGAAGGTCCTCCTGCTGGACGAACCCTTCGGCGCGCTGGACGCCAAGGTGCGCCAGGAACTCCGGCGCTGGCTGCGTCGCCTTCACGACGAAATCCACGTAACCAGCATCTTCGTAACCCACGACCAGGAAGAGGCGCTCGAGGTGGCCGACCGCGTCGTCGTGATGAACGAGGGCCGCATCGAACAGGTCGGTGCGCCGGAGGAAGTTTTTCACCGACCCGCGACGGAATTCGTCATGAGATTCCTTGGAAACGTGAATCTGTTCCATGGCCGCGTCGAGTCCGGCGATATCACCTTCGGGCCCTTCGTGCTCGGTCGCGCCGCGCAGCCGGTGCCCGACGGCAAGGAGGCGCACGCCTTCGTGCGCCCTTACGATCTCGAAATCCGTCGCGACCGCGCCGGCGGTCCCGCCCTCGATGCGCGCGTCGCGCGCGTCCTTTCCGCCGGACCCGTTGTGAAGGTCGAACTCAAGACCGACAACGACAAGTCGCTATTTGTCGAGGTGCCCCATGACCGCTACCGCGCCCTCAACCTCGCGCGCGACGAGCGCGTGTTTGTCAGCGTGCGCGACGCCCGCGTATTTGTCGAGGACTATGTCATATAGGGAGGGGTGGGGAAGGGCGGCGAGAGATGGAGAGGGCCGCCCTTCCCCGGGTCCGATAGCGTGTGGGGTGTCCTAAACGGTGTAATTCAGGAGCGCGTCTGCGGCGCGCCCGACGCGGCCGTCCGTGAAGGTGAACGCCGCGATTTGCGCGATGCGGTTGCCGCCGGACGCGGCCTGATCCACGTTCTGGTAGCCAAGACTGATGGACGCGATGCCCGCCTGCCCCAAGGTCAACAGTTCGCCCGGTTCCGAGATGCCGTTCCCGTTATCGCGCCACAACAGGAGCTTGTCGAAGTCCCGGTCAAGGCGGTCGATGACGCCGTCGCCGTTCGAGTCGAGCTTGCGCAGCTCCTCGAAGCCGTTCGTTGCGCCGTTCTGCTCCCCGAAAAGTTCGCGCCCGTTCGTAATGCGACCGTCGCCGTCGCGATCAATAGCCAGGAAAGCGTCGCCGCCGGTGACAAGCGCCGTACGCACGGACTGGGCGTTTCCCATCAAGTCGAACCGCGCGCCGGCCGTGTATCGGGTCAGTTCGATGCCGTCGCCATCGAGGTCGAGCACGAGTGGATCGCCTTGCTGCACCTCGCCCTGCGTCACCGAGACCTCGAGGCTCATCTCGAAGCTGAATCGAAATTCGAGCTGGACCTGCCCGCCGGTCGCCGGCGCGCCGCCTCCTTGACCGCCGAACAAGTCCGCAAGCAGGTTGTCGAGCAACTGCCGGGCCATGTCGTTGAAATCGCGGCTCTCGGGTCCGCCCCGGAAGAACGCGCCGAGGTACTCGAAGACCTCGCTGAACATCTCCCCGGCCAGTTCCATGAGCCGCTGCGTCAGGTCCGAAAAACGTTGAAGCAGGTCGCTGTGGTTGCCTGCGGCCTCCGTGGTCGAGGCGAATCCCCCAAGCGCCGACACCGAAACGGACATCGAGACCTGGAACCGCGCAGCCACTTCGCGGCTCAGTTCGACGAGCGTCGCCTGCTCAGCGTCGGGGAGTCCTTGCGCCGTCGCGGCCATGCGCTGCTGAAAGAGTACGAGCGCCTCGGCCCGCGCGTCGAAGACGAAATCGAATTCGAGTTGCTGCGCCGCGCCGGGAGACGGGCCGGTCTTTTGGCCGAGCGGGCGATAGACCATGGCGTCAAAGGCGCGCGCAATCGCCGCTTCCCGGTTGCGGCCGAGACTCGGAGCGGGCGGAGGCGCGGTTCTTGCGGGATTTGCGTGCCGACTGAGGCCCGGTGCATATGTGGTTGCGGTGCGGCCGCCCGCGCCAAGAACCCCCGAATGCGCCTGCGCGTGCGCCGAAAGCGGAGAAATGCCCATCGTTGCCCCTCCGGGCCATTTAAGGCCCACAGACCTAATCCGTCGTATCCCTCTCATCGGCAGGTTCCGGGCAAATCTTTAGCGTCGCCCGTCGCGCTAGTCAGACGGGTCAGACCGTTGGAAGCGGCCGCGGGCGGTGCCCGCGCGACGTTGCATCACGCGCTTCGGCTTGGCTACAATAACGCACGAGGTTAGGCCTCGTGCAGAAGCAGCGACGGGGAAGAACGGCGCCATGAATTCGGTTGTGTGTCCGCATTGCAGAGCCCACCGGATCGTTACTACCAATGTGCCGCGCGACGTCGTTGTGATTATGCCTTGCCCCGCCTGCGGCGAACTCACGGTCCTCTTCCGAAACAAGGCCATCCCGCTCGACCGACGCGTCCTCGAGCGCGGCTCCCGCAAGGAGCGCATCGAACACTGCGCGCGCGTCATCACCGAGTTCCTCGAAGCGGGCATGTTCCCGCCCGACTTCTCCGGCGGCCCCCGGCCGCGTCGCAGGCGGCGCCGTCCGTCCCCCGAGGCGGCGATGCGGGAAGACGCGCCCGGGCCCTGCGATGTCCGGCCCGACCCCGGCATTACGGACGCCGACCTCAATCACTTCGTCAACGTCGAGTTGGGCCAACTCGACGATCCCGAGTGCTTCCGCAAACTCTTCGGCTGACCCGCGATGAAACGCCCGGCGCGCCGGGCGTTCGGCCCGAGGCGCCGGGCGACATAAACATCAGTTTACTGTAATACGCTTGCGCCGCGCCTTCGCCGCATCCGACTTGGGCAGGCGCACGCGAAGGACGCCGTGCCGGTAACGCGCGTTCGCCTTATCCGGTTCAATCTCGCAGGGCAGCGGACCCGCGCGGTAGAAACCGCCGTAGCTGCGCTCGCTGTAATACCGGCCGTCGCGTCGCTCTTCGCGCTCCGCTTTCTTTTCGCCCCGCAATACGAGACGCCGCTCCTCGACCTCGACCTTGAAATCCTTCTCGTCGAGACCCGGCAGTTCCGCCGTGACCAGCACCTCGTCGTCCGTCTCCGCGAGGTCCACCGCCGGTCCGCCGAGGTCCAGAACCGAGACCGGCCAATAGTCGCCGTTCCCGCCGTTCGGCCTGGTCCGGCGCGGCTGCCACCGGTCGAAGACGCGCAATACACGGTCGCGCAACCCTTCGAGCGAGTCTTTCCACGTCATGGGAACCAGGCTGCTCATGGTCCGTCACCTCCTTTGTCGTCATCAGACGCGGCCCCGTCGATTACGAGGCCACGTCCACCTTGATCTTCTTCGGCTGCTTCGCGGCCACTTTCGGCAAGTGGACCGTCAACACGCCGTACTTCATCTCGGCGCGAATCTTCTCCTGGTCCACCGCGTCGCTGAGTTGGAACTGCCGGAAATACGGTCGCAGCTCAAACTCGCGAAGCAGCGCGTCGCCGTTCGCGCCCGCCTCCGGCGTGGCCTTGATCGTCAGCACGTCGTCGTGGACGTCAATGGCGACGCCCTCTTTGTCCACGCCGGGCAGGTCCACCACGACGGCGAGGCCTTCCTTCATCTCGAAGATGTCCACCGCCGGAATCAGCGTGCGCGCTTCCTCGCGCGTATCCGGCGCCGTCTGCTGTTCCGCCTTCATCGGTACGGTCTTCTCTTTCATGGGTAGCACCTCCTTCGTTCGTTCTCGTTTGACCGCCGCCGCTTATTGCACCGCCACCGCGATCTGCTTCGGTTTCGCCTTCTCATGCTTCGGCAGCGTGAGCCGCAAGACGCCGTTCTTATACGCCGCCTGGACTTTGTCGCCGTCCACCTCGACCGGCAGCGTCAGCGTCCGCACGAACCGGCCCGCGCCCCGCTCGTTCCGGTGATACGCCTCCGGCTTCACGTCCGCGTTGATCGGCGACTTTTCGCCCGATACCCGCAGCGTGTCCCGGAGCACCGAAATGTCCAGCGACTCGGGATCAAGCCCCGGCGCCAGCGCCTCGACGTATACGTTGTCTTTGTCCTCCCTGACGTTCATCAGGGGATAGGCCCGCGCCGCCGCGCCCGGCAGGAACGCGCTCCGCCACGTCGGCCAGCGGTTGCCGCCGAAGTCCTCGAAGGCGCGCTCCACCTCGCGACGCAAGGCGTCCAACTCGCGAAATGGGTCCCACGTCCTCAGTGTCATAGCCCAGTCCTCCTTTCTCTTCGCGCCGGGCCTCGCACGCGCCCGGCGGTTGATCCATTGGTTGCCACGCTTGGGAAAAGCAAGCGCAATGCCAGGGAAGAAGTGGGAGCATGGCTTGCAGCGCAACCCCTTGCGAATAAAGGATTTATGGGCATTGATGGGCGAACCGCCGCCCCCGATGGCATCCTCGACCTCAAACCAGAGCCGTTTCGTCTTAGAACAGCAGGACAAAAGCGCTCTACTTTGAAGCGTTAGATGTTGATTGTGGGAGGGCTCACCCTCTTATTTGAAAAGGGGCAGTTGGAATCCCGCCTGCTCGAAGTGGCGGTCCGTCCCGAGGGCGTCGGTAACCCCCTGTTGCTCCATGACAACAAAGGAGATACAGTCCGTGAGGGACCATTCCTTGTCGTTGCGCCCGGCGAATAGCGCAAAGCCCGCGTCGAAGAGTTCGGACGAAGCCGGGATGATCTCTGTGTCAGGGTCGGAACGAAGCTGGCGTATGAGTTCGACAAAGAGAGGGTGCTGTTCTGCAATTACCGCTGGAATGCCGGACTCTTGGCGGAGTCGCGGTCGAATCGTGACCTATGTTGCGGATAGCGCGGACGACTTGTTAGCGCGCTTTAGCGCGCTCCTCTTTGCACCCTGCTTTAGCAGGGGTGTAGGGGAATAGCCTTTCTCGCCGATAGGGCGCTTCAGCGTCGCTTTCCAGATGGCTTCAGCGCTGAAGCACTTGAAAAGCCGCGCTGAAGCGGGCTTTGGCGCAGGAGAGTCCTCGTTTCACCCCGCATGAATGCGGGTGCAAAGAGGAGCCCGCCGAGGCGGGCTAATCAGCCCCTGAGACGCCGCAGTCGGTAATAGCGGACCTGCACCCTAAAGAGAGGTCGCATCCTCGCGCGCGCCAGAAGTGCGCCGAGTTCCACCAGAACATATTCCGTTGTGACAATCTCTTCGTCGTAGAGCCGGCCGAAATCCAACGCGCGCCCATGTCACCTATCCCGCGGATTGAGCATTGCCTGATAGAAGGACGTGTCCGCGAAAACGCCGCTCATTTCCCGTGCTCTTCCCGGAGATAGGCGTCATGGTTTTCCGACCAGTCCTCGGGCAGGTCTTCGGCCTTCCCGATGACGGAGGCGAGCCGATCGGCGAGGGGGATGCGCTTCCTTGCGGAGTCTGTCTTGGGGCTTGCGACGATCTCGACCCGGACCCGCGTCCCGTCCTCCAGGGGCGCTGGCTGGCCCAGAACGACAACCCCGTTCACCACGTGTCCTTCGTAGGGCATTCGTCTATACTCCACGATTTATAGCGTGATTATAACACGCTTGGAACCCCTACGCGGCGACGTCCGCGGCAGAAGGGAAGCCATCGAGGCGGAACGATGATACGCCCCAGGCGATTGACGCACTGAGGCGGTATTCCTCGTTATGTCGCTCCCGCGGTGCAACGCATAATCAGGCGCTCCGCGCCGGTGAAGTTTCGGGCCGGGCTTACGGTAGTGAAAATTCACCGCCAGGCAGCGCGTAATGCGCTTTCCGCCGATGGTGGACGGACCCCGCGTAATAAGACCTGTTTCCCAACAATGGTACTTGAAGTCCGGTTCGCCTCGACGTAAGAAGGCCCTATGCCAATTGTGAGTAGGTTTTTCGGGATCGCGATAGCGTTTTATTGGGAAGACCACCTTCCGCCGCCCTTTCACGCGAAATACAGCGGCGAGGAGGCGATGATCGATGTCTGTACCGGAACCGTGCTTCGCGGGAATCTGCCGCGTCGAGCACTCGGGCTGGTGAACGAGTGGCGCGTCTTGCACGAGGACCAGCTTCTCGATAACTAGGAGTGCGCACGGCGGCGAGCGCCCTTGGTCTATATCGACCCGCTGGAGTAGACCCATGATACTGCACGTAGTCGAGGCGAGTTACGAACGCGATTACATCATCCGGCTCCGGTTCAACGATGGCGCGGAAGGGTATGTGGACCTCGCTGATGAATTGTACGGCGAAATGTTCGAACCCCTGAAGGACCCGGAGAAGTTCCGCGTCTTCCGGGTTGATCCCGAACTCAACACGATTGTCTGGCACAACGGCGCGGACCTCGCCCCCGAGTTCCTGCATGATCGCCTGCTGGTCCCGTTCCATACGTCCATACCGCCGGAACGGGCGTAGGCGGTCCTTCCCCTTCGCCTCGTTGCGCCGCACCCGCTACGCAACGCACCATCAGGCGCTTCGCGCCGGGCCGGTCGTGCATTCTCCCTACAGCGCCGTGAAGACGTCGCGGAGGCGCGCTTCCTCGCGCTCCCAGTTGTATTTGGTCTCGACGATGCGGCGGCCGTTGCCGCCGAGGCGCGCGGCCTCGGCGGGGTCGCGCAGGAGGCGCAGGACGGCGTCGGCGATGGCCTCGGGGCGGGTGACGTCGACGAGGAGGCCGGCATCGGCCTCGCGGACGATGCGCGCAACCTCGACGGCGAAGTCGGGCGCGACGACGGGCTTGCCTTCGCGCAGGTAGTCGAAGAGTTTGTGCGGCATGGCGAGGGTGTGGTTGACGAGGCCCGGTTGAAAGAGGATAAGCCCGACGCGGGACACGGCGATGTGCGCGGGCACGGCCTCGTAGGGCACAACGCCGAGGATGTCAAAGTGCGCGTCGAGTCCGGCCTCGCGGATGGCCCCGCGGTAGTCGTCGAGGCTGCCGTAGACGTAGCCGCCGAGGAGGACGCACTTGATGTCCGGGACTTCGCGCGCGATACGCTTCATAGCGTCAAGAAGTTGGTACGCGCCGCGCACGTCGCCGAACACGCCCTGGTGGATGATGGTGGGGCGGTCGGCGTAGCGCGCGCGCAGTTCCTCGGGGATATCGGCGCACGGGGGCTGCAAGTGATTCGTGTTGATGATGGTCGTGCGCGGCACCGTCAGCCCCGCCCACTCGGCCTCGAAGCTGTCGCGCGTCAGGATCACGTGGTCGGTGCACCGCGCGAAGAGGCGCATGAACCGGATGGTCAGCCATGTCACGAACGGTTGCAGGAAACGCGGGAAGAACTTCGCGAACTCAGTGGGCACGTGTTCGTGCATGTCGAAGACGACCTTGCCGCCCGCGACGCCCTTGAGGATCAGCGCGGCCACCCACGACTCCGGCTCGACGGCGAGGTAGGCGTCGGCCCGTTCGCGGCGGCCAAGCCGCACAAGCCGCGCGAGCGCGATGAGCCGCCGCCGCTTCGACGGCGGCGTTGGAATGCGCACGAAGCGGATGCCGCCGGCTTCGTCCGGCAAGGGCGCGTCGCTCGGGCAAATCGAAACGACCTCGTGGCCCGCGGCGTGCAGGCTGCGTGCGACCTTCTGGTAGACACGCTTGTCGTAAGGCTCGTGCAGGACGCTGAGAATGCAGATTTTCACGGCTGCGCGTCCGCAGATTTCGTTGTGGCCGGTCTCCCGACCGTGCCACCTCCCGACCGAAGGTCTCCACTCGATTCACCCCGCGCGTCCGCCAGCGCCTCGTGGGCGATGCGTGTCGCGCGCAGGCCGTCCGACGCGGTCACCTCGAGCGCCGCCTCGCCCCGCACCGCGCGGATGAAGTTTTCGAGCAGGCCGTACATGCCCTTGTCCGCCCGACCCGGCTTAACGCTCCTGCCCGGCGCGCCCGCGCAGGTGATGTCCCGAAAGTCGTCGATAATGATCCCCGCGCCGGCCCCGTAGATTTCGATGCGCTCCTTCGGCAGGCCCTCGCTTCCCACGCCGCAATAGACGACCGTGGCTACCGATCCGTCCGGAAACCGCAACAGGACCGAGAGATTATCTTCACCCGCGCCCGCGCCGCCGCGCAGGCTCTCCGCGCGCACGGAAGCCGGGTCCCCATCGACAAGCCAGCAAACGAAGTCGAAAAAGTGCACCGCCTCGCCCAGGATGCGCCCGCCGCCCTGCACGGGGTCGAGCGCCCAATGCCCCGGCGGCAACGGCCCCGCGTTGCAGCGGTAGAGGACCGTCTTCGGCCCCGGCATCCCGCGCAACGCCGCCTTGGCCTCTTGCGCGAACCGCGAGAAACGGCGATTGAAGCCCACGGTCAGCAGCAGGCCCGTCTCGGCCACTGCGTCGCGCACCGCCTCCGCGTCCGCGACCGTAAGCGCCAGCGGCTTCTCGACAAAAACGTGCTTGCCCGCGCGCAGCGCCTCGATAGCCATCGCCGCGTGCGTGTCGTGCCGCGTGGCAACCAGGACGGCCTGCACGGCTGGGTCCGCCAGCGCCTCGCGGTAGTCCGTGCCGCACGACCGCGCGCCGAAACGTTGCGCCGTCTCCTTTGCGACGTGCCCCTGCAGATCGATGACGCTCTCGACGCCACAGCCGGGAATCTTCGCGAGGTTTGGCAGATGATTCGCCCGCGCCATGCTGCCCGCGCCGATTACCGCGACGCCGACGCTGCCCGAGACAGGCTGCGCCGCCTTCAGTTCGAGGCGCGTAGCAGCGGGCGCGGCCATGTCGGGCGCGGCGCCGTGGTCGATGAGCGCGGCGATCACCTCGGCGGGCCGATCGCGCAGCGCGGCGTAAGCTTCGGCGGCCAGATCGACGGGCTGCACGAGGCTGATGAGCGGCCGCACGCGCACCCGACCCTCGGCCAGCATGCGCAGGAACGCGCTCATGTTTCGCCCTTCTGTCCACCGCACGTAGCCTATCGGGTAATCGACGCCCGATTCCTCGTATTGCGGGTCGTAGCGGCCCGGCCCGTACGATCGCGACAAGCGGAACTCGACCTCTTTCGCGTAGAGGCCCTCCCGCTTCAGGTCCATGCCCACGTCGCCGACCACCACCACGCGCCCGCGCGGGCGGCACAGGTCTATGGCGACGTTCGCGAGGGCGCTCTCGCGCGAGGCCGCGCACACAAGAACGCCGTCCACGCCGTGCCCCGCGCTCGCTTCGCGCGCCGCCGCATCGAGTTCCTCCGGCGCGCAGGCCGCGTCCGCGCCCAGTTCCCGCGCGAGGTCGCGCCGCGCGGCTATCGGATCGGAACCCAGGACGTGGCAGCCCGCCGCGCGCAACAATTGCACCGCGAGCAACCCGACCAAGCCAAGCCCCATAACGACGAAGGTCTCGCCCAGCGCCGCCTCGGCGCGGCGTACCCCGTGCAACGCGACCGCGCCCAACGCGACAAATGCCGCCTCCTCGAAGGCCACGCCGTCGGGAATCGGCGTGAGCAGGTATTGCGGCACAACGACGTACTCGGCGTGGCTCGCATGGCCGACGCCCGCGCACGCAACGCGGTCGCCGACCGCGTACCCGTGCAAGTCCGCGCCGCACGCGGTCACCACGCCCGCCGCGCTGTATCCTGGGGCCGTGGCCGCGCCGAGCTTGTCCCGCACCGCCTCGAATGCGCTGCGCACGCCGACCGTGGCCAGCTTGCGCTTGAGTTTCTCGATGTTCAGCGGGTCCCGCGCCTTCCGCAGGAGGTACGCCGCCGTCCCGCCCTCGGACACCGCCGCCGCCTCCGTGCCCGTGCTGATCAGGGAGCGGCTCAGCCGCACCAGCGCCGTCTTCGGTCCCGCGCACGGGCGCGGCACGTCCTCGACAAGCACCTGTCCGCCTCGCAGCAATACTTGTTTCATTGCCTATCTCGCTATGTAATCGTGGCGCATAGTTCTGGCGTTTCGCGTTCCTGCCCCGCGCCGCCCCGTCCCTCGTGCGGGCAAGCGATACTCTAGCACAAACAAACGCCTTGTTGTGGCCGGTCTCCCGACCGCGCCACCGGCTCGACCGAAGGTCTCCCTATTCAACTCTCACCCCGACCCTCTCCTCGGGGAGAGGGAGAACGAATATGACGGGCTTGGGGCACCTGAAACGCTTCTTCGCCGCTTCTGGTCCAATGGGGCATAGCAGCCGGGAGGAAAGGCCATGAAACCGAGTCCCTTCGAGTCTATTGCCGTTGTGTGTGTTGCATTGTGCTTGACGGGCGGCGCGGCGGAAGGAAACGACGCGTTCCTCTTCGACGGAGGCGGGAGTCGCTACAGCATCGTAATCGGCGCGGCCGCAAGCCCCTCCGAGGAATACGCGGCCCAGGAACTGCAAACCCACTTCCATGCGTGTACCGGCGCGCAATTGCCCATCCTTCGCGAAGCGCCGCCCGCCGACGCGCCCATGATCGTGCTGGGTTGTGGCCGGGTCGCCGAGGCGCTCGGCGTTGACCCGCAACCCGAAGCGCTCGGCGAACAAGGCTACGTGATACGCACGGTCGCGTCGCATCTGGTGATCGCCGGCACGCCCGCCGCGGGAACGCTCTACGGCGTCTACGACTTCCTCGAAGACCATCTGGGCGTGCGCTGGCACGCGCCCGGCATCGTCAAGACGCCGCGCATCGATCGGCTGCCGCTGCCCGCGGAGGACCGGCTGGTCCGGCCCGCGTTTGCGTGGCGGCACGCGAGCTACGCCTGGCCCGGCGGCGACGCGGCGTTCCGCGCGCGCCAGCGCGATAATGCCGGCGGGGGCGGCGCGGACCACGTCTACGGCGTACAATACGCCTTCGACGGCACCTGCCACAGCTATTTCCGCTTTGTTTCGCCCGGCGAATTCTTCGAGACGCACCCCGAGTATTTCTCCGAGATCGGCGGCGTGCGCCGCAGCCACGAGACGCAACTGTGTCTCACAAACCCGGACGTGCTCGAAGTCGTCACGGAGCGCATGCTCGCGCGGATGGCCGACATGCCCGGCGTGCGCCAGCACAATTTCTCGCAGATGGACTACTACAATTATTGCGAATGCGCCCGCTGCGCGGAAATCAATGAGCGCTACGGTACGATGGGCGGCACGCAGTATTGGTTTCTGAACCAACTGGCGGCACGCACCGCGGAAGTCCACCCGGACAAACTCATCGGTACGCTCGCCTACATGTATACCGAAGAGCCGCCCAAGGGCCTGGAAATGCATCCGAACATCGCCGTCTGGCTCTGTCACATGTTTCCCTCGTGCGACAGCCATCCCATCGCGACGTGCCCCCTGAACGCGGACTATATGCGCCGCGCGCTGGCGTGGTCGAAGCTGGTCAAGCACCTTTACATCTGGCACTACATCGTCGATTTTGCCCATTACTACAACCCCTTCCCGAACCTGCGCGCCATGGCCGCCGACCTGCGGTTCTACCGCGACATCAGCGTCGAGGGCATTTACCTTCAGGGCATGGGACACGGCGGCGGCGGCGGCGAATTCAGCCTGCTACGGCCTTACTATGGCGTGAAGCTGCTCTGGAATCCCGACCAGGACGCTGAGGCGTTGATCGCCGATTTCGTCGAGGGGTACTACGCCGCGGCGGCCCGGCCCATCCTCGAATACATCGCGCTCCTGCACGACAAGGTCGAGCGCGAGAACATCCACATGCACCTGTACACGAACCCCGCGCAGGGGTATCTGCCGGACGATGTTATCGCGCGGGCCATGACCCTGTTCGACGAGGCGGAGCAGGCAGTCGCGGAGGACCCCGAACTACTCGAACGGGTGAGGGTCGCGCGGATGCCGCTGACGTATGCGCGCGTGTTCCCGCGCAACGGGTATGTCATCGAGGGCAACCGGCTGAATTTCCAGGGGCCCTTCGCGCAACTGCCCGAGGTCACCGAGTTCGTCGACCGCATGCAGCGGCATGGCTTTCAGAGTCTTCGGGAAATGGAAGGCGACCCGCGGCAGATGCCCATGCTTTGCCTCGCCCTGAACGCGCCGATGGAAGTCGTTTCCATCGCGAACGAGCATCTCGCGATCGACGTCGTGCCCTTCCTCGGCGGGCGCGCGCTGCGTATCATCCACCGCGAGTCCGGCCAATGCATTACCTCCCACAACACGACGCGCAGCCTGTTCTTCCCGTTCTGCGGCGGCGAGGAGACCCGCGTCGGCGGCATCTTCTTCCCGATCAACGGCATGTTTGAGCTCTTCTCGGTCAAGGAACGCTCCGAAGATGCCGTGGCGCTGCATTCCAAACTGGGCGAGATTGACGTGACCCGCGAAATCCGCCTGCGACCCGGCAAACCCATCGCGGAGTTCGTGGTTACCGCGCTGAACGGCACGGACCAGCCCCGAGAGACGACCTTGCGCAGTCATCTGGAACTTGATCTAGGTGTGTTGCGCGACACGCGCGTCCGCTTCACTGATCGAACCGGCGCGGAAATCGCGCGCAACATGGAACCCATCATCGCCGGACTGCGTGAAGGCGAACACTACCTCGATCAACGCGCGCCCAAGGGCGCCTGGACCTTTACGGGAAGCAAAGGCCTCGAAGTTACCCAGACCTTTGACGACGAACCGCTCGATTTCGCGTGGCTTTACGCTTACCCCGACTACCTGAACAACCTCGAGGCGGAAATCTGGCTCAAGCGGCTTACCCTCGCCCCCGGCGAAAGCATCATCCTGCGCCACACGCTCGAAGTGCGCCCCGCTCAGGTCACGCGATAGACGCCGGTTGACAAAAGCCCTCTGTCCCTTGGGTCGTTCTCGTCTCTTATGTCCTTCTCGCTTGGCTGTTGAAGGGCCGATTACGAGCGCGAGACGACGCCTACTTTCCCTGGAGGCTCACGAGGAATGTGTTTGTTCCAGGCGTGAGGTCGTAGCGGAGGAAGAGGAGCTCGCGAGGGAGTATCTTGCCTTCGATCAGCCCCGGCGCTTCGGCGATCTGGTACAGGCTGTAGTCGCCCCAAAGCGTGACGCCGTAGGGCATGGCGGCGGGGCTTTCGACCGTGATCTCGATCTCGCGACGCCAGGCGTATTGTGTGTTCCGCATCAGGCGCGCGCGGGGAATGATCGGCTCGGCGTAATAGGTCCGCGCGTCCCACGGACGTCGGTAATTGCGGATGCAGACGGGCTCGACCTTGCCGTCCACGAACATCATCTGCGCACCCCGGTCGTAATGCAGGAACGTGCGGGGCCACGGCCCGGGACAGGTGCTCCAGGCGTAGTCGGGGTTGGGCCGGGGATGGGGCGTGTCTTCCCAGAGCATATACGATGACGCCGTGTGCGGATTGCGCTCCCGATAGGCGCGAACGGCTTCGGCCAGGGTCATGACGCGGGCGCGGGGCGTCACGTAGCGCGCGAACGCATCGAGCATGACGGCGGCCTCACGGATATCCTCCTCGGTGTAACAGAGCCAGCCCTCGCCCCGCTCCATCTCGTGCGCTTCCTGGTGCTGCAAGAGAAAGACCTGGTCGTTCCAGCGCGTATTTCGGAAATAGTTATCGGCCAGTCCCTTCCAATAGTCGATGTTTTCCCAGGAACAAAGCCCGCCGCGCGCGACATCATTCGGGTCCGTCGAATACAGGCACGGATTACCGCTGTGAAACGACTTGAGCAGGTCGCGGGCGGTCCATTCCATTGCGACGACGCCCCGGTCTTTCGCCGGGCGCAGCCGGTCGTCCGGGTCCATGTAGTAGAAGTCCCAGGGACAACCCCGATCCGTGATCGCGTCCACCTCGATCTGTTCCCAGCAGAAGCCCCAGAGTCCCTCGAACCCGAGCGCCTCCAGCAGCCGCACAATCTCGGGGTCTTGATGATTGCCCGCCGCGACAACCAGCTCCGCCCACGGCAACACGCGCTGCACGGCGTCCCGCGCGGCGGCCAATTGCGTCTTCTTCGCGTCAAACGCGCCGCTCAACCGCGCCTGAGCGCCCAGGGTGAGGTCCGGCGTTGCCAACGCCACGTCGTCCCCGAAGCGCTCATGCCAAGCCGTCAGTTGCGGCGCGGCTATGCTCGCGGATTCCGGGCTGACGAGCCACGTGACGCGCACGCCGTACGGGTGGAGCGTATCGGCGAGCAGCCGCATCCCGTCGAGGCAGGTCGCGCCGTCGCGATGCCGCGCCGCCGTCGCGGCGAAGGTGTAGACGAGCTCGCCCATCAGGAGGCCGTCGGAATCGCGACGCCCGCCAGGATGCGCGCCGCGTCCTCCGCGATGCGGGCGACAGCGTCGCTCATGGCGGCGGCCAACGCGCCGGGCGTCGCCTCGTGCACCGGCCCAGATGCGCGGAGCAGGCCCGACCAGACCAGGCGCACACCGCGCGCCTCGCGCACCTCGATATGCACGGCGACTTCGGCCATCGGCGGCGTGACCGTGCGGTTCTCGAGGAACCGGCGCACCTCGCCTGTGAGGATGAGGTCCGGTCGGGCCATATCGGCGGCGTCGCCCACGTCCTGAAACCGGCCCATGCCGGCGAGGGCGTCGCGGACGGCCCGGGTGATTACGTCGGCGGGCGGTTCCGCCCATTCGAGGCGGTCGCGAAACACGAGTTCCTGATCCTCGCCGAGATACGTGATCGGCTGCGTATAGGGTTTCGCCGTCATGAACGGGCGGACGCCGAGGGTGAACGGCAGCGGTTCGGGAGAAGGCATGTCTGTCGATGTGGTCTCCGGTTGCGCGGCGTCCGTATCCGTGCGAATGACGCTGGGAATAGCCGACGCAGGAGGCGCGGTGGCGGGCTCGACCAGGAAGTAGCGCGTCGGCGCGACCTTGTGCGTGAGGCATCCTGCCATCGCCGCACAACTAAGGGCCAACAACCAATATCGCATACTATTACCTCTCCTCAACGGGGGCATGTCCGCGCACCAGCGACGCCGGGTCATCGCGCAGTTGATTGCTTAAGCGGCGCAACGACGCCAGCGTGTCGTTCAGTTCACGCAGGCTCGCGCGCAAGGCAAACTCGACGTTATCCGCCTCGTGCGTCACATTCGCGAACACATTGTCCAGACCCGAGGCGGTGTGTTCGAGCTGGGCCGTGAGTCTGGCGGCGTTATCCAGCACCCGCTCGAGGCCGGCCTCGATTTCCTTGAGATCTACTGGCTCGATCTTGGCCTGAAGCGTGCCGGCAAGGTCCTTCGCGCTGTCCGCAAACGTCTTTATGCTATCGGCAACCTCGAGAATCCGCTCCACCGCGCCGCTCGTCTCCTCGCGCACGTACTTGAGGGTCTCGGTAGCCTCCTGGACCATCACCCGCGCGTCCTCCACCAACCTGCCGGATTCCTCGACGACCTTGGTCAAGCCGCCTTCCTCGAGTCCCTCGAGTCCGGTCGCCACACGGTCCGAAATGTCCGCGAACGTGTCCATCAACTCCTCGAGCTGTCCGCCGATAGCCGTTAACGCCGAGACTTTCGAGGGGATGATGCTGTTCGGGGGCAGTTCGCCGGCGGCATGATTGCCGCCGCTCAGCGACACCGCCAGCGTGCCCGCGGCGAAGCTCGAAATGACGAGCTGGGCCTCGACACCGTTATAGAGGGTCGCTTTCCTTGAGTCCACCACTATCTCGACGCTGACCAGGTTCAGGCGGGTGACCGAAATGTTGCGCACCTTCCCGATGGGCACGCCCAGGTACTCGACGATGCCGCCCTCGTAGAGCCCGAGGACGGATTCCTCGAAAATAATCCAGTGGTGGATGCCGCGGTCCTCGATCAGGCCGGCCACGAGCGTGATCCCGATCGCCGTGAGGGCGAAACAGACAAAGAGGAATACGCCCACTCTGACCTTCTGTTTGCGTGTCGCCAACCCGTGTTCCTTCCGCTCCTAAACGTTGCGTTGCGTGATGTAGGCGTCGGGCCGCCGCTCGAAGAACTGCCGCACGCGCTCCACGTCCGTCCGCTCCACATCCTCGAGGGTCCCGGAAAACACCGCGCGGCCTTCATCGAGCATAAGTATACGGTCCGCAATCTTACGAATCGACTGGAGCTCATGCGTAACAATTACGAACGTGATCCCGAGCACCCGTTTCAATTTCAGGATAACTTCGTCGAGGCCAGAGGCCATTATCGGATCGAGGCCCGCCGACGGCTCGTCGAAGTAGACCAGAGGCGGGTCGAGCGCGATGGCCCGGGCGAGCCCGGCGCGCTTGCGCATACCGCCGGACAACTCGTCCGGCATCAGGTCCTCGGCGCCGGCCAGTCCCACAAGACTCAGCTTCATCCGCACAATGGCGTTAATGAGACGCTTGTCGCAGGTCCCGTACTCACGAAGGGGCAGCGCCACGTTGTCGCCGACCGTCATCGAGTTGAGGAGCCCGCTCGATTGAAACGCAATGCCGATATCCCGTTGCATCCGGGCCATTTCGTCCTCGTCCAGGACGGCAATGTCGCGGCCGTCGTGGATAATCCTCCCGGCAGTCGGTTTGAGCAGGCCGCACATGTGCTTCAACAGCGTGGTCTTGCCGCAGCCGCTGCCCCCGATGACGAGCGAAATCTCGCCCGCCGGCACGGCGAACGAGACCCCGTCGAGAATCTTCTTCTCGCCGTAATGCGTCACCAGGTTCTCGACCTCGATAATAGCTCCAGCCATGTTCCTCATAGTCCGCGCCGAATACGCGGCGGTTTCCCACGTCTTACGCCACCAGATAGTAAAATATCACTGCAAACACAATATCAATACAGATGATCATGAAGATGTCCATAACGACCGACCGCGTCGTCATGAGTCCGACGCCGCGGGATCCGCCCTCGACGCGCAGCCCGTTGTGGCAGCCGATGAGCGCGATGGCGACGGCGAATACGAAACTCTTGAGAAAGCCCTGCATGAGATCGTCCAGGTACGCGGCATTTAGCGTCTCGTCGAACCAGATGGACGGTTGAAAATCGAGAATGAACACGCCCCACAGCGCGCCGCCCATGATCCCCGCGATCAGCCCGATCACCGTCAGGCAGGGCATGACGATGATCAGCGCCAGCAGCTTTGGCGCCACCAGAAACTGCGTCACGTTCAGGCCCATCCCCCGCAGCGCGTCGATCTCCTCCTGGACCTTCATGGTCGAAATTTCCGCCGTGATGGCCGCGCCCGTGCGCGCGGACACGACAACCGCCGTCATGATGGACGCGAGTTCGCGCGCGAAGCCAATCATGATCAAATCCGCTACGTAAATGGTCACGCCGAAATTCTCGACCTGCTTTGCCGAAAGCATCGCGATAATCAGGCCGAGCAGGAAATTCATCAGCGCCACAATGCGTACGGCGCGCGCGCCCATCTCGTGGATCTCCTCGATAAGCAGGCCCCAACGGAAGCCCCGACCCTCGAACGGCGCGATAATCGTCCAGTAAAGCGCGTCAATGCACAGATTGAGAAAGTCCCGCGCCTCCCCGCCCCATGCAAGCGTGTAGTGGCCGATTTCCTCGAACAGTCCCTGATCCGCGCGCTCCTTGGCGGGCATGGGGGCGAGCCCAGGCGCGACGAGTTCCAGGTATTCCGCCACGTCGCCGTGCGCTCCCTCGATGTGCAAATCGCTTTGTCGGCCGTGGAGATGCTCGGCAATGGCAATCAACCACGCGCCACCCTGCGAGTCGACCGTCTCGGTCTCGGCGCAATCGAGCGCCACTATCCGGCCCTGCTCGATGCGTTGTCCCGAGATCGCGTCAAACAGCGCGCGTCCCGTTTCGACGTCGAGCACGCGGGGACAGGCTACGCGGACATCGCTCATCCTCTGTCCTCCGCCAGTGCCTGGAATTTCTCTTCCGTCAGGATGGCGACGCCGAGTGCCTGGGCCTTGGCCAACTTCGATCCGGCGTCTTCCCCGACCACGAGATAGTCCGTGCTCCTGCTAACACTCGATGTCGGTTTGCCGCCCAGCGCCTTGATCCGCTCGTGGATGCCGTCGCGCGTGAAATGACGCAACGTGCCGGTGACGACAAAGGTCTTTCCCGCCAGGGGCTGCGCGCCCGAGGGCGCGGCGCGCTGCTCCGTCAGAATCAGGCCCAGCGCGCGCAATTCCTCGACAAGCGCGCGGTTCTCGGGCGTCTCAAAGAAATCATGCACGCTTTGCGCGACCACGGCGCCGATATCGTAAATCTCCTGCAATTCTTCGACCGACGCGGCCATGAGGCGGTCGACTTCGCCGTAGTGCGCGGCCAGCACTTCGCCCGTATGCTGGCCCACGTGGCGAATACCGAGCGCAAAAAGCAGGCGGCTGAGCGGCCGCGCCTTGCTCGACGCAATGGCCCGCACCAGATTGGCCGCCGATTTCTCGCCCATCCGCTCGAGGTCCTTCAACGTGTCCGCGTTCAGGCGATACAAGTCCGCCGGGCCGCGCACCAGCCCCCGATCCACCAGTTGCTCGATCACGGCGGGGCCGAGGCCGTCGATGTCCATCGCCTTGCGCGACGCGAAATGGAAGAGGCGCTCCTTGACTTGGGCCGGGCACGCGAGATTCAGACAGCGCAGGTAGACGCCGTCGGCGTCCTTGTGCACCGCCGTATGACACACGGGGCACACGCGCGGTATGGAAAACGGCTTCGCACTCGCCGGGCGCTCGGAGGCCACGTAGCCCAGTACCTGGGGAATGATCTCGCCCGCCTTCTGCACCTCGACCACGTCGCCGATGCGGACGTCCTTCTTCGCAAGGTCCTCGAAATTGTGCAGCGTGGCCCGTTTCACGACCGTCCCCGCCAACTTGACCGGCTCCATCTCAGCCACCGGCGTCAACGCACCGGACTTGCCCACCTGCACCTTGATGTCGAGCAGGCGCGTGCGCGCCACTTGCGCGGGAAACTTATACGCGATGACCCAGCGCGGCGCTTTCGAGGTCGCGCCAAGACGCTGCCGATGCGCCGCCGCATCGACTTTGACCACCATCCCGTCGATCTCGTAATCCAATTCGTATCGTCTTGTCGCCCACGCATCGCAGTACGCGATAACTTCGTCGATATTCGCGCATCGGCGGTGGTTCGCGTTCACCGGGAGGTCCCAGCGGCGCAGCCGGGCCAACGTATCTGAGTGCGACACGAGTTCGACGCCCGGGAGCGGCGCGATCTCGTAGCAGAACAACTCGAGGTGGCGCTGGGCCACCGCCTTCGGGTCGAGCAGCTTGAGCGTGCCCGCCGTGGTGTTACGCGGATTCCGGAACGGTTCCTCGCCTTCCGCCTCGCGCAGCTTGTTCAGCCGCTCGAGTTCCTTATCGCGCATGAACACTTCGCCGCGCGCCTCGAGAACCGCCGGGGTATCGCCATCGAGGCGCAACGGCAGCGCGCGGATGGTCTTCACGTTGTGCGACACGTCGTCCCCGCGCAGACCGTCCCCGCGCGTCACCGCGCGGGCGAAAAGGCCGTTTTCGTATCGCAGCGAAATAGCCACGCCGTCGATCTTGAGTTCCACTACGTAGGCCGGCGCTTCGCCGCCGAGCCCGCGCCGCACGCGCGCGTCGAATTCGCGCAATTCATTTGCGTTGTAGGTGTTGTCGATCGAGAGCATGGGGACGGTGTGCGCAACGGTCTCGAAACCGTCGATCGGCGCGCCGCCGACGCGCTGGGAGGGTGAGTCCGGCGTACGCAATTCGGGGTGATGTTCCTCGAGTTCGAGCAGTTCGCGCATCAGCGCGTCGTAGTCGAAGTCGGAAATCTCGGGTTGCGCCTCGACATAGTAGAGGCGATTGTGCCGCTCGATTTCGGCGCAGAGCGTCGCGTGTCGTTTGCGTTGCTTCTCAGAAATCACACGACTGTCCCCATATTCACGGCGGCATTATAAGAGATTTGGGCCGCCCCCCGCACAAGCCGGTCCTCCTGCTCGTTTTGGGGGATGGGAAGCATCACCGGCAATCCGAGGCCGTGGCAAAGCACTGCCGACGTCTCCTTGCGGCATGGTGTCTGGAACTCCCCGCGGCCGGCGCGGAGTAGATTACTTCGCCGACTCTGCCTGGTCGCGTCGCTGCTTCAACTCGCGCCACGTGGTGAGGATAACGCCCCGCTCGACGATGAAGCGGCGCAGGCGCGGGTCGGTCATGGCGTTCAGGTCGCCCGTGCGGGTGACGGCGCTGCCGGAGAACACGGGGAATTCCTCGGTGACCTGCGTGGGGTGGATGACGATCTCGAGGAGACCGGGCGGCATTTCCTCGAGGACCGCGATGAAGCGGTCGGTCTTGTCCTCGGTCTTCCAATCGTAGCTGGACGCGTGGATATCGTCCAACGCGGGAAGGCCGCCGGACCAGGCCCTCTCGGCCATCTCGCGCAGCCCATCCAGCGGGACCGGCGAGTTCTGGTTCAGAAAATGCAGGTGGCCGCCCGCGACCAGCACCGGGATTCGCTTCTCGATGCCGAGGTCAATGTAGCGCTCGAAGTAGGCCCTCGAGAAGAACAGCGTGGCCATGTGCGAATCGAGGTGGGTGGCTTTGATGCCCATCCGCTCGGCTTTCTCGACCTGCACGCGAAGTTCCGTATCGACTTCCTGGGGTGTCGCGTGCGTGACTACCTGCATCACGTCGCCCCAGAGGTAGCCGTCGGGATCAACCAAACCGGGAACCGCTGGGGCTCCCGCTACCGGCCCCCAGCGATAACGGTCCCATTCGGAGGTTAGAGTCAAGTGCAGACCCGCATCACAGTCGGGATGCGTCTTGAGATAGTCCCGGAATTCGGGAACCCACGAACACGGCATCATGATGCTGGTTGACGTGGCTACACCGTCCTCGATCGCTTTGATAGTCCCCAGATTCGAGGCGTGGGACATGCCCGCATCGTCGATGTGAAAGACAACAACTTTGTCCTCGGGACCCCACCCCAACCGCTCGGCATAAGAAGGCGACTCCGCGCCTCGGGCCGCCGCCGCCGCAAAAAGCCACACCGTGACCAAGAACGTCTGCACGAGAGAATGCCGTTCCATGTATTGGACTCCTACTATCCTGGAAACAGTTCATGCGGCGGTCGGTTCTGTTGCTGCCGACACAGCGGCGCCCAACTCTCGCGACGCACCGGACGCCGCATACCGGGTGCCCCGAATTATTTTTCTTGACGCCTCGTGGAACATATGATAGAAGAAAGGGCGCAGGGAAGACGAGTAATCCAGTTGCGCTTTGTCATGCCCGCGGTATATTCTGGACACGCGGGGCGCAAAGTGCTAAGGATGCGCCGTAAGGTAAAGTCAGGTTTGTATTATGGGTATGCGACCCCCAACAGTGCGCGTGGACGCGGACGCGGTGTGTGCGCAATGCGGCACGGTAAACCCGGAAGATACGCTGATCTGCAAGGTGTGCGGGAATAACCTGCGCGACCAGCGGGCCGCTCGATTGGTTGGCGGCGGGGTGGTCGAGGCCCCGCCCGAGGTGACGGAGCGGCGGCGTTGGCTTGGGGGCGTTCTGGCGGTCATCGGGCTGATCCTTGTCGCAGTGGTGCTGATGAACCTGCGAACCATTGAAGAGGGGTTGGTCGAGATCTTGGCGGGACCCACCGGTCCCGACTTGGGGCTGTGGAGCGGCGCGCCGGGGGCGGTGCTCGATGACTTGGCGGAGGAACTGGCCTCGTCGCCCTTGGCCGAGGATGAGCGGCACGATGCGGTAATGCAACCGATCGGTTCGACCGGATATGTGGGGCGCTTTGTACTGGCCATTGAAGACCCGGAAGTGGGCTTGCACCCAATCGGGGAAGCCGTGGTCCGGCTTGAGGACGGCGTCTACTATTTCGTGGGGCGTGCGGGGGCGACAGAGGTGCGCGGCACGGCATACGAGAACAACAACGGTTTTCTCGTCGCTGACTGGGGCTGCGCGGGATTCCGCATCGGGGCCCAAGAGCATGAGGTGCGCGGGGCGGCGGGTCCGCGTGATGGCGGCGGCTTCGCGTGCTACGGCGAAAGCGACGAATTCGAACACGGCTTCAATTTCCTTGCATTCTCCGTATTGCGTTCGCCTGTTTCCTGAACGAGGCGCTTAATCGGTGCATGGCTTGGCTCCGGGGGGGCTTTGTCGCGCCGCATAATGAGGTCCGGGACAAGTCAAGGAAGCAAGAACATGGCAAGGACGGGTTTCTTCGGGCGGTTGCGCGAAGGACTGACGAAAGCGCGTGGCGGTCTCGTCGACCGGGTAAAGGACGTATTTCGCGGCAGGCTGCGCATTGATACGGCAGTGTTCGCGGACCTCGAGGAGGTGCTTATCGAGGCGGACCTCGGCGTCGAGACGACGCTGCGCATCCTCGAACAGATGCGCGCAACGGCGACGGAGCAGCGGCTTGAGAATCCCGAGGACCTGTACCGCCTGCTGGAAGACGAACTGGGGCGGCTGCTCGAGCAGGGCGACCACGCCGCCGCGTTCGCTGCCCCGTCCGGGCCGCATGTCACGCTGATCGCCGGCGTGAACGGGACGGGCAAGACGACAACGGCTGGCAAGCTTGCCGCGCGGCTTATCGGCGAGGGCAAAAAGGTTATTCTCGGCGCGGCGGACACGTTTCGCGCGGCCGCGACCGAACAACTCACGGTCTGGAGCGAACGCACGGGCGCGGCAATCGTCAAGCACGCCGAGGGCGCGGACCCCGCCGCGGTGGCCTATGACGCCGTGGACGCGGCCCTGGCGCGCGGCGTGGACTGTGTGCTCATCGACACGGCGGGGCGCTTGCACACGAAGGTCAACCTCATGGAGGAGCTGCGGAAAATCCAGCGCGTGGTCAAGAAGCGCATTCCGGAGGCGCCGCACGAGGTGTTGCTGGTGCTGGACGCCACCACGGGGCAGAACGGGCTGCAGCAGGCGCGCATCTTCACCGAGGCGCTGCAGGTCACGGGCATCGTGTTGACGAAGCTCGACGGCACGGCCAAGGGCGGTATCGTGGTCGCCATTCAAAAGGAACTGGGGATTCCCATCAAGTTCATCGGTGTCGGCGAGCAAGTGGACGACCTGCAGCCCTTCGATGCGAAGGAGTTCGTCGAGGCCCTCTTCGAGTAGCGCCGCGAGCCGCTGTGCCGTCCGGCGGGACCGTGGCCGATCGGTCAGAATTCCATGCGTTCGAGGTTGCGCAGGCCCATGCGCATCGGGGCGAACGTGCAGAAGGCGCTCAGGCACGTGATGAATACGACCGCGACGGCCAAAGCGACCCAGAACACGCCCGGGCTCGTGAACCGTTCGAGGACACGCCATTGCAGAATGACCGTTTGCGCGGCCACGACCAACGCGATGTAGCCGACGCTGAGCAGGAGGTTGAGCGTGCCACCGAGGCCGGAGACGATGCGCGCCGGGTTGTCTTCGGTGAAGGTCGGATACAGCGCGCCGAGCCCGACGGCAAGGCCCGAGAGGCCGAAGTTCGTGATGACGACGCTGTAGACAGTCAGCCAGAAATAGATGGGTTCGAGCTTCAGCATCAGGCCGGAGAGCACGGCAAGCAACACGGTAAACGACGACGTGGTGGCGACGCTGAGCCAGAACTTCTGCCAGAGAAGCCGCCTGAGAGACAACGGCGCGAGGCCGAGAATCCAGAAACGGCGGCCCTCGAGGCTGATGAGCGGAAACACGAAACGGCTCGTCAAGGTGGCGAGGATCAGGGTTACGGCCCCGACGTTCAAGCACGCAATCCAGCTCCGCCAGAATTCCTGCTCATAATACCGCGAGGTATTGCGCAGGTTCGCGAAGTAGATGGCCATAATCCCGAAAAAGATCACGAACTGCGACCATTGCGTCGGGTCGCGCCAGAAGAGCTTCACGTCTTTGATGGTCAGCGCCCGCTCCGGATTGCACACGAAGCGAAGCGCCGTGTCAAGCTGTCCGAGGACGCCGCGGCCCTCGGGCTTGATGCGCTGGCGGTCCTGGCCGTGTAGCGCGGACCAACCGGGATAGAAGACGCGCTGGGCGACCTCGCCCGCGAGCCACAGGAGCATCATCGCGTTCGCGAGCAGGAGCAGAAAGTAGTAGCTGCCGCGCGCCACGTTGGCCTTCGCGAGGGCAAGCACGCCCTGCGCGGCCCAGTGGCTAGGAAGAAAGGGCGACTGCACCCGGGCGGTCGCATCGAGGAAGAACGCCGGGAGCAAGGCGTCGTCCCGGATTTCCGTGCGCGCCAGGACCGACCGCACGTACAGGAACAGGAGCGTGACGGCGACGGCGCCCAATAGGAACATGGTCCGGGTCTTCAGGCGTGGGAAGATGCGCGTGAGGAACAGGGTAATCAGGGAGCCGAGCGCCGCGGGCACGATAATGAAGGGGAGGTAGAACACGAGGAGGGCCACGTAGAACAGGGGGGAGGCGCCCGTGTGCAGGCCGTATGCCAGCAGCAGCGGCGAGCCCAGAAACGCCAGGGCCCACGAACTGAAGACGAGACACTCGATGTAGCGCGCGTGGAAGAACTGGCGGAACGAGATCGGCGCTTGCAGCAGATACGCGACTTCATGGGATCGATACAGCGTCGAGAAGGACACCAGCACGTTCGAGAAGATCAGGAGCAGGAACACGGACAACGCGAACAGGCCCAGCAACCGCACCATGAGGATGTCGGCGAAGCCGTATTCGGCCCCGAGGGTGCGGTCGAAGTTGGATATCCACCGGAAGCCCTCCGCGAAGAAGACGTAAGCGCCCACCCACAAGCCGAGGGCGGACACGGTGATCACGCCGATCTTCAGCTTGGATTCGTGGCGCACGGACGCGACCTGGTGGCGCGCGATGCGCAGTTTGGCGCGGAGGATGCTTCGGAACTGGCTCATACCGCGGCCGCTTCGTCCGTGGCTTGGGTCAGTTCAAGGAACACATCTTCGAGCGTGCCCGGGCGGTCCTGCAGGGCCTTGATCTCGGCAATCGTTCCCAAGTGCAGGAGCCTGCCGTTGTGGATGATGCCGATCCGGTCCGCGATCTCCTCGGCGATGCTCAGCGTGTGCGTGGACATGAACACGGTCAGCCCTTCGTTTCGCGTCTTCTCCTTCAGGAAATTCTTGACGAAACGGATGTTCTTCGGGTCGAGGCCGACCCACGGCTCGTCCACGATGACGATGCGCGGCTCGTGCAGGAAGCACGCGGCGAACGAGAGCTTCTGCCGCATGCCGTGGCTGTAGTCCTCGATGAGCTGGTCCGCGACCTTGTCCACCTCGAACAACGCGAGCAGGGAGTCGCAGCGCGCGCGGTATTCGCCCTCGGGCATCTGGTACAGCCCCGCGACAAAACGCATGAACTCGCGGCCGGTCAACTTGTCGTAGAGGAAGGGCGCGTCCGGCACGTAACCCAGCAGCCGCTTCGCGGCGACGGGGTCCCGCTGGATATCGATGCCGCCGAGCACCGCGCGCCCGGCGGTCGGCTTGAGCAGCCCCGTGAGCATCTTGATGGTCGTGGTCTTGCCCGCGCCGTTCGGGCCGAGAAAGCAAAAGAACGTGCCGGGCTCGATGCGCAGATCGAGCGCGTCGACGGCGGTCTTTTCGCCGAATCGCTTGGTCAATGCCTCGGTAACGATCATGCCCTGCACCTCGGGCCGCGCCACATGCGTGGACAGGGCGCGCAGTGCCGGGTTCGGTCGCGCCTCGTCATTTGCCCTCGGCGAGGCGCCAGTCGTACCAGACCACGTCCGCCGCGCTTTCGGCGCGGGACAGGACCAGCGCGCGCCCGCCGCGCGCCGGGGTGAAGGTCCGCTCGTAGCGCTTGCAGACGCCCTCCGACGGCAATAGCGTGATGCGGGCCGCGTCCTCGGCGGCGGGCGCGCCGTCCGCGCCCAGTTCCCGCACGCCGACCGACACGCCGCGGCCGGCCCGGAGTTCGGCGGTCACGCTCAGCGCGTAGGCGGTGTCCGGTTCGAGGACGACTTCCGCGCTGAAATGCCGGTCGGGCGTGGCGGCGGCGTCGCCCTCGTTCCAGACCTGGCGCGCGGCGAAGTTCGAGCCGCTCAGCCCGACCATGCGCGCGAGGCGCGAGGACCGGGGATCGGGAGGCTGGAACTCTTCGGGCGTGGCGGCGCCGGCCCACCACGTCTTGAAGTCGCCGTTTGGCACGAGGTTATGGCGTGGCGAACGCACGTCAATCGGGGTGACGGCCACGACTTTCATAGCGCCGGGGGGCGGCGCGTCGTCTTGGGCGGGGCGCTGGCCGCACGACAAACCGACACAAACACACAATAGCGCGATCGCGATCGGGGCGCGGTTTATGGTTATTTCAGTCAGTTTGCACAAGGGGATTGGTGTTTTTCGTATGTTTTCGATGGCAAGGATCGAGGTTCTTCATGACTTTATGAAGTATTGTATGTGGAGCGGGATGTTTTCAAGTCGTGGCACAGTCGTGGCACGGGCGTCTCGCTTGTGGTGTTGAGGAACATGGGCAGGATGCCTATGCCACGCGAGGCCGCACCTTGAAAATCCCGCATTGAGCGCGGGATTTTCATGGTATATAATCGCGGCGCATTCGTTCGCCCGACTGGGTATGCGTCAGGTCTGAGGCCGGGGCTTCGGCGCTTGGGAGTACGAGGAACGCGTGTGGAGCGCGGGCGTCCCGCGCGGGGTAACGACATCGAACATGCAGGCATCGTTTGACATCTGGCCGTACCGGCATCTGATCGCGCATAAGGCGTGGGCCGATTTCCGGGCCGACAGCCAGCGGAATTACCTGGGCGTGGCGTGGTGGCTGCTGGATCCGATCATCAACACGTTCATTTACTATCTGGTTTTCGGGGTGTTCATGCGGCGGGGGGAGCCGGATTTCGTGCCGTATCTGGTGACGGGGATCATCGGGTGGTTCTGGTTTTTTCAGGGGGTGGTGGGCGGTTCGGGCGCCATCTACAGCAGCGTGAACCTGCTGCGGCAGGTGGCGATCAACCGGGCGGTGTTCCCGTTGAGCCGGGTAATCACGGCGACGTACAAGTTCGGGTTCTCGCTGATCGTGCTGTTCGGCGCGCTGCTCATCTACGGCTATCACCCGACGGTGTGGTGGCTGCTGCTGCCGGTGATCATGGTTGTCGAGTTCATGCTTATCGCGGCGGTGAGCCTGCTGCTGGCGTCGGTGGTGCCGTTTGTGCCGGACCTGTCGAGCTTCATTCCGTACGCGCTGCGGCTCGGGTTCTTCCTCTCGTGCGTGATGTACAAGCTCGAATGGCTCTCGCCGAGGTCCCAGTTCTACCTGAAGCTGAACCCGATGGTGCACGTGCTGAACAGCTACCGCAACGTGCTGATGTACGAACAGGCCCCGCACTGGGGCGTACTGGCGGGGCTGGCGGCGGCGGCGGTCGTCGTCGGCGCGGCGGGCATGGGGCTTATCATCCGGCTGTCGGGCCTGTACGCGAAACGGATCATGCAATGATCGACGCGGTCCGCGAGCAGCCCGGCATGCGCGACGCCGCCCAGGACGGCGACGGGGGCGAAGCGCTGTTGTCCCTGCGGGGCGTGTCGCTGGCGTACTGGCTGAAGAAGGGCTTCCTCCGGCGGAAGAAGCTGTATGCGCTCCGCGACGTGTCGTTCGACCTGCGCCGGGGCGACTCGCTCGGCGTGATTGGCCGGAACGGCAGCGGGAAAAGCACGCTGCTGCGGCTGATCGCGGGGGTCATGACGCCGGACGGCGGCGAGATCGTCAAGCGGCCTGGGCTCCGCGTCTCGCTGCTTTCCCTGCAACTCGGGTTCATCGACTACCTGACCGGGCGCGAGAACGCCATCCTCAGCGGCATGTTCCTCGGCATGTCCAAGCGAGAGATACTCGACCGGATCGACCCCATCATCGAATTCGCCGAACTCGGCGAATTCATCGATCAGCCCCTCGCCTCGTACTCGTCCGGCATGCGCGCGCGCCTCGGCTTCGCCGTCGCGTTCCAACTCGACCCCGATATCCTGCTCATCGACGAGGTGCTCGGCGTCGGGGACGCGGAGTTTCAGGAGCGGTCCTTCAGCGTGCTCAAGGAGCGGGTCCGGTCCGCCGACAGCACCGTCGTCTTCGTCTCCCACTCCGCGAACAACGTGCGCGGGCTCTGCAACCGCGCCGTATGGCTCGACGAGGGCCAAGTCCGCGCCGCGGGGGATAGCGGCGACGTCCTCCGCGCCTACGAAGACAGCATCACGACCAAGCACTTCGAGGACGTCAAGAGCCGCGTGGAGGGCCAACTGCGCACCTTCGTCCGCGTCGCTGGGGAGCAAACCGTGTACGTGGTCGAGCAGGGGCGATTTCAGCCCCTGAAGTCGTGGAACGAATTCGTTTCCGTGCGAGGGCGTCCAGAGGACATCCGTGTGCTGGAGCGGGAACAGTTCGAAAAACTCAGGAAGGCCGTCGAACGTAACACCGCATCCTGACGCCACAGTTGTGCAGTCTCGCGCTATGCCCTTGCCTGCGGAATTCCGACAGCGGACACATTACGCTGTCACACGATTACGGCATCGAGAGCGCCAATTCCGGTGGCAGTTCACCGTTGAGTATCTGCGCGCGAAGTTCCGCAAGCCGCCCACCATACGATGCCGCGAGGCGCGAACGCGCTCTTGAAATATCAATCACGAAATACTCTCTTGACGGAGAATAATACGCGACAGCATCCGGCACGCCAGCGAACACTTCCCCAACTTCGGTTCTCTGTTGTTGCTCATAAGCACGAAGATCAATCCATACAGCGTCAAATCCAACTGCCATGATTACGGCAGGCAGTACATGCATTGGAAGAGTCCTAATCCACTTGAACCATACCTCTGCCTCGTCCACCCGCATCAATGGCGCGTAGCTCCAGCGCAGAGAACGTGATATTGTCCATGGACGCAAGTGGTCATACTTAATAGAATCTACCGGCATTTGCCAGACAGAAGCCCCAGGCTCCAGCCTCTGCTCTAAGAATGTCACTGCCTGCGCGACCTCATCGTATTGCCTCATGTTTTCGCGATTCACCCATACGCGTGAAGGGAATTGCCCCTTCTGGTCGTAGACTGTGCCGACGAACATGACCGCGATAGCAGGGAGCACCAGCAGATACGCTACAGCGGCATTACGGGCGATACTGCGACGCCACAACTCATCAAGGAGAACTGCGGATGCTGCAAAGGAGAAGAACGTAATGAATGCCGTCACTCTCGAGTAATTTCGAAGTTGGGCAGTGATAAAGGTGCCCACGTAATTGCTTAATCCATGCGGAACAGCAAGAAGTATAAGACACACCGTTGGGAAAGCAAGAGGGAGAACTCGCCTCACCCAGGAGGGTGTTCTCTCTCTTGCTGCATATCCTCCTGAGGCAAGTGCCAAGAATATTGCTATAAGACCACATAATCCAAGAATGCCCAGTGGCGTTGATTCCGTGCGTGGCCCCCAGTGCTTGTCCTCCGTCGCCCGGTCCATACTTTGTGTTAGGAATCCAAGAGGTTGAATAGGATGAAACTCAGTGAAGCCAACCAATCTACGAATACGCAAGCCATTCTCGTTAAGGACGGGTACCCGATTCCGCATCGCTTCGTACGAGGCCGCCGCTCTCGGATTATGCGCTCTCGCAATCACACCGGGAAGACAAGCGGCTAAAGCTGAGGCAATAATCAGGAGTGTAGCCAGGCCTATGGCCGCCACGTTACGCATGGGCTGACGCCGAGCCAGCATGGCAACGCCTCCGACGGCAAATAGGAAGCAGGTAAAGAAGGCCTCGTAGGGGCCGTTCAGGCCAATGGCAAGACAAAAGAGAAAAGCCGCCGCTTTCTGTGTTCTAGACCAAGATAGGAAGTCGCTTTGTACAAAGCCCAGGTACAGAAGACAAGCAGGCGGTATGAAATATAGAGACAAGTTGTAGTGAAAGACATTCCTGAAAAGAGCATAGGGTGAAAGGCTGAACAGGATTCCAGTTACTAGTGCCGGCAGCGGCGTGACCCGCATACGCCGTAAGACCCATGTCATGCTAAGACCCGTTATCGCGGTCTTCAGTAACCAACCAACATTGATTGCGGTGCCATTGTCGCCCAAGAAGAGTCCGGGGATGATAGCGAGCAAGAAATCCAGATAAGAGTTTTGACCATAAATATATGCATTATGATGGAATGGTGCAGACAAAGAAGTGATATTAGCGGGGGTGTAACCTTCAAGAAACGGCTTGATAAACATTTGCTGAAAGCTTGTGTCGGAGCCGAAGATGAAGGGGACCTCGATGCGAAATAGTTCCGTGGGAAACCCCAAGAAGCACATCAGGATCAGAGGGGACAAGAACGTGGCCAGAATAAGCGCTATGCCCTCTTGAACGCGCCACCAGGACACGGCATTACCATCCCCATTGTCTGCTAGGTTACGCATTGTTTCTCCTCAACACGGCTACGATAATCGAGCCCGGGATGAGCGTTGTCTTGGCTTCTATAGAATACAACTGCCGCGCAGTATTCCAGCTTAACGGAGCGATCCAGGGGGATAGGAAGAGGATAGTTCGGATGTCCTGAATCTCCCAGCCGCCCTCGATGGCAAGCTTGGCAAGTCGCGTCCGGGTATAGTGGAAGACATGTTGATGGGCGTCCAGCGTCGGGGCGTCGGTGCAGTGGTCCATGAACCACTCGATGAGTGGCCAGAGGCTGCGGTAGTTGGGCGTGGTAAGGAGCAGTTTGGCATCCTGGGCGGCGATTCTTCGCAGGTTTTTCAGGAGGGCGACAGCCTGTTCGAAATAGACATGCTCGACGAGTTCGAGACAGTAAAGCTTTTGGGGCGGCGCCTCGATGTCGAATGCGTCGTCAACCAAGGTGTGTTGAAAGGCGACATTGTGGGTTGTGAAGTGCTCGCGGGCGTAGGCGATTGCGTCGGGGTTGCCGTCGATGCCTCGTGCGTGGGCGGCGTGTTCGCCGAGGAAACTGGTGATGACACCGGAGCCGCAACCGATGTCGAGTACGGCGTCGTCGGCTGTGGGCGGAAGCATATCGGCAATTACAAACTTCTTGGCATGGTGCCAGAAGCGCTGTACGGCGTTGGGGGAGTGCATGGCGCGGTGCTGATAGCCGCCGTCAATGGTCACAGTGTCGCCGGTTCGTCTACGGTTTTCCGGCAGTTCGGAAAGGTGCTGTTCCGCCGGAGGGGTTGCTTTTCTTTCGGTCATTCCGTTTGGTCTCGAATGATGTACCTTGGGCGCCGCTTCACTTCCTGAAAGATGGTGGCGATGTACTCTCCGACAATTCCCAAGGCGACCATTATACAGCCGCCTATGATGAGTTGGAGCAGAATGACGGTTGCGAAGCCCTCCAGAGAGTAGCCCCGGAGCCATTGACCCAGCGTATAGAGGCCGAATAGGAAGGCTGAAAGGACGAAAAGCGCGCCCAGTGCGGTCGTCAGGTGGAGGGCGCTGGTGCTGAAGGCGGTCATTGCCGTGGTGGCGAGGCGTACGAGCCGCGCGAGATTCCATCGCGACATACCGGCGGCCCGGGGCGCCACGCTCATTGGGAGTTGCATATGGCGAAAGCCGAGCCACTCCGTCATGGCCCGGTAGAAGGTAACCCGTTCCTTCATGGCCAACCACGCGGTGACAACATTTCTATCGAGAAGCTTGAAGTCGCTCGACCCGCGCATATCAAAGCCGGAAACACTGCAAAGCGCGGCAGTGAAAAGGGCCACCGAGAGCCTGTAGAGCATGGTCTCTTTCCCTCGATCTTGCTTGACGGCATCGACGATATCAAAGGCTTCCTCGCGCCAGAGCCGCACCATTTCGGGAATGAGGTGCGGGGGATGTTGCAGGTCGGCATCCATCACGATAACAGCGTCTCCCTCGGCGTGCTCGAGGCCTGCGGCAATGGCGGCTTCCTTGCCGAAATTACGACTGAATCGCAGTGCTCGGACCCGGCTATCCGCTGCGGCAATAGACTGGATTTCCTCCCAGGACTGATCAGTGGACCCGTCGTCAACGAGCAGGAATGCATAATTGATTCCATCGATGATCTGTAGGGACTTATCGATCACGGCGAGATTGGATCGAATGCTTGCCGCCTCGCAGTATACGGGAATAACAACAGCGATGAGCGGGCGCTCGGGCCGCGCGACGGTATCCCGGTATTTTTCTGCCGTGATCAATTCTGCAAAACCGTGTTGTCCTGTCTAGGGCACACTGGGAATGACCCACGCTTGAATGTTGCGGACTTCGACGGGCGCGGCAGCCTCGGGTCCCACCCGAACCCCGACGACAAGCCGTGCGACGCCGGAGTCGGGGACAGGCGCCAAGAGGGTTACGGTCTCCCATTCTCCGGCGCGCGCGTTGGGTTGGTTTCCACCTGCGTCCTTGCCTTCCTGACGGGCGTACAATCGCAGCAAAACGAGCACGTCACGGGGCGCCATGCAGCGCACCTCGGCTCGTACAAGGACACTTTCGCCCTGTCGGAGGTCCGGTTCGTTAATGGCTTGTGCGAGATCGACGAATTGATCGTCCGGGCGCGTTATGCGCAGCCTGGCGGGTTGCCCCGGCTCGGCGCGGGTCAAGGAACTGCCCGGCAACGGCTTCCAGCTCCAGGCGAGGGGCCATTCGTTGCGCCAGTCGGCGAAGTCCGCATTCGTAAGGAGTTGCCCGGTGGGCGAGTGCCCCTGGGGCGACTCGCCGTCGTGGGGTTGGGCGAGCGCTGGACATATAATGACGCCCACGGCGACGACTGCCGCCGTTACCATCGCCATGGTCAGTGCGGATATTCTGCGTTTCTTCATTGGCCGTTACGATCGCCCGATTGGTCTATCTCGCTTTGGAGAAGTATAGCCTTCGCTTAGCGAGCGGGGCAAGAGGGCGATGCCCTAATTGCGTTGGCTATGCGACACCGACGCGTTGTTCGAGGGTTTCGATGCGTTCGAGGAGTTCGAGGATGGCGGCGGAATTGACGACGATCTGTTTGCCGAGGTCGCGGCCACGTTCGGTGCGGGCTTGGCCGGTTTCCTGGTCGCGGACTTGGCGTTGTACTGCGATGGGGCCGAGGGATTCGTGATCGACTTGGTCGAATTCGGACTGATCGCCCTGGCCTTCGCGGGGCGGTTGGGATTGGGCGGGTCGGATTGCGCGGAGGATTTCGAGGGCGCGCGCGCCGCGGTAGATGGGGCTGCGGTCGGTGAAGCTGTCGGCGGAACAGTTATTGGATATCCATACGTCGCCGGCCTTGGCGTTGATGTGAAAAGCCTGGGCGCTGGAGCCGGGGGAGTAGACAATGAGGTAGGTATCGCCCGCAGATGCGTTGGAATTGCGGAAGATGCGGGCTGTCTGCGCGTCGCTGCCGTTGGGCATGTTGACGTCGAGGTCCACGAAGTTGCCGCCGTTGTTGTTGAGGCGAAGGGTTCCGCCGCCGGTGTATTCGATCTTCGCGACGCTGGCGCCCGCGGCGGTGAGGGTAAGGCGGCCCATGGAATAGACGGCGGCGCTGTCGAGTTTGGACGGCGCTACGGTTGCGGGTTGTATGCGTGCGCCGTCGAGTTGTCCGTCGGCGTTGGTGATTGCGGTGGGGGTGGCCCCGGCGAAGAGTTGGCCTTTGACGGTGACGTCGCCGTTGGTGGCGAGGTTTCCGGCGGGGTCGATGTCGAGGCCGCCGGCGGGGGATGCGCCCTGTTCGGGGGCGTCGTAGCCGCCGCCGATGCGGAGGGCTTCTCGGGTGGTTGGTTTGGCGGGCATGGACGGTG
Source organism: Candidatus Hydrogenedentota bacterium (assembly GCA_029556545.1). Taxonomy (GTDB): domain Bacteria; phylum Hydrogenedentota; class Hydrogenedentia; order Hydrogenedentales; family JAGMZX01; genus JAGMZX01. Next base: position 56,097 of record JAKQEQ010000074.1, read on the forward strand.
TGCTCATGGTTCGGGTCTCCGTGGCGCGGCGGTGTCTTGCGCCGGTTGCGTTGCATAGGGGTCCCCTATTGGATCATGGCATTTGTTGCATCGGGGCGCGGAAACGCGCCGTTCCGGCAAGCGCGGCTTGCCGGTGAAGAGCGCAAGCAAGCTTGCGTAGTCCACAGGGGGCCCCTGTTCGCCGAAGGGGGCGCGGTGGCGGCAATTGCTATACTGGGGGACATCGTAATAGCGGAGGCGAGATGGCGATGCAACTTGTGGTGCTGGGGATGCGGTCGGGCAGTTCCGTACTGACACGTCTCGTGAACATGTCGGGCGCGTCGGTGGGGCCGCGCGAAGAGCTGATGAAAGCAAACGCACAGAACCCGAAGGGGTTCTGGGAGGACGAGCGGGTCGTCGCGCTGAATAACGCGCTGCTGAAGGCGCAGGGGTGCGGCTGGAACCAGGTCGGCAAGTTGACGCCGGAAGCGATTACGCCGGAAGCGTTCCCGGCGGAAGCCGAGCGGGCGCGGGGCATTATCCGCGATCTGGACGTGTCGCGTCCGTGGGTGCTGAAGGACCCGCGGATGTGCCTGTTGCTGCCGTTCTGGAAGCCGCTGCTGGCGGCGCCGGTGTTCGTGATTATCCATCGGGCGCCGCTCGAGGTTGCCCATTCGCTGCGCACGCACCATGAGATGCCGCTGGCGTGCGGGTTGGCGTTGTGGGACTATTACATGCGCACGATATTGCGGCACACGAGCGGGCAACGCCGGGCGCTGGTGTCTTACGGCGGCTTGATGGCCGATCCGGTGGGCGTGATGGCGGGGCTGCTCGAAAGATTGCGGGGATGGGGCGTGCAGGGCCTGGGCATGCCCGAGACCGGGGCGATCACGGAGTTTGTGGATCCGGCGCTTTACCGGGAGAAGGTCGCCGACCCGACTGAGATGTCGCTCGTGACCGGGGATCAACGGGACCTGCACCAAGCGATCGAAGACGGCGGCGTGCTTGGCTGGAGCGATGTGCCGCCGCCGTCATTCCATACCCTCGAACTGCTGCGGGTCAATGACGAATTACAGTTCCGCCGTTGGAATGAGAAGGTATTGCGCCGGCGCGTCGAGGAGACGAAGCGGGCGTGTGAAGCGAAGATCGCCGAGTTGGAGGCAAGCCTCGCCCGGCTTAGCGGAGCGGGGCAGTAAGGCAAGCGCGGCTTGTCGGTGAAGAGCGCAAGCAAGCTTGCGCAGTCCACAGGGGGCGGCATACGAAGCCCGCGACTACGCGCGGCCTGGGAGCCCCTGTTCGCCGAAAGCTGCGCGGCGTCGCTGTTCGAATTGCAGCACGGGATCGGGGATGTAGCGGAGGTCGTCCGGGGGGCGGTATCCGGGTTCGGTGAGGAAGCGGATGAGTTGTTCGCGGAAGACGTCGGGCTGCCAGGTCCAGAGCCAGAGGTCGCGGTCGCGACGGACGTTTTCCTTGAACCGGGCGATTTGGCGGGGGTCTTCGCAGAGCGCGCGGATGGCGGCGGCGAGTTGGTCCTCGTCGACGTAGACTTCGGGCAGGAACATGCGGCCGGATTCGGGGCGGGCGGGTACGACGAGGCCGTGTTCGCCGGGGATTATCCATTGCTTCATCATGTATCCGTCGCTGATGAGCGCGGGGAGGCCGCAGGCGAGGGCTTCGGTGATGGGGAGGCCGAGTCCTTCGCGTTTGGAGGGCCATAGGAGCATGTCCTTGTCGCGGTAGGCGTCGAAGATGTCGGGTATGGTGCCTTGGTGGACGCGGAAGCGTTGGGTGTCGCGGAGGAGGGCGGCGCAATCGTTGCCGTATTGGTCGATGGGGGCCTGGGTGTGGAAATGGAGGACGGCGTTGTTCGGGGCGGCTTTCGCGAAGGCGCGCACGAGGGTGTCGGTGTTTTTTCGGTTGTTGTAGCCGCCCCATCCGGCGACGTGGATGAAGTGGAGGCGGTCGTCTTCGCGGTTGACGGGTGCGGGGACCGCCTCGGGCGGAATTCCCCAGGGTATGAGGAGGAACGGCATGTTCGGGAAGTGTTCTCGAAAGACGTCGCGGGTGTGGAAGGTGACGCCGAGGGCGGCGTCGAAGCGGGCGTACTTGTCGATGTGTTCCCAGCGCATGACGTCGAGGTGCTCGTAGACCATGACGCGAATGCCCGCCGCCTGGAGGGCGTCGACGCGTTTCCAGTCCTTGGGGTGGGCCTCGAAGAAGATGACGAGGTCGAGGGCGTTTGCGCGTGCCCATGCGACGGTTTCTTTTGGGGTGGGGTCGTCGCCGCCGTTGGTGACTCGCGGGTGGGCGATGGGCCCGGAGTTGTCGAAGCGGTGGCTCTCCCATCGGGCGAGCACGTGGGTGCGGATGGCGTCGCTTTCGAGGGCGCGGGCCAATTGGCCAGCGACGAAGGTCACGCCGCGGACGTACCAGATGGAGACGATGCCGACGTTGAGGGTGCGGGCGGGGTCCAGTGGGGGCGGCGGTGCCGCCGTGGGACCGGCCTCGGCGCGGGCACGGAGTTCGGGCACATAGGCGGCGGTCTCGCCGTCGGGTTCGCGGCCCGGCTTGAAGTATTCGGCGACCTCGAAGCCGTCTTCGGCGTAGAGGCGCGCGTCGTCGGGATCGACCTGGGGGCCCCAGCGTCCGACGAAGGTGGCGCGGTTGTAGAGGATGGCGCGGTTGCGGCCTTCGGTCTTGCCTTCGTGGTGGTATACGACGGATGCGGGGGCGTAGAGGAGGCGTTTGCCGCGATTGAAGCGGAGTGCGAAACAGAAGTCGAGGTCTTCGCAGCCGTTGGCGTAGACGGGGTCGAGGCCGCGCAGGGCGATGAAGTCGGCGGCGCGTACGGCGAGGCAGGCGCCGGTCAGGGCCTGGAAACCGCGGGGCTTGTTGACGTAGGGGGCGTCCGCCGGGGCGTTTCGGTAGACGTGGTAGGGGATTTTGCTGCGGTCGGAGAAGACGAAGCCGGCGGCCTGGACCGTGCCGTCGGCGTAGAGGAGCTTCGGTCCGACGGCGCCGACGTCGGGGTCGGATTCGAGGGGCGCGATGAGGGGTTCGAGCCAGCGCGGCGTGACCTCGGTGTCGTTGTTGAGGAGGACGATGTATTCGCCGGTGGTGTTTGCGACGCCGATGTTGTTGCCGAGTGCGAACCAGTAGTTCTCGTAGTTGGTGACGATGCGGAGTTGGGGGTAGTCGCGCGCGAGGGCGTCGAGGCCGCGCTTGGTGTCGTCGTCGCTGCCGTTGTCGACGAGGACGGCCTCGAAGGGCCGTCCGGCGTCGGTGTTGAAGAGGGAGCGCATGCAGGCGCGGGTGAGATCGAGTTGGTTGAATACGGGGATGACGACGGAGACGAGTCGCGGGGTGCGGTTCGGGAGTTCGGCTTCGAGGCGGGGCCAGTCGATGAGGTGCTTGTTGAGGACCTTGAACTTGTAGGCCTGGGGCTCGTCGAGGGTGATCTGGTTGAGTTTCTTCTGGCGGTTGTATACGGCGCCGACGAGCGGTACGGCGACGGGGTCGTAGTGGGAGACGTAGCGGAGTATGAGGTCCCAGTCGACCCAGCGGCGGAGATCGCGGTCGAAGCCGCCGAGTTCGTCGAAGAGGCGGCGGTGGTGCATGAAGATGTTGATGTCGATGAAGTTGTTGCGTTGCAGGGCTTCGAGGTTGAAGTTGCGGCGGCGGAGATAGGCTTTGCCGGCGTCGTCGTGGTCGATGATCCGGAGGGCGGCATAGGCGCAGGGGGCGGCGGTGGTCTTGAGCGCGTGGACCATGAAGAGGAGGTAGTCGTCGAGCCAGTGGTTGTCCGAATCGAGATAGGCGATGAGATCGCCCTTCGCGGCGTGGAGTGCGGTGTCGCGGGCGGCGGATACGCCCTCGTGCTCGATGCGGTGGTAGTGGATGTTGGGGTGCTTTTCCTGGTACGCGGCGACGACCTCGCGCGTGTTGTCCGTGCCGCCGTCGTCTACGATGAGGAGTTCCCAGTTCTTGTAGTCCTGGCGCAGGACGCTTTCGATGGGCTCGTTGATCTTCGCGCCGCGGTTGTAGGTGGGCATGATGACGCTGACGAGCGTGTCCTGGGGCCGGCGGCGTAGTTCGTCGCGCAGGCGCGCGCGCGCCGTGTCGGGCAAGAGGGCCATGCTCTTGGCGCGGGCGCGGTTGGCGCGGGTGCGATCGAGGACCTGCTCGAAGGAGAGTCGGTCCGCGTCGTCGAGGGTATCGGTGCGGGTCTCATCCTCGCCGTCGGCGGCGGACGGGGCGGCGGAACGCGCGCGGCGCTTGCGGCGGCCATGGCCGAGGCCGAAGAGGCCGAGCAGCTTGAGGCCGAGGGTGTTGAAGCGCATGAGGCGGCGGACCGCGGGGTCGTTGCGAAGCGCCTCGATTTCGCGGCGCAGGTCGACGCGCGCGCGGCGGTGTTCCTGGTGGAGGTCATGGACTTGCTTCTCGAAATAGCGCTGCTGGCGCTGTAATTCGGCGACCGCGTCCTGTTGCTGGGCGCGCGCCTGCTCCAATTGCCCCCGCAGGCGGGCGGTCTCCTGGCGCTCGATGGTCAGCGCGTCCTGCGAGTCTTTGATGCGCTGGTTCATGGTGTCGAGTTGTTTGCGCAGGGCGTCGATACGCTCGGCCTTGGCGGCCTGGTCCGCGCGGAGTTCCTGGAGCTTGGACTGGGCGACCTTGAGGTGGGCGTCGCCGGTGATGAGGCTGCTTGCGAGAACCGGCAGGGGCGCTTCGCGGTTCGAGCAGAGGGCCAGGAAGTACTTGGTCGTTTCCGGGCCGTGCATGCGCCAGGGGAGGGGCGTCATGGGCGCGCCGGGCTCGTAACCGACGGTGCTGCACAGGTGCACCTGTTGCCCCGCGACTTGCACGTGGCGGAACCGGGCTTCGAGCAGTTGGCGGAAATCGTCCAGGGTGTACTCGATGACGTGATGGGGATTGACCTTGTCGGCGTCATAGGGGAAATCGATGTTCGGGGTGCTCACCAGCAGGACGCCGTCGGGTTCGAGGAGTTCGCGGACGGCATCGAGCATCTTGAGGGGTTCGGCGATGTGTTCGAGGACCTCGAAACAGGTTACGCAGCCGAATGGGGCGGGGTGCGCGGCCCGGACGCGGTCGACGAGGTCGTCGGCGCAGAGGTCGCCCACGACAAACTGGAGATTGGCGGGCCCGTAGGCGCTTTGGGCGAAGGCGACGGCCTCCTCCGACACGTCCACGCCTACGACTGTGGCCGCGACCTCGGCCAGAAGCGCGGCGCCGTAGCCCGCGCCTGAGCCGAGATCGAGGGCGGCGCGGCCTTGGGCGAACTCGCGCGCGAGCATGTATCGCGTGCGGTGCTCGAGTTCGAGCAGTTCGAGCCCCTTTTTCCCCGGTATGAGGCGCTCACCCGTGTATTCCATCTTTCGGAGCTCCCTGCTTGTCGGCGGTAGCGGAAAAGCAACCCTGCGATTCGAGTACTCTATCGTATCGCGGCGCGGGCCCTCCAGTCACGGAACCGGGCCGTCTCGCGGGGTGTCAGCGGGTCTTGCCGCCCAGCAGCGCATGGTACGCGAGTTCGAGCCGATCGCACAGGGCCGCCGGACTGAAGCGGCGGAGGTAGAGGCGGCGCGCCGCCTCGCCGTGGACGGCGTCGGATGCGCGGAGGCAGCCCAGCGCTCGGGCCACGGTCTCGGCGCGCGCCAGATCCACCGGCAGCACGGCGCGGTCGCGCGCGAATTCGGCGAATATGCCCTTTGGCGCCGCGAGCACCGGTACGCCCGCCGCGAGGAAATGCACGAGCGCCGGGGGGATGGCCGCGTATCGGGCGGTGTGGTCGTCGTTTCCGGCGTAAAGCACGGCGTCCGCGATTGCCGCGGCCTCGATGGTGTCCCTGGGGGTCAGGACTTTCCATCCCGCGTTTGTCGTGGTTGAGAGCGGACCCGTAAGTGACGATGAATCAGAGTCGTTCGTGAGTACCGCGAGGACGCGGTCGCGGCTGCGGAATCCCGCGCGCGCGCGAAGTGATGCGCGTTGCCGGAGCGTTTCGGAGACGGACTCGGTATCCACCGGAAAGCCGCTGTCGAACGGCGCGACGCGGCGGTCCGCGCCGCCGGTCGTGTGGCGTGGGGAACACCTGTCGGGTGAGGGCGGGGATTGCTCCCATAGCACCGGCAGATCGGGCGACGCCTCGGTCGCGATCATGCAGGCGCGGTCACCGAGGGCAAGTGCGAAATCCGCGTCGTGAAGCGCCTCGGTGGCGGCGGGCCGCGCTTCTTCTTCGCCGCCCGGCAAGAGGACTGCTTGGCCGCTCTTGCCGTGGGCGGACCACGCGCGGACCACCGCGTACGCCTTTTGGGCCGCGTCCTTGTCCGAAGCGAAGGCGAGCACCGCGAGTGCGCGGTCTTCCCGGCGGTCGTGGCGCGCGACAGCTGCGTCATAACAGGCGCGCCGTCTCGCGCGGATGGATGCCGTGGTTCGCGCGTTGAGGCGGCGCTGTTGCGAGATTTGGGCCACGGCGGGGTTGCGGACATAGAGGGCGAGGGGCAAGTCCACGAAAATGGGCGATTCCCGGAAGAGGTAACGGAGCAGCAGGTCCCAATCCTGCAACTTCGGCAGGTCCGCCGTGAAGCTACCCAAGGTCTCGGTTAGTGCAAGGCGATGGAAGAACGTGTTGAGGTCAATGAAATTGTGGCGCGCCAGGCGCTCGTAACTGAAGGCGCGCGGGGGCCATGGCCGGAGGCGCGGTCCCGCCTCGCCGCCGAGGGTCACGTCCGTATAGTCCGCATAGGCGGCCATCGCGGCGGGGCGGTCCGCCATGACGTTGCACATGACTTCGAGATACGCCGGGTGCCACAGGTTGTCGGAATCGAGGTAGGCCACGTACTCGCCGTGCGCCCGCGCAAGACCCGCATTGCGCGCCGCGGCCGCGCCTTCGTGCCGTAACGAAATCCACCGCACCCGTGGATCGCCGATGGCCGCCACGACCGCCGCGCTGTCATCCGTGCCGCCATCGTCGCAGACGAGCAGTTCCCAGTGGGGCCACGTCTGATCTCGCACGGAGCGCACCGCGTCCGGCAGAAGGGCCGCTCTGTTGAACGTGGGCATAATGACGCTCACAAGGGGTTCGGCGCCGGGCGTCCACGTTCTCGCCATCAAGGGGGCCAGCACGCCGGGCGTCGCGTCCAGCCGTGCGCGCAGCGCCACGGAATTCGTGCGGGCGGCAATGTCCGAGAGACGTTCGGCGAAGAGCGTGTCGCGGCAGTGTGCTTGGAATCTGGTCAGCGCCGCCGCCGCGCCGTCTTGCCAACCGGCGGCTGCAAGGTCCTCCACGGCCACGCAGTCCCAGAGGGCGGCCTCGTCCAGCACGACCCGGGCATCCTCGGACGGCAGGTGGAATTCCGCCTTTGCGAGCCGCAGTCGCCCGGCGACGCGGCGCAACATTACCCCGAGCCGCCACCAGGGGCCGCGATCCCAAGCGTCAAGGCACGCCCCGAACAGCGTCAGGCATTCCCGGGCTGAGGCGGTCACCGCCGCATCGCCGGCGTCCAAATCCGCGGCGTCTTGTGTGGGCTTCGCGAGGTCTTGCGCGAGGGCGGACTCGAAGCGCGCGAATGCCGCGCGGGCGTTGTTCAGCGCGTCGGTACGGGGCATCATGCGCAGGGAGAAGCCCAGTCGCGCCCAACGGTGTTGCTCGAAGGCGGTCATGGCCGCGGCCAGTGCTTCGAGCCAAGCCGCATAGCGGGCGCGGTCGAGGGCATGCCGGACCGCCGCGGCGCGGTCCTGGTTTGTGGTGTGCGCCCTGCTCAAGAAATCGACTGTGGGCATGGTCGACCCGGCAACACCGCTTCCGATCATTCTGGGGAACTCCGTACCGCGGCCCCGTTACGCATCATTGCCGCACATCACGCCTCCGGGCGGCGCGTCTAGGGTTCGCACACCACCCGAAAACCGACGCGGGGACTCGAGGTGTTCTCGGATAGTCCCGCGCGGAACGCGCACCGCAGCGACATGGCCGTCGAGTTCGCGGAACCGCCGCGAATGACGCGGTAGCCGATGGTCGGCGTCCGTTCCGCCTCGCCGTAGGGGGCATAGAGATCGTCGCACCATTCCCACACGTTGCCGAGCATGTCGTGGAGGCCCCAAGGATTTAGCGCAAGCTGGCCCACGGCGCGCGGGAGACCGTCCGGCACGTTCGCGCGACACCAACTGTGCTCCGTCAGCGCGGCTGGGGCCTCGCCGAAATAGAACGTCGAATCCGTTCCCGCGCGGCACGCGTACTCCCACTCGGCTTCCGTCGGGAGGCGACAGCGCATGCCCGCGCGAACGCTGAGATTCTTCAGGAACCCCTGGCATTCCTCCCAAGTCATCGACGCGGCTGGTTTTGCCATTTCCTCGGCGCCCAGTTCGCTGGTCCGCGCCGTGGCGCCCTGCACGTCGATCCACTGTCCCCACGTTACCTCGGTCTTGCTCATCCAGAACCCGCTGTGAAAACGGCGCTCGACCACGGGCTGCTCATCGGCGAACCACTCGGGTAAGCCTCCCAGTCGCGCCGCCGTCTCTTCGGCGTTCGTCGTCGAGCCTTGCATGTAAGCGCCCGGCGGAATCCAGACGAAATCGATGCCGCCCAGGGTTTGTGTGGCGCCCGGCGCGGGCGAGTCGGCCCGAGCCGAGGGGCGCGTCTCGGTCGCGTCGGGGCCGGTCTCGGTCGCGTGCCGCCCCCGGTCGCCGCACGATCCGGCAACCAGCGCCGCCGCCACGGCAAGCAGATACAGCGCTTGCGCGCGTCCGCCGCGGAACGGCGAAGCCGGCCTCCAGGTCTCGCTGTTGTTCATGCGGTGCATAAGGCGCCTTATGTAAAGGACATACCCATACGGCGCCGTGGGTATGCTCAACCCACGTGCGTATCCGAAAAAGCGGGAATCTTGTGCCCGCCAGCCGTGCCAACATGTTCGATCATGGCATGAAACCCTCGGATAGTGCAATGGGCCGCGATGACTGCGGTATCGCCCTCGATTGTCTCCTCGGTACGTTCGGCGAGCGCCGCGCCGCGGCAGTCGCGCGGTGACGGCCCGCGTGGATTCCTGTACAATCCCGCTGGTTCGGATGAGGAACGCGGAAGGTGGGAACATACGACGCATGGATGCGCGCGGGGCGGTTCGCGCTGATCGCGCTGGTTCTATGGTTCGGGGCGGGTTGTGCGCGGTCGCGCCCCGAGCACGCGCCGCCGGTGCCGCCCGTGCCCGTGTACGCGCCGCCCAACATGTGGCCGGTGCCGGTTGTGGGGCCGCGCGTCACGTCCGAGTTTGGCGACCCGCGGGGCGGCGGCCGTTTCCACGCGGGCATCGACATCGGCGTGCCGCTGGATACGCCCGTGATGGCGACGGCGGACGGCGTGGTGACGTTCGCCGGGACGCAGGGCAGTTACGGGACCCTCGTGGTTCTGCGGCATCGCGCGCCATTCGATACGGCCTACGCGCATTTGAGCGCGGCGGTGGTCTGCGTGGGACAGCAGGTATTGCGCGGTCAGGTGATTGCGCGGTCGGGATGCAGCGGGAACGCCACGGGGCCGCACCTGCATTATGAGGTCCGCGTCGACGGCAGGGCGGTGAATCCGCGGCCGTACCTGCCGCGATAGGCCGAACTGTGGAGAGAGATCGTATGGCATCGGAGCCGGAACAGGAACTGATCGAGACGCAGCGGGCGCTCGAAGGCCGCTGGGGCGTGAAACCGCCGCTCGTGACGGACGAGGCCTTGAATCGCCGGTTGCTGCTCGAAGCGTTGGCCGAACGCATCCGCTACCTGTTCGAGCACGATTACAACCGCCTGCTCACGGGGTTATACCTGCTGGACGTGAACGAGTCGCAGTACCAGGCCGCGTTGGCGCGGCCCGACCTCGATGCGAAGGCGTTCGCGCTGGCGGAGATGATTCTCGAACGCGAGACGCGCCGGGTGCTCACGTGGTTGAAGTATGCCTCGAAGCGCGCGGCCGATGCCGCGCCGCCGATGCTCGAGGAGCACGACGACCGCTGAGCGAGGGAAAATGAAAAGGCCCCCGTCGCGGCGGGGGCCTTCCCGGGTTACTCGGCTCGAAATCAGAACTTGATCTGCGTGTCGAAGTAGATGTAGTCCATGTCGTCGTCATCGGTGCCGGCGAGCAATTCGTGGCCGTTCTTGAGCACGAAGCTGCCGTCGCGGACGCCGTCGCCGGTGAAGAGACGCTCCCAGCCGATACGGACCCACCAGTCTTTCGAGTACTTGTAGAGCAGCCAGGCGTGGGCCATGTAGCCGATGTCGTCCGCGGCCTCTTCCGTCCAGAAGCTGAGGGTGGGCGCATAGGGCACGTGATAGCCGCCGAGGCGGAAGCCGGCGGGCCAGTGGAACGGGTCGTTTATGCCGAAATAGGCGAGGTTGAGTCCGAGCGTAACGGCGTCGGTGATTTGGGCCGTGGCGCCGGCGCGCACTTGGTGGAAGTTGGTCATGGCCGACGCGCCGCCGAGGATGTCGATGTTGGCGCTGTACCAGACGCCGGAGAAGATGCGGTTGAAGGCGAGGCTCGTTTCGGGCTTGTCGAAGGGGTTCAGCCAGTCCCAGAACGAGATATCGCGGTTGTCGTCGCCGGAGAAATACGCGCCGCCGACGTAGACCCGGGGCTTCATCTTCGTGTCGGCGAAGGTGTAGCCGACCTCGAAGTCGGCGCCCCAGGCGTCATAGTTGGCGCGGTTGTCGGCGTAGAAGGTGAACGGCGTCTGGGTATAGAGCGTGAAGACGCCCGTGGTCGGGTTGAAGAGGTAAGGCATCGCGCGGCCCCACTGATAGGCAAGTTGCAGGTCGTAATCGAAGTTGCCGGCCTTGCCGTCGAGGTGGAGGCCCAACGTTTGCAGGTAGGTCGAATCGTAATCGTCGAGGCCGACTACGCCTTCGACCCATTCCCAGAACAGGCCGCGGTTGGTGAGGCGGATGTCCGTGCCGTCGTGCAGCAGCAAGTAGTATAGTTCGATGGTAAGATTATCGATTCCCTTGTACGCGCCCCAGACGCCGTAGAAGTCGATGTCGTCATCGCCGAAGGCGGTGAAACGCTCGGCGAGCTTGGTCCACCACGCATCGACCGTGAAATCCTCGTGAGCGTAAGTGGCGCGGACGCCGTCGTAGGAAATGCCGAGGGTGGGCGAAACGCGGCTGCCGACGAGCCAGCTCTCGCCGAAGATCAGTTCCTGCCGGCCCACGCGCAGCGAGACCGGGTAGCCGAACATCTCCTTGGCCTCGATATAGGCCTGGAACACCTCGACGTCGTCGCCGGTCCAGGCGCGGCTGTCGACGCCGGTGATGTAGTTCGAGCGGAACTCATTGCCGAGGGCGTTGGTCTCGCCCCAGAGGCCCCAGGACTCGAACTCGATGAAGGCCGTGACCTGGTCCGTGAAGTCCGCCGTGATGTTCAGCGTCGTGCGTTGCTCGACGAAGGTGCGGTCGGAGCCGCGATTGTCCGCGTCGTAAACACTGGTCAGGCCGAACAAGCCGAGTGCGCGTTCGGGTACGGTTGCGGTGGGAAACCGCAACTCGCGTCCGATGCCGGTAGTTACGCCGTTGCCGAAGTAGCGGCCCCGAATGCGGATTTCGCCACCGATGTCGACATTCTGCAAGTCGGCGAGGGCCGATGCCATGAGTGTGAGTGCAAGTGCACCAATGATAAGTCCGCGCATACTGGTTCCCTCCGGTAACACCCCGATTCTTCCAAAAACAGCCCCGACCGGCGGGCCTACGCTCCCGCCGACGTTCCTAATCATAGCGAATGACCGACCGGTAAGTAAAGGATCTTAACGGACAGTTGTCAGCTAGGCCCCGTCGACGCCGTTACGAGGCTACTTGATCCAGCAGGCGTTGCACCGCGTCGCGATGCGGCATGGACGGTTGCGCGCCCGGGACGGTGGCGGCAAGGGCGCCCGCGGCATTGGCGAAACGGAGCGCGGGCCGTTTGGGCAGCGCGTTCCAAGCCAGCGCGAGGGCGGCGGTGAATGCATCGCCCGCAGCGGTGGTGTCAACAACCTCGACCTTGAAGGCGGTGGCGTAGATTTCCTCGTCGCCGAGGTAAAGCGCGCCGCGCGCGCCGAGTTTCATGACTACCTCGGGGGCGCCCGCCGCGCGGAGTTGCTCGGCGGCCCTGCGGGCATCGTCCAGCGACGCCACGGCGATTCCGGTCAGGGCCTCGGCCTCGGTTTCGTTCGGCGAGACGAGGTCGGCCTTCGCGAGCAGGGCCGCCGGAACGGCCTGTGCGGGTCCAGCATCGAGGACCGACAGTACGCTGTGCTTGCGCGCGATATCGAGCGTCTTCTCGACGGTGATCAAGGGGATTTCGAGTTGCAGCAGGACGGCGTCCGCGCCGGCGATCAATGGCTCGATCTCGATGATGTCCTCGGGTAGCAGGCCGGAGTTCGCGGCGGGCGTCACGACGATTGCGTTCTGGCCCTCGTCCGCTACGAGGATAACGGCGGTCCCGGTAGGTTCCGTCGGGTGGGTCTTGAGATAGGTGACGTCCACCCCGGCGTCCGCGAGCCCCTGGCGCTGCATGGCGCCGAAGGCGTCGTGGCCTACACATCCGATAAACGTCGTCTTCGCGCCGAGTCGCGCCGCGGCGACGGCCTGATTCGCGCCCTTGCCGCCCGTGACGGTCATGAAGGAGCGCCCGATGAGCGACTCGCCGGGCTTGGGGCAGCGATGCACGCGCGTGACAAGGTCGATATTGGCGCTGCCAACGACGACGATTTCTCGTTCAGGCAAGTTCATGCGGAAGTCCTCGATGTACCGACCGCTTTCTCCGGCCACGACGCATAGTACACCCTTCGCGGAGGCTTTCCGAAATTCGCGGCGATACGTTCTTGTGGGACGCTCCTCGGAAGTGCTAAAAGAAGACTTTGGATTACGTCAGCGTCCTGATGAGTCGGGGGACATTGCCATGAAGCGCGTAAGCAGTACGGCGCGAGGGTTCACGCTAATCGAGTTGTTGGTGGTGATCGCCATTATCGGAATTTTGGCGGCGATATTGCTTCCGGCGCTGGGCCGCGCGCGGGAAGCGGCCCGGCGGGCCTCGTGCGCGAATAACCTGAAGCAGATCGGCATCGCCCTGAAGATGTATGCGAGCGAAGAACCGAGCCGGCGGTTTCCGCCCCGGATGATCCGCGATGTATTCGGTCGACTCTCGGACACAATGATTTTCAACGGGCCTTCATTGAGTCCCGAGTACCTTACCGATCTCAACGTAGTCTGGTGCCCGTCCTGGTATGGTGACGGCAGCGTGACCCCGCTGCAACGCTATGACGAGGGCACGCGCAAGGATGGCGCACTCCTCGGCAATCGCAACGGGCTCATCGAGCCCGCGGAGTTGGTGAAAGCGCCATACAACTACACGGGCTGGCTGTTTATGGATTCCGTGAATATCCTTGGGCCGAAAGCGGGCGCCGCGGGAACCGGCCCGGGCGGACGGTTCGAGAAGCCGGATTACAAGAACACGCCGCTCGGCGAGCTTGCGCAGGCCAATATCGACACGGACGGCGCGGCCTCGGACGAAGACTTCGTGGTTTCCGCCGCCCTGGCGGGGACGCAAGTGGGCGACGGCGACACGATCTACCGGCTTCGCGAGGGCATCGAGCGGTTCATGATTACGGACGTAAACAATCCGGGCGCCACCGCGATTGCGCAAAGCCTTGTGCCCATGATGTGGGACCACCTCACGCCCCAGATCGCGGGATCGGGCCACGTGCCTGCGGGAATGAACGTGCTGTACATGGACGGCCACGTCCGCTGGGCGGCGTATCCTTCCGATACGCCGTGGATGGTCACGATTGACGGGCCGCGCATCCTCGGGCGCTATGACCGCCCCTTCGTGCCGTGAAGCGGCCCAATTACGGGTGCAGCGCGGCCAGGATTTCGGGAAGTCGTTCCGCGGCTTTGGTGGACACGACGAGAGCGACCGTCGCTTCCGTCCGCCCGCCGAGGCTGGCCCAGTCGGTCAGTGCGCTGACCTGCACGCCGGTCGAGGCGTAGGCCCGAAACCGCCAGTCGCGCGGAACCTCTTCGAGGGTGAATTGCCCCGAAGCGTCGGTCAGCGCCGCGCCCCGCAGCACGTCCGCCCCGTCTTCGCCCTCGACCGGCTCGACGACGTAGAAGACGGCGGCTCCTTCGAGAGGGCGTCTGTCCGCGGCGACCGCGTGGAAGGTAACGCGGCCCTTGCCCGCGCCGGGTCTCAGGACAAAGTTGGGGCCGACGGCGTCGCGGTCCGGCTGCACCGCCAGTACTGGCGCGGGAACGGCCTCGATGGCGAAACCCGCCGCGTCGCGCACCGCGACGCGGTATTGCCCCGGAACGAGCCCGCGCAACTGGTAATACCCGGCGTAATCCGTCTTGGCTTGAATGCTCGAGGCGGCGGTCCGGGCCATGACCGTAACGTTGGGGACGCCGGCGCCGGTCTCGTCGGTCACCCGGCCGCGGGCGAACTCGGCGCGCATCACCTCGAGGGTCTGTCGCGCGACGCCGCCCGCGCCGGCGCGCATTTCGATGCACGGCGATCCGGAGGCAAAGGCGAAGCGGTCGGTGTCCAGCGCGACGCGATACACGCCGGCGGGCAGGTTCGCGAACGTGAACTCGCCGTTAATGTCGGTCTTGGTCCGCCGTGTCATCAGCGGATAGGTGATGGCCTCGAGCCGGACCGGCAAGTTGGCGGCGGGGCGGTCTTCCTGGACATGCGACAGTACGCCCGCCACCCCCCCGCTTGGTTCGACGGAGATAACGGCGTTCGTCGTTCCCGCGTGGATGGCCTGGGAAACCCAGGCGCCGTAGCCGGGGGCGTTCACGATGAATTTGCAGGTATCCGGCACGTGCGTAAAGAGAAACCGGCCTGTGGCGTCGGTTGTCTCGGGTAGAAACGAGAGCCAGGAAGCGGACGTAGTATCGACGGGGCACGGGAACACCATCGCGTCGGCGATGGGCGCGCCTTCCGCATCGACGATGGCGCCGCCGAGCACCTGCGCGGGCCGCAACTCGAGCACGCCGTCCCAGACCAGGTGTGTCTCGTCGAAGAGCACGGCGGTGATCGCGAGTTGCTGCGCGCTCCATGCCCGCACGATGAAGTCGCTTTTCGGCAGGTGCTTGAACTCGAAATAGCCACGATCGTCGGTCTGTGCGCGCCAAGGCGTAACCGGCCAGGGCAACGAAGGGTAGCCGTCGAGATTGACGCCGTCCGCCAGGGGGCGCAAATCAAGCGAGACGGCTACGCCGGGAGCGGGTCGCCCGCCCTTGGTGACGACGCCACGGACCATGCGAATCCCGAGGTCCGGCATTGGGACCTGCGCGGAGCGGGCCTCCTCGAGGGCGCGCGCGCGGGCCGCAAGTTGATCGCCGATGGTGAGATCGCCTTGCTCGAGTCTTGCGAGCGCGCTGGCGCGTGCGCTCGGGTCGATTTCGAACGGCACGTCATGGTTGATGCGAAAGGCAGCCCACACTTCGATGACCAAGGCCGCCACAAGCACGACGATCACCCAGCTTCGCATACCCTAACCCTTTCACCTCAAGACGCGGCGTCGTTATACCGCGCCGTCCGGCCCGGCATCAAACACGCCCGAACCGCGCCGCGCGCGCCGTTGCGCGACCGCGCCGCTAACCGTTTATTCCCGAGAACACCCTTCGCGTTCAGAGACACCATAATACCATGTTCCGGGCTGATTGCGCGCCGGGTTGACAGGCCGTCAGCGCCCGTCTACCATGCGGAGACCCATCGGGAGCGTCGCGCTGGCAGAGGGAATCCGTATATGTTGGGAATTGGTCTTTGGGACTGGCTGGCCTTGGCTGCATATTTGGTCGGCATCACCCTGCTCGGGGTCTGGACCGCCAGAAAAGTCCGGGACACCTCGGATTTCTTCATCGCGGGCCGCCGATTCGGCAAAACCTTCATGGTCTTTTTCAGTTTCGGCGCGGGCACGAGCGGCAATGACGCCGTCGGCGTATCCTCGAAGACGTTTACAAACGGGATTTCGGGCATCTGGTATCAATGGCTTTGGCTGTTCTGCACGCCGTTCTATTGGATTATCGCGCCGGTGTTCCGGCGGATGCGCGCGTTGACGACGGGCGACTATTTCGACGCCCGCTACGACGGCGGCGTGGCCGGGCTATACACCGTGGTGGGCATCCTGACATTGACGGTGAACATCGGCGTGGTCAGCCTGGGCGCGGGCGCAATGATCGAGGCGTTGACCGGCGGGGCGATCCCGCGCTTCGCGGGCATTCTTGGGATGACCGCCCTGTACGTGACCTACGGCATGGCGGGGGGGCTGGGCGCGGCCATCGTCACCGACTTCATCCAGGGCATGCTCACGATTGTGCTTTCCTTCATCCTGCTGCCGTTCGCGCTGCATGTGGTTGGCGGCTTCACGGGCTTGCGCGAGCGCATCGCCGATCCGGAAATGTTCAGCCTGGTGGCTCCGGGCGAGATCAACGGGTTTCACGTGACGCTGTTTGCCATAAACGCCCTGATCGGCATCGTCACGCAGCCGCACATCATGGGCGTGTGCGCGGCGGGTCGCAACGAGATGGACGGGCGGGTCGGTTTCGCGGGCGGCAACCTGCTCAAGCGGCTCTGCACGGTGGCCTGGATGCTGGTGGGTCTCTGCGCGGTCGCCATGCCGGCCATGGCGACGACCGACCCCGATCTTGTTTACGGCAACATGGCGCGGGAGTTACTCCCTCGGGTCATGCCGGGCTTGATCGGCCTCTTCCTGGCGGCGTTGCTGGCGTCGGTCATGTCCTCGTGCGACGCCTTCATGGTGTCCACCTCGGGCCTGTTTACCCAGAACCTGTATCGCCGTTTCCTGGTCCGAGACCGCCCCGAGAGCCACTATGTCACGGTGGGGCGCATCGCGTCGTTGTGTATCGTCGCGTGCAGCATCGCCTTCGCCGTGATGGTCTCGGACGTGCCCTCCGGCCTCGAATGGTTTTTCAGGCTTCAGGCCATGATGGGCGCGGCGTTCTGGCTCGGGCTGTTCTGGCGGCGGACCACCGTGGCCGGGGCCTGGGCCGCCACGCTGACCAGCTTTGCGGTGCTGGTCGCGACGAGTCTGCCGGCTTTCAACAGATGGGCCGTCACGCATCTTCCGGAATACATGATTTGGGACGGGCAGTTCCGCGTGGCGTGGCAGATGTGCGCGTATCTCGTCGGCGGCTTCGGCATGGGTATCGCGGTGAGTCTGGTCACGCCGCGCGTGCCGGCGCACAAGCTCGATCGGTTGTATGCCTGCCTGCGCACGCCGGTCCAGGAGAATGAGCCGCACACCGCCGAGCCGTTCACGTTGCCGCCCGGGGTGACGCCCCCCGCGCCGCGCAAGCTCATCCCGCACCCGGACCTCGAGATTCCCGTGCCGACAAAGATCGGGCTAGCCGGATTCGCGTTCTTCTGGGTGTGCGTATTCGCGCTCATCTGGTTTGTGCGGTGGATGGCCACGTGGGGGTGAAGCGGTGTGGTGTTTGGAGCGCGCCCTTCAGGGCGCAGGACACGGGCTGAAGCCCGCACTCCGAACGGGTTTGGAGCGCGCCCTTCAGGGCGCGAGCGCGTGCATGCCTGGAATTGCCAAACCCGTGGCGGGGGTGCTAGCATGCGTGCTTTGGGGTGAGCGCTCGGACGTTGTGTTTCCCGCGTGCGTCGAGCCCGTCGCTGGATTCTGAAGCAGCTTGTGTTAGAGGAGCCGTGTCATGGAGCCGGAGGGCCGAATCTCGAAGACGCATCGCTGGTTTCGCTGCGCCATCGCGGCGTATCTCTTTGTGCTTGTGCTGGCGCTGACGCCGTGGACCCCGGATCCCGCGGGCGATATCAAGCGGTTATTGCTGGCGCTGTTCAGCGCATCGCTGGCGGTGGCGTGGCTGGCCACGACGTGGCGCTTCGGCGTGCCGGTGCGCCGCCCGCGCATCGCCCTCGAGGTGCTCCTGGGCATGCTCATCTGCTACGGCGCGGCCACGCTGCGTTCTCCTTATCCGGGCTACAGCGTCACCGAACTCGCGTTCTTCGGCGCGCTCTTCCTGCTCTATTTCGTAGCGACGCAGGTGTATACGCTCGAGTCGGAAGTGCTCGCGCTCATGCGCGTACTCTGTATTGCAGTGGCGCTGGCCGCCGTGTACGGGCTGTGTCAGAAGTTCGGCCTGGATCCATTCCCGTGGACGGACCGCGACCTGGACATCTACACGAATCTGCCCAGCACCTTCGGCAATCCGAATTACGCGGCGCATACGCTGGTGCTGGCGCTTATCATGGCGGTGGCGCTCGGACTACAGCGGGGAGGGCGATGGACGTGGGCGCTGGCCGCGTTGTTCGCGGTGCACCTCTACTTCACGGGGCAGCGCGGCGGCATCATCGGGCTTGCCGCCGCTGTGCTCCTGCTGCTGGTTGCGCGCGGGACCGGTCTGGTCTTCTCGAGCGCGATCAAGCGCGTGGTGACAGCCATCGTGGTGACGGCAATCGTGGGCGTCGCGGCGGGCGGGCTTTACATGGCGCAGAACAAGGCGCGCAACGGCGTGGCATTGCCGCTCGACAGTTCGCTGCTCCTGCGGTATAACGGGTACCTGAACGCGGCCGCAATGGTCCGCGAGCATCCATTACTGGGCCACGGGCCGGGCGTATTCGCCATCACGACGCCGAAGTACTGGACAACGTTCGAGCAGCAATGGTTCGCTCAGGAACAGCGGCTGAACGCGCATGTCCATAACGATATCTTCGAGGTCGCGGTGGATGCCGGGCTGCCCGCGGCCGGGTTCTACCTCGCGGTGCTCCTGCTGGCGACGTGCTTTGGACTTCTGACGGCCTTTACCGCGGCGACTCGGACGCGACGGCGTCTCGGCTATGCCTTTGCCGCGCTCTTCCTGACCTTTCTGGTGGACGGGCTGTTTGGATTCAACCTGCGCGTGCCCGTCTCGGCGTCGATTTTGTTTCTGATGTTGGGCGCGCTCGAGGGACTCTGGGCGCGCGCGCCGGCCGCGGCGGCGCCGGGCCGTGTGCCCGCGCTCGCCGGCACGGCGTGGCGGCTGGGCGTGGCGGCGTCCGCGGTCCTTATCGTGCTGTGGGGCGGGCGCGGCTTCCTTGCGGAGTTGCAGAACCAGCGCGGGTTGAAGCACCACTACAAGTTGTTGCAGGTGTTGAGCGCCCCGCCCGAGGAACAGCGAGAGATGGATCCGCAGAAGGCGGCGGCCTACGTGACGGCGCAGCGGGACGCCGCCGTGTCCGCCTTTCTGTGGGGCGAAGGGCTTACGCCGTGGAATCATCAGTTCGCCGGGCGGATCGGGGCGACGCTGGCAGCCGTGCAGGACTACGACGAGGCCGTGCGGCATCTCGAGCGCGCCCTCGAGCGCAATCCCTATCACGTGCCGACGCTTGCCCGTCTCGTCGGGACCCGGCTTGCGCAGGCGGAGGCGGAGATGAATCAGGAGCCGGGAGAAGCCGCGCCGACGGCGAACCCGGACCGATTGCTCGATGATGCGACCCGTCACGCCGATCGCATGATCGCATTGTGTCCGTACTTCCCGATTGCGGAGGAACTGAAAGCGCGCATCCTGTGTCTGCGCGCCCAGAGCCTGGCGCGTCGCGACCCGCCCGCGGACCGCGTCGAAATCGAGGAGCAGTGGCGCGCCGCCGAGGCCCATTTCGAGCGCGCCATCGAACTCGGCGCGAAGAACCACATCGAACTGTACCGATTCCTGGCGCAGGTGCGCGACGTCCTCGGCGACCTCGAGGGCGAGGAGGAGGCGCTCGTGCGCGCGGCGCAGGCCAATCCGGGCGATGGGGCGCTGTGGAATGTGTTCTTCGACTTCGCCATGCGCGCCGAACCGTCGGAGCGCCTCCAAAGCACGCTTACGATGATGATAGCGCACATCGCCAACCTCGACCCGCCGCGCCATGACGCCGTCGCCAAGGGCTACATGGCGCTGGCCAGACTCGCGACCGAGAGCAGGGATTTCCCGCGGGCCGAGGCCGCCTTCGCGAACGCGGCGCGCTATGGAACCGAGGAAGCTTCCGTATGGACGGCGTTCGCGCAATACGCGCACCGTCGCAAACGGCTCGCGTTTTTCGAGGAGTGCCTGGGCGAGGCCGTGCGGCGCGTCAAGGAGACCGGCGTCTTGACGCATCCTGCGCTGGCCGTGGCGCATCTTCTGCTTGCGGAAATTCAGGAGTCCCAGCAGCCGCCGGTGGACCCGGCGATCATCGACGCCGCGTATCAGCAAGCGGTGCAATTTGCCCCGGACCGCCCGGACGTCTGGTCCAATTACGCGAATTTCGCTCGGAAGCAGGATCGCATGGACGCGCTCAAGGAAACGGTGACGACGTCTTGTCGGGCCGCGCTCGAGAACGGGCTGACGCCGCTGGCTTACGTGCGCGCGGTCAATGACGTTCTTGAAGAGGGTCCCGTTGCGCTCGAAGTCGCGACGGAAACGCTCCTGCGCCAGTTCCGCGAGTACCCGCCCGATAACGCGCGCCTCGCCGCGGTGCATCTGACTTGGGCCGCACAGCTTCTCCTCGAGGCTGCCGTGGCCGCGCAGGACGGCGATGTCCCGCTGTGCATGACGTGGCTCAACCTGGCCATCGTACTGGCCGGCATCGAGCAGTACCCCGTCGCCGAAGGGTTGTATCCCCGCGCCATGCAATGCCTCGAGGGCGAGAACGTCGCCGTCGGCGGGATGCAGTGGGCCGACACCCTCCAGCGGATGGGCCGTATGCCGGAGGCCATCAACCTTCTGCGCGACCTGCTGGTCCGATTCCCCGACATGCCCGATGTGCGGCACGCCTGCGCGCAGGCGCTCGCACGGAACCGCCAGATTCCCGAGGCGCTCCAGGAATACGACGTCCTCCTCGACGTGCCTTACCTGCCCCCGAACATCGTCCAACAACTCGAGGCGGAACGCGAAGCCCTCCTGCAACAGCAACCGTGACCGCGCGGTCGGCGTGACCGCAATGCGCTTCGCCGCGCTTTCGGGGCTATCGCATGTGCAACCCGACGCACAGGGCGCCGGCGTGGACATCCCGCCCGTGCTCCTTCCATTGGCCGGGCCGGGATGCCCTCACGCCGCGCCTTTACTCCACCACCAGCGTGACCGGCTGGGCGTCCGCGGCTACCTCCGGGTTGTAGTACTGATATGCCCGCGACGGCGGCGTCTGGGCGCGCAGCGGGAACTTCGCGCGAATCGTGTAGCTGAATTCGAGCGTGGCGTCGCCCGCGATCTTCTCGAAGTAGGTGATGATCTGCCGCCCCGTCAACTCGTACTTCTGCATGACCTTGTCGGCGACGAGTTTTTCGAGGTCGGGCGTCATTACCTGGAATCCCGGCGGCACGCCGAGGTCGACGATGACCATGTTCGCGGTCTCCGGCCCGTTGTTCGTCACGTTGACCGAAACGGTGACCGTGTCGTCGACGGCGAGCGCGGTCTTGTCATAGGTCACGTCGATCTTCAGCACGTCCCGCACCAGGGGCTTGGCGCTCCAGGGGGTGTAGTAACGGCCCACGATCTGATACAGCATCGCGCCCTCGCCCGAGAACGCCAGGTTCACGGTGTTCTCTCCGGCGCGCGTTTGTTCGCCGAGGTCCACGAGCCGCATGACGTCGCAGTCCGCGGGCGTCACCCGCAGTTGCGCGACTTCGTCGCCGTTGATCGCCACGGCGATGGTTGCGTCCGCCTTCTGAGTCTGGCTGCCGAGCGAGACCGTCAGCGCCTTGAGCGCGAGGATGGTGGCCTGGGTCGAGCCCCAGCGCCCGTTCGCGTCCTTCTTCTGGATCAGATACGTCAGCGCCTTCGTCGTCGTCTCGGGATATTTGCCCGCGCGCAGGAAGGCCAGCGTGGCCAAGGCCGTCGCCTCGATATTCGCCGCGTCGCCGTGCGAGAAGGTGACCGTCTTCACGTCGCTTTCCCAGTGGGCCGTCTTGTCGTCTTCCTTGCGCAGGCCGTGCAGCGTTTCGAGCACCTGCGCGGTGAAGGCGTCCTTCGCGTTCCACGCCGCGAGCGCGTTGGCCACGAGACCAAGCGTGTAGGGGTCCTTCGTATCCTTCCAGTTGGCGCGCAGATGCCCGATGGCCTTATCCGCCCGCGCGTCGGGATCGCCGCTGGTCAGCAGCGCCTCGATGATGTAGGCCGTCACCAGCAGCGTGCTGCCCTGGATGTCTTGCCACGACTCCGCGTGCAGGTAGCTCTCGTCCGGTTTCCACGAGCCGTCGTCCTGTTGCTGCCGCAGCAGCCACTCGCGCGTGCGCCGGATCACCTCTGGGTCCACCTCGTGGACCTGCGCCATGTCGTAGAACTGCTTCACGCCCAAGGCGGTGAGCGCCTTGTTCGCGGGCGCGTCGCCGAACCACGAGAAGCCGCCGCCGTCCACCTCGTAGGCCAGGAGCCGCTGGTAGCCCGCGTTGATGAAGCCCTCGGCCTTCATCTGGATTTCGGGGTTGATCTGCTCCGTGGCCTTCAGGTACTGCAGGATGAGAATGTTTGGATAGGTGACGGCAGTCGTCTGCTCGAAGCAGCCGAAGGGCATCTGGAGCATGCTGTCTAGGCCGTCCACGATCTGTGTGAACACGCCGGGATACACCCGCACCAGAATCTTGCTCGCGCCGGGCACGGCGTCCGCCGGAATCGCGATGGTCCGCGTCACCGCGCCGTCAAGCCGGTCGCTGAAGCTCACTTCCTGCTTCTCGCCGTCCGGCAGCACCTCGATTTCACGGCGGATGGCGTCGCTCAGCTTCGATCCGTGGGCGTGGACCGTCATCTTGTGTTTGCCCAGTTCGACGACCTCGATGGGGAAATACCGCGACGTGACCTCGCCGGGGGCGAGGCGGATGGTCTGCTCGGCGGGGCCGTCGAGCTTGAACCACGGCGCGGCCTCGAAGGCGAGGCGAATGTCCTGCGCCGTTTCAAGATAGTTGTAGAGCGCGACGGGGATCGATATGCGGTCGTTCTGCGTGAGCGCGACGGGCAGGTCGATATCGACAAAGAAATCCTGGAACACACGGATGGGCGCGTCCATGCTGCCGAGGGCGCCGTTCGCCGCGTTGGCCATCGAGGTCATGCGCCATGTTGTGATGCTGTCCGCCAGCGTGAGCGGCAGCGTGGCGCGGCCCCGCGCGTCGGTGATCAGGGCGGGCTCGAAGAGCAGCGTTTCGGGGAAGTACTCGCGCACGCGCACCGGCGCGCCCGGCGCGGCCTCCGGAATGCCGAGTGCGTCGGCTCCGTCGAGCGCAGCGGCCGTTTCGGCCATCATGGGCGCGGGTATGGGTTCCGCGGCGAACATCTTCATTTGACGCACGGCCATGGGCCGGCCCACCATCAGGTCCGCGCCGCCGCGCCCAACCCCGTTGAGGTCGAGCAACTCCCGTCCCCACGCCGTCTCGGGGCCGATGTCGTCCGCGGTGCCTTTTACGCCGTCCGGGCCGTAGGACAGCATGGTGAAATGACCGCCCCATTCCTGTACGCCGCTGAAGTCGAATTCGTAGCGGTTGCCCCAGGGATCGAGCAACTCGTTTTCGCGCACGAGCCGTTTGCGCAACAGGGTCTTCAAAATGTCCTTCGGTGCGCCCTTTTCATCATCGATCAGCTTCGTGACGGCTTTCTGGATGTGCTCGACGTCCTTGCGGATGCGCTCGGCGATGGCGCGGTTGGCCGCGGCCTCTTTTTCCGCGAAGGTGTTGACCCGGACCGGGGGCGGGGGCAGGTCGGGAGCGGAGGCGAGAAGCACGCGCGCGGCCTGCTGTTGCTCGGGACGCCACGCGGCGGGCTCCTTGATCAGCGTGTCCAGCTCGAATCCGTGGATTTCGTAGCGCGGCTTCATGATCTCGCGTTCGAGCGTGAAATAAATCTTCTCGAGGCCCGGGTGAATTTCCTGCAACGCGAAGACGCTCTCATCTACAATCGAGATGCCCAGCGCCGCGGCAGCGCCGCGTCCGGCGTCGTCGGTCACGGTGAATTGAAGCGTCGCCTCTTGGCCGGGCCGGTACGTCTCCGCGTCCAACGCGACGGCGATCCGCAGCGCGTCCGCCGGGTTCACGTACACGCGCCGCGCGTCGCGCAGGAGGTCGGTGCCGGGCGTGAACGTGTACGCCTGCAGGACGACGCTGCCCGACAGCGTCGCGTCGAGGTCCAGTTCGAGTGTCGCGCGGCCGGCGTCGAGGTCCGCCGCGCGGGTCATCATGGTCTGTCCGTCGCGAATCAGGTCGAAATAGACCGTGCCGGACGGTTTCGTCGCGAAGACGTCCGCGCGAAGGGTGTCGCCTACGTTGTACAACGCCTGATCGGTCCGCAGCAGCAGGCTGTCCACGCCGCGCGCGACGTCGAAGGTAAAGGTGTGATCCGCCGCGCGGCCCTCGCGGTCGCGGACCTGCACCGGCGTCATGGCCTTGTGCGCGTCGCGCGGCGTGACGGTGAACATGGCCGTTCCCACGGCGTCCGTCTGGAGGTTTACGGGCGCGGCCGCGCCGGGCGCGTGTACCGTGACGGCGGCGCCCTGCGCCGGGGACCCGTCGGGGTACGTCACGAGCAGGTAGACGCGGTTCTCGAGGTTCGGGCGCAGCGCGCCGCCCTCGGGCACGGCATGGATGTTGAGCGCGGCGGCGGCGACCGACTTCATGACCACCTTTTCCTCGCGATGGTCCGCCGTGTCCACGACGACGGCTTCGAGCCGCACGGAGGCCTGGCCCTGCTCGATGGGCGTGCCCGCGAAGTACGTCGGGATCTTCGTCTCGAAGGTCCAATGCCCGTTCTCGTCAAGCATGCCTTCGAGCGTCGCGAAATCGGTGAATTCGATCTCGAATTTCGACGCCGTGACGGTCACCTTCCCGCGCGCCACCGGTTTGCCGAAGAAGTAGTCGGCCTGCACCTCGCCCTTGAGCGTGTCGCCCGGGAGGTAGTACGCGCGGTCCGTCGAGACCTTGACCTCGAACTTGGGCAGCACATACCGATCGACGGTGACCTGTTTCTCCGTCGTGACGTCGTCGAGCAGCGCGCGCACGATGTACGGCCCGAGGTTTACCTCGGTCGCAAGCTGGAAATCGGCGAATCCGATGCCGTAGGCGTCCGTTTGCACCGGCTTCTTGAAGACCTTGTTGCCCTTCGCGTCCATGACCTCGAAAACCAGATCGCGATCGGCCACCGGTCTTCCCACGGCCATGTCGAGGCTGAGGGCGCGCAGATGGATCGTCTGCCCCGGCTGATACAGCGGCTTGTCGGTCGTCAGCAGTATCTTCGTTTTGCGCTGGATGGTAACGGCCTGCGTGATCGCATCCTCGCCGAGGCCGGGGGCCGCGACCCGCGCGATGAGTTCCGCGCGGCCCTGCATATCGCCGGGGACCTCGAAGCGTTCTTCGAGTGTGCCCTGCGCGTCGGTCGTTGCGGTGAGCAACTTGCGTTCCCCGGCGTCGTTCTTGAGATGCAACTCGACGCGCGCGTTCGCGGCGGGCCGCCCCGTGGCGTGGTTCACCGCGACGATGCGGACCGACGCCCGGCTTCCCGCGAGGAAGTCCCGCGACGCGATCAGCCGCGTTTCGAGTTGCGGCAGGACGTCGATAAGTCGCATCGCGGCGCGCTCCTCGGCGCCGGGCGCGATGAGACGGTACTCGAGGAAACATTCGGGCACGCGCGCCTCGGGCACGGACCCGCGAACGTCGATCACGGCCTCGCTGCGCCCCGGCGGCACGGAAATCCGCGCGGACTTGGCCAGCAACTCGTTGCCGTTCAAGTCCGCCACGCGAAACCGCAGGTCCCGATCGACCGCGCGGGACCCGGGGCTGGTGATCGCGTAATGCACGCGCATCCCCGTATCCCCGCGCTCGATCCAGATTCCCTCACGGTCCAGCCAGTGCGTGGGCGACTGGCCCGATACGCCGTCCACGAGACCGCCGAGAATCAGCGCTCCCGCCAGAAATGCCAACAACAGGTTTTTCTTCGACATGGTTCGGTTCTCCTCTCGGGCTCGAACACCCGCTCATTCTCTCTCAGACACCGCTGTGGGTCAAAGGTTCGCGCGAGGCGGACCGGGTGGACCGCGCGGGCGGGGAACGGTTGCTTCTTGGCCATTCCGTTCCTCTTGTCCATACTGTTAATCCCGTCGATCCCTTCGGTGGAGTCGGAACATTTGATTTTCTTGAATTCATGGCTTATAGTGATCCTGCAATACGTTTGGGCGTAGTATTCGGGGGCTCCATCGGCAGGAGAGTTGCCATGCAGTTACGGTCTTATGCCCGGTTCATCCTTCCCCTTCTTGCGGTTCTTGCCGTGTCCGCGGTCGCCGAGGCGGGCTACACGCCCGGCATGCCCGTGCCGCGCATCCTGATGGTGGGTGACAGTTGGGCGGGCTTTGTGCAGGCTCTCAAGTCGTTCGATACGGTAATGCCCGAGTATTCGGGCCTCGATCAGTATGTTCAATTGGGCTACCGGACTGCGATTATGGGCGCGCGCACAAACGAGTACCTCGAGACGGGGCTGGCGCTTATCGAGCAGGAACTGCTGGAACACCCGACGGTGGACGTGGTGGCGATCAGTCTTGGCGGAAACGATTTTCTGCGCGGCTTGCCCGGCCATGATCGCTGGAAGCCCACGATGTCGCCCGCGCAGGAGCAGGGGCTCTTCACGGCCATACAGACCAACATCGCGCAGGTTGTCGATTTCGTTCTCGCCATGCGGCCGGACATCCGGGTCGCGATCTATAGCTATACGTTCAGCGGGCGCCAGCGCGACGACTGCCCGATTGAAGTCGGCCAGATGGCGTTCGTTCGTTTTGAGGCCTACAAGAAGGCGATTGCCGACGCGCGCGACCGCGTCTCTTATGTCCACAATCTCGGTTTGATGCAGTATCACTTCGGCACGCCCGCCGTGCCCGACGAACAAGGCGGCACGCTGCCCGCGCTGCCGCCGTACACCGTGCCGTATCCCGGCGGTTATCCCGACTACGATCCCTGGCCGGGCGGCGACCCGCGCTACCTGGCGCCGCCCGAAGCCCTCATCGACGGCGACATTCACCTCACCGAAGTGGGCTACGAGCACATCGCCCGGCGCTGCATGGACGAGTTTTTCGCCAAGTGGCTGTCGTGGCCCCGGGCGATCGAGATACTGCCCGTCGGCGGGCCCGCGTCGGAGTTCGTGTTCAAGGTCACGTTCAGCGAGCCGCTCAGCGGCGTCAATGCAAGCGACTTCTCCGTGTGGGCGGAGAAGCGGCATGCCAAGGGGACGGTGATCGATGTGACCGGCGCGGGGGCGGAGTATTTCGTGACGGTGGCTGTCGACGCCGATCCCGAGGCAATACGCCTTGAACTCCTCGACGACGACAGCATCGTGGATGGCGAGAGCAATCCGATCGGCGGTCCCGGCGCGGGGAACGGCGTCTTCACGCACAGCGGTCCGTTCGCATACGTGCCGATTGCCGAGCCCGCGGACGACAATTTCGATGCGGCGCTCGAATTCTTCGATCTCGTGTCGACGCCGTACCTCAACCAACTCAACAACTTCAGCTTTCATCCCGACCTGTGCGACGCCAACGGCGGCGAGGTGAATATCGACGACCTCACCATAGGCGGGAACACCATGCTCGAGAGCTGCGAGTTCGGCCTCATAAGGGCCTGTCTGCACAATCCCGACTTGGACCACAGCGCCCGCGGCGGCGTCTCGCATCAGGCCGCCGTCGAACTCTGGGGGCACAATCTTGGACAGATGAAGGCGGATCTCAGCGGCGACGAGGGGCTTGCCGCGCGGGTGCTCCCCGGCATGGACACCGTCATGGCGGGCTTCATGACCCTCGGCGATTTCGACTCCGTCATTCTGCCCGTCCTGCTCCTTGCGTTTATTTCGAGCCAGGAAGATTTTCCCATTGATATCACCATGCCGAATATCATGAACTACGTGCGCCCCGACTACTTCTTCGCATGGTACGGCGACGCGGACGCCGACGGTTTCCGCAATCGCACCGAGTACCACGCCTGCCGCGGCAAGGCAAGCCATAAGGAAGACTACCTCGCGGCGGCGCTCGACTCCGAGAATGTTCCTTCCGACATTGAGCTTATACTCGAGGAGTTGTTGTGGGATTTCGATGTGTCGGATACGAACGGCGACGGCGCGATCAGCCTCGCGGAAGCCCAGGAGAAGATGCCGAGTCTGACGACTGAAATCTTCGAGTACTTCGACCTCAACAACAACGGCAAACTGAGTCTCGCGGAAATCATGTCGCCCGTGGCCGTCATTCTGATCGAAGAGTTCGAGGGATTGGACAGGGACCAGAGCGGCGATCTGACGCTCATGGAGTTGAAACGACGTCCCCTTGGTTTCTCGCAGGAGTTGCTTGACCGTTTTGACCTGGACGCGAGCGGAACGATTACCGAGGCTGAACTTCTTGCCGCAATCGATATTCCGGGCGAAGGCGAGGGTGAGGGTGAGGGTGAAGGTGAAGGTGAAGGTGAAGGTGAAGGTGAAGGCGAAGGTGAAGGCGAGGGCGAAGGCGAGGGCGAAGGCGAGGGTGAAGGCGAAGGCGAGGGTGAAGGCGAGGAGAAGGTGAAGGTGAAGGTGAAGGTGAAGGCGAGGGCGAAGGCGAAGGCGAAGGCGAGGGCGAAGGCGAAGGCGAAGGTGAAGGCGAGGGCGAAGGCGAAGGTGAGGGCGAGGGTGAGGGCGAAGGTGAAGGGCAGGCCGCAATTCACTCAGCCGACCAGAATGGGGACGGGCTGATCGCGTTGACGGAACTGTTGCGCGTAATCCAGTTCTACAACTCGGGCGGGCACCATTGCGCGGACGACCAGGGGGACACGGAAGACGGCTATGTGCCCGGAGCGGGCACGAATCTGTCGTGCCGGCCCCACAGCAGCGACTACGCGCCGGACGGCCCGGATTGGCGGATTTCGTTGACGGAATTGCTGCGGGTGATCCAGTTCTACAATTCCGGCGGCTACCGCTACTGCCTGGAGGAGGGCACGGAGGACGGTTTCTGTCCCGGATTGGCGTAAGTCGCGGTCATTTTCGGGTATACTGTGCCTGCCCTTGATGACGGGGGACGTCCCGCCGGCGCGCGCGATGGCGCAAGGGAGGCGCGTATGGACATGCGGCTATGCAAGAGCGGCGTGATGCTTCTCGTCGCGGGTTTGGCGTGGGTGGCGCCGATTATGGACACGGCCCACGCGCAATTGACGGAAGCGCCGATACCGCGGATTCTGTTGGTGGGGGACAGCTACGACGCGTTCATGTGGTGGTTTCGATCGTTCAAGGCGGTTTTGCCGGAGTTTCCGGGGCTGGATCGCTACATCGAGGTCGGTTCGCGAACCGCCATCATGGGGGTCAAGGCGTTCGAGTACAAGGAGGCGGAGTTTCTCGCGGACGTGGCGGCGGAACTCGCGCGGTATCCGACGATTGACATCGTGAATGTCGCGCTCGGCCCCAACGACTTCCTATCGGGGACCGTGAACGTGCTGCCCGGCGAGCCGGACCGCAAGGTGGACTGGGAGGATTTCCTCGACCATCCCGAGTGGGACGAACAGTGGCTCTTCGACGCTGTGGCCGGGCACATTGCCGTCCTCGTGGACGCGATCCTGGCCATGCGCCCGGACCTCCGCGTGACGCTTTGCGGCACCACTTACGGCAACCTTCCCGATGACATGGCGGCGGAACTCGGCATCGACCTCCTGCGATTTCAGACGGCGTGGGTGGACCTGTATCGAGCGATCAAGTCCATCGCCGACACGCGGGACCGCGTGTTCTTCGTACATAATTTCGGACTGCTCCAGCATCTGTACGGCGTGCCGGAGGCGGATCCGCCCGTATCGCCCGGCGTGTTGCCCATGCCGGGGGGCTATCCCGATTACGATCCGTTCCCGGGCGGCGACCCGTCGTTGAATTGCCCGCTGGACCTGCTGCTGGACGATTTCGGCCACCCGACCCAACAGGGGTTCCTGGAGATCGCGCGTCGATGCGTCAGCGAGTTCCACCTGGAATGGCTGTCCTGGCCGCGAGCTCTCGAGATTCGCTTGACGGAAGGGGCCGCGCCGGAATACACGTTCCAGGTGACTTTCAGCGAGACCGTCACGGGCGTGGACGCGACGGACTTCGCGCTTGCCACCCGCGAATACGGGCCAGCCCCCGGCGCGGTCATCGAGTCGGTGACCGGCTCGGACGATGTGCACCTCGTGACGGTGAACATGCATGAGGAGCCCGGATCGCCCCAACTGATCCTGCACGACGACGACAGCATTATCGACGCGGACAGCAACCCACTGGGCGGTCCTGGGGCGGGCAACGGCGAGTTTACGGCGAACGGGGTGTTTTCGTTCGAGGACCTTGTCCCGCCCGCGGCGGGGGACTTCGACGCCGCCATGCGCTACATGTGGGAAAGCTACTATCCGTATCGGCGTTATGCCGAGGAAGAAGTGGTGGGGTTGTCCTTCGACCCGGCTGAATGCGACCTGAACGGCCCGGTCAACCTGAGCGGCGAGCCCGTCATTATCGAAGGCAACGGATTCCTCGACGCGGTTGAATTCGCGCTGATATCCGCTTGCGTGAATGACCCGAACGTTGATCTCTCCGAGCGCGGCGGCGTAACGCATGAAATCGTCGCGCAGGCGTGGGAAAGCAATCATCAACAGATGGTGGCGAACCTTGGCGGCGCGGACGGGCTGCCGTTGACGTTGTTGCCCGGCACCGACACCCTGCTCGCCGGATACATGACCCTGGGCGACGAGGTATCCTCGTTCATGCCCATCATTCTAATCATAATGCTGCGTGAGCAATTCGGCGAGTTCGTGCCCGGTATCACGACCCCAGAGATCGCGAACTACATCCGACTTCCTCAATTTCTCAGCTATCTGGGCGACGCCGACGCCGACGGATTCAGCAATGGAGAAGAATACCTCTACTTCGTCACCGCCGCCGACTACGAGACGGCCCGCGTGCAGTACCTCGAGGCCGCCTTGAACCCCGATCGATATCCCGGCGCGGAAGGCGAGGGCGAAGGTGAGGGCGAGGGTGAGGGCGAGGGTGAGGGCGAGGGTGAGGGTGAGGGTGAGGG
>JAKQEQ010000075.1 GCA_029556545.1 Candidatus Hydrogenedentota bacterium
TTGCGACGCTTCATTTCGCGGAAAGTGCCTTCCCGCTGCATCTTCTTTTTGAGCGCCTTCAACGCCTGATCGACGTTGTTATCGCGAACGAAAATCTGTACCAGGACCCGTCTCCCGTAACCCGAATGCCAAACACCCAACGGGCCGCGTGCGCTGCTCGCGCCGCGGCTCCGTTCTGAAGCGAAGGCGGGCTGATAGCAAAAGGCCGCGGCGCTGTCCATTGCTGGCGGGCCGCGTCAGGCTTAGCTTTTCCCCATGTCAAATAGCCCCTCAGACCGCTTCCGGACCCGGATTTTAGAGGTTTTCCCGGCCCACGCCGCCCGCGAGGGCTGGACCGAGGCCGCGTTCAAGGCGGCGGTAACCGAAGCAGGCATGACCGAGGGTGAGGCCACTCTGGCTTGTCCTAAGGGTGCTTTCGACCTGTTCGACGCCTTCGCCGCCCGGGCCGACGCCGCAATGCTGGCGCGGCTGGAGGACCTCGATCTGGGGGCCATGAAGGTCCGCCAACGGGTGCGTGCGGCGGTTCAGGTCCGCCTCGAAGCGCAGCAGCCTTACAAGGAAGCCGCGCGCGCCATGACGAGGGCGCTCGCCCACCCGCTCCGTGCGCCGGAAGCGGCCCGGCTTCTCTGGCGCACCGCCGATCACATCTGGCGCGCGCTCGGCGATACTTCGACCGACGGGAACTTCTACTCCAAGCGCGCAATTCTCTCCGGCGTGCTCGCCAGCACTTACGCGCGCTGGTTCAGCGACGATAGCGAAGACAACGAAGCGACCTGGGCCTTCCTTGATGCGCGCATTGAGAATGTCATGCAGTTCGAAAAGCTGAAAGCGCGGTTGAAGCCGATAGCCGACGGCGTGGAAGGCGCCGTCGGCGTCGCCGCGCGGTTTCGCTACGGCGGAAATTAATTCGGCTTATCGCTGTTGGAATCCGACAATGTCGACTGTTTCGCCGGGAAGGACGGGATATGTCCAACGTTCGCCGAGATGGCCAGTCGAAGTTCGCGAACCGCGAGAGTTTGTAACGACGTATTGGATTTGATATCTGCGACCATCCTGGTGGCATTGGTTCTCGACCACGTGCGTGTAACGGTACGCGGAATTAGGAGGGTCGTCATGAAACTCACGCAGGCAATCGTCGAGCCAGCGGCCCGATTGTGCCTCCGCTGGTGGGGTTGACGCCACCATCGCCACTCCGACGAACATCGCCATTCCGGAAATCCATTTCATACCTGCTTCTCCTTGTCCCTCGCTATGCGAGCAGCGCGTTGCGCCGTATCTCATCCGGTTTCAGCCCGCCTCGGCCCCCCCCGAACTTGACTCCATGCTTGCGTTTCGCGACCGGTCGCGCATCATCCAAATGCATGATGACCGGCTGGGGCGGGACGTGAGCGGTTGGATGGACTTGCGATGAGGCTAGGTGCGGAAGCACGCGTCGATCACGCCCGCCAATTGCTGCTCGAGGCCATGTTCGATGTGGGCCGCTGGGACGCCGCGCTCGACGCCGTCGCCGATGCGTGCGGCGCGCGCACGGGACAATTGATAGCGTTGAATGGCGACAACGACGTCGTAGGCCATGTCGTCACCCGCGTGCCCGATGGCTTTTCGCAAATGCTGGAAGATTGGGGTTTTGCGGACCCCGTCACGAATCCGCGTTTTCGTGCGGGATTGACGGCGGCCCTGATGACGCCTGTCGCGGATCAGGATTATGCGAGTCAAGA
>JAKQEQ010000076.1 GCA_029556545.1 Candidatus Hydrogenedentota bacterium
CGGCTGGACGAGGAACTGGCTGAGCAGGGCATCGAAATGATCGCGCCAAACCGCAGCAACCGCAAGCCTGAGAACAGGACACAGGACGGACGGCCCCTGCGGCGATACAAACGTCGATGGACCGTCGAGCGCACCATTGGCCGGATTCAAAACTTCCGACGCCTGTGCATTCGCTGGGAAAAATCCACGCAACTTTTTCAAGGATACCTGCATCTCGGATGCGCCCTCTTGTTACTCAACCAGGTTTTGGGATAGCTTCTAGACACATGGGGAGGAGTCAAGACGATCCATCGGATACGTCTAAGTGTGATTCATCACGATCCTCGCGGAAATTACATACCCTTGAGCAACGGGGAGGCAGCTGTGGCGTTCCTGGTGCTCGTGGGCACCGATGACCCTGACGCCGATGACATGCCGTACTACTATTCATCATTCAGTGAATTTCGTGAAGCATTCCAATCAATCGCGAATGCTTATGATGACGGCGATCTAGAAGAACTCGATATTCAGGCCGGCTCACTCGAGGTGCAGGCAGATATTCTAAACCTCGAACGTCTCTTGCCGTCGTCGCCAAGGTCCGCGGTGTCGCATCCGATAGAATTCCGGGACTACGAGCAGCCGACTTATCGGCCACCTTGGCCCGCAGGACAGGGGCCCTTTGACTAGTCGAGACTGCCCGCCGAGACTACACGGGAAGTATACGGGCTGGCACCTGGGCTCCAAAAGTGAGGAAATATGCGCAGGATGTGTTGGACAGGCAACCTTGACCAAAGACTTTGTGCGCTGATCCTGATGCTCCCGCTCGCAGAACACGCCGCCGCACTTATTATCCATGTACCTGCGGAGTACAGCACCGTCCAGGAGGCGGTTGAAGCAGCCGCTGACGGCGACGAAGTGATTGTTGCGCCGGGTCGATACGTCGAAAACATTGATTTCGGTGGTAGGAGTATTATCTTGAGGTCCAGAGACCCGCTGGACGCGAACGTTGTCACCACCACGGTGTTGGATGGTGGAAGGAAGGGCAGCGTTGTAACCTTTACTGGAGATGAAGGCGAGGCCTGTGTCTTGGCCGGTTTCACCATCACTCGGGGTTCAGCTTTTCTCGGCGCAGGCATTCGTAGCCATGCATACCCCAAGGTTGCACGAGAGTGGCCGGTCATTGAATGTAATGTGATCATGGATAATCTCGCCAAACAAGGAGGGGGCATACACGGTTTTGCCGGCACCGTTCGTAGGAACGTCATTTCTCGCAACGGGGTAGCCGCTGAAGACTATCCGCTCCTGGGAGGGGCTGGGATGGATTTCTGCGCCGGGATTATCGAATATAATGTGATCACCGAAAATCACAGTACGGAACGATTCGGGGTTGCATTGTCTTATTGCACGGGGTATATCCGTGGAAATATTATTATGTATCATAATGGCGACGCTTTGGCGGAATGCTATGGACCCATGATTAGCGACAACATAATTGCAGAAAATGATGGCCATGCAGTACATAATTTCTATGGCTCTAGTACGCCAATATGTAACAATATAATATGGGGCTTTAGACTGGCGGCAATCGAGGGCCATCAAGGCCGTATTGTGAACAACGTAATTCTTGACAGTAGCGGGAGGCGTGGTTATGCCCTTCGTGCGTGTGCTGGCCCTATTCAGGGAAACTTGTTCAGGGATATTTCTGGTCCCGGCTGGATTATCTACGATACGGGCGACGTGGTATCCAACCTGTTTCTTGGATGTCGGGCGAACTACGGCATAGGCAGGGCATTTGACGGCAACGTTTTTGCCAACAATACGCTTTACGGCAATCAGGCCACGGACCCCGCCGCGACCGGCGTGGTGAGCGGGAGCATTACCAACTGTATCGTGTGGGGTAATGTGGACGCGAACGGGCAGCCGACAGGGGTCGAGGCCGGAAGCACAGCCACGTATAGCTGCATCGAGAACGACGTATCGGGCGAGCCGACGAATATCTCGCTCGATCCGAAGTTTGTGGACCCGGAGAACGGGGATTTCAGCCTTCAACCGGACTCGCCGTGCATTGACGCGGGGGCGTATGTGCCCGAGGCGGCGCTCGATATCCTGGGCCGACCGCGCGGGTTCGACGGGAGCCCCGAGCCGCGCGGGGACGGGTCTGACTTCGATATCGGCGCGTTCGAGTTCTTCCGGCGCGTCGTCGGCGAGGGGGAGGGCGAAGGCGAGGCGGGCCTCCACAGCGCGGACCTCGACGGCAATTGGCGGATTTCGATGCACGAGTTGCTGCGGGTGATCCAGTTCTACAACGCGCACGGGTACGGTTGCGCCGAGGGGACCGAGGACGGCTATGCGCCGGGACGGGAAGCAGAATCACCACAGAGGCACAAAGAACACAGAGGAATCACAGAGGATACGGAACAACGCGGCTGGGTCAACCCGTTGGAAGTGACTCGTTCGCCGTTGGTCGAGGCGTACATGAAGAAGCGCGGGATCAAGTTGCCCGAGATACCGGAGCAACACATCAAACTCTGGCGCGCCTGGGTGACGCGGCAAGACAGCCTGAAGGCTGGACTACAAACGGGACTACGAACAGGACTACGAACAGAACCCCGCGCGGGCGACGCTTGCGCGCCCCATTCCAGCGACTACGCGCCGCAGGATTGGCACATCAGCATCACGGAGTTGCTGCGGTCGATCCAATTCTTCAACGCGGGCGCGTACCACCGCTGCGACTACGGCGAAGACGGCTTCTGCCCCGGCGCGGGGTAGCACGGGCGTCCCGCCCGTGATCTGGAACCCTCACCCCAACCCTCTCCCTCGGGGAGAGGGTGTTTCACGTGGCGCGGGCGTCCCGCCCGTGATCGAGGACCATGGGCAAGATGCCCGTGCCACGCGTGCTGGGGGCTCGGGGACAGGCACGTCTCGCCCTCCTTCGCCAAGGCTTCCTTCGTCGCTAGAGCTATGGACGACACGTCGGAGGACAGGCTCGAAGATTTATCCGCCGCAGGTGGACTCGCTCGCTTGTGGCAGTTCCCGTTTGCTCAGGAATGCCGGTTCGGGTGCGGCTGTTACCCCGGAAGTGCAATGATGCGCTCGTGGATATACGTTTTGCCCGTTCTCGTCGTCGCGGTTCCGGCCCGTGCCACGGCAGAGGACGCCGCCGAAGGGACTGACAATATGTCGCGCCAGGTATCCGCTCCCACCGAGAAGCCCGCGAACCGGTTGATTCACGAGACGAGTCCCTATCTGCTTCAGCATGCCCACAACCCGGTGGATTGGTTCCCCTGGGGAGATGAGGCCATCGCGAAGGCGCGGGCGGAGAACAAGCCGATCTTCCTGTCCATCGGCTATTCGGCGTGCCACTGGTGCCACGTGATGGAGCGGGAATCCTTCGAGAACGCGGGGATCGCCGCGTTGCTCAACGCGGACTTCGTGAGCGTCAAGGTAGACCGCGAGGAGCGCCCGGACCTGGACGAAATCTACATGGCCGCGGTGGTCGCCATGAACGGCCAGGGCGGCTGGCCCATGAGCGTGTTTCTGACGCCGGACCTGAAGCCGTTCTACGGCGGCACGTATTACCCGCCGGTGGACATGTACGGTCGCCCCGGCTTCGCCACCGTGCTCGCGCGGATCGCCGACGCCTGGAAACACCGGCGCGACGAGGTGCGCGAAAGCGCGGACGGCTTGACCGACTACGTCCGGGCGCAACTCGAGGAAACGCGCGGCGAGGCGGGCGCACTTGCGCTCGACATGGTCCGCAACGCGGCGGCGGACTTGCGCCGCACCTTCGACGCGCGCCACGGCGGCTGGGGCGGCGCGCCGAAGTTTCCGTCGTCGCCGAGTATCGCGCTGCTGCTGCGGGAACACCGGCGCACGGGCGACGCGGAACTGCTGCACATGGCGACGTTCACCCTCGACCGCATGGCCTATGGCGGCATGTACGACCAGATCGGCGGCGGATTCCACCGGTATTCGGTGGACGCCGAGTGGCTTGTGCCGCATTTCGAGAAGATGCTCTACGACAACGCGCAACTGGCGCAGGCGTATCTCGAGGCGTACCAGGCGACGCGCAAGCCGATCTACCGCCGCGTCGCCGGGGAAATCCTCGAGTACGTGTTGCGTGACCTGCGCGCGCCCGAGGGCGCGTTCTACTCGTCCGAGGACGCGGACAGCGAGGGCGAGGAGGGCACGTTTTACCTGTGGACCCACGGCGAGATCATGGACCTGCTCGGCCCCGAGGCCGGTCGCGTATTTGTTCGCTATTACGGTATTCGCGAGGACGGCAACTTCGCGTCCCACGAGCCGGCCCACGCGGGACAAAACATCCCGCACGTCTCTGAGCCGCCGGAAACCGTGGCCGAGGCGCTCGGCACGACCGTCGAGGCGCTCGAAGACACGCTGGCCCGCGCCCGCGCGCACCTGCTCGAAGCGCGCGCGAAGCGGGCGCGGCCCGGCCTCGACGACAAGGTGCTCACGTCGTGGAACGCGCTCATGATCAGCGCTTTCTCCCACGGTGCGCGCATCCTGGACGAGCCGCGTTATGGCGACGCGGCGGAGCGCGCCGGGCGGTTCCTGCGCGAACGGATGACGCGGGACGGCCAACTGCTGCGGACGCACCGCAAGGGCGAGAGCCGCCTGCCCGGCTATCTCGACGACTACGCCTTCGCCGCCAATTCGTATCTCGACTTGTACGAAACGACGTTCGACGCGGACTGGATCGACGCCGCCGACGCGCTCGCGGCGACGATGAGCGCGAAGTTCTGGGACGATGCCGCCGGTGCGTTCCGGTTCACCGCGGACGAACACGCCTATCTCATCGCGCGTTCGCGCCCGACCTACGACGGAGCCGAGCCGTCCGGCAACTCGATGGCCGCGTTCGCCCTGTTGCGCCTCGCGCGGCTGCTGGATAAGCCCGCCTATCACGAGCAGGCGCGCCGCCTTCTCGAAGGCAACGCGCACGCCATGACCCAGTACCCTCGCGCCTTCCTCAAGATGATCTGCGCCGTCGAGTTCCTCCTCGACGCCCCGAAAGAGATCGCCATCGCCGGTGTCACGGGGTCGGACGAGACCGCCGCCCTGCTGCGCGCCGTCAACGACGCCTTTGTCCCAAACAAAGTGATTGCCTTCATCGACCCGAACAACCCCGCCGCGCCCGACCTCGCGCGACGCATCCCCCTCCTCGAAGGGAAGACCCTGATCGACGGCAAGGTCGCCGCCTACGTCTGCGAGAACTTCGTCTGCGCCGCGCCCGCCACCGATCCCGCCGCGCTCCGCCGCCGACTCCGGGAATAGCGCCTTTGGACTGCGGCAGCTTGCCGCCGCTTTCTCTTGGCGGCTGTTGGTTATTCCAGGAAAAGCGCAAGCAAGCTCGCGCAGTCCAGAGTCGTGCCTCAGCAAACAATTCACGGCGCTGCTTGCCGTATCCGCCAAATGGCGGTATAATAGGCGCAGTTTGGCACTATATAAAGAAAGGCGCGATGATCATGGCGAAACGGCGCGTGGTGCGAAGAGCGGGCGGGACAATCGCGGGGACCGCGAAGGGCGCGGTCGTGCGGCGGACGGGCGTAGCGGCTCCGGCGCGGAAGACGCGGGGGACCGGTGCGGCCTCGCCGCCGCTGCGGCACGCACGCGGCGACAGTCTCGGCCTCAAGTTGAAGGGGCGGACGGATGCGGTGGCGGTGGTGAAACGGGGGATGCCGGTGGCGGCGGTGGCGCGGCTGGGCCGGAATCTCGGGGTGACGCTCGAGGCGCTCGGCAGGATCACGAATATCGCGGAGCGGACGCTGCAACGGCGGAAGCAGGATAACGCGGGCCGGTTGAAGGCGGACGAATCGGAGCGGGTATTGCGCGTCGGGTTGTTGCTCGACCGGGCGGTGGCGGTGCTCGGAAGCCTTGAGACGGCGCGGGCGTGGTTGCGCGCGCCGTGTCCGGCGCTGGGCGGAAAGGCGCCGCTCGCCTACGCGGACACGGAGCCGGGCGCGCGGGAGGTCGAGGACGTGCTTGGTCGCATCGAGCACGGGGTCTTCTCGTGAAGGTGCGCGCGTGGCGCATCGTGCAGGCGCATCTGGCGGGCGCGGCGTTCACGGGTGAGGGCGCGCGGCTTTACGGGGGCCGCTGGAATCCCGCCGGGACGCCGATGGTGTACGCGGCGGGCACGCGGTCGCTGGCGCTGCTCGAACTGCTCGCGCATCTCGGGGTGGCGCGGCGTGTGCCCGCGTATGTGTGCATCCCGGTCGACTTCGACGAGAGCCTGATGCGCGCGATCGAGCCGGCGTGGCTGCCGAAGGATTGGCGGGCGTATCCCGCGCGGGACGGCGCACGGCAACTCGGGCGGGCGTGGGCCGAGCGCATGGAGTCCGTCGTGCTTCGCGTGCCGTCGGTCATCGTGCCGGAGGAGCACAACTACCTGCTGAATCCGCGTCATCCGGACTTCCGGCGCGTCAAGACGGGCAAGCCCGCGCCGTTCGCGGTGGATCCGCGGCTTGTCCCCTCGGCGTGACCGCGCGCCGGGCCGCGTCACGGTTTCCGCCAGACGCCCATGAGGTAGGTGGTGGTCGCGCGAAGGCCGGGCAGGCGGACCTGCGCGCGTTCGAGGGCGCGGACGGCCTTCGCCAGCGGTGCGTTGAAAATGAAGAAGGTCCA
Organism: Candidatus Hydrogenedentota bacterium; assembly: GCA_029556545.1. Classification (GTDB taxonomy): domain Bacteria; phylum Hydrogenedentota; class Hydrogenedentia; order Hydrogenedentales; family JAGMZX01; genus JAGMZX01. The sequence continues at coordinate 6,622 of JAKQEQ010000076.1, forward strand.
CATGCCGGGCAGCCACGCGAAACGTTCCTCGACGAACCCGAGGCCGCCGAGCAGGCGACGCAGCCGCCGCCGCGAGTTCGCGCGGTAATAGACGCGGAAGGTGTCTTCCTCGTGTACGCCGAACAAGCGCCCCTTGAAAACCTGCTTGAGCCGGAACGGAATGGCCCGCGACAGCACGGTAAACAGGCTGTTCGCGTTCGGCGTGAGCAGGCAGAGGGCGCCGCCCGGCTTGAGCACGCGCCGGCACTCGGCGAACTCGGTCTCGGGGCGTTCGAGGTGCTCCGCCACCCACTTGCAGACGATCACGTCCGCGGAGGCGTCCGCGAACGGCAGGCGTTGCATCGGCGCGAGGACGCGCGCGCCGGCCAGGGTATTCCCACGCAGCCCCGGCAGGTCCATGTCGACGCCGACCCAGAGCCGCCCGCGGGCGAGCGACGGCAGGTCCGGGTCGCCGCGGCTGCACCCGATGTCGAGGACGATGGCCTCGGCGTGCATGCACGCGCCGATGGCCGCGTCGAACGGCCCGTTCACCTCGCGAATCCACTGCTCGATAAGCGCGACCTTGACCGGCCCGAGACGGCGGCGCAATTCCGCCACATCCAGCGCCAGATTGTCCTTGGAAGGCTGCGTCATATGCTCCGCGCCACCTGTTCGTACCCGTACTCGTACTCGCTCTGCCCCGACCCGCTCAATTTCGGCGCTTCCGGCCCGTCGAGTATACCGGCGCGCGGGGGGCTTTTCCCATGTGCGGCGTTTCTGTTAGGATGGAGGCGACGGGGAAGGCGCCACGGTTTCGGGCGGACGCGAAACACCGGATGGATAACCGGGGTACCGATGTAAGGCATGCGCATCGCCATACTGGGAATACGCGGGGTTCCCGCCAAGTACGGCGGGCTCGAGACCTGCGCGGAGGAGATCGGCGCGCGTCTCGTGGCGCGCGGTCATGAAGTCATCTGCTATTGCCGCTACACCGGGACCGAGGACGATCGACTGCCGGAGTTCCGCGGGATCAAGCGGATTATGCTTCACAACCTCCGCTACACCATCACCGACACCTACACGCACTCGTTCCTGGCCTGCTGTCACGTGCTGGCCGTCAAGCCCGACGTGATCCTCGCCTTCAACCCGGCCATATCGAGCGTGTGTGCCATCCCGAGGGTCTTCGGGTACCCGGTGGTGCTGAACCCCGACGGATTCGACTGGCGTCGCGCGAAATGGGGCCCCTTTGCCAAGCGGTTCATCTATGTTTCGGCGTACATGGCGGCGAAAGTGTGTAATCAACTCATCATCGACGCGAAATCCGTCAGCGATTATTACGCGGGAGAGTTCGATTGCGCGCCGGTCTACATCCCGAACGGCGCGAACGTGGACACGGAATCCACGCGCCCGGAAATCCTGGCCCAATACGGCATCGAGAAGGACAATTACTTCCTGTTCCTGAGCCGGCACGTGCCGGAGAACAGTTGCCGCCACATCATCAAGGCGTTTGAGGCGCTCGATACGGACAAGAAACTGGTCATGGGCGGCGGTCAGGCCGAGGAAAGCTCCTATGCGGCGAGCCTCCGCGAAACGCGGGACCCGCGCATCCTGTTTCCGGGGCCCATCTACGACCCGGACCACGTGCGCGAGTTGCACCTCGGGTGCTACGCGCTGTTGCACGGCAACCAGCCCGGCGGCACGAGCCTCGGCCTGCTGAAGGCGCTCGGCCACGGCTGCTGCGTCCTCACCCTCAACACGGTCGATAATGCTTACGCCGTGCAGGACGCCGCCGTCACGTACAAACTCTCGGAGACCGATCTGCACGACAAGATGCGCTACGTGCTGGACCATCCCGAGGCGGTCGCCGAACTGCGACGGAAAGCCGTGGCGCGGTGCCGCGACGCCTACAACTGGGACGTCCTCGCCGAGCAGTACGAGGAAATATTGCGGCGCGCGGCCCGCGGCGAGAAGTCTCCCACCTTCGACCCGGCGTCGTAGCTCGTCTTCTTGCTTCCCGCCCGAGCGGAACCGCGCACGGACGCGCCGTCACATCCACAGATACTGTCTTTCGATGGTGTCATGGGGCCGGTACGCGCGCACGTGGTCCGCGATCCGTTCCCCGAGCACCTCGATGCGGTCGAGGTCCGTTTCGCCGAGACCGGCGTCCGCGGCGAAGCTGAGATAGCCGATCTTGCGGTAATCGAAGCCCATCAACTCCGCGCCCACCCGGTCCACGGCGAGCCAGTCCGTGCCCGCGACGGCGACGCGATGGTCCACGGGCGTTCCTTCGGTCGGGCCGTTGTGTTCCATGCCCTCGAAGCCGTCGAGCACGGTGAGGTGCGGCGGCGCCCGCCGCGCGAGCATGAACATGTTGTAGTGGATGCCTTGGTTCTCGGGGCCGCCGTGGATGAGGTGCTTGTCGGTCTTGCCGCGGCTGCCGGCTCCCCAGCGGAAGCCGCCGTCCTTGAGCAGCGCGCCCGCGGCGATGTTCTTCAGGCCGAGTGTGACCACGGCCCGGTCGTGTGTTTTCATTACCGCCGCGGAGATCAGGTACACGTCCGGATCAAGCACGAGGCTGGAGAACCGCACGGGCCGCACGTGATGCCGCTCGTTGACGAGGTATTCGGTCTGGAACGGTTCGGCGTCGAGGTCGACAAAACGCACGCGGTACGGCTTCGCGAGCCGCCGGTAATCGTAGTTGTCGTAGCCTTCGTGGGCGGGCCCGTTCGCGGGCGACTCCGCGATCAGGATGTCGTCCTTTACCAGCGGACTCAGGAATTCGAGGATACCCTCGATGCACTCGGCGTGCGTGGCCGCCAACTGTTGGTTGACGGAAACCATGTTCGGCTTGATGACCACGGTCTTCTTGCGCGCCAGCCCTTCGCGCACCTGGGGCTCGATCAGTTTCAACGCGTCGTAGACGTTGGCCGCGCGGCCGTTGCCGTGGGTCAGGGCGAGCCGCGTCGGCGCGGTCTCGGCGCGCGCCGTGCCCCAAGGCATCAGGCCCGCCGCAATGCCGCAGGCCGCCCCCCGCAGGAACCCCCGCCGCGTCATCCCTTGTCGTGCATGCATGGCGCGACTCCTTGCTTGGGCCGCGTCGGCGCTTTTCCGTCGGCGCGCTACCCTTTGGACATGCGCTCGATATACTTGCCGGTCCGGGTATCGATTTTCAACGTATCCCCTTCCTTCACGAAAAGGGGGACCTGTACCTGGGCGCCGGTCTCTAGCACCGCGAACTTCATGATGTTTGTGGCGGAATCGCCGCGCACCGCGGGCTCGGCCTCCGCCACGACCAACTCGACGAAGAGCGGGATTTCCGCCGAGATCGGGCGTCCCTCGAGGAACGAGATTGTACACGTGTTCCCTTCCTTGAGGAACTGCTTCTGATCCCCGAGCATTTCATCGGGAATCGAGAGTTGGTCATACGTTTCATTGTCCATGAAATGCAGGCTGCCGTCCGCCTCGTACAGGAACTGCATCGGCTTCGATTCGAGGCGGATTTCCTCGATCTTGTCCGTCATACGGAACGTCACATCGATGACGCGGCCCGTCTTGAGGTTCTTCAGCTTGGTGCGGACCATCGCGCGCCAGTTACCGGGCGTGACGTGCTGAAATTCGGTGATGATCCAAATGTCGTTGTTGTGCCGGATGGCCATGCCGGTGCGAAAGTCGGAAATCGCCGCCATAGGGTGCAAGAAACTCCTCTATCTGTTGTTCGAGTTCGCGACCGCTTGGTCGCTCTTCGCCGACAAGGCAGGCCGGGCCATGCTGGGAAAAGTCTGTGTTCGCGCAGGCGGGCCCGCCATTGCGGCGAGAGGCGATCATAGCATTTTGGGGCCGGCGCGCGCATCTTGGGGCTGCGGCCGACCGCAAAGCACGAGATGGACAAGATGGGCTAAGCGAGGCGAGGCGCTAACGCGCCGACCGCGTAAATTGCGAACAAAACCCCCAGATGGCGGCGCTCGCGTCGAAATCCCGCGACACGCGGCCCCGCATGAAGAGGCCCTGCAACCAGCACGCGCCGGGCCAGGCGTGGCCGCCGCCCTCGACCGCGTAAAGCACGACGTAAGTATCGAGGAGTCCCGGACCGTAGGTGTATCGGCGGACGGTCGTGCAGTTGAAGGTTTCCAGGTTGGGCAGGGTTTCGACAACGGGCTCGGCCGGACACTGATTGAACGTGATCCAGTAGCCGACGGAGTCCGGCACGGACAATACGACGCCTTGCGGGTCCTGCGGCGTCAGGAGCCCGCCCTCCCAGGGAAGCAGACTGTCCTCGGTCCCGTTGATCATGCAGACCGGGATGGGCACGGCGGGCGTCAACGCGTCGGTCACGTTCGCGGGGATCGCGCCGGCGACGCCCGCCATCGCCGCGTAGCGCTGCGGCTGCTCGAAGGCGATGCGTTGGCACATCATGGCCCCGTTCGAGAATCCGACCAGGTACGCGCGCGCGCTGTACAGGCTGCGCGTAAGCGCAATGCGTTCGAGCACCGCCCAGACAAAGCCGACGTCATCCACATTGAGGTCATACGCCGCGACGCCGGGCACGGCGCGCCCGTCGTTCCAGTTGTTGTCGTACGCCTCGGGATACACGACGACGAAGCCGTGCGCGTCCGCCAGGGCGTTGAAACGGGTTACGCGGCGGAGATCGTCGATACTCTGCTCCTTACCGTGCAGCGCGATGAGCACGGGCGCGGGAGCGGCGGGATCGGACGCGGGCGGGGCGTACATTTCATAGCGCCGCATCAGCCCGCCGTATTCAAAGGACTCGGCAAACGTATTCTCGGGCGGTTCGGGGCAGCACGCCGCGCACAACGCGGCCAAGAGCGGCGCCGCCGCCAACCACACGCCGTATTGTGCATGCGTTCGTCCGTGCATAGCCGGATCCTCTCAATGCCGTCGCGCGCCGGGCCGCGGCAACGTCCTGCTCCATTTCTACCGGCGTCGCGCTCCCTCGTTACGGCGTTTGCCCCGGTTTTCTCAGCTGTATCTTCGCATGGTATCATACCGTCTCCCTGGGAACCGCACTTATGAACAACGGCAATTGGCTTAAGCAAATCATCGAAGAAACACGCCAACTTATCGAGCAAGCCGCGAGTGGCGCCCAGCGCACCATTGTGCTCTCCCCCGAAGTGGTCGCCATGCTCGAAAACGTGCGGCCGCAAGCGGCCCCATCGCCGCCGTTTTCCCGCGAGACGGTCTCGGAGGAGCCGGCGGACTACGAGACGGGTTCCGATCTCGCGGAATTGGAGCGGGAAGTAGCGCAGTGCACGAAGTGCGGCCTCGCCAAGTGCCGGACGCAGACGGTCTTCGGCGACGGAAGCCCCGAGGCGAAACTGGTCTTCGTGGGGGAAGCGCCGGGCGCGGAAGAAGACCGCCAGGGCAGGCCCTTCGTAGGCAGGGCGGGACAACTGCTCACGGATATCATCGAGAAGGGCATGAAATTGCGCCGCCGGGACGTGTACATCTGCAACGTGCTGAAGTGCCGTCCGCCGGGAAACCGCAATCCGAGCCCGGAAGAAGTCTACTACTGTGAGCCGTATCTCATACGCCAACTCGAAATTATCCAGCCGAAGGTGATTTGCGCCCTGGGCAAGTATGCGGCCCAGACGTTATTGAAGAACACCGCGCCGGTAAGCAGACTGCGCGGCCGCTGGTGGGAATATCACGGTATTCCGTTGCGGGTCACGTACCATCCCGCGTATCTCCTCCGCAATCCGAATGACAAGAAAGAATGTTGGGATGACGTTAAGGAGATCGTGAAAGTGCTCAAGGGCGAAGCCACGCCCTGATCGGTTGTCCGCGCCATGAATTCAATGCCCGCGCCACAGGCCAAGACCTCCCCTCCACGACCGCCCGTGCGGTGGCGCAACTCGCTGTACATCCGTGTTGTGCTTCTGTGCGCGGTGTTGCTTCTGTGCCTGCTCGGGTCCGTGGTTACCATCACGCGCTTCTACTTCGAGGAGGCCGTCACCGAGGTCGAGGCGCAGGCCGCGCGCATCGCGGACCATGTCAGCGTCGTCTTCGACCAGAACCCGGATATCGACCTCGACATCCTCGAAGAGGAGTCGATACGCTTCAGCGAAGGCGTGGACCTCGAATTCGAGCCGTACACGGGCAGTCGATTCGGCGGGTCGATAACCCAGGAGCGGGACGCGGACGGGCGTATGGTCCGTGTGGCGCGGATGCCGCTGCCCCTGGGCGAGCGGCACGTGCTCATGACGTTGCGTGTCCCGGTCGAGCCCGGCGTCGAGGTGCTGCGGGCGCTGCGCAACCGCAACATGCTAGCCCTGCTCGGCGTCTTCGTGGTCACCTTGGCGTTGATGATCTATTTCATTTACCGGACGCTGCGGCCGCTGAAAGACCTTTCCGATTCGTGCGCCGCCATCTCGGGCGGCGACCTCCGACCCGTGGGCACGCGCCGTGCCGCCGGCGAAATCCGCGCGCTCGAGAACACGTTTAACGACATGGTCGCGGCGCTTCGCGAGAAGGAACTGGTCGAGGCCAAGCTGCGCCAGGCGCAGCGCCTCTCCGCGCTGGGCAACCTCGCGGCGGGCGTCGCGCACGACGTCCGCAACCCGCTCAACGCGATCAAGCTGCTTTCGAGCCATGCCTTGGACACCCTCGATGGCGCGGCCTCGGGTACGGCTGCGCGCGCACTGCAGACCATCCGCAACGAGGTGGGCAGGCTCGAGGAGATTGTGTCCAGTTTCCTGTCGTTGGCGCGGGAGAGCGAGTTGAACGCCGCGCCGTGCGCGGTGGACGCGCTGCTCGAGGAGTGTGTGCGGCTGATCCAGAAGGACGCGGAGGCGCGACGCGTCCGCTTGATCACGGAACTGCGCGGCGGCGACACGACGCTGCTGCTGGACCCGAAACAATGGACGCGGGCGATCCTCAACGTGATGCTCAACGCGCTCGAGGCGTGCCCGCCGGAGGGGCGGGTGCGTCTGTTTTCGCGCGTGAGCGGGGACGCCTTCGAGATCGAGATTCGCGACGACGGCCCCGGTCTCGCGAAGGAGGAGATCGATCGCGTGTTCGAGCCCTATTACAGTACGAAACCCGGCGGCACCGGCCTCGGCCTGTCGCTGACGCGCGGCATTATCGAGGAACACGGGGGCAGGATCGACCTGTACAGCGTCGAGGGACAGGGCTGTCAGGTCGTCATCAGCATGCCTCTCGAGAAGACCCAGGCCCATGAAAGCTGACATCATAGTTGCCGAAGACGATCTCGTGCAGCGCGATATCATCGCGGATATTCTCGCGCAGGCGGGGTACGCCGTGCGCGGGGCGGCGTCCGGCCCGGAAGCCGTCGAGGCCATGAAAGAAGCCCCCAGCGACCTTCTGCTGACCGACCTGAAGATGCCCGGCATGGACGGCCTCGAATTGCTCCGCGCGACGAAACGGCTTCGGCCCGACACCGAAGTGGTCGTCATGACGGCGCACGCCACGGTGCGGACGGCGGTCGCCGCGATGAAGGAGGGCGCCGTCGATTACTTGCAGAAGCCCTTCGACAAGGAGGAACTCTTGCTGGTCGTGGCGAACGCCCTCGAACGCGGCGAACTTCGCCGGCAGAACCGCGACCTGCGCCGCCTGGTCGCGGACGCGACGGCGCTCGGCAACATCGTGGGCGAATGCGAAGCCATGCGCCGGGTCTTCGACCGCATCGAGCGCGCGGTGCGCGTTACGAGCACGGTGCTGATCCTCGGCGAATCGGGCACGGGCAAGGAACTCGTGGCGCGGCATCTTCACTTCGCGGGCCCGCGCCGCAAAGCGCCCTTCGTCGTCGTCAATTGCGCGGCGGTCCCGGACAACCTCGTCGAGTCCGAATTGTTCGGCCATGAGAAGGGCGCCTTCACCGGCGCGGACGCCGCGCGCGCGGGCAAGTTCGAAGCCGCCGACGGCGGCACGCTCTTTCTGGACGAGATCGGCGACATGCACTTTTCGAGCCAGGCGAAGCTTCTCCGCGTGCTTCAGGACGGCTGCGTCGAGCGCGTCGGCGCGACCCAGACGCGCCAGGTCGACGTGCGCGTCATCGTGGCGACCAACTGCGACCTCAAGAAGCGCGTCGAGGAAGGCGCGTTCCGCGAGGACCTCTACTTCCGCCTGGACGTGTTGACCATCGAGCTGCCGCCGCTGCGCGAACGCATCGAGGACCTCCCGCTGCTCGTGGCCCACTTGCGCGAGAAGCTCGGCAGGAAGCTGGGATTGAAAGCGCCGCCCCCCATCGACCCGGGGCTCCTCGAGGCGTTCCGCCGCTACCGCTGGCCCGGCAACGTTCGCGAACTCGAACACACCCTTGAAGAGTTGTTCATCCTCTCGGACGGCGGCCCGATAACCGCGGGGCATTTGCCGGCGAAATTCCACGAGCCGGCTCCGATGCCCTCCGAATGGACACTGCCGCCCGGCGGCATCGTGATGGAGAACCTCGAACAGGACCTGATCCGCCAGGCGCTCCAACGCTCCGGCGGTCGCATCAAGGAAGCCGCCGAACTGCTCGGCCTCAGCTATAAGACGCTGCAATACCGCCTGAAGAAGCACGAAATCGACCGGGGCGCGTAAGGTTCTCGCACGATCAATGACCGAGAGCACCGCCATCAAGGATATCTGCGTTTATGCGTCGTCGAGCGACGCGCTGGACGCCTGCTACTACGACGCGGCGCGGGCGTTCGGCGCGCTGTTGGGCCGGCGCGGCGGCACGCTCATTATCGGGGGCGGCTGCATCGGGCTGATGGAGGAGGCGGCGCGGGCGGCGCATGCGGCGGGCGGGCGCGTCGTCGGCGTGATCCCGGACCGGCTGCGGCTTCCCGGCGTGGCGTATGAAAGCGCGGACGAACTCATCGTAACGCCCGACATGCGGACCCGGAAGGCCACGATGGAAGCGCGCGCCGACGCCTTCGTCGCGCTGCCGGGCGGCATCGGCACCCTCGAGGAAGTCCTCGAGGTGCTGGTGCTCAAGCAACTGCGGTATCATGCGAAGCCGGTGGTCTTCCTCAATGTGGCCGGGTTCTACGATCATCTGCTGGGTTTTTTCGATCATCAGATCGAGGCCCGGTTCGCCAAGCCCACGATGCGGAGTCTTTATCATGTCGCGGATACGCCGGAAGCGGTGTTCACAACCCTGGATGCGTATACGCCGCCGACCATCGAGGATAAGTGGTTTTGATGCTGTCACGCGCCGGGCGTGCCTTGTCCTGCTCGTCTTTGCCGCCGGTTGCCGCGCCGAGGAAACCCTCATGCCGGAAATCAGCAAGCTCCCCGTAATCCGCGAGTTCCCCGACCCGTTCCTGCGCGAAGACGGCAGCCGCGTCACGACGCCCGAGGAATGGCGCGCCCACCGCGCCACGCTCATCGAGGCGCTGCTTTACTGGCAATACGGCCACATGCCGCCGCCGCCTCCTCCTTCGCCAGGGCTTCCTCCGTCGCTAAAGCTATGGACGACAGGTCGGAGGACACGGGAGAACCTGCGCGCCGTCGAGGAAACCAGCGAGGCGGTGTGCGACGGCCTCGGCGTGATGCGCCGCGCGACGCTCGTCATGGGTCCCGAAGACCAGGTGCGCGTGCGGGTCGCCGTGTTCCTGCCGCGGGACGCCGCCGCGCCGTCGCCGGTCGTCCTCGCCGTCGAGCCGGTCTGGGAGGAACACCTGCGGCCGGTCGCGCGGCGGATGCTCGAACGCGGCTACGGCTTCGCCGGGTTCGATCGGCACGACCTCGACGCGGATTCGCCCGACCGCACGGACGGCGTGCATCCGCTGTATCCCGACTATGACTGGGCGTCCTTGGCCGTCTGGGCGTGGGGATGCATGCGCGTCATGGACTTTCTCGAAACCGTTGACGGCGTCGACGCGGCGAAGGTCGCGCTGACCGGCCACTCGCGGGCGGGCAAGACCGCCCTGCTCGCGGGCGCGCTCGACGAGCGCTTCGCGGTGGTCGCGCCGCACGCTTCCGGGACCGGCGGCGCGGGCGCGTACCGCGTCATGGGGCGCGGCGCCGAGACCCTCGCGCTAATCACCTCGCCGGACCGCTTCCACTACTGGTTTCATTCGCGGCTCGCGCTATTCGCCGGTCACGAGGACCGACTGCCCTTCGATCAGCACTTCCTGAAGGCGCTGGTCGCGCCGCGCGCCCTCATTTGCATCGAGGGCCGGGATGACCTCTGGGCCAATCCCGTCGGGACCCAGGCCACGACCCGCGCCGCGCAACCGGTCTTCGATTTCCTCGGCACGTCGGGGAGGAACGGGCTGCACATCCGGCCCGGCGGCCACGACACCACCCCGGAGGACTGGGAAATCCTCCTCGATTTCGCGAACCACGTATTTCGCGGCGCGCCCGACGACCCGAAGTTCCACACGATGCCGTTCCCGCACGACGAGTAGTATTCAACACAGACGCGCCAAGGGACTGCCCCCGAAGGGGCACGCCCCCGCCGCTGTCATACCTTGGCCGCGATCCAATTTGCACGCGCCCCCTCACTCGGCCGCAGCCGCCTGCTCCGCCTCGAGCGCGTCCAGGAATTCGAGCCACAGGCGCACGTAGGTGTCCGGGTCCTCATTGAAAACGTCTTGGGAGACCCAAGCACGGAGTTCCACATGGTCTTGAACGGTGGGATGGTTGTGGAACTTGACCCGCATCAACGACACCGCCGCATATTGCACCTGCCGGTCTGAGTCCTGCAAAGCCAAGCGCCACGTCCTAATCTGGGGTTCCTCATGGAATGCGCTCAACTGCTCTAGAGCTTGGCATCTTAGCCAAGACTCAAGTCTCGCGGTTTCCACGAGCCTCCTAAGCATCGGAATGGCCTCGGCATATGTTGCCCCGGCGAGCGCGCGTGCTATCCATGCGCCAGGTAGGTTGTACGCATAGCGGTAGAAGCGGTTGCGGTCATCATCCGTTACCGTTCTCCCGTCCGCATCCAGAACCGTGACCTCATCGTCGTAATCGCCCGCTTCGGCGCGCCGAACCACGGTCTCAAGGGCCTGCTTATCCTTTGCCCAGAAGGCCAACAGACACAAGGCATGGAGTGACAGCGTCGGGTCTGGCGACTTGGCCAAGTCTCGGAGTACGGGAATGGCTTCTTTAGAATAGAACTCCCTATCCTCCAGCGCGCCCATTATCTCGTGCGCAATGTAGGCGTCCGTGGAATAGAGTCCGTGGACCATTTCCGCATGGATCACATCTTGCGGGGATGCCGGCGCACGAGAAGCGGGCGCCGGTGTAGCGGCGAGCGATACCTTCAGATGCTGTTCCTGCCAAGGCAACATATACGAACCGTCCTCAGCGGGAGATTCGTCAAGAAACAGAAGTACCCGGTCCCTGGGCTGTAGCAAGTACAACCGACCTATGGTTGCGCGCGTGGGGGCCGCAAGGTATTGGAGCGTAACAGCGGCGGGTACATCGCCTTTCAGGATATGTTCGACGGCTACCTCGACCCGCAGCCATTTCTCGACGACGACACCAGCAGGGTGAGTGGCGCCGGGACGGGGAGCCTCGACGGCATCCAACTCCTTCGTCACGGTTCCGATCACGATTAGCGGGTAGCGGTCGGCTCGGGAGGGTGCCGTCTCGGGAAACGTGGCGGTCTGCTCGATAGATAGGGGATCAACTGGTAACGTCCCGTCGATCTGACGGGTTGGCGAATCCCCGGGCGGGAACGCGGCAAGACAAGGCAAGAAGCCCGCTCGCGCTTCAACGGTCTCACGTGCGTTCGCCGCCTGTTGCAACGCGAGCACCAGCAACACTGCCAATGTAGTCTGTCCCATAATGACAACTTGCTTTCTCATGGTTATTTCTCCAGTCTGTCTCTTCCTCGCCTTAAGTGTGCTCACGAACGCCGCGCCTTACATATGTGGTAGTTCATGGTCTTCGGTGTTTCCAAAGATCTGCCGAAGCCGCTGCTGGCTCCGGCCCGCCTTCGGTATTCGTCCACCACCAGGTTATGGACCAGACGAAGCGCGTATGCGCGCAGCGACTCCCGGACCCGGCCCTCCGCCATTGCCCGCCATAATCGCAACGCCGCCTCCTGGGCGATATCCTCCGCCCCCTCCCCCATGGGCAACCGGCGCCGGGCACACCACTCGAGCGGCGATGCGAATTCCCCGCACGCCCGGCCAGACTCGTCCGCCGTCAGAATATCCCCGCCCATGCGGCCCTCGTAGCCCCGGCCTCTCGGGATTCTCCTTGGGTTTGGGGACAGGCATCCGGCGAAGCGCGGGAGGAAGCGCGGGGTCGCTTGTGCGAGTCCCCGGCGCCACACTTATAATAGACGAAATAGCGGCAAGAAGGTTACACCTCCACCAGGAGAGCTTCGCTTATTCCCATGGTATTCCAAGAATGCTGTTGGGGCCGTCCGGTAGTCCGGACGATCATGCTTCGCGTGTTGTTGCTCGTCGCGGGTGTTGCCGCGATTAGCGGCGCGGTCTATGCCGCGGGACTATGGCTCGTGCCCGTCGTGGACGGCATCGACAAGGCGATTCTCGCCTGGGTGAACCCCGACGAGTACGTGCCGGTGCTCGACGAATTCCTTCGCGCGCTCACGGACTACTCGAACCTCGTGATTGCCGCGCCGCTGATCGCGTGGATGGTCGCCTTCGGGCTGTATCGCCTAGTTGTTGGGGACAGGCACGTCTCCCCCGCGCGGCGCGGGGTCGCTTGTGCCAGTCCCCGGGGTGTTGGTTTGGGGACAGGCACGTCTCGCCCTCCTTCGCCAAGGCTTCGGAGGACAGGCTCGATGACTCGCTCGCTTGTGCCAGTCCCCGGCGCCAAGCGGGTGTTCACGGTCCTGCTTGCGATGTCCGGCATCGTGATCGCCGTTTTCGCGGCATTGGGCAAGATTTGGCCGAACAGCACGTTGGTCGGCGCGAACATCCTCGAGGTCGTCGCGCTGGTCGCGGCATTCGCCGCGGCGACCTGTGCCTTTCATCGGATGACGCCGGAGCAGATGCGCCGCTTCGCGCGGCTATTCTGGCTGATTCTTCTTTCGGTCTATCTGACGACGTTCCGCGCCACGGAGCCGATCAAGGAGGCGGTGGCGCGGCCCCGGCCCTTCAACGACGCCCACAAACCCTGGAACGAAGGGGTACGCCCCATACCGGACGAGTTCCTGCGCGGCGCGAATTCCTTTCCCTCGGGGCACGCCTCCGGGACCTTTTCCTTGCTCACGCCCCTCTTCTGGTACGTGCGCAATCGGAAGGGACGGACCGCGATCCTCGGGTGGGCCGGGCTTCAGGGCTTCGCCCGCGTCTATACCGCCGCCCATTTCCCGTTTTGCGTGATCATGGGCGGGCTGCTCGGGTTTACCATAGGCACGCTCGTCTTCTTCACGCTCGGCGGCCCCGCGCTCCGCGACCCACATCAATCGCGCGGCCTTAGCGATCCTGTGGGGCGTCCCGATCAATTTCGACACGAAACCGGCGATTCATGAGCCGTTCGTAAACGCCGGGGAAAAGGCTGGAGACCCAATAGGCCAGTTTTCCCGTCGGCGAGAGCACAAGAAGCCGTTTGCGCCTCCGCGCCGCCGTGACGATAGCGCGGGCGACGGCGTCCGGGTTCAGCGGTCTTCCCGTGGTGACGCGATCGAATTGCAGGACCGATCCGTTGCCCGCAAGGCCGGACCGCGCGAAATCCGTCGCGACGAAACTCGGGCATACCACCATGACGTGTACGCCACGGCCCCGCAATTCCGCGCGCGCCGCGTCGAAGAAGCCGTGCAGGGCGTGCTTGCTCGCGCAGTAACCCGTTCGCCCGGTCAACGGGGCGAATCCGGCGATGCTGCTGAGCACGATGATCTGGCCCCGACTCGCCAGCAGCAGCGGCAGCGCCGCCTGCGTGACGGCGACCGCGCCGAAGAAATTGACCTCCATGACGCGGCGGTAAACGTCGAGGTCTGTATTAACGAGCGGGCTTACCTGGGTGAGACCCGCGCAATGGATCAGGGTGTCCAACCGCCCGAACCGGTCTTTCACGCGCTGCACCGCCGCCCGGACCGCTTCCGGTTGCGTGATGTCGCAGGATAGGGCCAACACGGCGTCGGCTCGAGTCGCCGGCGCATCCACGGCGCGCTCCAGCGCCGCCGGGTCCCGGTCGACAAGCGCCACGCAAGCGCCTTCGCAGAGGTACCGCCGCGCAAGGGCCTTGCCGATGCCGCCCGCCCCGCCCGTGATCATCACCACCGGCCTGTCACTCATGGGACGGCCTCCGGCGTTGGTGGACGCGGCGCGCGGCGCGCCCAGCACGCGGCCACGATAAGACCCGCGATAACGTGCCAGATGCCCCATGCCGCCGCCACGAGCGCCATGCCGCCCATGCCGTCGAAGAACGCGAAGATGAGGATCAGGCCGAGCGCCGAATTACGGATGCCGACCTCGATGGTGATTGCGCGCACGTCCGCGTCCGGCAGGCGGACCAGGCGCGCCGAGGCGTATCCGGTGAGCAGCCCCGTCGCGTTGTGGAGAAACACGGCCAGCGCCACCCAGTGGATGTAGTCGCGGAAGATATCGTAGTTGTTTACGAACAGATACGCCACGAAACCGACGAAGAACACGATCGATCCGTACTTGAACGGTGTTTCCAGGACAGCCGCCCATCGAGGGAAACGCCGATTGAACATCATGCCCGCCGCCAACGGTATGCCGAGAATCATCAACACCGTGAGAACCATCTCCACCGGGTCTATCCGAACGGTCCGCATGAGTGCGGCGGTGTCCGGGTGCAAGTAGGCCCATGCCGCGACGACCAGCGGCGTCATGATAATCGCCGCCAGGGTGGACACGGCCGTCATGGTGATCGAGAGGGCCGAGTTTCCTTTTGCCAGGTGGGTCAGGAAGTTCGAGAGATTGCCGCCGGGGCAGGCCGCCACGAGCAGCATGCCCAGCGCGATGCTGGGCATGGGACGCAGCAGGAGAATCAGGACAAACGTGAGGGCGGGCAGAACGACGTACTGCGCGAATAGCCCGACGCCAACCGGTTTCGCCGAGCGGAGAACGCGCCTGAAGTCATCCACCTTCAGGTCCAGCGCGACGCCGAACATGATCAGGGCGATGACGGCGTTGAGCAACCACAGACCGCTGTCCTCGAAGCGCAGTCGTACGGCGTCGACGGGCATGGGCGGCCTACTTTCCCTCGGGTTCCTGGTGCATCTTCTTGAACGTCATCAGATTCGGCGCCCACATGTGCTTGACGGGGTCCACGTCGACGTGAATCACCGCCGGTTTGCCCGAGGCCCGGCTGCGCTCGAGGGCGGGCCGCAACTCGCCCGGCTCGCGGACGCGCTCGCCGTGGGCGCCCATGCTCTCCGCCAGTTTGTCATACGCGATCTCGTGCAGGTCCGCGTTAATCGTTTCGCCGGGCCCGAGCGACTTCATGATAAGGGTCTTCCACGGGCGGAACGCGAACTGCTGCGTCATCTTCACCATGCCCCACTGCTTGTCGCAGCAGACCAGGTAGACGACCCGGAGACCGTTGCGGACCGCCGTCTCGATCTCCTGCTGGTTGAAGCCCATCGCACCGTCGCCGATGATGCAGTACACCTGTTTGTCCGGGCGCGCCACCGCCGCGCCCAGCGCCTGCGCCACGCCCGCGCCGAGCATGCCGAACTTCGGCGTTGACAGCAGCGTGTTCGGCGTGCGCGCCTCGTGGTAAAACATGCCCCAGATGGTCGTGTTCCCTCCGTCCACCACGAAGACCGCGTCATCGTCGAAGAATTCCTGGCACGCCTTCGCCACGTGCGCCGTTACGAGCGGAGCGCTGAGGTCGTCGAGCGACTTGTCCAGCTTCGCCCGCTGTTTCGCCTTTGCCTCATTGTAGGCGGCCACGGCCCTGCGGCGTCCTTCGAGCGGCATCGTGTCCCGGCGCGCTTCGAGTGCCTCGATCAACTCGCCGAGGAACACCTTCGCATCGGCGAGGACGGTCATCTCGGCGGGCTTGTTCAGGCCCAGTGTCTCCTCGTCGACGTCCACCTGGATTAGCTTCTGTTTCGGCGGCTGCGCCCAATTCGGCGCCTTGCCCCACCAGTCCGTTTCGCCGAACCGCGATCCCAGCGCCAGCACGACATCCGCCTCGTTTCGCACGCGATCGTTCAAGTCCACATAGACCATCGACACGGCGAGTTCGTGTTGCTCCGGCAGCGCGCCCCGCCCGCCCCAACTCGTACACACCGGCGCGTGCAGCAATTCCGCCACGCGCCGCAGCTCGTCAAACGCGCCCGCATGCACCACGCCGCTTCCGGCATGGATGATCGGCAACGCCGCACCCGCCAAGAGCGCCGCCGCGCGCTCGACCTCGTCGCGGTCCGGGGTAATCGGCGCGACTCTCCGGTACGACACCGGCGCCGGGATCGCCCCCGTCGCGTTCTTGGCGTTCATGAAATTCTCCGGAATGTCCACGTGGACCACGCCGGGCCGGCCCTGGAATGACTTGCGGAACGCGCGCTTCATAAATTCCGGAATGCGCGAAAAGGACGGTACGGCCCCGCTCCATTTCGACATCGGCTTGATGACCCCCACCTGATTGAAATACTGATACGCGCCGCCCCGGTCCGGATAGCCGATGCCGACGCGCCGCGTGCTCGTGATCAGGAGCACCCGGTTGCCTTCCCCGTTCTCGACCGCCACCCCCGGCAACGCGTTCGCGACCCCCGGCCCGTTGCTCGCAATGGCTACGCCCAACCGTCCCGTAAGCCGCGCATAAGCCCCCGCCATGTGCACCGCGCACGCCTCGTGCCGCGGCGTGACGAGGTCGATCCCGTGCTTGCGGAACGCCGCGAACAACCCCAAGTACGTGCCGTCCACGATGCCGAATACCTTTTCCACGCCCTCCTGCTTCAGCATAAGGGCCACTACCTCGCCCCCGGTCATCTTTACCATCGCGTCCACCTCACGTTGAACTGCTTTCGTGAAACTGCGGACGCATTCTGGTCAGGACATCGGGGGATGTCAAACGGGGCCGGATACAGGGTTCAACCCTATCCGGCTGGGGAATCCGGTCATCGTCTGCGCCGGCCCTTACGCCAAGGGTGGACGGGTCGGCGGTATCGTGCCTGGATTCGCGGCGGCAATCAGCCTGGCTCAGCCATCCGTCTCGGGAGTGGTCGCGACAACGTCGAACGTGCCCGTGACGCCAAAGGGCTGGACGCCCGCAAGCAAGATCAAATACGCCCAACTTCCGGCGTAATGGTCCATGAGTGCGCCCCGCTCGATACTCTCGCCCTGGCCCGCGAGAGTCAAGACCACACAGATGCCCGGCGCGCATCCGCCGGAGACCAACGTCAGTTTGCCGTCGTCGCCGAGCAGTCCGCTCACGTTCACAGTTTGCGGCGGGACTTCATTTACCCACTCCGGAAGGGTGATGCAGGAATAATCGACGGTGACTGTGCCGGATACGGCATGATCGCCCGGGTAGGGCCGGGTAAGGTCTTGGACGAGGTTGATGGTGAGGGGGCACTCCTCGATGACTTGCTGCCGCTCCGCTTCCTCATTCGATCGTCCGGCCCATAGCCCGGCATACTGGCCCGTAACGTCGAACGGCGGTTTGGGCCAACCCTCCGGCGGCGGACATCCCGCCAGGAGCACGGTCGCCGCCAGGAAAAGGGCCGTATGAGAGAGTCGGTTTCTCATGTGATGCTCTCCTTGTGGTTGAGCCGGCCTTCGGGGAATAGTACCCTTCTGGGCGCGAAACGTAACAAGGAGTGCGTCTTCCGGGCGGGGGCTACTCCCCCGGCCGCGCGTTGGCTTCCTTGAGACGGCGGGAGAGCGTGCGCACCATGTTCAGCAGAATCTGGATTGCGACCTTCTTCGTGAGCAGACGATAAAACGTAATCTCGTTCAGCACGAAGACATAGCCGTCGTCGAGCGCGCGCACCGTGGCGCTTCGCCGTTCGTGCGTCACCAACGCCATCTCCCCGAACATATCCCCCGTCCCCAACGTCGCGAGGCACTTATCTCCGTCGCCGTATACCCCCACCTTCCCGCCGAGCACGACAAACATCTGGTTGCCGACCGTGTCCCGGTAGAACAGGACGTCGTCCTTGCGGAACGCCATGGTCAGGCCGTGCGCGAATATCTTCTCGACTTCCTCGTGCGTCAGCCCGTTGAACAATTCCACCCGCTGAATCAGGGACTCAATCTGCGCGCGTGTCATCGCCATCTCTTGCACCTCTCTGCCGCGGGGACGCGCCAAACGCCCCTCCGAAGTTGTCTTTCCCAATACGCGTCCGCGTGCCGCGCCCGATCAGACCATGTAAATGAACCGGCTGCAGTTCGAGCACGTGTGGATATGTTCCGCATCCTGCCGCACCTTCTGCGCGAACTGCGAGGGCAGCTTCATGAAGCAGCCCTGGCACGTGTCGCCCTCGACCGGCACCAGCGCCGGCGCCCGGCCTTTCATCAGACGGTCGAAATGCTTGAGGATGCGCGGGTCCACGAGCGCGCGGATATTTTCGATCCGATCCCGAATCTGGGTCTTGCCCGACTTGGCCGAATCGAGCATTTCCTGACACAGTTGAAGACGGGCCAGCAGAATCAGGTCCGCGTGCGCGTCGCGCGCCTTGAGCAGGTCCGGATCGGCCTTAAACTGTTTCGCGTAATGGTTTTCCGGCGCAACGAGATTCTCCGACATCTCGTCCAGTACGGCGTACATCTCGTCGGCCGTTTCCGCGCGCAAGAGGGCGTTCAAGCGCTCGGGGTCGCGCAGCATCCGCGCGATCGTGGCAATGAAATTCAGATACGTTGTCTGCTGCGTCGGCGGATAACAGATCAGGAAAATCAGGTGCGCCGGTTTGCGGTCCACCGCCATGAAATCGATGCCTACCGTGCTGCGCCCCACGGCGCACACCAGCGTCTTCAACCCCGAGACGCGCGCGTGCGGCACGGCGATGCCTTGGCCGATGCCGGTGCTCTCGGTCGTCTCCCGCGCGATGATCTGGTCCAGGGCGGGCCCAACGCCCTTCAGCTTCTTCCGGTCAAAAAGCATATGCGCCAGTTCTTTAAGCGCGTCGGGCTTGGTTGCGGCCTCGATTTCCGGGAGAATGCAGTTCTTCGTGATGAATTTGGTCAACAACATGCTACACCTTTCATAAGGGACCCTGGATGCCTGGAACGGGTAAACATCCCTGGCGAGACACGCGCACGAACGGCGTTATAGTAACATGACGCGCGGCCCGTCACAATTCCGCCGTGGAGCGCCCGCGTGCTATTCAACGGGTTCGTACCAGAGCGTGATCAGCAATACGGGCTCCTCGCGCCGTCCGTCGTGGTGCTTGTGCATCCCGAACGATTGGCAGATGTCCACCACCTTGACCGGGTGTTCCGCCAGCCACTCGTTGACGTGGCCTTCCATTTCGTGCAGCCCGTCAATGCTGACCTTGCCCATGAATGTGTGCACTTTCATTACCTCTCCTCCGCGGTTGCCTCGTTTCCGGTTTCCGCTTTCTCCAGCCTGGCGACCAGCACATCGCGCATGACCGTCCGCGGCGCCGCGACCCCGGTCCAGGTCTCGAATTGCAGCGCCGCCTGGTTGACCAGCATCTCCAACCCGAGGATCGTCGTACAGCCGACGGCCTCCGCTTCCGCGATAAGCCGCGTTCGCGACGGCCGGTACACCATGTCGAATACGACGTGTTCCGGGCGCAGGGATTCGCGCGCCACGCACGTCTCGTCCACACTGTGCGGATGCATCCCCACAGGGGTCCCCTGGATGATGACGTCATGCGCCGGCGCCGCCTCCGGCGCGTCCTCTTCGATACTCCCGCCCACGACCGGCACGCGCGCGTGCGCGCGCAAGTCGTCGACCAGCGTCGCCAGCCGTTCCGGATTGCGCCCAAGCACGGTGACGCATTCGGGACCGGCATGTTCCAGAATCGCGAACGCGACCGCCCGCACCGCCCCGCCCGACCCCAAGAACAGGACGCGCTTGCCTTCGAGCGATACGCCGGCCTCGTTGAAAGCGCGCAGCGTACCCAAGCCGTCCGTTACAGCGCCGATAAGCCGCCCGCCCTCATTCGTGACGGTGTTTACGCAGCCGACCCGCGCCGCCATCGGGTCGATGTCATCGAGATATGGCATCACCGCCACTTTGTGCGGTATGGTCACACTCAACCCCCGCCAGGAAGGCAGGGCGCGCATTCCCGCCAGACACCCCGCCACGTCCTCGACCCGGAACGCCACATAGACGTAATTGAGCCCCGTGGCCTCGAATGCCGCGTTATGAATCAGCGGCGACAACGAGTGCTCGACGGGATTGCCGATGACGGCGCACACTTGCGTTCCGGCGTCGATTCTCACTCTTACGTACCCCCTTCCAACACAGTGCTTCCTGGTTCCAAGTATAGCGAAGAATTCGTAGTCCTGCAATCAGGCGGCGGGTTCCAACTCCATCCGGGACCGCACACGGGCTGAGGCCCGCACGCCGAACTGAGGGGGCGATCAGCCCGGCGGCCAGCCCATCGGACGGCCCCCGAGGATGTGCATGTGTGCGTGGAAAATGATCTGGCCCGCGTCCTGGTTCGTATTGAAGACATAACGCACGCCGTTTGCGGCGATGCCCTCGCGCTCGGCGACCGCGTTCGCGCCCAGCAGCATCTTGCCCAGGAGCACGGCATCCTCGGCGGTCGCATCCGTTACGCGGGGGAGATGCCGCTTCGGGATCAGGAGCACGTGCGTCGGCGCCTCGGGGTTTATATCGCGGAACGCGAGCACGTCGTCGTCTTCGTAGACCTTCTGCGCCGATATGTCCCCGCGCACGATCTTGCAGAACAGACAATCCTCAGCCATGTTCCTCTCCTTCTTCCGGCGCGCATCAGGCCGGGCATTGCCAGGGCGTGCCCGCCGCGCAGTCGCGATAGTAATGCGGGCCGCGCCCGAGGTCCTCGGGGAAGATTACGCCGAGCGCCGTACGCCATCGACCGCCCTGCCGCATGTGCGCCACGATGTGCCGTTGCAGCGCCGTATCCCGCGGCGCCGTGTCCACGTCCTTGAACTTGCCGAAGAACACGCGGTCCAGCAACTGTTCGTCATCCGCGTCCGGCCCCGGCAAGACATAGAAGCGCTGTTGAAACCGCACGATATTCGACGACTCGGGGAGATAGGCGGCGTGCTGGCAGTCGAGAAGCCACGAATCAGTCTCGAAGGCCTTGTAGTCGTGGTCGGGGAAGTACATCGCGAAGAAGCCCTCCGCATGCTCGAAGGCGTCCGTGCAGGCTTCCGGCGTCAACCGTTCTCCTTCCGGTATATGGACTCCGAGCGTGCGGTCTCCCCGTTTCAGCATCGGTTCCCATTCGACTGTGGGCAGCGACACGACCTCGGTCAGGGCGACGCCGTCCGGGCGCACGGGGTTCCCGCGGATGATTTTGTGGCCCGGCCGATACTGGGCGCTCGACGCCTGCGGGTCTCGAACGCCGTCCGCGCCGTCCCATTGCCCGTCGCGGCGGAACCGCGCCCCGTCAGGGCACATCGCCACCACGCGCTGAGTGAAGCGGTCGCGCAGAAACGTGAAGTCGAACGCCCACGTTCGCATTTCGAACTGGAGCCGTCCCAGTTGGAACAGGCGGCAAGTGAAGTGCAGCTCGAGCCAGCGGACCTTGTCGAAGCCGTAGACCCCGTGTCGTGCCCGATAGTCTTCCATCCAACGCTCGATGTCGCGCAGGGTCTCGACGGTAATCTCGTCCGGCACGCCCTTGAGGTGATGTTCCGCCTGCAGGGCGCGCACCCCTGCCAGCACGACGTAGGCGTAGAATAGGTGCGCCGCATCTCCCAGCGTCGGCGGCAACGGCGGCCACGAGGCGGGCGGAGGATATCCCATGTCCGCGCGCCGGAAGAACAAGGCGCGACAGTGCCAGGCGAGCCGCTTCAGGGCCGGCACCTTGTCAAACACGGTCCGATGCTCCGCCAGCGCCGCCTTCAGGTCCGGCGCCATGCGCAGGAACCGGCAGGCGTCCTCGAGGGTGGCCGCGTCCAGAAACCGCTCGCCCTCGCGGGCGTAGGACCCCTGGGACGCGGCCCAACCGGCCCGCCACACTTCCGCTTCGTCATTCAGGCCCAACGCGCGTTTTACGGCGTCGAAATCGGCAAGGTCCACTGCGTTCATCCGCGACAGATCCCTCTCCGGATACTTCCTTAACTCGCGCGACAATATTCGCATATTCCTTGGGCAAGACGCCACTGCGATGCGATCCGCGCAGCCGGCGGTGGCATGCCTTTTCGCGATATGGTAGACTCGTTCTCGACGATGGCAGAGGAGACCCCGCGATGGACATCACACCCATCCTGGACCACTTGAAGGAGTATGCGGTTCTATACGCTCTCGGCGCGGTCTGCGTGATTCCAACGCTTGTCATTACGCGGCGCTGGTCCGTGCCGCTCATCCTGTACGCCGTCGAGATCGCCATTTACCTCGGGCTGATGCATGTCGGCGTCGGCGTGATCACGCGCGTGGCCGCGTGGTTCAAGGACCAGTCCTCCATGAAGCGCGCCTTCGACATTCGTGAGGCCAAGGCGCCCGGCTGGGCCACGCCGTGGATCGAGTTCTGGGATATCGAACAGTACCATCCCGAAGCGTTGCTCTATGTTGAAATCGTCGTCGCCGTGATTATCGTGTTTCTTGTCTGGCGGATCCGTCCGTTGCGCGTAAAGCGCCGGCAGGCGCCGCCGTCGAAAAAAGCGGAGCAATACGTCCGAAGCAAAGGCGCTCCCATGCCGGGGCGCGGAGGGAATCGATGACACCGGAATTCTTGCGCGGCTCGATCGCGCCTGTTTTCACGGCATTTAACGAAGACTTGTCGTTTGATGAAGAGGGCCAGCGCCGTTTGCTGGACTTTCTGCTGGATCGGGGCGGCATCAGCGCCTACTTCCTGCGTTCGGGGATGGGCCAGATGTATGCGTTTTCGTATGAGGAGGCGCAACAGATGGCGCGGGTCGGCTGCGCGCACCTGCGCGGGCGCGCGCCGGCGCTCATCGGCTGCGCGGGCATCTGGGACCGCAATCGCGACCGCCGCCCGGACCCCGAGGTGTACACGCGCCAGTCCATCGAGTTGGGAAAGTATGCGCAGGATCAGGGCGCGGACGGCGTCGTATTCACCATTCCCGAGGGGCTGGCCCCGAACACCGGGCAGACGCACCACGAGGTCGTTCTGCGGTTCTTCGAGGCGATAACGGGCGCCCTGTCCGGGCCGATCCTCATCTATCAGCCGCCGGGCACCGATGAAGACTATTGCGTGACACCCGACCTCATGCGTGCGCTCAGCGCCTTGCCCAACGTCTGCGGCATCAAGCTGTCCACCATGGACGCGGAGTACATGTGCGCGATTGGCGCGGCGCTCGAAGGCTCGGAGACTGTGTTTATCTGCGGTTGCGAGACGGTCTTCTACGCGGCGCTGCCGAGCGGCGCGCGGGCCGTCATCGGGCAAGGCGCCACGCTCAACCCGCATGTGCTGAACGCCATTCAAACCCGCGTCGAGGCGGGCGACTGGGCGGGCGCGATGCAGGCGCAACGGGTCGCGAATCATCTCTGCCGCTCGGGGAGCAACCCGGTCGAGTTCTTCAAGCGCTATGCCGCGGAGCACGGGTACGCCGTCAAACCCTACGGGCGTCTCTACGAGGACAACCCGTATATCAAGTCGCCGACGCCGCTGTCGCCTGCGGACTATCTGCGATTCAAGGCCCTCTTCGAGGCCGAGTGCGCCCCTTACGGCTGAACACGCCGCCGTAACGCCGCTCAGGTCGCGCGGGGAAGCTTTGCGCCGGTTTCGGCGAGCCACGCATCGAGCCGCGCCGACAGCGCGGCGCATTTTGCGGGCTGGTCCGCCGCTAGATCGCGGGTTTCGGACGGGTCCTCGTCCAGCCGGTACAGTTCGTGGTGCGGCCCCTCGTACCAACGGATAAGCTTCCAGTCCCCCGTGCGAACGATGCTGTACGGCCCCTGCTTCGCGTCCCGGTAATGGGGGAAATGCCAGAAAAGCGCATCGCGGTCCAGCCGCGCGCCGTCCGTCAAGACCGGCAGGAGATTCGTGCCGTCAATGACGCGGCCCTCCGGCGGCGGTACGTTGACTGCGGCGCATACGGTCGGCAGCAAATCGATGCTCGACGCGGGCGTGTCGCACAGCGCGCCGGCGGGCACGCGTCCCGGCCAACGCACAAGCAGCGGTACGCGGACGCCGCCCTCGTAAGGCGTGCCCTTACCGGCGCGCAGCGGCGCGTTGCTCGTCTTGCCGATCAGGCCCCCGTTGTCCGACGTGAAGATCACGAGCGTATTGTCGGCGACCCCGGCGTCTTCGATCGCGTCCAGGACCGTTCCCACTGCTTCGTCCATGCTTTCGACCATCGCGGCATAGACGGGATCGGTCTGGTGGGTCGGCGGCTTCTCGCGGTACTTTGCGATGGTCGCCTCCTTCGCCTGGATGGGCGTATGCACGGCGTAGTGGGCCATGTGGAGGAAGAAGGGACTTTCCGCGTGCTCGCGGATGAACCGCGCCGCCTCGTCCGCGAGCCGATCCGTCAAGTACTCGCCCTCCTTGCGCGGCGGCAGGTTGTGGATGCAGCCCTGGTGTTCGCTGCAATAGGGATCGAAATACGAGGGCGGGTGGCCGAAGTCGCAGCCGCCGATATTCACGTCGAACCCTTGCCGCTCGGGGAACCACGCCTCGTCGCCGAGGTGCCACTTGCCCGCGTGGCAGGTTACGTAGCCGCGCGCGCGCAGCACCTCCGCAAGCGTGACCTCGTCAAGCGCCATCCAATACGGGTTTCTCGGACACAGCAACGCGCGGCCGGGCGCGGCGACATAGCCGTCTTCGGTTTCCACCATTGCTAACTCCGCATCGCGCTGGTACCGCGCGCGAATCCAGTCCGTGACGCCGATCCGCGCGGGATAGCGTCCCGTAATCACGGCGGCGCGGGTCGGCGAGCAGACGGCGCACGCGGCGTAGCCGTCGGTGAAGCGCGTGCCTTCCCTCGCGAGGCGGTCGAGGCGCGGCGTCTCGTAATACGTGCTGCCGTAGCATCCCAGGTCCGCCCAGCCGAGATCATCAATCAGAAACAAGACCACGTTTGGCGGAGCGCCCCCATTCTGGCGCCGCGCGCCTGTTGCACAGCCCGGAAACAGCGCCGCCGCGGCCCCGACGCCGGCGGCTTTGAGGAATTCGCGACGGTCCATGTTCACGGCTTGACCCTCCCTGCGTTCATTTGCCCCTGGTTCCAGCATGATTATGGAACCTGCCTCGTATCGATGTAAACCACTACGGACTCCGCCATCTCGTGGGTTCGTAGTACAGGCTTCAGCCTGCACTTCACGGGATTGCACTTCAGAGGTACCACGAACACTTGGAGCTGTGGTCTGAACCCCGGCCTTGACCATACTGACGAATCGCCGTATCATCACGTCAAGCGGCGTGACGTCCGAAGAAGAAGGTCAACACTATGACGACTGTTCCAAGCGACAAGGCGCGCGAGAACCTGTCCGGTCTTGTCGATGAGGTTGCCGCGTCTCATCAACCGGTCCAAATTGTCGGCGGCGACCATGCGGCGGTACTTGTTGCTGAGGAAGATTGGCGCGCGATTCAGGAAACCCTCCACCTCGTATCGATACCGGGTATGCGGGAATCCATTCGCGAGGGCATGGCCGCGCCCGCCGAGGAGTGCTCCGAGGAACCCGGTTGGTGAAGTGGAAACTCCTCTTCACCAGGCAGGCGCGGTGGGACGCGCGCAAGGTGGCCGCCGCCGGTCTGCGTCCAAATGCGCAGCGCCTTCTGAATATTCTTGTGGAGAACCCCTTCCAGACGCCGCCGTCTTTCGAAAAACTTGTGGGCGACCTGGCCGGCGCGTATTCGCGCCGGATCAACATTCAGCATCGCTTGGTCTAACAAGTGCTTGACAAGACGCACACGGTGAAGATTCTTCGTGTGTGGACCCACTACGAATGATCGGCAGCAAATAGGTAGTCCGAATACAACAAAGAACTTGGTTCGTAGTACAGCCTTTAGCTTTATCCGCCTCCGGCGGGCTGCAACTCTTTCCAAGACAAGCTGAAGCTTGGACTACGAACAGAGCGGGGGCGTTACGGCGGGTGCGTGGAAGGGATTCGAGTACGAGTACGAGCACGATTACGAACACGAGTACGAGCGGGAGGTTATGGCGGCGCCCAACATCATATTGATTATGGCGGATGAACTGCGCTGGGATTGTCTCGGTTATGCCGGGAACCCGGACGTGCGCACGCCGAACCTCGATGCGCTCGCGGCGCATGCCGTGAACTTCACGCAGGCCATCTGCCAGCAGCCGCTGTGCGTGCCTTCGCGGATGACCGTCCTGACGGGGCGGCATCCGCGCGAACACGGGGTTCGGGACAATCAAACACCGCTGCCGGACGGCGTGCCGACGTTTCCGCGCCTCTTGCGCGAGGCGGGCTATCACACCGCGGCGATCGGTAAGATGCACTTTGTTCCGCCGCGGGCGGACCACGGGTTCGACCTCATGCGCATTGCCGAGCAGGACGGCGACGGCCGCTACGAGGATGATTACCACGCCTGGCTCGCGGCGCAGGGCAAGGAAGACCGCATCGACTATTGGGACCAGGTGGAGCGCGCGGCCGCGCCGAAGACGTACTGGCTTAGTTTCGGGGCCATGCGCTCGAATCTTCCCGAGTCGCTGCATTCGAGCACCTGGATCGGCGACCAGGCCGTGCGCTTTCTCTCGGACACGGCGCGCGAACCGTTCTTCCTTTCGGTCGGGTTCATCAAACCGCATCATCCCTTCGACCCGCCCGCGCCGTGGGACCGCTTGTACGAACCGCGGGCGTTGCGTCTCCCCCCGGGCTTCGTCCTGCCCGTGCCCGAGGACGACGCGCGGCATGAAGCCTTCTTCGACATGCGCCAGATGACCGAGCCGCGCTTCCGACGCGTGCTCGCCCATTACTACGCGACCATCTCCCACATCGACGCGCAAATCGGGCGTATCCTCGCCACGCTCACCGCGCGCGGCCTCACCAACAACGTCATGGTCTTCACTGCGGACCACGGCGACTACATGGGCCAACACGGGATGATCCTGAAGAGCGGCGCGCGGCCGTACGACGCGCTGCTGCGCGTGCCGTTGCTGATCGCGGGGTTGTCCGGACAGCGGCGGGGCGTCGCCGATCCCGCGCTCGCGGAACTTACCGACCTCGCGCCGACGATCCTCGATATCGCCGGCGCGCCTCCGCTCACGGAATGTTCTGGCCGGGGCCTTGTGCCGCAATTGTTTTCGGAAGGCATATCTTTGCGCGCCGCCGCCCACGCCGAGCACGGGCGCGACATGCGCATCGTCCGCACCGCGACGCACAAGCTTATAGAATCGGCGGATCCAGCCATGCGCGCCTTCTACGACCTCGCCGCGGACCCCTACGAATTCGACAACCGCTACGACGACGCAACCCGCGTCGACGACCGCGATGCGCTGCGCCGTCTTCTACACACATAATCTTGGCGTGGCGGCGCCTTGTTTCCACATATGACTTGGGAACGAGAAAAGACGAACCCGTATTGCTGTCATAACGTGCTCCGCGAAGCGGTGTGAACGTCAGGGTTAGCTCACATGCCGTAGTCGCGGAGCTTGTAGATGAGATTACGGCGGCTGATACCAAGAAGTGCAGCCGCTCGCGTCTTGTTGCCGTTAGTCTTCGCGAGCGCCTCCAGAATAGCGCGCCGCTGGATTTCATCCATATCCCCCACGAGCACGCTGCCCGGCCTGGCCGTGAGGGGAGCCTTCTGGAGCTGAGGCGGGAGGTCGGTCGGCAATATAAGTGAGCCATGTGCGAGGATAGCCGCGCGTTCCATGGCATTCCGCAGCTCCCGCACGTTGCCCGGCCAGTCATACGCCCGCAGGAGACGTTCCGTGGCCGGGGCCAGGCGCAATTTGCGCTTTTTCAAGAATTGGTCCGCGAGCGGCAAGATAGCGTCGGGCCGTTCGCGCAATGGCGGGACCTTGAGGGGGAACACGTTCAGCCGGTAATAGAGGTCCTCTCGAAACCGGCCCTCGCGCACGTCTTCCTCCAAGTCGCGGTTGGTGGCCGCAATCACGCGGATGTCCGTGCGAATTTCGCTATCACCGCCGACCCTGCGGAAGAGACCTGTTTCCAGCACGTTGAGGAACTTGGGCTGAATTGACAACGGAAGATCGCCTATTTCGTCCAGGAACACAGTCCCGCCGTCGGCGATCTCGAATTGTCCTCTATGTTGGGCTTCCGCTCCCGTGAAGGCCCCTTTGTTGTGCCCGAACAACTCGCTTTCGACCAGATTTTCCGGTAACGTTCCGCAATCCACGCGCAACATGGGCATCGATCTGCGGCTGCTTCTGTCATGGATAAACCGGGCGATGACTTCCTTGCCCACACCGCTCTCGCCTAATATCAAGACTGTTACATCCGAGTCGGCGACACGGGCAGCTTGTTCCAGGACGCCGCGCATCGCGGCACTCTCCACGACGAGGTATGCCGGTATGTCCAGTCGCGCGCCTGATTGAGGCGCCAAATCGGAGTAGCCCAAGGCATCATCTACTGCGGCAACCAGTTCATCGATATCAACGGGTTTCTCCAGATAGTCCAGCGCCCCAGCTTTGATGGCGGCTACGGCGTCCCGGACATCAATGTAGGCGGTCAACAAGATTACTGGAAGAGATGGCCATTCCGTCTTGACGCGGTCCAGCACCTCCAATCCGTTCATCCCCGGCATGCGTACATCCAACAGCATAAGGTTACAATGCGGCGCGGCCTCAATCGCCTCAAGCCCGTCAGCGCATAATACGGTTGCATATCCGGCCGAACGTAACGCCGCGGCCAACAAATCGCGTTGCGGCCGTTCATCATCCACTACGGCAATGCACGATGAGCCAATGGTCATGGTTTCCCCACGATGGAAATACCTTCCAGAATCGCTTCGGTGCCTTGTCCCAGGCGGGACTCAATGCGCAGCCGCCAGCCATGCGCGACTGCAATCTGGTCCACGATGGACAAACCGAGCCCGGAACCGCCCGAAAACCGCGTGAAATAGGGTTCCGTAACCCGCGGAAGATCCTCCGCGGCAATACCGCAGCCCGCATCCGATACGCCTAACGAGACCGTCGAATCAACCTGCTTCGTGAAGACGCGAACAGACTGGCCCGGCTTCGACGCGCGCAATGCGTTGAGGATCAGGTTCAGCAGCGCGCGCCGCAGAAGGTCTTCGTCCGCTAGAACGCTTAGACCGCAGGGGACGTACAGCGTACCAACTTCCGCGGCTGAGGAATCCATTTGCAGCAGGGGCAGGAACGACTTGAAGAACGGGTCCAAATGAACGCATACCGGAACGGCTTCCTGCGGACGGGCCAGCAGGAGAAACGAGTTGATCCCGCCGATAACCCGATCCACCTCATCCACGATGTCTTTGGCCCGGTCTTTGATGGCGCAGCGGTGGTTTGTGCAGTCTCCTATGGACTGGGCAAGGCCGCGGACTATGCCGAGCGGATTCTTGGTCTCGTGCGCAAGCCCCGCGCCCAAGAGGGCGACTTGCTCCTGACGCTGAGCGCGTTCGCGTTCCCGCGCCAGTGCGGCGGCCAGTTCGGCGCGCTTTATCAACAGTATGACCGCCAGTGTGCCCAAGCCTAACGCCAAGGTAACGACCCCTGTGGCGATGGCAAGTTGGATCCGATGCCGCTTGATCGCCTGGTGAACCTCCGTCGCGTCCAAAGTCGCGGTCAGAGCGTAGAACCCCTTTGAGAAGGGAACCCAATCCTCCATGTCTTCTTGACCATGCAACCGTTGCCCGTCGCTGCTATGACCGCATTCCGCCAGCAGGTCCACATGGCTGGCCAACACCAGCCGGTTGCCTTCCCAGCGAGGCCGTTGCTGCGGCGCGTCGGAGATCTCCTCGCACTGACCTCCCGATGCGAGGGGCATGCCGTCGGGGCCGCGCAATTCAAGGGCCAGGATGCTCGGATTTCGCGCTAATTCTTCGAAAATGACTTTCAGGCGATCACCGCGATACTGCCCCATGCGACCATGCGCCAGAATGCCCGCCTTGAGCGCGTCCAGCACGGTCTGGCCTCTTTCCAAGAGCACGATACGGTGTGACCGAACTTCTGAGGCATATGAACTGACCAAAGAATAAATGCTGGCGGCCGCAATGAAGACGGCCACCAGCGCCAGCCAGAAGATGTTTCGATTACGTTTGCTGATCACCACTCGCTTTGTCCGCGTCCATGTAACCGCGCCGCACACCGCATTGCCGGTTTCTTTCGCGGCGCGTCCCAGCGCCCTCATTATGCCAGACGCCGCCGCGGTTTGCCTCCGCGCACGAGCTCCGGGGGATTTGGCGCACGCAACGCAAGGCCCGGTTGTCACAAACACCATCATCGTCAACATCGATGTACCTACGGCCGTGGACGACGTCCGGCGGGGCGTCCTGACCTGCTAGGGACTTAGCGCCGGGCGGCGTGCCACTCGCATTCGGGCTTGCCGGCACCACCGTCACAGCGCCGAGGATCGCCGTTGCCGCGAGAGACAGCATCGCCATCGCCGCGGTAGCCGCGCTCAGTTGCTTCACCGTCTTCAGCAATCCAACTCCTCTCATCAAGTAGTAGAGTAGCTCTGTTAAGGCCTTGCACGCCCGCAAGTCAGTTCCCGCCGCTGCCGTTCCCGCCGCCATTGCCGCCGCCGTTCCCATGTCCGTGTTGCTCATGCGAGTTTCCGCGGTCGCACAGGCCATCGCCATCCGCGTCCACAAAACTGTCGCATATGCCATCGCCGTTGCCGTCTTGTTCGCCGCAACGGTCGCAATGGCCGTCGCCATTGCCGTCTTGGAACTGGTAACCTTGAGGTCCCCATCCGAATCGCATGTGCGACCTGCTGTGGTCGCAGACGCCGTCGCCGTCTTCATCCACAAAGTTGTCGCACACGCCGTCGCCATCCGAATCATGGCCGTCACATAGGTCACACTGGCCGTCGCCGTTGGCGTCACGATACTGATAGCCGAATGGCCCCAACCCCAGGCGCATGTGCGATTGACGGTTGTCGCACAGGCTGTCACCGTCTTCGTCTACGAAGTTGCCGCATACGCCGTCGCCGTACGCGGCGCCGCTGCCGCACATGTCGCATAGACCATCGCCGTTGCCGTCCCGGAACTGGTATCCGCCGGGTCCCCAACCGAGGCGCGGATGCGACTGCCGATTGTCGCAGATGCCATCCCCATCCTCATCGACGAAGTTGTCGCAGGTGCCGTCGCCATCGAGATCAACTCCCTGACCGCAGGTATCGCAGATCGCGTCGCCGTCATCGTCAACGAATGCGTAAGCGGCCTTGGTGATTTCGGAGAGGTCACAGGGGCATCCGGACAGGAAAACCATGCTGACCGCAGCCGTCAACGCCATCATCCATGTGTGTGTTTTTGTCATTGTTACCGTCCTTTCTCGAACCGGTTTGAGAGCCAATCCTTCCGGTCCGCGTTTGTTGCCTGTCTCTCGGCGTGCATTAGGGAAGCAAGTTCGGTGCCAGGTTCTCTGGCGGCTGAGACCTGCGTCTTATGCAATATTAGCGCAACTGCGAAACAGATCATGCAAAAATTGCATAGCCGCCAGAACAGAAGCGTGATCGGGGTATCGTGCCGTGGCAACACCGTAACCATACGTTATTAACTTCGATGGGACAGGCACGCCTCTGATGCGGCCCGGCCGACTAGGCCAACTTGACCATGGAACGGAACTTGCTTCCAGGATTTCGGTGAACGACAAAACAGGAGGACATGAATATGAGAAAAATGCTGGCTGGTTTGCTTTTCGCGACGCTTGCGTTGGTGATTGGTGTCGCCTTAGTGAGTACGGGCGGCTACATATGGGCCGAAGTGGACGCGGAAATTACCGTGTCGCCGCGTACGCTTGTACTCTCGTCCAATTCCACCGCGTGGGTGACGGTTCACACCAACCTGCCGTATGGCTCGGTAGAGTTCGCGTCCGTGACACTTGACGGCATCGCTATTGCCTGGTCCAAGTCGGACGCGCAAGGCAACTTTGTCGCCAAGTTTCAAATAGGCGAGATCAAAGGCATTGCGGCTCCGCCGTCCGTCGAGTTGACCCTCGCGGGAACCCTGAAGGACGGCGAAACGTTCTCCGGCACTGACACCGTGCCCGTTCTCCCGTAAACGCGGAGCGCGATTGGTATTCGGCAAGCGCTGCTTACGTGACAAGGTGCAAGACGCGGCCTATGGTGTCGCGCCGGCGTCTATTCGTTGGTCAGTTGTGCAGGTCGGGTGAGATACGTAGCGCCGCGCTTCCCGCATCGCCTGTGTCTGCCTCATTGCCTTGTCCTGAAGTCCTACGTCGTCTTCGTCAAGTTCCCAAGCACAACTTGGGACGAGCGCCATCGTGTGCCCGCAGTTTCATGGGCTTGCATGAGCGGGTCTGATTTGGCAGGATAGGGGCGGAAAACACCTCACGACGCCGTTTCGGCGGATCA
Organism: Candidatus Hydrogenedentota bacterium; assembly: GCA_029556545.1. GTDB lineage: Bacteria > Hydrogenedentota > Hydrogenedentia > Hydrogenedentales > JAGMZX01 > JAGMZX01. The sequence goes on from JAKQEQ010000076.1 coordinate 39,031, forward strand.
ATGGGCGGGGCGGACCGCCCTCAGAAAGGAAGACACCAATGAAGTATATGGGCTTTCGTTTCGCCATGCTTGTGCTGCTGGCGGCGGCGTTCGCGTTGCCGGCTGTGGCCCAGGACGCGGAGCAGGGATTCCACATCCGCCCGCACATGAACAACATCACCCGCGACGGCGCGACGCTTATCTGGGAGACGCGGCAGCCGGGCGAGAGCGTGGTCGAGTACGGGCGCGAGGGCGCGTTCGATCAGCGGGCGACTGGCGCGCCGGACGAACACAATATCCACCGGGTCCGCATCACGGGGCTCGAAGCGGAGACGGTCCACTCGTACCGGGTGCGCGCGGGCAATGACGTGCAGGAGAGCACGTTCAAGACGGCGCCCGCCACGGACCGGCCCGTGACCTTCATCGTAGTCGGCGATTCGCGGCGCTGGAACGCTTCGTGGGAAAGCACGCGCATGGCGGCGCACGCCGCGCAATGGAACCCCGAGTTTTATATCAACAACGGCGACCTGGTCGTGAATGGGCACCAGAGAGACCTGTGGCCCGAGCACTTCGACCGCTTCCACGATCTGGCCCAGTCCCTCTGGATGGTGACGGCCCGGGGCAACCACGAAGGGTCGATGATCTTCGATGTTGAAAACGACTGGTTCGCGAAGTACCACGAGTTGCCGGGCGACGGCGAACCCTATGCCGTCTTCGATTGGGGCAACACGCATTTCGTACTCGTTTCGTTCGAGCAGACCCCCGGCGCCCCGGCCTTCCTCGACCAGCACATGCCCGGCGCGGACAAGCAATACACCGTCCTCGCGCAGCATTATCCCGTATATTGCAGCGGTTACTACGGCCCGACAGACAGCCGCAAGGAATTCGGCGACCGGCAGATGAAGCCGCTCGCGGACGCCATAGACCGCCACGACATCGACCTCGACGTGGCCGGACACACCCACATCTACGAGCGCATGTTCGGCTGGCGCGAGGGAAAGCGCGACGATCGGAACGGCTGCATGTACATCGTGAACGGCGGCGACATCAACGCGAACTTCCCCGAGGCCTTCACCGCCATCCGCGACGACCGGGAAGCGATGGAGAAGCCGACGTATACGGTCATACACATGGGCAACGACCGCATCTGGTTCCGCACCTTCGCCTGGGGCAAGGCGGAGCAGGACATCATCGAGATCGACTACTGCGTGCGTTGGCGCGACGAGGCCCTGCCGCAGGCAGTCCTCGAACAACTGCCGGGCGCGACGGGCGCGGACCTGCTGAAGGCCATCGAGGAATTGGGCGCCATGACCTACCAGCCCGCCGGCGAGGCATTGCTGCCGTACCTCGACGATGCGGACCCGGCGGTGCGTCGCACGGCGGCCACGGCCTTGCGGCGCATCGGCAGCGCGGAGATCGCGCCGCGGCTCCTGCCGCACCTCGCGTCCGAGGATGCGCACATCCAGCGCGAAATGGCGCGGGCGCTGGAAATCGCGTCCGACGTCGCCCTCGCGCCCGCCGTCGCGGATGCCGCCAAGAACGCCGCGCTGGACGTGAAGGCCCGCGTTGCGCTGATCGGCGCACTCCAGTTTCATGCGCCGAAGGAGTTGGCCACGGCGACGGCGATAGCGGTGCTGCGTGACACGAGTACGCCCGCCCTGGTGCGGGAACGGGCCTCGTATGCGCTGGTGCGCACGGCCGGCGAGGCGGACATCGCGGCGATCATCGAAATGTTCGACCGCGAAACCGAGGAATACGTCATGCTGCGGCTCGCCTTCACGCTGAACGAACTGTGCGGGCGGCGGCAGCCGGTGGACGGGAAGACCCCGATTGGCCAGTCCAAACCGGGCGAGCGCGGTGAATTCATCAAGAAGTGGGTCCAGGAAATCGAAAAGGACAAAGGTGCGCTTCCGGACGACCTGAAAAAGTGGGCGGCGTAGGCAAGACTGGGTTCATTACAGGTTCGCCTTGTTTTGACACCCCGGACCGGGGAATGCGATCATAACCGGCGGTCGTTTTCTTCCATAGAAAGCTTTTCCCGCGCCTTGGAGGCCATTCATGTCCGCAACCGCGAAACCGGCGCCGGTGTTCGCGCTGGATCAATCGAAGATCACGCGCGACCCGTTCCCGAACAGTCGCAAGGTCTACGTGCAGGGGTCTCGGCCGTCCGTCCGGGTCGCCATGCGCGAGATTCGCCTTTCACCCACCATGAGCGGCGATGTTGCCGAGCCGAACCCGCCGATCACCGTATACGACACGTCCGGACCGTATACCGATCCGGCCATCGAGATCGACGTGCGGCGCGGCGCGCCGCCGGTGCGCATCGAGTGGATTCGCGAACGGGGCGACATCGAGGAGTCCGACGCAAGCGTCTCGGCGTTCGCGCGGGAGCGCTCGGCGGACCTGGCGCTGGCGGCGGTGCGGTTTCCGCGCGTGCGCCGGATATTGCGCGCGAAGCCGGGCCGCTGTGTCACGCAGATGCACTACGCCCGACGCGGCATGATCACGCCCGAGATGGAGTACATCGCCATCCGCGAGAACCAGCGCCGGGACGAGGCCGTCGAGGACCTGAAGCGGCAGCACCCCGGCGTGGACTGGGACGCGCGCATCCCGTCGCATATTACGCCCGAATTTGTAAGCGACGAGGTGGCCCGTGGCCGCGCGATCATCCCGGCGAACGTGAATCACCCCGAAATCGAGCCGATTATCATCGGTCGCAACTTCCTCGTGAAGATCAACGCGAACATCGGCAACTCCGCCGTCTCGAGTTCGATCGAGGACGAAGTCGAGAAGATGGTCTGGGCCATCCGCTGGGGCGCGGACACGGTCATGGACCTGAGCACCGGCGAAAACATCCACGAGACGCGCGAGTGGATCGTCCGCAATTCGCCCGTGCCCATCGGCACCGTGCCCATTTATCAGGCGCTCGAAAAGGTGGGCGGCAGGCCCGAGGAATTGACCTGGGAACTGTTCCGGGACACGTTGATCGAGCAGGCGGAGCAGGGCGTGGATTACTTCACGATTCACGCGGGCGTGCTGCTGCGCTTCATCCCGCTCACGGCGAACCGCGTGACGGGCATCGTGAGCCGGGGCGGCTCAATCATGGCGAAGTGGTGCCTCGCGCACCACCGGGAAAGCTTCCTGTACACCCATTGGGACGACATCTGCGCGATCATGGCGGCGTATGACGTGGCCTTCTCGATCGGCGACGGGCTGCGCCCCGGATCGATTGCGGACGCGAACGACGCGGCGCAGTTCGCCGAGCTCAAGGTGCAGGGTGAACTCACCCGGCGCGCCTGGAAATTCGACGTGCAGGTCATGAACGAAGGGCCGGGCCACATCCCGATGCACATGATCAAGGAAAACGTAGAGAAGCAGCTCGAATGGTGTGGCGAAGCGCCGTTCTACACCCTCGGACCACTCGTCACCGATATCTCGCCCGGCTATGACCATTACTCGTCGGGCATCGGCGCGGCCATGATCGGCTGGTACGGCACCGCCTTGCTGTGCTACGTCACGCCGAAGGAACACCTCGGCCTGCCCGACAAGCACGACGTCCGCGAAGGTGTCGTCACCTACAAGATCGCCGCCCACGCCGCGGACCTCGCCAAGGGACACCCCGGCGCGCAGATTCGCGACAACGCGATCAGCAAGGCCCGCTTCGAGTTCCGCTGGGAGGACCAGTTCAACCTCGCGCTCGACCCCGAACGCGCGCGGTCCTTCCACGACGCGACCCTGCCCGCCGCCGGCGCGAAACTCGCCCATTTCTGCTCAATGTGCGGTCCGAAGTTCTGCTCGATGGAAATCACGCAACAACTGCGCAAGTACGCCGCCGAACACGGCGTGAACGCCGACGCCGCCCGCGAGGAGGGGCTCCGCGAAATGTCGGAGAAGTTCCTCGCTGAAGGCGCGGAAATCTACCACGCACCGTAGGAACCGCGACGGGGGCGGATCAACGGGGGTGGGGGAGAGCCACGAAGGCCCCCTGCGTGATCGGGAGAGCGGATGGACAAGGTAATCGAGACCCGTGGACTGACCAAGTACTACGGTGCGGCCCTCGGAATCCGCGATGTTGATCTCGTGGTGCGACAGGGCGAAGTATTCGGTTTTCTTGGCCCCAACGGAGCGGGGAAGACCACAACGATTCGCCTGCTGCTCGGTTTGCTCCGCCCCACGCGCGGCGAGATTCGCCTGCTGGGACAGGACACGCGCCGCCGCTTCCAATCGCTCCTGCGGGATATCGGCTACCTTCCCGGCGACTTCGGACTGTATGGGGACTTGACCGGCGCACAGTATCTCGAGTACCTCATGCGGTTGCGCGCGGGAAGGCCGACGCCCGAACAGAAAGCGGCGATGAACCGACTCATGCGCCGGTTCGAGATCGACTTCGCGAAGAAGATTCACGGCTACTCGAAAGGCATGAAGCAGGTTGTCGGCATCATTCAAGCGTTCATGCACCTGCCCCGGCTAACCATCCTGGACGAGCCCACCAGTGGGTTGGACCCCATCATGCAGGAGGCGTTCTATGAGCTTCTGGTCGAGGAAACCGGACGCGGGGCCGCCATCTTCTTTTCTTCGCATATTCTGCGCGAGGTGGAACGGGTTTGCGGCCGCGTGGGCATGATCAAGGAGGGCCGGCTACTGAATGTCGAGGCCATGAATGAGCGCGGGGCGCTGCTGGGAAAGAAAATCGCCGTAAAGGCGCCGCGTGACGCCGCGGCAATGTTTCAACGCCTTAGCGAACTGGACGGCGTGCATGATGCGGCGCTGCGCGGCGGCACGCTGGAACTCCTGTTCACCGGGGACATGCGGCAATTCCTTCGTTTCCTCGCGCCATTCGAGATTCAGGATTTCACCTGCGAGCCTCCGAACACGGAAGACGTGTTTCTCCGGCTCTATCGGGCGGACCGCGATGTTTAACACCGCCTTGATTCGCATGTTTCTGTTGCGGCACACCAAGCTCGTCGCCATTGTCGCCGCCGCGGCCGGCCTCCTGTGCCTCTTTCTTACCCTCCTGTTCCCGAACATGCCGGACGACGAGGCCGGCGTCGTGTCGGCAAGCTGGCCGCCGATCGTGCGTGACCTTTTTGGCGACCCGCTCCTCGGGTTCTCGGACATCCATGCTTGGCTTCACTTGCAGATATTCAACATCACATTCTGGGCAATATACGGCGTGCTCGCCGCCATACTGGCGGCCGGGATCATCGCACGCGAGATTGAATGCAAGACGATGGATATTCTGCTCTCTTGTCCCATCCGGCGTAGGGACGTTCTGGCAAGCGAATTAGCGGCCATACTTATTCTGCTTGTGCTTGCGGTCCTGCCCGCACTTGCCGGATGCGCCGCCGGTCTGGCGGCGATGGGCGGCGAAATCCGGCTCGGGACGCTTGTCATGGTCGGAGCCGAAGGCGTGTTCCTCTCATTTTCTCTTGCATCCGCCACGCTCCTGATATCCGTCTTCGTGCCGAACCAAGTGCTCTCCGCCGCGTTGGCTGTAGCCGCGTATGGGTTGATGTTCTTCGTGGATTCCGTGCTTGTCCGGCTGGTGTCGGCGCTCGAACCCTGCGCCTTCCTCAATCCTTTCCATTTCTACAACCCGGAAGCCGCGCTCATTCGTCAGGCGGCGCGGCCCGGGGACTTGATTGCGCTGTTCGCCTTTGGCGCGACCGGCGCGGTTGTCGCGGCCCTCGTCTTCGCCCGCCGCGATATTCGCTGTTGAGCGCATCGCGACAGACCGGGCCGTTCGCCGCGCTTGGACGCCTGGACTCCGCGGTGGAGGCGTCCGGCGAAGCCGCCGTCTCTCTCGATGGCGTCGGCCCGGGCGCCAGGGTTATTTCTGGAATATGATAGAGTAGCGGCGAGTCCACCATCGGAGAGTATTCCTATGTCACGATCGAAGCGCGGCAAGAAAGCCAAGCACCGGCCCGGCGCGCGGAAGCCGGCGGCCCTTAAGCGGTTTTCGGTCAGGGTGCCGAAGGAATACCAGGACCTGAAGGTCGTCCGCTCGGAAATGCTGGGCCTTCGGAAGATTTCCGAGGTGTTGCTTGAATTCGCCGAACCGCACCTGGACTTGGACGGCGACCTGAATAGCGTGCGCGGATCAGTGGCTGTCGCCGCTTTGGCGTGGAACTTGAGCTTCTTCCCGCATAGTGAGCGGGCGCATGAACTGGAGGCCGCGCTGGAATCCACCTTGGGGGCGGTCCCCGCCGAGATGGTCGAGATGGCGCGATTGACGGTTCACGACCTGATGTTGCGCAAGGACACGTTCTACAGCGACGACAAGCGCTTCATTGTCGGCTTCGACGTTACCGAAACCCGCGATGACTTCCACGTGAATGTGGCCTGTATTATCCCTTCCGAGACGGTCAGCGACGAGTTGTTATGACGGCGCCGAGGCGCGCCGGTCATCGGGGAACAATCGCGCGGAAGCGCTCGGGTTCGCGCCACGTCTCGATGCGGAGCTTCGGGAAGCGCCCGCGCAGGTATGCCGCGATGGCGGGCACGATGCAGGCTTCCGTGCCCGCGTGGCCCGCGTCGATGACGGCGAGGTCCCGCGCCGCCGCCGCGCACACTTGGTGGTAGTTCACGTCGCCGGTTACGTACACGTCGACGTCGGGCGGAACGGCCTCGATCTCGCCGCCGCCCGCCCCGCCGAGCACGGCGACCTCGCGCACGCGCCGGGACGCCTTACCGGCTACGCGGACGTGCGCTAGGCCCAGCACCTGCCGCACGAACCCGGCGAAGTCGTCGAGTTTCATCGGCCGTTCGAGTTCGCCGCGCGCGCCGAGTCCGACGGCGGGATCGCGGTTTTCGAGCATAACCGCGTCGTAAGCCACCTCTTCGTAGGGATGCGCCGCCCGCAACGCGCGCAGCACGTCCTCGAGCCGGGCTTTCGGCGCAAGGACCTCGAACCGCATCTCGGGTTCTTCATTGACCCGGCGCTTCTTGCCGCTGAACGGGTTCGCCTTGTCGCCGGGCAGGAACGTGCCCGTGCCGGGCGCGCTGAACGAGCAGTGGGTATAGTCCCCGATGACGCCCGCGCCCGCCCCGCACACGGCGTCGCGCACCTGCCGCAGGTGGGATTCCGGCACGAAAGTGACGAGCTTGACCTGGGCGGCCTGCGGCGCGGATTTCAGGGGGCGTACTCGTCGCAGCCCGAGGCGTTCCGCCAGGACATGGCTGACGCCGCCGGGGACGACGTCCAGATTCGTGTGCGCGGAAAACGCCGCGATGCCCGCCCGGGCGATGTCGAGGCAGAGGCGCGCGTGCGGGTGGTCCGCGCGCAAGTGTTTCAGCGGCTTCCAGATCAGCGGATGGTGCGAGACGATGAGTTGCGCGCGCTTCTTCCGGGCCTGATCGAACGCCTCGCGGCACACGGTGAGACATACCAGCACCCGCAAGACGGCGGCGTCCGGATCGCCGATGCTCAAACCGGCCCGGTCCCAGTCATACGCGAGCCCCGGCGGCGCCCAGGCGTCCATTGCGTCCATGATCGCGCGGACCGTTACAGGCATTGGCGGTTCCTCCACGGATGAACAGGGTTCGGTGAAATCGTTCTCGGCGTTTGTCGCCGCCTACGCCGCCGTCTCCATCGAAATCGCGCCGTAGCCCACCACGCGATGATAGTCGCCCGAGGCGTCGGCGCTGGTCCGGTAGTCCAGCAGCCGCCACGCGGCGGCGGCGCGGGCCAGTGCGTACGCCATCGTCGCGACGACGGCGGGCGCGCCGCACATCGCATAGCGATCCTCGCGGAAGCCGCGGCACATGGTTTCGCAATCCTGCTCGAGTACGGCGTCCAAGGTGGCCTTGTCGAGTCGGTTGGCCGCTTCCTGCGGATAGTAATGCGAGAGATCCGTCGAGGCCACCACGAGGTCCGAGGAATCGAGCATCGCGGCGAGCCGCCGCCCGAACGTGATGTGCGTATCGTCGGCGTCCGACCCGAAGAGCACGGGCACGATGGGGACCGTGCCGAACACGGCGTGGACGAACGGGAGTTGGACTTCGAGGCTGTGCTCCGCGTAGTGCGCCTCCTCGGAATCCGACGCGCCGGTTCCCGCCAGTTCCGCGGCGAACGTTTCGTCAATCGGAAAATCCGCGACCGGCGTCTCGAAGACCCCTTGCGTGAAGACGGACGGGCCCTCGAAATGATAACGGTGCGACCGGCCAAGGAGGACGACGCGTGTCGGGCATTTGCCCCGCGCCCGCGCATAACTGAAACCCGCCGTGGCGCCGCTATACATGTAGCCCGCGTGCGGAACCACGAGCGCCCGGACCTGCTCGCCCGCGGGCGAGACCTGCGCCGCCTTGAGGCACTGGTCGACCTCGCGCCGTAAGGCCCCCGCGTCCGCCGGGTAGAACATCCCCGCGACCATGGCGTGTCGAATGCTCATGCTTACAGTCTAGCAGGGGCGACCCCGGACGTCAAAGGGAAAATGGGGAAACAGGTCCCGATTCGTCCGTGCTCGTCCATATCCCTCCGCGGCATGCAGGTTCCGCATTGCATTTCCGCAAATGGCCTCGTTATGCTCCCGCCGTTACGTCCGCGAGGTCTTCGTCATGATCACCATACTCTCCTGGAACGTCAACGGCTTGCGCGCCGTGCTGCAAAACGGTTTTCTGCCGTGGGTCGAGAAGACGCGGCCGGATATCCTCTGCCTGCAGGAGACGCGGGTGCGCCCCGAGGAATTGCCGGAAGCCGCGCGCGCGCCGAAGGGCTACACGTCGTTATGGTTCCCCGCGCGCAAGCCGGGATACAGCGGCGTGGCGCTGTATACACGGACTGAGCCACTCTCGGTCGCGTCTATGGGGGTCGCGGAGTTCGACGAGGAAGGGCGGCTACAGGTCGTCGAATTCAAGGGTTTCACGATTCTCAACGGGTATTGGCCGAACAGCCAGGATGAGCGCAAGCGCCTTGACTACAAACTGCGGTATTGCCGCGCGATCACGCGCGTGGCGAACAAACTGGTTCGCGCGGGCCACAATGTCGTTTTGTGCGGCGATCTCAATATCGCCCACACGGAGATAGACTTGGCCCGCCCCAAGGAAAACGAGAACAGCGCGGGCTATTACATCGAGGAGCGCCAGGCCATGACGCGCTTTCTCAAGAACGGCTACGTCGATACCTTCCGCCACTTCTGCAAGGAGCCCGGCCATTACACGTGGTGGTCGTACCGAACGCGCGCCCGGGAACGCAATATCGGATGGCGGCTCGATTATCACTGCGTCAACGAGGACTTCCTGCAGCGCGTCGCGCGTTCGTGGATGCTGTCGGACGTGATGGGTTCGGACCATTGCCCCGTGGGTCTTCAACTGAGGTGACGCCGACATGAAATCGCGGGTGACAACGAAACAGGGCGACGACGGCACAAGCCGCACGCTCGCCGGGGAAGTGCTTCCCAAGAGTCATGTCCTTTTCGAATGCTGCGGGTGGATCGACAGCCTCCGCGCTCATACCGCGCTGCTGCGGCTCGAACTTATCGAGCAACAACCCGAGGAATTCGAGGACCTGAGCCAGTTTCTCCTATGGGTGATGCACGCGTACTTTCTCATCGGCACGGCCTGTAACGACCCCTTGCGCACCCATCCCGAGTATCGGAAAGGGGAGATTGGGCCGGATCACTTGCGGCGACTCGAAGAGGAACAAGAGCGCCTTGAGGCATCGCTTCGGTTGCCGAAGGCGTTTGTCGTGTCCGCGACCAACCGGCCGGCGGCACTGGCCGACCTCACCGCGACCGTCGCGCGGGCGCTGGAGCGGCAGGTCGTGCGCCTGAAGGAGGCGGAGCCGGGATTCGAGGCGGCCCATATCCTCGCCTTCGTGAACCGCCTGAGCGACTACTTCTACGTGCTGGCGCGGTATCTCGAGGAAGGCCGGCATCATGCGGTAAATTATGGCGTGCTCGAAGGTTGAACGCGTTACCGCGACCGCGCCTCAGGTTTCGCCGCACACCGCGCAGTCGCGCCGGCGCGCGAGCGGCAGCGTCCGCATGCGCATCGTGCGCGTGTCGTAATAGAGCATCTTCCCCGCTAGCGACGGTCCCATACCCGAGAGCAGCTTGATGCCCTCCATGACGGCGATCGCGGCCGCGAGGCACGGTACCGCGCCGAACACGGGGAACTGCCGCTTCCAGCCGGGGGGGCTTTCCGGGTAGATGCACGCGAGGCACGGCGTCTCGCCGGGGATGATCAGCGTGACCTGCCCCTCCATCTCGAACATCGCGGCGTCCACCAGCGGCTTTCTATGCGCGACGCAGGCGCGATTCATCGCGAATCGTTCTTGGAACAGGGGCGCGCAGTCGAACACGATGTCCACGCCCGCCACAAGCGCGTCGGCGTTGGCGTCGCTGATATTTTCGGGCAGGGCCTCGATTTCGAGCCTCGGGTTGAACGCCTTGAGTCGCTGGACCGCTGACTCGATGCGCGGTTTGCCGATCCAGTCGTGGGTCATGAGGACTTGCCGGTTGAGATCGCTGGGGCGCAGGTCGCCGCCGTGGGCCAATACCAGTCTGCCGATGCCGGCCGCCGCCAGTTCGAGCGCCACCGGGCCGCCGAGGCCGCCGACACGTGAGACGAGCGCGCTCGCGTTCTTGAGGCGCGTCTGCCCGTCCTCGCCAAACCCGCGCACCCATAGCTGCCATTCGTAGACGGCCTTTTCCTCGTCCGTGAGGGGAATCACGCTTCATCCTCCCGCGATGGCGGTCAACAACGTAACCTGATCGCCTTCGCGCAGTCTCGGCGCGCTGGCCTTGTCGATCGGGATGTCATTGTGAAGCACCATCAGCGACGGGCGCAACGCACCCTGCGCATCGAGCACGATGGCCCGGAACGCTTCGTCGTATCCCGCCGCGACCTGCATCACGACATCGCGCACCGTCGCGCCTTCCCCAACCTCGATCGACACACTGTCACGCGCCGCGAGGTGTCGCAATTGACCCAGCAAGTGAACCGTTATCCGCATGATGTCGCATCACTCCATTGCATCGTTAAGCCTCCGGGTCCTCGCCGAGCAACAATCGCAGGACGGCGTTGGCCTGATGGTGCGCGGCGACTCCGACGCGCGGCGCCATGAGGCCCGTGCCGGGGGCTGCCGCGGTGACCAGGTCGCCGACCACCACGAGCGCGCGCCCGACCTTGCGCGTCGTGACCGTGTTGCTCGGCATGTGGCCGGCGAGGCCGGTCGCCACCACGAGCGGCACGCCGGGCCGCGCCTTGCAGAAACTCTCGACGAGCATGGCCTTCTGGTCCGCCGCGTCGAATGCTTCGACCATGACGTCCACGTCGGCGAAGATTTCCGGCACGTTCTCCTTCGTCAAACGCACGGCGTGAGTCTCGATATTCACGTGGGGATTCACCCGTTCGAGGTTCGCGCGCAGGGCGTCCGTCTTGAGCAACCCGATTTGATCGATGAAATACTGCTGCCGATTCAGATTGCTCGGCTCGACCACGTCGAAATCGGCCAGGACCAGCCGTCCCACGCCGATGCGCGCGAGCGCAATCGCGATGGCCGAACCCAGTCCGCCAAGGCCCGCGATGCCCACGGCGGACCGCTTCAGCACGGCGTGTACGCCGGGCGTATGGCGCGCGGCCATGAGCGCCTCGAGTTCCTCTCTGCCCGGGACCTCGCCGCGCTTGATGAAGACCACGTCGTCGCCGGCCGTGAGCGCGCGGTCCTGGGGCATGGGCGCGCCGTTCAGGACCACCACGTCCGCGTCGGGCTTATGCCGCTCCCGAAGCTGGTGCAGGGTCGTGCCCGCGTCAATTTCGACGGGGCGCTCCGCGAGTTTGATTACGATGCGGTCCGCCATCGTTCCGCGTCTCCCAGGGCCGCGTTTCTCCGTGATGCTTCCCGTATTGTATAAAGTGGCACGAGTGTACGCCACCAGGAACCCCGGTCGCGCAACCACGCGCACGCGCCGGATAAAAGGAGGGATTCGTCATGGCCAAACCTGTCGTGATCTCCCGGGACGCCGCAATCGCGATCATTACGCTGAACCGGCCTGAAAGCTATAACGCTTTTGACCGGCCGACTATTCAGGCGCTGGCGGACGCGCTGGCGCGTGTCGTGACGGATGACGCCGTCGAGGCGGTCATCCTCACCGGGGCGGGCAAGGCGTTCTGCGCGGGCGGCAACCTGAAGGCCATTCTCGGGCTGCCCGAGGGGCCCCGCGCCGGGTTTCACGCCATGGCCCCGGTGTTCCATCTCGCAATCACGGAAATGCGCCGCACGCCGAAGCCGGTCATCGCGGCGATCAACGGCGTGGCCGCGGGCGGCGGCTTCTCGTTGGCGCTTGCCGCCGATTTCCGGGTTATGGCGCGGTCCGCCACGCTGCGCTGCGCGTATGCGGCGGCGGGCTTGTGCCCGGACGGCGGCGGCACGTTCACGCTGCCGCGCCTGGTCGGGGCGGCCAAGGCCCTCGAGATCATGGCGCTTGATGAAACGATCACGGCGGCGCGCGCCCTCGAACTGGGCCTCATAACCCGGATTGCGGAGGATGACCGGGTACTGGAGGAGGCGAAGGCGCTGGCCGGAGACCTGGCCGGGCGGTCGCTGCACGCCTTCGGCTGGACCAAGCGGCTGTTGCACGATGCCTTCAGCAATACCCTCGAGCACCACCTCGAATTGGAGCGCCAGGGCATCGCGGCGTGCGGCGGCCACCCGGACGGCATCGAGGGGTTGACCGCGTTCGCCGAAAAGCGGCGTCCGCGATTCCGGGCATAGACGGGGACGCGGATTGACACGGGTTTCACGGATACCGTTCAATACCCGTCGCGAAATGCCAAACGTCAGACAGAGCTACTATCGCCTCGTGTGGCGCCAGTTTCGGCGGAAGCGGCTGGCCTTGGTGGGGCTTGTCTCCGTATGCGCCATGGGGATCATGGCGCTGGCCGCGCCGTTTCTGGCGAACGACGTCCCGCTATACATGGTCAAGAACGGAAAATCCTACTGGTTTCCCAACGTTATTACGTACTCGGAACTGACCGCGCAGATGCTTTACGCCAATTTCGACCGTTGGGAGCCGGGTCCCGGCGAGTACGCGCTGCGGCCCCCGATTCCCATCTCGCCGCTGCGGCAGGACCCGCGCGCCGAGAAACAGCCGCCCACTCGTAAGCACTGGCTCGGCACGGACGACCGCGGGCGCGACGTGCTCAGCCGCATGATCTGGGGCGCGCGCGTTTCCATGGCCGTCGGCTTTGTCGCGGAGGGCATCGCCGTGGTTATCGGGGTGTTGCTCGGCGCGGTGGCGGGCTATTATGGCGGGCGCATCGACGCCATCGTCCTGCGGCTCGTCGAAGTGATGCTCGTGTTTCCCACGTTCTTCTTCATCATCACCGTGATGGCGTTTCTCGAACCGAGTATCTGGAACATCATGGTGGTGCTCGGCCTGACCGGCTGGCCCGGGATCGCGCGGCTGGTCCGCGGCGAGTTCCTCAGATTGCGCGAGCAGGACTACGCGATGGCCGCCCGCGCCACCGGCCTCGGCGACCTGCGCATCATGGTCCGGCACCTGCTGCCCAACGCGATGGCGCCGATATTTGTCAGCGCCACCTTCGGCGTCGCGGGGGCAATCCTCGTCGAGTCCGGCCTCAGTTTTCTCGGCTTCGGCGTGCCCCCGCCGACCGCGAGTTGGGGCGAGATACTCAAGCAATCCCAGAGCTACGTCGATTTCGCCTGGTGGCTCGTAGTGTTTCCCGGCGCGGCCATCTTCATTACTGTCACGGCGTTCAATCTCGTGGGAGACGGCCTCCGCGACGCGATGGATCCCCGCCTCCGCCAGTGAATTCAGGCTCGCGAATCACCTGGTGTAGTCGAGTTCACGGCTCTCTTGCCGACTCTTCAGCGGCGGCCGGCGGCGGAACGACAAACGCCGCGGGGTTCAATGTCGGGCCGATCTCGATTCCGGTAATCGAGATCGTTACGGCGGCGGCCTCGTCGTTCGCCGCGAACTCGAAACGCAGGGCCAGGCCGGTTTCCTTATCGCAGGACAGTCTCAGCGGTTGGGCGCGCGACGCCGTGTCTTTCGGCGTGCAGTCGATGTCCCACACTCCGCGGCCCGCGAGTTCCCCATCCTCGACCGCGGTCACTGTGTATTGCGATCGCAGCCACTCGAAGAGCAGCGGCCCGCCCGGCGGAGGCGGCGCGTCCTCGAGGCCGGGTTCTGTCTGGATCGCCTGCTTCTCATCCAGCATGGCGCGTGTGAGATGCAGGGACTCGCCGTCGAAGACAGCCTGTAACGCGGCTTCGATAGCCATGGGCTCCGGGATGCGCAGCGTGAGTTCTTGACGGTACTTGTCCATGCCGTCGGCGCGCATGACCGCGACCTGCCCCTCGCCCGACACCAGGATGCCCATGATTTCGGTTTCGAGGCGGATCGCCGCTCGCAGGGTCGTCTGACGGTTCCACGCCTCGATTGCCTGCACCTCGATATCCGCGAAGACCGGCGCGGAGAAGGCCAGGCGCGCCCCCGAGAACAGGAGCGGCAGCATCCAGATACGGGATCGGGTCTTCATGCGATTCGCTCGCGCTGTGCGCGCCGCCCGCTGCTCGATGGTCACCAGTTCCCGGCGTCAAGATCGACGGCGTCTTCGCCTTCGCTCTCGAACAACTGGTCGCCGCGCAGCCGCAGCCGGTTTTCGGTCCGCGGCGGCGCCTCTTCCGGTTCCTCGACCACCACCACGCCTTCTGTCTTGTCAACCGACGGCGCGGCGGCAGGCGGCGCTTCTTCCGGTTCCTCGACGGGCGCGGCGGCAGGCGGCGCTTGGTCCGTTTCCTCGACGGGCGCGGCGGCGGGCGGCGCTTCTTCCGGTTCCTCGACGGGCGCGGCAGGCGGCGTTTCTTGCTGTTCCGCGACGGGCGCGGCGGCCGGGGTTTCTTCCGCAATCGCGACGCCTTCCGGGGCCGTGAAAACAAACTGCGCCGGATCGACGTCAGAGTTGATTCTCACGTTGGTGTATCGGACCATAATCGGCGCGCCGACCTCGGGGTAGATTTCCATCCCGGCGGCGACACCGGTCTTCTTATTCATGAAGACGAGTAGCCGCGCGATGCCCTCCGCCGGGTTTTTCGGGACGCATTCGAGCACGTAACAGCGCGCGGCGCCGACTTTGCGGTCTTCGCCCACCGACACCGTGAAGTCCTCCTTCACGCGATCGAGGAGTATCTTGCCGCCCGGCGGCGGGATGTCCTCGCCGGCGCCCGGCTGCGTCTTTAGCAACGTTTTCTGCCCCAGGACCTCGTTGACGATGTACAATTCCTGGCCGTCATAGACACTGTCCATCGTCATATCGAGGGCCATCGGGCCTTCGATCTTCATCGTAATCCGTTGTCGGTACTTCGCGGCGTCGCCGACGACCAACATGGTCACGTCGCCGGTCGCGGTCATCGTGCTCTCCTCCTCGATCATCGTCTCGAGCGCGAGGTCGGCCTTCAGCGTCCTGACCTTGCTCCACGCATCGAGAATATCGGCCTCGACCTCCTCGAACGCGGCGGCGTGGGCGATTGACGCCGTCGCGACGAGAAGGATTAGACAACACATGAAGACAGGCGACCAACGAATCATCGGTATTTCCTCATGCTTGAGAACCTCGGGCGTCCCGGCAATCTCCCGCGCGCACCGCCCGCCGCGCTTCACGGCGCGTCCGGCGCGTCC
Source organism: Candidatus Hydrogenedentota bacterium (assembly GCA_029556545.1). Taxonomy (GTDB): domain Bacteria; phylum Hydrogenedentota; class Hydrogenedentia; order Hydrogenedentales; family JAGMZX01; genus JAGMZX01. The sequence goes on from JAKQEQ010000076.1 coordinate 54,654, forward strand.
GGGGTTTCCTCCACGGGCGCCGGTTCCACATTCATTTCGATGGTGGGCGGCGGCGGCGCCTGGGTCGTGTCGATCACTTCGACCCCGTCCGGCGCGACAAACACGAATCGGGCCGGGTCGATCTCGGGATTGATGCGGATATTCTCGTAACGGAGCGTGGCCGGCTTCGCGCCTTCCTCCGGCTGCATCACCATCTGCACCGGCGCGCCCGTTTCCTTGTCAAAGTAGACGAGAAGCTTGTTGGCGGCCGCCCCGCTCTCGTCGAGGGACCCCTGAATGACGTAACAGGCCTTGCCGTCCGCTTCCCGGTTCTCGAGCGCGTCCAGTTTCGCGAAATCCCGCTTCAGTGCTTGGAGGAGCAGCTTGCCGCCCGGCGGCGGAAAATCGAGGATGTCTTCGATACGACTCTTCACCGCGCGCTGTTCGTCCCCGGAATGCGTGAGGACGTATAAGGACTCGCCGTCGCACACCATCTTCAACGTCATCTCCCGCAGGCCGTCGGGAAGTTCCATCTTCATGGCGAGTTCCTGCGTGAATTTCGTAATCTCCCCGTCCGCGAGGTAGGCGAGATTGCCCCCCGCGCTGACCTGGGGCCCCTGAGCCTCGCTGTCGGCGGGCACGTCCATTACGATGTCCGCCGTCATGGTCTTTACCTTGGCGAAAGCCTCGAGAATCTTGGCTTCCGTTTCTTCAAGCGTAGCCGCGAGGGCGAGCGCCGGCGCGATCGCGAACAGGACCGCTCCCAATGCGGCAATGCGTATCGACTTCATCTGGGGCTCCTTTTGCAGGGTACCGGGCCGGTCGGGTCCGGCGGGTTGCGTGCGGGGCGGCGAAACGCATCGGCGTTTCCGAGCAGCGCCTCACACCCGACCCATAACTCTACCTTTCACCGGGGAATCGAGTCAACAGGAGCGCCGCGCGCGTGCTCGACAACGAGCGTCGGTCAAGGTCCGCATCGGCCGTTTACCGGCACGCACACAAGAACGCACCCGTGGAGAATATTGATCGAGGCTTCGAGCCATAACCGCGGGCAAGCAAGACTGGTCGGAGTCCGCGTTCTCGCGCAACACCCCGGTGCGCGGCCCAACTAATCGGCTTCCTGGGCGGTCTTTTCGGCGGGATTCGACAAGAGCAGCGCTATCCAATACACCGAGTCCAGCCGTCGCATGGCCGCGGCGTCCCAAACCCATTCGAGTGTGCATTTCGAGCAACTGAGGTCATAATAACTAAAGGAACCGGAAGACAAAAAGGGCATAGCCGTGCTATCCATCCAACGGCTGCTCACGATGGAAGCATAGAACACCTCCAAATCGTCCCCGGAAGCGATATAGGCGTCACGAAGCTCGCACAAGTCAAAGATCATCCACCAAGCCACATCAACCCGTACAGGAAGGTCCGGGTGCGTCCAGAAGCAATCGCTTCCCTGCGTCATGCACGCGCACGGCGCGCATTCCGTTACATCGAGCAATTCAGGGCCAGGGTATTCACAGTCGCCCAGGGGACATTGCGGGAGCCCCATCCACGCCTCCGCGCAGCGGGCAGCCAAGACCCGTCCGTCCGGGAGGCCGTCGCCATTCTCGTCCGCGTCATTCGGGTCCATTCCAAGCGCCGCTTCCTCGACGTCCGTCAGGCCGTCCCCATCCGTATCCCCCTCGACGGGAACATGCCACGGGTTCACGTCATAGCCGTCTTCCGTGTCGGGCCTATAGACAAAACCACGGACGTTATACAGTTGAATCGTGCGCAACAACTCGGCCATTTCGATTCGCCAGTCTTGGGGAACGTAATCACTGCTGTGATACGCGCCGGAGCGGTCTCCGTCGCCCGGGGCGAAGCCGTCCTCGGTGCCGGACGCCACGTGGTACCCATCACTATTATAGAATTGAATGACCCTGAGCAACTCAGTGAGACCTATGCGCCAGTCCCTGTCCGTATCGGCGGCGTGAAAAAACGTTGCGCCTATCGCCTCGCATGAAAAGCCGACAATCGCCGCGATTGCCGTCAAAGCGCGCGCCGCCGCACATCGTCCCCAAAATGGCTTCGTCCGCCGCGTGAACATGGTGTCGCTCCTGTCGTCCGTATTCATCCACCCTTACAGTGACAGGTCCCCGCGTTTATGGGCGGCCCCAAGTTCTTGATCGTGGGGCCGTTTACCCCGCGTTGGCCAATTCTTTCCACCTAGACAGGCGTCTAACAGAATTCTAGCATATGTCGCCTGTTGCGACAAGGCCCATTTGTCTTGGACGGCATGACGCGCGACATCACAGGAGATGCTGGTGGAGAGGTTTATATGGCCGAGCCGGTTGCGGAAATCTCCGCCTGGGAGTTCGCGCCCTACGCCGGTTCGCCCTGCGGCGCAACGCGGATGGTCGACATGTAGCCCCGGTGGTCGCTGAGGCGCAGCCCGTTGTGGCGGCTCCATTCGGTGAATCCCGTTACCTCGAAAGTGTATGCGGGGGCGACCATGCCGAAGATGTTGTCGATGCGCGTGCCGCCGTCCATCAGGTGGGCCATGCCGATTTCGCTGACCAGGTGCTCGAACTCGGGGTCGCCCGGGCGGCAATTGAAGTCGCCGACGAGGAAGGCGGGCGCGGTTCCCGTGCGCGTGCTGTTCACGAACAGCGCGGCCTCGCGCATCTGGTGCATCCGCACGACCTTGTTCGCGGCGCGCCCATAGCCGGCCTGGGCGTGGGTGTTGTAGAAGTCGATGATGCCAGCGGGGTGATCGATCCGGGCGAGGGCCACGCCCTTGCCGCCCCACCAGTCGCCTTCCCACAGGCGGAACCATTCGTTGCTGGCGGTGTAACGGTGAAAGAAAGCCTCGCGGATGGGCCATGCGCTCATAATCAACAGCCCACTGCCGACTGTGCCGCTCGGGAAATACTCGTGATAGCGCAGGCGCGACCCCTGCAGCGCGTCGATCAGGACGCGCCGGTCCTTGGCGACGAAGACTTCCTGGAATCCCACGATGTCCGGGTCCAGTTGGGTGAGGTATTCGCCGATGGCGCGCATGCGCGCGGGCCGGTTTCTACCGACGACCCAGAGGTTCTGCACATTGTACGTGATGATCTTGAGTTCGGCGGGCGCATCGAGCGGCGGCGGCGGGGCTTGCAGCAGCGCGCTCTTCGAGAAGTCCGTTTCCGCGCCGGTCCGGCCATTCACGAAGACCGCGGCAAACGCCACGATGCCGAACAGGACCGCGATTCCCGCCAATGGTACGATGCTGCACCCGATCATCCATTTGCGCATGAGCCCGCTCCCTGAGTTGGTGGACCATGGGACACGCGCACACTAGACCGGGGAAGCGGCGCGCCGGTTGCGCCCGCTCTCTTCCCGAGGGAGAGGGTTGGGGGGAGGGCTCCCCTACCCTTACTCGAAGTATCGGTAGTTGAAGCGGCCAGGCGGGGCGGCGTCGCCGTTGACGCTGAACTCGACGATACTGCCCTCGCGCATGATGTTGTCGGCCCACTTGAACTCGATATCGAGGGGCGCGTCGGCGCTCAGCCCGAGGATTTCGCGCGGGATCGCCAGTTCGAGTTCCTTCTCGAAAGCTCGATAGGGAATCTTCGCGACGGGGTTGGGCTTCCAGTCGCTCGACAGGCGTTCGAGGAGCGCGCCGTCCGGCTTTGGCGTCAAGCGGTTCAACACGAAATCGTAGCCTTCCCAACCGGTGTCCTTGCTGCGATCCACATCAATAAACAGCATCATCCAGTGCGGCTCGACGCTCAGGCTGATGTAGCCGCGCGTCCGGGCGTAGAAGTAGAGGAACTTCTCGTCGCGCGCGACCTTCAGCGTCGTGAAATCGTTGCGGCCCGACCGGTTCAGGAACCGGCCCGCCTCGCCCCACGCGGGATGATCGCGGAAGACCGGATCGCCAACGTGGTCCCGGAACTCGGGGGTCACGTCCCGCCAGTCGCTGAAATCGCCGTTGACGGTGATGGATTTGGGCGGTCCCGCCGCAGGCTGGGGGCGGGCGCCCTTGAACCGGCGGATATTCGCGATCATCTGGTAGTAGTAGTTGTCGCCGTGGCCGCCGCGCATCGGCTCGATGTCGCGGCTGTGTTCCTGGTCGAACTGATCGACGAACATGACCGGGGCCTTGACGTTGTTGAATTCGTCGAACCGGCACGCGACCCATTCGTTCCATCCGGTGATGAAGATGAACTTCGGGTCCACTTCGAGGGCGCGCCGCCACTGTTCCGCGAAGTTGTGGCCGTGCAGGACCGCGTCGGTCTCCGTCGCCTGGCGGCCCCCGTGAAAGCTGCGCCCACGCGCGCCAGCCTCGCTCATCGCGGCGAGGCGGTCCCCGACGGCGTTTTGCGCCACGCCGACGGTCATCTGCTCGGCCTCGCCCGCGCCGTTCTTGAACACGTGCTGCGGGAAGACCTCGAGCCAGCCCCATTGATCCGGTCCGTCGGGCCCGGTGAAGTAGGACGCTATGGGCTTGCGGAAGGTGAAGAACGCGCGGAGCGTCTCATCGTCGACCCGCCCTGGGTCCGCCAGGATGAGCGGTTTCCCCTCCCAGAGGAACCACAAGTCCGGGTGCAGGTTCGGCCCGTACAGGTCGCCGTGGAGTTCGCCCACCACGCGGGCCGGGTCCCAGAACGGGCATAGAAACGCGATTCGCGGCGTCGCGTGGCCGGCGGCGCGGACCTCGGCGAAGGCCTTGCACAAGGCGAGGTAGTTGTCCTTGTACGTGGCCTGGTTCGTCACGTCGAAGATCACCACCTCCACGCCCGCGTCCGCCAACATGCGCGCGTGCTGCTTGAAGACGTAGGGATCATCGGACAAGTAATACCCGAGCAGCGGCTCGCCCCAGTGATGGAAGGCGTGCATCGGGCCCCACGCCGGGTGGTCCGACGCCTCCATCGCGTCCGGGTGTTCCTTGAGAATCTTCGTGATGTCATGCGGCCCGGACTGGCCGTGCGCGCCAAGCCAAAGGAAATAAAAGATGCCGACGTACTTGCCCTCGCGCGGGTCGCCGACCTCGGCGTGCGTCGGCAGCCTGCGCCCGAGCGCGTCCACCGCCTCCCACGTGTCGCTGAACGTGTCCCACTTCAGTTCATCGCACCACGCGCCCGCGCTCAGCGCGAAGAGACTCGCGAAAACGAATCTGAAACAGCCCTGCCGCACGCCTTTGCCTCCTCAGATACTCGTGCTCGTGCTCGTGCTCGTGCTCGTACTCGTGCTCGTACTCGTGCTCGTACTCGTGCTCGCCATCTTCAGTTTTTCGCACCCGCTTCCCGGGCCGACCTGCGTTGATCGAAGAGCCACCGGATGGCTTCCTCATGGGCGTATGCCTTGTCCCACGAATTGTGCCCGGTATCCTCGAATTCCGTATAGCGCACATCGCCGCCCGCGGCGTTGACCGCCTCGACCATCTGGCGGCTGCACCGCGGCGGGACCGTGTCATCGTCCGCGCCGTGGAAGGTCCAGATGGGAATGGTCGCGAGCTTCTTCACGCGGCTATCGAACGACCCGAAGCGCCTGCCGATGGGTTTCTTCGATATGAGCGAGATATCGAGCACGTGCCCGCCGCCGCAGATGGGCATGAGCGCCGCGAACGTGTCGGTCTTCGTCGCGCCCCACAGCCACGTCCCGTAACCGCCCATGGAAATCCCCGTCAGGTAGACCCGGTCCGGGTCGATGTTATAGTCCTCCATCGCCCGCGCCATCGCCGCCTCGATATGCTCGATCACCACGTTCCAGAACAGGTCGCGCGGGCACTGCGGCAGCAGCACAATCGCCGGAAACTGCTCGGGCCGGTCCCGCAGCGCGGGGCCGATGCCCACCTCCGTCTGGTGCAGGCCATCGTCGCCCCGCTCGCCGGACCCGTGCAGGAACACGATCAGCGGCCACGCCTTCTCCGGCGTATACCCCGGCGGCACGAACACGGCGTAGGGACAGATCGTGCCGTTCACTTCGATGCTCTTGCTGATGAATACCGTCGCGGTCTCGTTCATGGTCGTGGCGCCGTCCTCTCCCGTTGCCGCAGCGGCGCACAGCGCCAGCGCGATGCCCCAACCGCAGAATCCGACACGATACGCTTGCATGCGACACATCCTCTTTGCTCGATGGGGTAACAATACCGACGCACTCCCCCGTTTGCAACGCGCGGGTCGGTACCAACTCCGTCTGGGACCTGCTCCAACAAAACCTTGCATCTACCCCATTGCTCCTGGCGAGACCTGGGACCTACCGGCTTCTGGGTCATCAACCCGGTAGTCGGTTAGGACGTCAGGGCTCCGCCGCCGGATTTCCTCGAGTACCCTCGTGACACGTAGTACCCCTCTGCCACGGTAGCTGCAGGTCGCTTGTCGGAGCCGACGAATACGACAGCATCCACGGCTGTATCGAGGGCATGCTGGCAATGTCGGGACACACCACACAAACAGTCTACCCTGTTCTGATACGGGATAGGGAATTCGTCCTCGGCTCCAAAGACAAAGCCAGCTGTACCCGCAACTGGCTTGCCACCCTTGGTCTCTTCACACTTGCCCGTAGCCCCTTAAAAATCGCCGCTCGACGCGTTCGCGAAAGTGAAGTCCTTCTGGAATTCTCGTGGGGCATTCCCGCGGACTGGCTCACCTACTTCTCCTCTTCCTAAGCTATATTCCGAGAACTGAGACCTCTCCATACACTATACAATTCATTAGCATCCGATGAGCCCCGTGTGTATTATACAAGAGCATAATATCACTTAATCGCACGGCAACTCATTTGTTTTTCTGATCAAGCAAACACAGTTGTTGCGCACTAGCATCCGACGTTACGAAACGGCGAAGCACAGATGCCGTGCAAGCACTGATGAGCTGCTTTTCCATCTCCCTTGGCTCAATCTTCATGAGTCCGTCACGATATTCCCGTCCTGGTTTACCTTCCTCAAACCACCGCTGCGCTTCCTTATTAAGGCATTCAAGGACAGTTAGCTTCTCCGTCCTTGTCCTGACGGGTTTTCTAAACCATCCGCCCAGAATATTTGTAAGGTGTAGTAGATGCGCACTGTTCAAAATGAACCGCGGGGCACCGCGAAAGAGATACGTAACAAACAGATCGGCTGGCTGGTCCGGGATCGGGAGCGAGTACCAATGCTTTAGACGCCGAGCCGTTGCTGTCATATGAAGCCCTTCACGTACCCCCTCCCGTAAGTACTCCTGAACTGCAGGATGCAACTTCTCGATACTGACGCCCGGCAACGACAGCAGCCAACATGCGTGGCCGGAATCGCGAAGCACATTCCAGTTCACTTTGGAAAACTCGCAACCGTCTATAGGGATACGTGTAGGCATGACCGGTTTGAGATAGCTTTCCGGAATCTGACGTCTTTTCACGTCATCATCTGATAAAACAAAAAACGCATTGCAGCCAGTCGAGATCCCTCGTCTAATTCGGAGGGCTTGACCAAGACTGTTGCGCCCAGAAGGTCTTATTTCGGCAATGCTGGCAGTGGAGTCCGGACGATCAAGAACGTACAACAATGCTAAGGCCTTCGATCGGGGCGTACGCAGTTTGACGGGGATGACGTGTTGCGTTGATCGCCATCCGTGCCTCAAGAGAAGATCCGCTCGAAGGTGCCGGGAGTGCGCTGAGCCTGCAGCCTCCATTGGGAGAAGGAACAGGATGCGCCCGTTGTCGAAAGTCCTCCTGTGCTTCTGCGCGGCAACCCGCAGAATGTCCACAGCTTTGCATAGAAAGTAGTTTCCGGCACCCGATAGCGGCGAAATATCTATTCCCAAGCTCGACCTGAGCCGCTCAAGCACGCTGTCGCGCGCCCGAAGGTTGTGAGACCGGACGTAGGGTGGATTGGACACAAACATATTTGGAGGCGGCAACCCCTTCTGCTCAAATCTATCTTGACCCAAGGTCAAGAAGTTTCCATACCACACCCTGAAACTGGCAGGCGCATGGATTATCTCCAGCACATGGGCCGTACTCAGTGCTAGAATTGGGTCGCTTTCAACCCCGATATACCCCTTGATGTCGATACCACGACGCAATACCGTTTCAGCGAAGATACCCGTACCTGCACCAGCATCACATAACACGTCATTCGTGTCCGGCACGCAAACTGACAAGGCCCACTCGGCGATTTGTGCTGGCGTAAAGTACTGCCCTTTGTGCTTTCGGTACTCAAGACTAAATGCTGCGCAATACAATTCTGCGAACACCTCAGCGTGATATTTCCCCTCAGCGCTGAGCGCCATTCGGAGCTTCTCCAAGGCGTCTGGAAGGTCTCCAGTAAGTGTCGCTACCGGATAGGTTGGGCAGTTCTCTATGCGTCTGTATGTCGCTTTTCCAGCAAGAGCTACGAGGAGCTGCAGCAGAGTGACTGGTGAGCCCTTAACAAGACTACTCAACCTATGAATTGGTGCTCTAACCACGGCGATCACACTTCCGCAATGACACCTTCTAGTTCCTTGACAAGGGAATGCTCGGACTGTTCGTAGGCCAGACTAACCAGATTGGCAACTTGAGGATGACATAGAATACGCACGGGTGCTATGGCTTCGATCATGCTCTGCATCGTCTTCTTCCATCTCTTGTCCTCCGTTGCCAATCGTGCGTCTTGATGATATGACCGTTCCTTCAGTTCGGGTACTACTCCAAGCGGTCGTTCATATCCCACTTTGTTGGACGGGCGAGGCACATCGACCAAGATCAGCAGATTATGTTCGCATAGGGCGCTGAACTCGTCCTGCTTCAATAAAGACCTTGTTTGTAAATCCCCCCAATCCTGTTCCAAGCGTTCCTGCACGCGTCTGTGGAGATTCTCGCATAGTGCAATGCATTTCGGCCAGTCCAATCCATCAAGCTTGCCGATTACTGATTCATGTGTCCCGCCGCGATTCAGCGTAGCAACCCGCTTATAAAGCTGTCGGCTTTGGATGCCCGTGATCAGATTGCGACTCTTCTGATCGGCTTGTGGAAGATTGGCAATCCACCGCAGCATGAGCCAATCCGTCCAGGCTACCCCCGGGTACCACATTGCCTCTCCGCACATCTCTGATGCAGCATGTGGCTCCTGTATGTCGGCCAGTGGAAGCTCAGCAACAACGCTCTCCGACGGTTCCCCCATCATGTCCAAGGGCGACAGAGGGCGGTCGTCTGGCTGCCCTGCCTCACGACCAATTTCGAATGGCGGCACAAGAGCCTTGACAAATACGACAAGTTTCTCGCGAATCTGTGCCTCCAGAGCCGAGCCTCTCCGAGACGATGACCAGAAGACTTCGGGAGGTAGGCCCATTGCTGTCGCGTATTGAAGCATTGCTTTTGCGATTCTGGATGTATGATGCCAATACACTGTTGCCAAGAGCTGATAGCGTGCCTGTCCGAATGCGTGTGCGCTTGCGATTCCCTTGTCATAAACACCGAGGGTAACACGCCGCTGAAGCGTCTCATCAGGTATGATCGCTACCGTTAACACTCGGAAGAATCTTTCAAGGTCAAGCTGTTGGCCATAGGGAAGCTCACAACGGGCAGAATCGCGCACGATGTAGTCGGCCTTGTCTGCATCAACAGGCCCATCTATGATGGCAGAGAGCACGTCGTACTTGAACGATCTAGGCTCGACTTGTTCCACTAGGTCTTCGTTCCGTGAGTGCGCCGTAAGGATCCTCCGAAGGGACTCCACTCGCACATCCCAACCATTTTGCGAGTCCTCAATAATTGTCTTGAGAGTACGTCCCCGGCGGTCCGTAGTCGTGTCCTCCAACAGTGATAGGCCGATTCGTGTATGTTTGAATATCCCTGGATGGACTTCCTCCAAGTCGTGCGCCAACGGATATTGACCGAGGTCGTGCAATAGGGAGGCTAGGAGAACCGCATGGAGGTCCTCAATTCCTACAAGATTTCGAAAGATTGGATTGCCAAGATCGTTAAATAGATACCTAATATAATTGGTCACATATGTATAGGTTCCAAGCACATGATCGTAACGTGCATGATCAGCTGTCGGGTAGACCAAGCTTACCAGGCCAAGCTGGCTCACAAATTTCAACCGTCCTACTAATGGGTGCTCAAGAACCCCTCGAAGGCGCTCTGTCTGCACTGTGTTGAAGCCAGGCACCAATCTAACGATATGCTTCGAATAGGTCGCGAGTTCCGGGACGTGATCTTCAATGTTCCAACCGCCACGTTCTTTTCGTAGATCACGCTCTACATCATTGAGGTTGTCATACTTGAGGCCGGTGTAGTGTTTCGCTTCGAGGCCTGGGAATATCTGGGGCGCATGTTTGAACGTAACGGGAGGCTGACTTCGGTTTTGGCCATCCAAAAGTCGCGTTGCCAGAAAATGCAGTGATCGAAACAGTGGCAACTGCGGAACCACGTGCGGCCGAATGCTAGCCACTTCATGGAGCGCTTCGAGCAGACAAATGCCTAGCGCGTAATAATCGAAAGGAATTGCTAGTTCGCTGCGCTTGATTCCGCCTCGAACTCGATTGGACGACGCTTTTTCCACTTGCCGATGGAGGAGAACGGGGTGGGCGTAGCGTTTGGTGAAAAACACGTCGATAGGACTGTGGTCGCCGCAATCAATAGTCTCAACAGATCCAAAGTCTATCGCCGTGAGATGTGTGTGCTCAGCAATCAAGACGTTGTCCGGCTTGACGTCGAGATAAACGTAGCCGCAATTATGCAGATAATATAGTGCGCTGGTCCACTGAGAAAATATGATCCCTAAATCTGCCAAGAGAGCGTTTATGCCAGCAATCGTCTGCCCGGCGTCATACCTTGGGTCCGGAAGCTGTGCTTCCAGCTGAGTGATCTGTCTCCACAGCCATGTTTTGTTTTTCTCAGGCTCGTCTTGGCTGTGGGTGAAAAACTGTGCCGACCCCTTTATGAATGGCTCAACGATATAGGTAAGGTCTGGGCAGTCAGTTTGTGATTTGTTAGTCGCGGGTGGGAATCTTTTTGAGCCAATATGAAGTACGTTGATAATGTTATGATGAGTAAGCCCTGGGAGTATACGAGTTTCCTTGGTAACCATGGACGCCTCGAGACTCGGGATGTTCGGTCGATTGAACTTGATGACCACCTCCTGGGATAGGTGGTCGTCCTTGCCCAGGAACACTATACCAGTACCGCCGACCGCAATGGGCCTCGCAAGTGAATATCTACCGAGGAGTTCTGTGGCGAGAGCGGCGAGATATTTCTTGATGGTCGACTTCTCGCGGGCAAAGTCAGCTTTCCTTGTGTCGCCATAGAAAGTCGACATTTCCGTAAGCCACGAGTCGGTTGAGGGAGCAGCAGGTGTATTTGACATCCAAGTCTCCTTCCTGAATTGCGATGACGCGAATCCACGATGTCACGAATTCAAGCCACGAGGACAACTACTTTGTGCGAATCCGGAACTCCGGAGTAGTAGTTCTCTCGGCTACAGTCATGATCGTGGTCGCCACACGGACGCTCTTGCGCGGTCTGCCTTCCCTATGCTTGTTGCTGGCCATAGCGCGACCGTATTCTTGCGCGCAGCTGGCTTGCGTAGCGTGTGCGGCTCCCGTTTCCATGGTCACGCCCGCGTGAAGGGCTCCAGCGATTTTCGGCAGTGTCCGGATTGTCTCACTCCGTCTCATTTGATTCAAGCAGGCTTGAGTCAACGTGTGGCGACGGTTGCGCCGAGCGCAAGAATACAAGACGCGGCGGCCGTTCTGTTCTCGTTTGGCTCAACTAGTCTTCCGGCTTTGCCCGTCGTCAGAGTTGCGCGAAACGAGTCACTGAGAAATCGTACCACGCTCGGACGTGTATTTCAAACGCTCATTCGCTGTGTTAGGCGTGGTCTTGGGCCTTGTCGCATAGCTGGTGATCAGTCCGCCCAACAGTTTCAGTACTCGTGCTGTAAGTAGCCAGCAACGAGTATCCTGCTTGCGGTTGGATAATCCTATGCCCGGCGGAAAGTAGCGAGAATCGCGTGGGATCCTCCTGCTAAACTTCGATTGGCTGGCGTTCCTGGCACAGGCCAAAATCCAGACCCAGTTCACGACCGCACGTGCTGGTTGGCTCGGGTGCGTAGTCAGTAGGCAGGCAGGCAGGGGGCGCTTGCTGGTGGATACACGGAATTCTTCGCAAGCGACCTCGACCCGCTCCCAGCTGCACAATCCCAAGACGTGCGCCTTCGTTTGCGACCTCTCCCAAGGGCAACTTTCTTGCCCAGGGCGTTCACAGTCTAATAGTCAGCCGTTGCATTCCCGCCGCGCCTACCGGCCTTACGGCGCGACGCCGACGCGGTCCTTGCTGGGGGCGGGCAGTTCCTCGACTTCGAGTTCCTGCTGCTGGGGCATGTGCTCGGCCACGATGATCTCGCACTTGTCGCCGTCGCAGAAGAGGTCCTGGGCCTCGTCGGTGTTGATGGTTTCGAGGGTGAACGGCCGCAGCTTCTCGATAGCCTGCTCGAAGACCTCCTTGGGAATCTCCTGATACGGCGCCTGGGCGTAGTTGTGCTCCTTGAGCGGCAGAAAACTGACGGACTTGATGCGCGTCTCGTAGAGTTCGAGTACGAAGGGGATGTCCTTTGCTTCCTCGGGCCGGAAGGTCACGGTGGCGCTGACCTGGTTGTCCGCCCAGTAGTAGGCCATCTGCGCCACGTTCTCCATCTGTTCCCAGATGGACACGTCGCGCTTCGAGCGGTTGAAGTACCGCTCGTGCACCGGGAAGTAGACGATCCACGTGTTGTCGCCGTAGACGGATTCCTCGATGCGGTAGCCGGCCTTGCGCAGCGGCTCGATGAGGGGGCTCGTCTTGTCGATGCGGATCGTGCGGTAGTAGTACTCGGAGTGGGGGTAATGGATTCCCGGCGAGACGCCCGGCAGCAGCGATACGGTGCCGCTCGGCTTGACGCTCGTCGTCTTGATGCTCTGGGGAATGCACAGCCAGTCCGAATAAATCTTGTCCAGTTCGCGGACATAGGCGTAGCCGTCGTCGCACCAGCGGAAATGGCTCCGGCGGCCATGGCGCTCGAAGCTCTCGACGATGCCGGACTGGGACAGTCCGATGCGGCGGTTGCGCAGCATGATCGCGTTGGTGCGTTCGTTGTGCGTCGGGATCAGCGTGACGGTCTTCGCGTAGAGATAGGCAAATTTGAGGGTGCGCTTGTACTCCTCGATGGTCTCGTGCCGCGACGGGAAGGTCTCGACAAGGTTGCAGATTTCAAAGGATTCGAGGCTCTGCTCGGCGCAGGGATTCGTGCCGGCCACCTTCGCGTCGGCCCACGTCGCGCCGTCCTTGAAACGCCCGAACGCCCGCGCGTTCTCGCGCCAGAAGTAGCCCGGCTCGCCGTTCTTGGCGGTCTGGGCGCCCACGGGGCCGTAATCCATGCCCTCGCGCGCGCTCACGCTGTTGTTGGACGCCCAGCGCCAGGCCGTCAGCTTGTCTTCGTGCAGCTTCGGGTCCTTCAGCCGCAGGTACTCCTCATCGCCGGGATCCCCGAGGGCGAGTTCCGCCGTGCGGCGCACGCCGCCCGAGACGACGCACTTGCCAATGACGTTCATGAGGTCCGTGATATCCGTCGAGGTAATGCGCTCGCCGATGCGGGCGTCGAGAATCTTGGTGAGGTTATTGACGCACTCGATAAGCGGCCCGGGGCCGGGGGCGATGCCGCCAAAGGTCTTGATGGGCGCGCCCATGGGGCGGATTTTGCCGTAGTCGATGTGCGTGGGCTTGAGCGCGCGCCCGATATAGGCGTTCAACATCGTGCGCACCAGGTCGCACCAGCCCTCCTTCGAGTCCTCGACCGTGAACGTGTAGTCGCCGCCGGTGGGCCGCTGGACGCGGATTTTGCCCGCGCCGCTCGTGTCGAACGCCACGCCGACGCCGAGCATGGACATGTCCATGAGGAAACAGAACGGCTCCGCGAAGTCCGTGTCGATTTCCTCGGTCGAGACGAACGCGCAGTTGTTCAGCGCCGCCGATCCCCGCTGGTAGATGTAGTCCGTGCCCATCATCCACAGGCCGCGCCCCGGCGGCAGGAACTTGAAGTCCCACATGAGCCGGTACATCTCCTGGGCCGAGCGCTGCGCCTTCTCGGGATTCCACGGGAGCTTGAGGTTCATACAGTGGGTCTTCTGGATGGTGTAGCACCCCTCGACCACCCGCCGCACCGTCTCCCAGTACTCCTCGGTCCGGCCGGCGCCGTTCTCGACGACCCGCGCGTAGGTGCGCTTGTAGGTGATGTACCCCAGAGGTCCCCAGGCCGGCTGTTTCCCGCGAAACAACTGGATGAACTCCTCGGACAGTTTGAATGGTTCCTTCACCGGAAACAGCATGGTCTGCGCCTCCCTCTTCTGGCTGTTGGCGTTCTCTTCTCGCTGTATCATGCCTTTATCCTCTCGATGCCCGACGCACACCCCGCGCCGGACGAAACTCCCTCATCCATATATCCTTCCAGCAACCGTGTCAACTCCGCCGTGGCCCGCAGCAGCGGCGCGATATCCGCGTACCGCACTTCCGTGGCCAGCAACAGGCTGTGCCGCACTTCCTCGACGGCCTCGATCGCCTTGTTGATATAGTGGCGACGCTCAGTCCGCTCGCTGTATTTCAGTCCGTCAGCGATTTTCAGCGGCAGGGTAAACGCCGTTTCGCCGAGCTGCCCGGGCCACTCCCGGGGACACGCCCGCGACGGCCCCCCGAACAGACGCTCGGCGTCCTCGACGAAGCGGCAGGCCAAATGCCACAGCACGAGGTCGCGAATCGTCGGCTCGTGCCGCGCGGCGGCTTCATGCTCTCGCAGCATCATTCAGGCTCGCCTTACACCTTGCCGCAGGCCGTCTTGACCCACGGCAGTCCGTCCACCGTTTCCACTTCATAATCGCCGAACAAGTTCGGATACCGCTCTCGGACCAGGTCAAACACCTTGCCGAAGAGCAGTCGAATTTCCTCCTCCGCGTGCGGGTCCGTGCGCATCTCGACTACGTGCCGCAGCGCCCGGATGTTGCAGGACCAGCCGATGGTCGTCGCCACGCCGATGGGCGCGACCCGCCGGAACGCCGAGGTCAACTTCTTCTTGGCGTCGAATTCCTGCTCGTCCTCGATCCCGTAAATCTCCGCGAGCGTGCGCTGGAGTTCCTCGAGTTGCTCGATGGTCCGCACGAAGACCTCCATCCCCTCTTCGCTCTCGCGGATTTGCGTCGGCGCGTAGACGGACAGTTCCTCGAGCCGCACGAAACGCAGCGACTCCTGGGAGATCGCCGTGCCGGCGCGGTGTCGCACCAGTTCGTGGGTCACGACGCGGCTCACGTCCGCGAAAATGAAATTCATCACCCCGTGCTCGAGCACGCTGCCGTGCCGGACCCGGATGATGTTCTCGAGGTACTTCGCGTTGCCTTGCCGCACGCGCTTTACGTTCGGGTTCAGTCCCGGCTCGAAGGACCGATAGCATAACCGCCCCATAACCTCGGTCAGCCGCTCGACGTCGCTCGGCGCGTCCGTGCCCCACGAGGCGACGCCGATATGCTCCAGGTATGCTTGCAGGCCGCCCTCGTGAACGCGGGTCTCCCCGACCAAAAAGACTTTCGGCTCCACAACCTTCACGTGATCAACCTCACCACGTCTTCCTTCCAGTGTCCCGGACCGCCGCCTCCCGATCACCGCCGCCGTCGCGCGTGCAGTTCCGGTTCCCTCCACATGGGGGTCGGATTATAGAAAGGGACGCGTGATTTGTAAAGCCCCTTTTTGAAAACGGGACGGGAGACCGTATTCGCATTTTTCACACGCACAAGCAGCCAACATGAACACAATATATAGGAGACAATGGCTACGTTGCATACTATATACTGTGTGAATGGTCGTTTCGACCTCCCCTGCCTCCGAGAAGGGCTTTGCACGCGTGCGCACGATGTTATCTCTTGACAAAAAACCGCCCGGAGGGGCCGAAACCCGGCACTCCCTGCTGGAGGAAGTACGACGATCGGAGCCGTCGGCTTGCGGAGGGTCCACTCGGAATCTATGCTTGCGGTCGGGTCTGCTTTTTCGAGGATCACCGGAATTGGCAAGATGACTTACACACAATATATTGTATCAAAGTCAAAGATAATGAGAATTTACATCTATATGCAGTAGATATCATTATTCATATTCTAACCCTTGGGATATGCCTGTTAACCATTTTCAGCCTCCTTGGCGATCATCTCCCTGCACTCGCGAGTAACTTCCGTTGCAGGCGCTGTCACGTTCGGTTCAGTGTTTGGCACGTTTATTCGCGGTTTTCGTTGTATTCGCATAGTAAAATGAGCCAAATCGGTCCGGCGATCCCTGTTCTTGGCGTGTCATGGGCCTCGGTCGGAGGCATCGGAAGGGCATATCATGCTATACTCTGCCCGTTTTCCGGCCTTCGGCATGGGGAAATAGATCGCGTGAGTGGATCGCCTACCATTGCTGTTGATGTAAGTTGCCTTTGCGCGCGCCCTTTGACGGGCGTGGGCTACTACACCCTGCGCCTGTTCCAAGCGCTCGCGCGCGAGGAGCCCGCATTCCGTCTGCGCTTCTTCGCCAGTTCGGCGCGTCGCCCGCGGGCCGCGGCGGAAGCGCTGGGCGTGCCCGGCGCCGATATGCGATGCATGCGCTGTCCGACGCGACTCAAACACGCGCTATGGACCCGCGCCGAGTGGCCGCCGATCGAGTGGTTCACCAGCCCCGCGGATGTGGCGCACGGGGCTTTTCACTTGCTGCCGGCGACGCGCCGCGCAAAGCGCGTGGTGACGATATTCGATCTTTCCGGACTCCAGAGCCCCGGGACGCGGTCAGAGGCAAACCTCTCGATGCACCTGCGGCTGCTTCGGCACGCGGTGCGTCGCGCGGATGGGATCGTCACCATTTCGCGGAGTTGCCGGAACGACGCGATCTCGCTGCTGGATGCGCCGGAGGACCGCATACACATTGTGTATGGCGGCGTGTCCCTCGATGAATTCTCGGGAGATCTTGATCCGGATTGCCTGGCGACCGTAAGAGCGAAATACGGCATCAGCGGCGAATACCTGATCCACCTGGGGACAATCGAACCCCGCAAGAATCTGCCCCGTCTTCTCCGGGCCTACGACCGTGTGCGCCGCACATTAGATGCCCCGCCGCAACTGGTGCTTGCCGGGGGCCTCGGTTGGATGTATGAGGACGTCTTTGCGACGATCCGCGACCTGGACCTCGGGGGCCTTGTCGTTCACACGGGCTATCTTGCGCGCGAGGAAGCCGTGCTGCTATTACGCGGGGCCCGGGGCTGCGCGTACCCGTCGCTCTACGAAGGATTCGGCCTGCCGGTGCTCGAGGCAATGGCCGCGCGCACGCCGGTGCTCACGTCGAATGTCTCGTCATTGCCCGAGGTGGTCGGGGATTGCGGCATCCTCGTGGACCCGCGCAGCGAGGACGCGATTGCGAACGGCCTCGCGCGGTTGCTCGGAGACCGGGACGCGGAGTGTGTCGAGGCGGCCCACGCGCGCGCCGGCCTGTTTACATGGTCCGCGAGCGCGCGGGCGCTTGCGGAGGCATACCGGGGCGTGATGCAAGAGGAGCGGGTCCCTTGAGCGCAATCGATCCGCAGAACACGGGCATCGGATCGTCGGCCGCGAGGATTGGCGTCAACCTAGTCTTGCTGGTGATGTCGCGTTTCGTGGCGTTGGCGCTGACCTTGGTCCAAATGGCCATTATCTTCCGGGCGTTGGACGTCGAGGGACGCGGCGTATTCGGTTTTTCGATGCAGTACACGTCGCTATTCACGGTTTTCGCGACGTTGGGCATTCAACGGTTGCTGGTTCGCGACATCGCAAGGGACCCGACCGTCGGGTGGACGTGCGTGTGGACTGCTTTGCTCGTGGTCGTCACGCTGTCTTGCCTTGTCATGGGGGCCATCACGCTGTCCGCGTTGTGGATCGAGACCTCGACCGTGAATCGGCTCTCGGTGGTATTCGCAGGCGGCTGGGTCGTCTTGCTGTGGGCGTGGCAGCGGCCCTTCGAGGGGCTCTTGATCGCCCACGAGCGCATGGACCTTGTATCTCTCGTGAACGTCGTGGCGTCCGTTCTGAAGATCGGGGTGGTATATCTTCTGATGCGCGTGTCGGCCACCAGCGCTTCCGCGCACGCGGCCGTATTCATTGCAACGGCGTTGTCTTTCGCTTTATGCGTGGGGTTCGCGTTCCGCGTCGCCGGCTGGGATCGTCCCCGGTTTCAATGGCGGCTTGCCTTGGGGCAGGTGCGCGAGTGCTATCCCTTCGCCGTGGCGATGCTGTGCAGCCTCGTGTACTTCAAGTCGGACATGTCGTTGCTGAAATTCCTGCATGGCGACGCCGCCGCGGGCATCTACACGCCGCCACAGCGCGTCATGGAGCCGTTGCTGATGGTGGCTGGACTGTGGGGCACCGCCGTGTTTCCGGCGCTCTGCCGCTACGCCCATGCCTCGCCCGAGGACTATGGCGCGCTCAAGAAGACATCGGTCCGGTTCGCGCTGTTGACGGCCATTCCGATGGCGTGCGGTCTGGCGTTGACCGCGGGGCCCATTGTGGACCTCCTGACGGGCGCCGACCCGGAAGCGCGGGAGTCGGTGCTCGTGCTGCAAGTGCTGGCGGCCATGATGCCGTTCTTCTACCTTAACGGCATTGCGCAAGAGTTCTTCTACTCGGCGCGACACAACTGGTTCGTGGTCGCGGGGTATGCCGTCGGCGCCGTCGTGAACGTCGCGGGCAATCTCGTTGCGATACCGGCGTATGGCGCCGCGGGGGCGTCCGGGGTCGCCGTGATTACCAACGCGCTTATCAGCGGCATCTTCATCTGGGGCTTGCGGGCGGAACTCGGGGGAATGCGCCTCCCCACGCTCGTACTGAAAACGCTTGCCGCGTGCGTGGTGATGAGCGGCCTCGTGTGCGGCGTGCGCGGCGTTTCTCTGGGAATCGCCGTTGCGATGGGTATCGTGGGCTACCTGTGCACGCTGGCCCTGCTCCGTGTCCTGGACCCCGCCGAGCGGCGCCTGATGCGCGCCATGCGCGCGGCGATTCTGCGGCGTTGACATCCAGCCGGCGCGCGATGCCGATCAAACGCTTCCCGCAGCGCTGTCCGGCGTGGAACGCGCGTCTTGAATCGCCGTGCGCAGCGTCGCGGCGGCGGCGCGGATGTCGGGCGCGGCGGTAACGGCGGTGACGACGGCCACGTGGCGCGCGCCCCGTTGCAGCACTTCGTGGACGTTGTCCGCCGTGATGCCGCCCATGCAGGTGAAGGGAACGCGCAGGAACGGCGCGATGACTTCAATCATCTCGGGGGCGACCGCGCCCGTGGGGACGGCCTTCGTTCGGGTCGGGAAAATGGGGCCGATGTTGATGTAACTCGCGCCCGCGTCCTGAGCGACCAGCGCTTCGCCGAGGTTGTGCGTCGACGCGCCGATGACCAGTGTGGGCGCAATGCGTCGCGCGGCCTCGATAGGCAGGTCCAGGCGTCCGAGGTGCACGCCGTCCGCGCCGACGGCGAGCGCGAGGTCGAGCCGATCGTCTACGATGAGGAGCGCGTCAGCCTCGCGAGTCCGGGCGCGGAACGCCAGTCCCTGCTGGTAGCGTTCCGAATCGTCGAGGTCCTTCTCGCGAAACTGGACGACGCGCACGCCCGCTTCAAGACACGCCTCGAGCACCTCGAGCCCCGGACGCCCCCCGCAGAAAGCCTCCGTGATGACCACGTAGAGGTCGGAGTCCCGGAACCGCTCCATGCGGGTGGCGAGGTCCATCAGCCCCCCCCCACAAGACGCACGAGTTCCAGCACGTCATTCGGGGCCAGCGGCGTGGCCGCAAACTGTTCCCGCTCGACGATGTCGTCGTTGCGCTGCACCACGATGGTCGCATCCGATAGCCCAAGATCTCGGACTAGGTCCAGCACGGTCGCGTGGTCGTCTATCTCACGCGGCGCACCGTTCACGGTCACTGTCATAGGCGTCATTCCCGGTCTGCGCGAACACTTCCTGGCTCGGGAACACAGTATATCTTATGTCTCGGGAATGATCATCGCCCGGCGGACCAGTCCGACTCGTCCGACAAGTCCGACCCGTCCAACGCAGCA
Source organism: Candidatus Hydrogenedentota bacterium (assembly GCA_029556545.1). Classification (GTDB taxonomy): domain Bacteria; phylum Hydrogenedentota; class Hydrogenedentia; order Hydrogenedentales; family JAGMZX01; genus JAGMZX01. Next base: position 74,667 of record JAKQEQ010000076.1, read on the forward strand.
ATCGGCTCAGGGTTTGGCTTGGCCGGGCCGTGTCCTGTTCCTCGAACGCCGCGCGCCCTTGCCCTGCGCTTCGCCGCCGCGGCCCGCATCCGCAGGCAGATCGGCGCGGCCGAGGAGCCGCTGCCAATAGTAGACGACGGGGCTCGCAATGAAGACCGAAGAATAGGTGCCGACCACGATGCCGACAATCAGGGCGAACGCGAAGTCGTTGATAGCGCTGCCTCCGAAGAAATAGAGAACTACCACGACGAACAGGGTCGTCAAGGCGGTGAGCAGCGTTCGGCTGAGCGTGTGGTTCACGCTGAGGTTCATGATATCGAGCAGTTTGTAACCTTTGCCGCGGTAGAGCTGCATGTCTTCCCGGATGCGGTCGAAGATGACGATCGTGTCGTTCACGGAATAGCCGATGATCGTGAGCACCGCGGCGACCACGGTCATGGAAATCTCGCGCCCGGTGAAGGCGATTAACGCCATCGTGATTAAGACGTCATGGATCAGCGCGACGACCGCGCCGAGCGCGAAGCGGAACTCGAAACGGAACCACAGGTAGATGATGATGAACAGCCATGACGTAATCGTGGCGCGTATGGCGTCGACTTGCAGGCGGCGCCCCACCGCCGGGCCGACCGTCTGTTCGTCGCCGTTCATGACGACGTGATCGAGCTTCCCGTCGTCCGTCAACGGAACCAAGGCAAGACGAATGCGTTCGCCCACGGTGCCGAGCGCTCCACCGGCGGCGCCCGCGTAACGCGCCGCGTCCGTAGGCAACTCGCCGGTGTTTGCGGCGGATTCCGCCTCGGCGGCGCCGGCAGGCGCTTCTTCCGGCGTTGTTACCACGTCCGGCGTTGTTACCGCGTCTGGCGTCGCTTCCGCATCGGGCGTCATTTCCGCATCGGGCGTCATTTCCGTGTCGGACGGCGGGGATGCCGTATCTTCTGGGGCGGGTGTCAGGGCCATGTCGGCGATGTCGCCGACACGAATGAGGAATCGGTTGTGATCCGTGGCCAGACCCGTTTTCTGTACCTGCGGGCTGTTGAATCCCTTGGCGGCGAGTGCCGCGCGAACCTCGCCGACGGGGACATCACGTTCCGCCTCGATGCTGAGGTCGACGTTGGTGCCTTGGGTGAAGTCCACGCCGAAGTTCGCCGGGCCGCGCCATACGAATACGGCTATGCCGACGACAATGACCACAAGGCTTGCCGCAGTACAGACGCCGCGGTAGCGGAGAAAGCGGTAGTTCGCGTCCGGGTTTATAACGCTGAACATGGTCAGCTTGCGGACAAGATTGCGGCCGAGCATGAAGTCGAAGATCGCCCGGCAGACGACCAGCGAACAGAAGACCGTCGAGCAGACACCTATGCTCAGCGCCACAGAGAACCCTTTCACGGGACCCGTGCCAAACTGATACAGCACCAGGGCGGCAATCAGCGTGGTCACGTTCGCGTCGAGGATGGTCAGCCCCGAGCGCCGGAACCCGTTGTCAATCGAGGCCGCCAGAGAATGCCCGAGCCGGAGTTCCTCGCGGATGCGCTCGTAGATAAGCACGTTGGCGTCCACGGCCATGCCGATGGTGAGAATGAGCCCGGCGATGCCCGGCAGGGTCAACGTGAGATTGAAATAGGCCATGAGCGCGATGATGAACAGCGCGTTCAGGAAGAGCGTGATTACGGCTACAAGCCCCGCTGCCGTGTAATACAGCATCATGAAAACGGCTACGATGAGCAGGCCCGCCAGCGACGAGGTGACGCCCGCGCGCACCGAGTCCGCGCCGAGCGACGGGCCGATAATGCGGGTGAATTCCTCACGAATCGGCACGGCCATCGAGCCCGAATTCAACGCGATGGAGAGGTCGCGCGCTTCCTCGCCCGAAAAGTTCCCCGTGATCTGCCCGTTGGTCGTAATGCGGTCCCGAATGGTCGGCGCGGACAACACGACGTTGTCCACGACGATGGCCATGGGCCGGCCGATATTTTGCCCCGTGACCTCGCCGAAATGCGCGCCGGAAGCATTATCCAATTGGAAGATGATCTGCCAATAGCCGGGGCTGGCGTTGTCCGGCGACGCGACGGCGCGGCGCAGCCCTTCGCCGCGTTGGATGGGTTCCTCGTCCACGCAGAACAAGGTGTATTCCTGCGGCTCGCCGGGCTTGGGCGGCGCGCTGAACAGCACCACCTTGCCCTCGGGGATCACCTCTTCCGCCTTGGCCTTCTCGAGCACTTCATGCACAATCTCATAGTTCTCGGCGGGTAGGGTCAACGGCTGGCCGGGCCGCGTCTTATTCAAGAACGTGCTGAATTCGCCGGGATAAGCCTTCGCTATGGCGCTATAGACGGGGTAACTCTCGTCGGCGCCCGCCACCAGGTGAAAGTTCAGGACGGCCGTGCGTTTGATGAGTCGTATGGCGCGGTCAACGTCCTTTTCCCCGGGCAACTGAATCTGGATTTGATCGTCGCCCAGTTTCTGGATGACCGGTTCCTGTGCCTCGAACTCGTTGATGCGGCGCTCGATCTGCTGGAGGATGGTATCTTGCACGGCGGGACGAACCTCGGCCAGCCGACTATCCAGCTCCGCCTCGCTCAGGTTCTCCACGTCTTCATCTGAATAGTATTTCCGCACCAGCTCCTGCTTGTCGGACAGCGGCAACGTCTCGAGGTGGAAACCGACCACCATGTGGATGCCGCCCTGGAGGTCGAGTCCGAGATTGATGACCATGCTCCGGTCGCATTCGGCCCAGCGCACCACGCGATGCCAGAGCTTCTTGAACCCGCCCGCGTTGCGGCGTTCGGGATCGCGGTCTTCTTGCTTCCACTGTTCAAGACGTGCCTGGCGCGTTCCGGGCTTCGGCGCGACTTTGTCCATCTTGATACGTTCCGCCTCGGGCAACCCGGACCAAGCGACATAGTCCGTATCGTCCGGCAGGAGCATCCAGCCTACGGTGGGCCACATCAATACGGTTGCTGCGATCACCGTAATCCAAATGAGCAATGCGCGATAGGGATGGGTCTTCATGAGAAACTCCAGTCAACATGGGCCGCGTCGCGTGTGTTCATGCCGTGTGGGCCCTTGTGCGATGCCTTTATGCCTCTGTCTCTACTTCTTCTCGCCTTCCGCGGGAACTACCCGCGCCACGGCGCTGCGAAGGAACTTGACGGTCACGTTGTCGTCGATCCGCAGCACCACGTGGCTTTCGCCCAGGCTGACAACCGTGCCGCACACGCCGCCGATAGTCACGACATCATCCCCCTTCTGGAGGGCGCCCAGCATGCGCTGACGTTCCTTTTCCTGCTTCTGCTTCGGCCAGAGCAGCAACAGCCACATGACCGCGAAAATAAGGATGAACGGCAGCAGCGTCTCGATCCCGCCCCCGCCGCAGGCGGGCCCGGTCAGCGACTCTCCGCCGCCCGGCGCGGGCTCGGCCCCGCCGCCGGGGGCCGTGGGCGCGTTGGGCGCGTTCTGCGCAAGAAACTGCGCCGCCGTGAAAGCATACCACCACACGTGTAAGACCTCCCTTGTCAGTAGTGCGTCCTTCGGGACGCAAGCCGCGGGCTGATCCCCGGGCCGCGTACTTCGCGATGTCCGATACTCCGGGGGCGTTACGATTGCGCGGAATACGCCCGGAGAAAGGTCCGTTTGAATTCCCGGAACCGGCCGGCGCGGATGGCCTGCCGGACGCGAGTCATGAAGTGTAGCATAAACGCGAGGTTGTGTAAAGTATTGAGCCGCAACGCGGCAATCTCACCCGCGCGGTACAGATGGCTCAGGTAGGCCCGCGAATAGGTGCGGCAGACCGGACAGCCGCACGCGAGGTCCACCGGCCCGAAATCGCGCACGTGTCGGGCATTGCGGATGTTGAGCTTGCCGTTCCACGTAAAGAGGCAGCCGTTGCGCGCGTTGCGCGTCGGCATGACACAATCGAACAGGTCGATTCCCTGCTCGATGGCGTCGAGCATGTCCTCCGGCGGGCCGACGCCCATCAGGTAGCGCGGGCGATCCTCCGGCAATAGCGGCGCGGTCCACGAGACCGCCTGCTGCATCAGCGGCTTGTCCTCGCCGACGCTGACGCCGCCGATGGCATAGCCGGGGAAATCGAGGGCGGTGGTGGCCTCGGCGCTTTCGCGGCGCAGGTCCTCGAAGACGCTTCCCTGCACAATGCCGAAAAGAGCGTGCTCCGGCCGCATGCGCTCTTCCCACCGCCGTTTGCAGCGCGCGGCCCATTCGAGGGTCATCCGCATCGAGGCGGCGGCTTCGTCACGGCTCACCGGATATCGGGTACATTCGTCGAAGCACATGATGACGTCGGCGCCGATGCTCAATTGGACGTCGATAGCCTTTTCCGGCGTAAGCGTGTGCCGCGATCCGTCGATGTGGCTCTGGAACGTCACGCCTTCGGCTGTCACCTTGTTCAACGCGGCCAGGCTGAATACCTGGAACCCGCCCGAGTCCGTTAGAATGGGCCGGTCCCAACTCATGAAACGATGCAGACCCCCGGCGGCCTCGAGCACCTCCGCGCCGGGCCGCAGATACAGGTGGTAGGCATTGCAGAGGATAATCGTCGCGCCAAGTGTTTCGAGGTCCTCCCGGCTCAGCGACTTGACCGAGGCCTGCGTTCCCACCGGCATAAACTGCGGCGTCTCGATGACACCGTGCGGCAGGGTCAACCGACCCACCCGCGCCGCGGATTCGGGGTCGCGCGCCTCGATGTCGAACTCAAGTTTGTGCATATGCGGGGGATTCTAGTGCATCCGGACCCGCGGCGCCAGCAATCGAACGCCGTACCGGAAAAGGGACGGATGAGGCTTGGCGCGGCCTCCGACCGCAACAGCACGGTACGGCTGACAGGGGGCGTCACCGGGTCGGATTGAGCAGGGCCTCGTCCGCGTAACGCAGCAGCAGGTCTTCGCCTTCCGCGTAAAGGGCGCGCACGTTCTCGAACGTGAGCGGCACGCGCAGGTCCGGCGTGATGCCGCCTTCGCCCGCGGCATTGGCTTCGCCTTGAATCGCCCCTTCGGCGTCGAGGACGCGCCCGACGGGGAAGTAGAGCGCGCGCCCGTCGGGGAGGTCGGCGTAGCCGCCGCCCACCGCGACCGAGCCGAAGGTGCCGTGCACACCGATGACGTGGACGTCTTCGCGCCGCTGCAACGCACGGACAAAACCCTCGGCGGCGTTGAACACCGCGTGGTCAACGAGGACGGCGATGGGCCCCTCGAAAAGCGGGTCGCGCGGCGTGATCCGCAGTCGGCCGTCCGGCCGGGTAACAAACGCCTTGTCGGACTTGTCGTACACCGCGATGTCTTCGTAGAAGACCTCGTCGGCGAAGAAGTGCCCGAGGAACTTCGCGGCCAAATCGTCCGCGCCGCCGCTGTTCCCGCGCAGGTCGAGTATCAGACCGGGAACACCTTTGCGAATCATGCCGGCGATTTCACTCTTGAATGCGTTTGCGGGGAACGGGACACCGACGCTCGGCGCGAAGAAATGTATCCTGATGTATCCCGGCCCGCTCGGGAGTATCCGCGCCTCGATAGGCGGCCCGAACTCGCCCGCTTCGCCGGCGTGAAGGTAGGTTCGGTCTAGCGCTACGTAGTCGTCGTCCACGGCCTGTACGCTCGCTGCGAAGGTTTCCGTCGCGTCGGGATTCCGAAACGAAAACGCGACTTCGGTCTTCACAGGGCAGCGCGTGAGAAAGCGCATCTGCTCGATGCGTCGGCCCTCAGGCGTCGCAGGCGGGCGACGGGCCCAAATGATCGGCGCGCGCGCCAGCGATTCCTGGATGGGCGTGCCGTTGTAGTCGAGGATTTCCGCGCCCCACTGCATCCCGATCGCGGCGGCGGGACCGTCTTCGAGGATTACATGCGCGACAACGCGGCCGTCGTCGAGTTGGAGGACGCTGAATCCCGGCGAACCGCCGACGTGGGCATGGCGAATCGCTTCGTCATCGTACAATCCCATGTTGCCGTCGGGAATGGAGTACACGTATTCGAGCAACGCGACATAATAGGCGTCGGCGTTGTTTTCTTGTTCAGCCATGCTGATGCGCGGCGCAAACTCCTCGTAGCGCGCAGCCCAGTCGATGGCCTTGTGCTCGGTGAAGGGGTACTCGGCAGCCAGTTTCTGGTGGACAGCGTCGAAAGCGCCCACCCAACCGAGTTTGCTGTAATCCAGGTCTTTTTTTCCGAAAAAAGGGATGCGAAAGGGCAAGTCAGGCACGAAAATCGGGATTTTCGTCAGGGGAATGGTCGTAGTCGTGCAGCCCGGCGAGAGGATACAGACTGCCGCAGCCGCGAATAAGCTGCCTGCCGCCGCCGTGAGCCGACGGCGCTTCTCGCGATGTGCCATGACGTCCTCCACGTTATGCGCTTGGTTCTCGTTACGGAGCCCCGCAACCTTAGCGCAAGAAAGCGTGCTTATGCAATGAAACCGGGGTTCCAGGTTAGCGCTCCGAGGGGACGAAGAGGATTGGCGGCACGGACGGGTCGGGGCCTTGAGCGACCCTGAGGGGCATTTTCCATTGACTCCTCCCCTTGAAGTCGGTGTAATAAAGATGCTACACTCTGGCCACTTGGCGTTGCCGGAGAAGGGCAACAGGGCTGTTCTTCTTGACTTTCTTGTTTCTCCGGACTTAGAATTGAAGAGGATATCCGTGCCGAGGTAGCTCAGTTGGTAGAGCAGAGGACTGAAAATCCTTGTGTCGGCAGTTCGATTCTGCCCCTTGGCACCATTTTTTCAGGCTGGAATAGCTCAGTCGGTAGAGCACGTCACTCGTAATGACGGGGTCCGGGGTTCGACTCCCCGTTCCAGCTCCATTTTGCCGGTGCGCAGGGGTCTGTATGTTCAAGTGAGGTTTCTGAGCTAAACCTTCTTTGCTCCTGTAGCTATGCCCGATTTGCGAAGGCTGCCGGGCGTATGTGGAGCGCGGATGATTGGACGTGACATAATGGAAACAAAGCAATCTTTCAGCACCTCGGAAGTGGCCAAGTACTGCCATGTGACCGCCGACACGATTCGTAAGTGGGCGGAGGCCGGGAGGATACAGGTCTTTAAGACGCCCGGCGGCCACCGGCGCATCCGCCGGGAGGATTTAGTGCGTTTTCTTCGCGAGAACAGCATTCCGATTCATGAAGAACTCGATAATTCGGGGGTGAAGGTGCTTGTGGTGGACGACGAGAAATCCGTGATTTCCGTGGTGCGGCGGTTTCTCGAACGGGCGCAGACGCCGTTCCAGATCGAGGTAGCGATGGACGGTTTCGACGCCGGGCATCAGGTGGCTACGTTCAAGCCGGACGTCATCTTCCTTGACCTGCGGTTGCCGGGTCTGGACGGTTTCGAGGTCTGTCGTCGGATCAAGACGAACAAAGAGACCGCCGGCACTCACGTCATCGCGATGACGGGATACTACGAGGGCGACGTGGCGCAACGGATCATCGAGTTGGGCGCCGTCATGCTCATGCCAAAACCCTTTACGCCCGATGACCTTCGTCGGGCGCTAGCCAAAGTCGGCGTCGAGGTCAATTAGAACCTTGGCGCGGCTTGCCCGCACATTGCTCGCCGGCGATCGGGGGACGCCACGCGATTGCCACGGCCGGCCTGAGATTCGACTCCCTCTTCTCAAACCCGTATTATCTCGTGGACGCGCGCGGGGCGCGGCTTGTGAGGGAGTATCACGCGGATGCTGTTCACGGAACAAACCATTGGCGCATTCTTCGAGGATCGGGCGCGGCGACAGCCGGAACACGACTTCATTGTCTACCCGGATCGGGGGCTGCGTTGGAGCTACGCGGCGTTTGACGCGCGCGTGAACCGGTTGGCGAAGGGCCTGCTCGCCATCGGCATCGAGAAAGGGGACCATGTCGGCATCTGGGCGTGCAACGTGCCGGACTGGATCACGTTCCTGTTCGCCACGGCGAAGATTGGCGCGGTCCTCGTCGCGGTAAACACGGCGTACAAGGGCCACGAACTGGCCTATGTCATGAAGCAGTCCGACATGAAGGCGCTCGCGCTCATTGATCAATTCCGGGAAGTGGATTACGTTCATACCGTCTGCGAGGTTGTTCCCGAATTGCTGAAGCATCCCCGGGGAAGCATGCTCAGCGCGGCGTTCCCGCGGCTCCGGCATGTGCTGTTCATCGGGGAGGACCGGCACGACGGGATGTACAACCTGGAGGAACTCCTGGCGCTGGGCGACGGCGCTCCAGACGACGATTTCGCGCGCGCGCGCGCGGCGGTGTCAAACCATGACGTAGTCAATATGCAGTACACCTCGGGCACGACGGGTTTCCCGAAGGGCGTCATGCTGACGCACCGCAACATTCTAAATAACGGGTACTACATCGGCGAACGCCAGCGGCTTACGTCGGCGGACCGGGTATGCGTGCCGGTGCCGCTGTTTCATTGCTTCGGCTGCGTACTGGGCGTGCTGGCGACGCTGACGCACGGGGGCACGCTGGTAATGCTCGAACAGTTCGACCCGGTGCGCGCGCTGGCGGCGGTCGCGAAGGAGCGCTGCACGGCGCTCTATGGCGTGCCGACCATGTTTATCGCCGAGTTGAACCATCCCGAGTTCGACATGTTCGACCTCTCGTCGCTGCGCACGGGGATCATGGCGGGCGCGCCGTGCCCCATCGAGACCATGCGCCGTGTCGTGGACCAGATGCACTGCCCCGAGATCACCATCGCATACGGGTTGACGGAGGCCTCGCCGGTGATCACGCAGACCAGCACGGACGACACGCTCGAGCGGCGCGTGGGCACGGTCGGCACGGTTCAGCCGGGCATCGAAGTAAAGATCGTGGACCCGGAAACAGGCGCGACGCTCGGGCCGAATGAGCCGGGCGAACTGTGTTGCCGCGGCTACAATGTCATGAAGGGCTACTACAAGATGCCCGAGGCGACGGCGGCGGCCATCGACGCGGAGGGCTGGCTGCACAGCGGCGACTTGGCTACGCGCGACGAGGATGGCTACTATCGGATCGTGGGCCGCAGCAAGGACATGATCATCCGCGGAGGCGAGAACATCTACCCGCGCGAGATCGAGGAATTCCTGTTCACGATGCCGGGCGTCGAAACGGTGCAGGTGGTGGGCGTGCCGGACGCGCGCTTCGGCGAGGTGGCCGCCGCGTTTATCAAGCGCAAGGCGGGCACGGACCTTACGGAGGAGGACGTGCGCGACTTCGCCCGGACGCGGATCGCGCGCTATAAGGCGCCGCAACACATCTTCTTTGTCGAGAGTTTCCCGATGACCGCGAGCGAGAAGATTCAGAAGTACAAGCTGCGCGAAATGGCGAAGGAACTGCTGCAAATCGACGGAAAGGTCTTTGACGCGGAGGAGAAGGAGAAGAGAGGAGAGTGAGGGGATTGTCCATCGGCGAAGGGCGCATGGCGAGTACGATTACGAGCACGATTACGAGCACGATTATCCTCGTGTCCTGTCTACCGCTGGTCTCCGTTGTGGCGGGCTGTGGGCGCGCCGCGGACATGCCCGGCGCGGTGATTCTGCACGCGGGGAACGGCGCCGAGGTGCAGGACCTTGATCCGCACATGGTCTCGGGCGTCACCGAGCACCGGACGCTCTGCGCGCTCTTCGAAGGCTTGGTGAATCTGGACCCCCGTACGCTCGAACCGGAGCCGGGCGTGGCCGCGTCGTGGGACCTCTCGCCCGATGCACGGGTTTACACGTTTCATCTGCGGCGAGACGCGCGGTGGTCTAACGGCGATGCCGTGACGGCGGAGGATTTCCACTACGCCTGGCGGCGTATCCTTTCGCCGAACCTTGCCGCGGACTATGCTTACTTCCTGCATTGCATCGAGAATGCAAAGGCGTACAACGAAGGGACCGTGACGGATTTCGACGTCGTCGGCGTCAAGGTCGTTGATGCGTATACCCTCGAGGCGAGGCTCGAACATCCCACGCCGTATTTCCTCGGGATGCAGGTACATCAGGCGTACATGCCCGTACACCGGGCGACCATCGAGCGTTTCGGCGCGATGGACGAACGAAGTACGCGCTGGACGCGCGCGGGGAACCACGTGGGCAACGGCCCGTTCCTGCTGGCGGAATGGACGCCGAACGCCGTGATCCGCGTGCGGCGCAATCCGCATTACTGGAACCGGGACGCGGTGCGTCTCGACGGAATCAACTTCTACGCCATCGACAACCTGTGGACGCAGGAGCGGGCGTTTCGGAGCGGGCAGTTGGACATGACCGACGACGTGCCGCTGCACAAGGTGCGCCTGTACCGCGAACGCGACCCGGACCGCATCGTGCTGCATCCGTACCTCGGCACGTATTACTACCGATTGAACGTGACGCGGCCGCCGTTCACGGACCGGCGCGTGCGCCGGGCCTTCGCCATGGCCCTCGACCGCGAGGCGATCACGCACAACGTCACGCGCGGCGGCGAGGAGCCCGCGCCGTTCTACACGCCGCCCGACACGAACGGCTACACGTGCCGCCACCGCATCCCGTTCGACCCGGCGAGCGCCCGGGTGTTGCTCGCGGAGGCGGGTTTTCCCGACGGGCGTGGTCTGCCGCCTATCGAAATCCTGTATAACACGAGCGAGGCGCACAAACTCATCGCCGAGGCGGTGCAGCAGATGTGGAAGCAGCACCTGGGCGCGGACGTGCGCCTGCTCAATCAGGACTGGAAGGTGTATCTCGATTCGACGAACACGTTGAACTACATGGTCGCGCGGTCGGGCTGGATCGGCGACGTGGTGGACCCGGTGAACTTCCTCGAGTGTTTCCTCGGCGGCGGCGGCAATAACCGGACCGGATATGCCTCGCCCGAGTTTGACGCGCTGGTCCACGCGGCCTACGCCGAGGCCGACGTCGGTCAGCGGCTCGAACTGCTGCAAGAGGCCGAGGCGGTGCTGCTCGAGGACGCGCCGTTGATCCCGATATATTTCTATTCGCGGAAATACTTGAAGCGGCCCGAAGTCCTGGGGCTCGACCCGAATCCCCTTGGCTACATCCGCTGGACGCGGGTGACGTTGAGACGGGAGCGCGTTTAGGTATGTGGCGTTTCATCGCGCGACGGCTCGTTGAACTGGCCCCGACATTGCTGGCGGTGGCCACGATTACGTTCTTCCTCGTGCGGCTCGCGCCGGGCGGGCCGTTCGACGCGGAGCGGCAGGTGCAGCCGGAGGTGCTCGAACGCCTCAAGGATCACTACAACCTCAACGCACCCATATATCGCCAATACCTGGATTACATGTTCGGATTATTTCGCGGCGACCTCGGGATATCCTTCTCGAAACCAAGCTACACGGTGACCGAACTGATCCTGCTGCGTTTGCCCGTGTCGCTCGAATTGGGCGCCTACGCGCTGCTCGTGGCGCTGGGCATCGGTCTTGGCGCGGGGCTGCTGGCGTCGCTCAAACCGAACAGCCTGCTCGATCACGCGCCCATGTCGCTGGCGATGATCGGCATTTGCCTGCCCAGTTTCGTGCTCGGGCCGCTGTTACTGCTCATGTTCTCGGAGAAGCTCGCGTGGTTTCCCGTCATGGGCTGGGAAACGCCCGCGGACAAGGTGTTGCCGTCGCTCACGCTCGGGGCGGTGTACGCGGCGTACATCGCGCGGTTGACGCGCGGCGGCATGCTCGAGGTGCTGTCACAGGACTACATCCGCACGGCGCGCGCGAAGGGGTTGCGCGAATCGCGCGTGGTGCTGGAACACGGGTTGCGCGGCGGCATGCAGCCCGTGGTCGCGTTCCTTGGCCCGGCCACGGCGCGCCTGCTCACGGGTTCTTTCGTCGTCGAGACCATCTTCTGGATACCGGGACTGGGCCGCGATTTCGTGGGCGCGGCCTTCAACCGGGATTACCCGTTGATCATGGGCACGGTGCTCGTGTACGCCGTGTTTGTGTTGGTGTTGAACCTGGCCGCGGACATTGCGCAGGCGTGGCTCGACCCGCGCGTGCGCCGCGCCTGACGGGACGACCCTGATGCTGCGACGCCGAAAAAAAGACGCGCTCGCGGACGCCGAAGCGGGCACGTCGCTATGGAAAGACGCCTACTGGCGGTTGCGGAAGAACCGCCTGGCGCTCTTCGGCGCGTGCGTGAGCTGCATCGTCGCAATCGTCGCGATCGCCGGGCCGTGGTGCTCGCCTTACGCCTACGACGAGCAGGACCGCGAACTCGGGGCGGTCGGGCCGTGCGCCGCGCACTGGCTCGGCACGGACCTGCTCGGGCGGGACCTGCTCACGCGCACGCTGTACGGGGGCCGCGTGTCGCTCCTCGTCGGTATCGCGGCCACGGCGGTGTCGCTCGTTATCGGAGTCTTGTACGGTGCGATTGCGGGGTTCCTCGGCGGGCGGACCGACGCCGTCATGATGCGCGTGGTCGACGTGCTCTACGCGCTGCCGTTCACAATCACTGTGATCATCCTGATGGTGTATTTCGGGCGCAATTTCGTGTTGTTGTTCCTCGCCATCGGCGCGGTCGAGTGGCTGACCATGGCGCGGATCGTGCGCGGGCAGATTTTGTCGCTCAAGGAGAAGGAATTTATCGAGGCGGCGGTCGTCATGGGTTTGCGGCGGCGGCGCATCCTGCTCCGGCACCTGATCCCGAACGTCCTCGGGCCGATCATCGTGTATACGACGTTGACCATTCCGAACGTCATGATTCTCGAGGCGTTCCTGAGCTTTCTCGGGCTGGGCGTACAGCCGCCCATGAGTTCGTGGGGCCTCCTGATCAAGGAGGGCGTCGAGACGATGGAGCCCTTCTGGTGGATGCTCGTATTTCCCAGCGTCGCCCTGTCTGTGACGCTGTTTTCGCTGAATTTTTTCGGCGACGGCCTGCGCGACGCGCTCGACCCGCGCATGTCGAAGGATTAGAAGCCCCGAGAAGAAGCGTGACCGGATTTCGCAGCGGCAGTGGAAACAATAACGCAACGCCGTTCACTTGTCGGGCGGCAACGCCGCCGGTATACTTAACAGAGGGACTATTGACGGAGAACACTCCTATGAACAGCCGAATACAAATCAGCCCCGCTATATGCCATGGAAAGCCCGTTATTCGCGGAACCCGCGTGTTGGTCTCTTCAATACTTGGCGCTCTGGCTGGCGGAGATTCGATCGAGATGGTGCTCGAGGATTATCCCAACATTACTCGAGATGACGTGGAGGCGGCATTGGCGTTCGCGGGCGAACTGTCGCGATTTGAGGAAATTCCTTACGAGACGGTTTCATGAAGTTCTTTCTCGATGAGAACTTTCCAAAGGCGGCCCACGAATTCCTCATGTCGAGGCGTCACGAAGTCATCGATATTCGCGGAACACCGAAAGAAGGAAGCGATGATGCGACGCTTTTCGAGGTTGCTCAAGCGGCGGGAGCGGTTTTCCTGACCACGGACCGCGATTTCTTCCATACCGTGCCCCACTTGTACGATTGTCATTGTGGTGTCGTGGTCGTCGCGTTGCGTCAGCCCGGTCGCAAGAACATCCTCGATAAACTGGACTGGTTCTTGAGACATTATGCCGGTATCACGCTTGAGAACAAGGTGTTTCAACTCAGAGACCGGGCTTGCATTCTGCTCTTACCCCCTGATGATGTCGGCGAGGCGGGAAATACCGGCGGCGAATCATCCACGCCTCGTCGTTAGTCCGCCGCCATCGAGGTGGGAAGTACACTCGACTACTGACAGTCTGGTCCTGGTCGGCTTGGGAGGCGGCGCGCCGGCTCCGGCTGTGGAACAAAGAAGGAACACTGCATGGCTCACTGGGAACATCGCGAGGAACCGGAATGGCGCGCGTTTCGCTTCAACCAGCCCTATGCGAAAGGGCTCAAGCGCCTGCGCGCGGAGGTACTCGAGAAGACCGATTTCGACCCGGCGGTGCTCTGGCAGTGGGGCACGATGCAGGCCATGGCCGTGCTCGGCATTCTGAAAGCGGTCGAGCGGCGGTTCGGCAAGGCTGGGCAGGAGACGGCGGCGGCGGCGTTGCGCGAAGTGGGGCTGGACGTGGGCCGGCAAATCCTCGAGGGCGCGGCGATTCCCGAGGACTTGCCGCCCATGAAGTTCATCAGCTTCTACGCCACCGTGATCAACCGGATTGTCTACGCGAGCCTGGAGAGGCCGCGCATCAAGAGCGACATCGAGGCGGACTTCGATATCCTGTGGTGCCCGCACCAAGACACCTACGGCGCCTTCGATTGCCGCGTGCAGCGGTATTTCGTTCAGGGCATGATCGACGCCGCGGAGGAGAAGTTCCCGGGGCTGGGTTTTCAAGCGCGGTTCGACAGCACGATTCCGTCGGGCGCGACGACGTGTCATTTCACGTTGTGGCGGGGCGGAGAGATGGCCGAGGGCCAAGGCGGCGTGACCGCGCGCGCCTGGGCCGAGTACACGCGGAAGCTGGATGAGAAGGCATTGGAGATTGCGCAGCGGGAAAGAAGAGACAAGGAAACCGGCGATGACCGGATTAAACCCTCACCCTGACCCTCTCCCTCGGGGAGAGGGAACGCACTTGGTCCGATCCGTCCAATCCGTCCGATCCGTCCGATCCGTCCAAAATAGTTCTGGGGTGGAAGCGGGAAGAAAGTGTAGTCATGGCGCTGCTGACGGTTGAGAACCTGCGAACGTATTTCCACACGCGCGAAGGCGTCGTGCGCGCGGTGGACGGCGTGTCGTTCGACGTGGCGCCGGGCGAGACGGTCGGGATCGTGGGGGAATCCGGCTGCGGCAAATCGGTGCTCAACTATTCCCTGTTGGGGCTGATTCCGATGCCGCCGGGTCGCATCGAGAGCGGCAGCGCGCGTTTCGACGGCATCGACCTGCTCGGATGTGGGGCGTCGCGACTGCGCTCGGTGCGCGGGAAGCGTATCGCGATCATCTTTCAAGACCCGATGACGGCGTTGAACCCGTTTATGCGCGTGGGGCGGCAGATCACGGAGCCGTTGCTGCTGCACGATCGCGTCCCGAGGCGCGAAGCGGTCGCGCGGGCCGTTGCGATGCTTGAGGCAGTCGGCATCCAGGATGCGCCCGAACGGCTGCGGGCCTATCCGCACGAGTTCTCGGGCGGGATGCGCCAGCGCGTGATGATCGCCATGGCGCTGATCACGCGCCCGCAACTGCTGATCGCCGATGAGCCGACCACAGCGCTCGACGTTACGGTCCAGGCGCAAATCTTGGCGCTCATCAAAGAGCAGCAGCGCGCGTTGGGCATGGCGATGATCCTGGTGACCCACGATATGGGCGTTATCGCCGGAAACTGCGACCGCGTTTTGGTCATGTACGCGGGGCGCATCGTCGAGTCGGGGTCCACGCGCGACATCTTCCATCGACCGCGGCACCCGTACACCCATGCACTGCTGGCGTCGATGCCCGCGGTGCAGGCGCGATCCGAGAGTCTTTACACGATACCCGGCCTGCCGCCGGACCTCGCCCTGGAAATCCGCGGGTGCGCCTTCGCGCCACGCTGCCGACACGCCATCGATGCGTGTCGCGAGGCGGCGTGCGCGCCGCGGGAAATCGCGCCGGGCCACGCAACCGCGTGCGAACGCGCGCAGCGAGGCGAACTATGAGCGCACCCCTGCTGAACATCGACGACTTGAGGACGCACTTTCCTTTGCGGGGCGCGGGTCGGCCGCGTGATGGGGCCGGCGTGGTGAAGGCGGTGGACGGCGTGTCGCTCGCGGTACGGGCGGGCGAAGTGCTGGGGGTGGTGGGCGAATCGGGCTGCGGCAAGACCACGTTGGCGCGGGCGGTGGTCGGTCTCGCGCCGGTGACGGCGGGCCGGGTGCTCTTCGAGGAGCAGGACCTTGCCGCATTGCCGCCGCGTCGGTTCCGGGCGGTCCGTCCGCGGCTTCAGATGATCTTCCAGGACCCGTATGCGTCGCTGAACCCGCGCATGACGGTATTCGACGCGGTCGCCGAGCCGATGATCGCGCACGGCCTTGTGCCGCGCGGGGAAGTTGCCGGGACGGTGGCGGCGCTGATGGAGCGCGTGGGGCTCGCGCGGCGCTTCGTGCGCAAGTACCCGCACGAATTCTCCGGCGGCCAGCGCCAGCGCATCGCGATTGCCCGGGCGCTTGCGCTGCGGCCCCGGCTGGTGCTTGCGGACGAGCCGGTGTCCGCCCTCGATGTTTCGGTGCAGGCGCAGATTCTGAATCTGCTCCGCGACCTGTGCCGGGAGAACCGACTGACCATGGTCCTGATCTCGCACGATCTGGCGGTGGTCAAATACCTGGCGCATCGGATAGCCGTCATGTATTTGGGGCGGATTATTGAGTTGGGCGAAGCGGAGGAGGTGTTCGACGCGCCGCTGCACCCGTATACGCGGGCGCTCGTCAGCGCCATCCCCAGTCCGGACCCCGACGATGTGCGTCGCCCCGTGATTCTGCCCGGAGAGCCGCCCTCGCCGTTACGCCCGCCCGCGGGGTGTGCGTTTCACCCGCGTTGCCCGTATGCCGCGCCGGAATGCCGCGCCACGCGGCCCGAACTCGAAGAGCGCCGCCCCGGCCGCCACGTCGCGTGCGTCCGTCTCGACGCGATCGAAGCGGAGGAATCGCGTGGCGGTCGGGTGTAGTCCGAGGCGAGGGTCGACGCGGCCACGCGCAGATTCTTGGAGAAGAGGCGGGCATAGCCTTGGTTCTAACGTCATCCGGGCGGCAGAACGGCACTATTGACCGCCTGAGACGTGACTTGCTAGGATAACTGGAATTCCATGAGTGGTAACCTGCTGCCCCGTGGCAGGTGGCAGTCGGGGGAGAGCGTCCGTATGGCGCATTCTCATGAAGCGCATGCTGCAAGTGAAAGAGAAGCCTGAAGCGCGTTCCAAGGAGTTCGAGAACCTGGTTCTCGAACACCTGGATATGATGTACGCGGTGGCGTTGCGCCTGACGCGCAATGCCGCCGACGCCCAGGATCTGACTCAGAATACCCTGGTCAAGGCGTTACGCTTCCACAATAAATTTAAGGAAGGCACGTATATTAAGGCGTGGCTTCTGACCATTCTGCGCAATACCTTCATTAACGAATACCGCCGGAAGGTGCGCCGCCCCACCTTCGTCGAATTGACCGGCGCGGAGCCCTCGGAGGACCGTATGCCCGACCCGGAGGTCTCGTTCGAGCCCGAGCCCGGAAGCACACGGGACCTGCTGGAGCTCCTCGATGACGAGGTGAAAGAAGCAGTCGAGTCGTTGCCGGACGATTTCCGCATCGCGGTCATCATGGCCGACCTCGAGGACAAGTCCTACAAGGAGATCGCCGAGGTCATGGACTGCCCGCTGGGCACGGTGATGTCCCGCCTGTACCGAGGCCGGAAGCTGCTCCGCAGCAAGCTCATGGAATACGCGCGCGAACGCAGGATGGTCGAAGACTCGGCCGCGCCTCGGCGCTAACGCGTCAACCCGCTCAACAGGGGCACACGGGTACAGACAAGACGAAGGCACCCATTGCACCGTCCCGCCGGATTGTCTCTGCCAGGCAACCCCAGGTTGTAGTCGGGAGGAGCCATAATCTATAGTATGCTCGACGTTGGACGCTGTCTCACTCGTGTTGGACGTCGCTGGCAACAAGGTTTTCCGGGATGCGTCAATTGCCGTCACGCGGATATCACGCTGCGGTATGGCGGTTTGACGGGGATATCCGTGGACCGCGATCGAGGCGCCGTGCGCGAGGCCGCGCCTCGCAAACCGTCTTAGAACACTATCTTCCGGTCCACTTGGGCGGTTAGCTCAGTCGGTTAGAGCACCTGCTTTACACGCAGGGGGTCTGCGGTTCAAATCCGTAACCGCCCACCATTTTAAGCATAAACGCGCCAGAAGGTTATGAAGACTAGCTTCTGGCGCGTTTTGTTTGGAATCTCTGTGGTAAGTCCACAGTAAGTCCGGGCCGTGCAATTCCGCTCGAAAAACGACCTTCAGGCAGATGACGCCACTCTTTTCGAAAGAGCCGCGAGTCTGGAAGTGAAGGTGGACCGCTCTTGGATCAATCTCCGAACTCAAAGAATCGAACCAACCTCTCCCCCACGCCAGAGTGCTTTCTAAGGCACGCGATTATCCACACCGTATGGGTTTTCGGCAACCACAACTATACGAACATCGTAATCTGAACGTCGTGGTCTACCCTGTCGCCAACAAGCCGAATAGCCTTTTCAGGCTGCTCGATTCCGTCCACGGCCACTCGTTCGATGCCTTGGCCGCCGCCGGCACATTGGACAGCGATGTGATAGAACGTTTCCCTGTATCGGTAATGGACCTTGAAGGATGGCCACGTTGGCGGGATGCATGGTGCGAACCGAAGTGTATCGGCTTCCAACTGGAGCCCTAACAAAGACTCGGTGATTAGCCGATACATCCAACCGGACGAGCCGGTGTACCACGTCCATCCGCCACGGCCGGTATGAGGGGCGGCGGCGTAGACGTCAGCCGCCATAACATAGGGTTCCACTTTGTAGGTTTGCACGTGCTCTGGTGACACGCCGCGAGCGATTGGGTTCAGCAGGGCCAACAGTTCCCAGGCGCGCTTGAAGTCCCCGAGCCCCGCAAATGCCATAGCGGCCCAAATCGCCGCGTGCGTGTATTGTCCGCCATTTTCCCGCACGCCGGGAATGTATCCTTTTACATAACCCGGGTTGAGTTCCGACTTGTCGAATGGGGGGGCGAAAAGTTGAACGAGTTGTGAGTCTCGGTGTACCAGCCTGCGGTCAACACTGTCCATCGCGGACTGGGCGCGGCCGCGCTCGCCTGCTTGAGAGAGAACCGACCAGCTTTGTGGAATCGAGTCTATCTGGCACTCTAGGCTTTCCGCCGAGCCGAGCGGCTCGCCATTGTCGAAGAAGGCCCGCAGATACCATTCACCGTCCCATGCGGAGTCTTCCAGGTGAAGGCGCAACCGTCCCGCTTCGGTCAAGCACTTGTCAGCGAACGGGCTGTCGTCGCGTCGGCGGGCTTGTTCCGCGAATCGCGTCAGAACATCGTACAGGAAGAATCCCAGCCATACGCTCTCGCCCTTGCCCTGTTCCCCGACGAGATTCATCCCGTCGTTCCAATCGCCGCTGCCCATCAATGGCAGGCCGTGGACCCCGAAACGCAGCCCGTTGTTGATCGCCCGCACGCAGTGTTCGTAAAGCGTTTCGACTTCGCCGGAGACCTGGGGCAGGTCGTAGTAGGAGTCCTCCTCCGGGCGCAGGGGGCGCCCGTTGAGGAACGGCACTCTTTCGTCCAGCACGCCTGTGTCCCCTGTGGCGGTCACGTACCGGCACGTGGCGTATGGCAACCATAGATAGTCATCGGAGCAGTGCGTTCGCACGCCGCGTCCTGACGGCGCGTGCCACCAATGTTGTACATCGCCATCGTGGAACTGCCTTGCTGCCGCGCGAAGCAGATGCGCGCGTAACAGGAGCGGTTCAGCGTGTACAAGCGCCATCGCATCCTGTAGCTGGTCACGAAATCCATACGCGCCACCCGACTGGTAAAACCCCGTCCGCGCCCACATTCGGCACGAGAGGGTTTGGTACATGAGCCAGCCGTTCGCCAGGAAGTTGAGTGCCGGGTCGGGCGTTTCGACATACAGGACGCCCAGCGTCCGGCTCCAGTAATCCCATACGCCCTCCAGGGCCTGTTGCGCTGCCGCTATCCCCCTGGACTGCTGAATTATCGTCCGCGCCTGGTCTTCCGATTCTGCTGCTCCAAGAGTAAAGACTATTTCCCTTTCCTCCCCGTCATCCAATTCCACCGCCACTTGCATCGCCGCGCACGGGTCGAGTCCGGCGCCCACGCGCCCGGAAAGACGGGTACGACTCAGGGCCGCCGGGTTCCCAGGAGTACCGTTACGGCCGAGGAATTCGGTACGGTCGGCCGTTATCGCCCGCGTGGTTTCGCTCGTCGCGGCGAACACCACCCGCTCGCCAAACTCCGAGTTGTAAGCGTTTCGCGCAAAGATCGCGCCGGTTACCGGATCAATCTCCGTAACAACATGCATGAGCGTCTTATCCCGCGACTCGCCCAACACCAGTTCCCAGTAAGCGGTGACGGAGAGGCGTCGGGACCGGCCCGAGCGGTTCATAATCTTGAGCCGTGCGAACTTCACGGGGGAATCCATAGCGACGTACTGGGTCAACTCGCTGGCGACATCATCTTCCTGGTACTCGAAGATGCTGTACCCGAAGCCGTGGCGGGCGACATACACCATGGCCCCGCGCGTGGGCTGAGGAGACGGAGACCAGACGCGGCCGCTTTCTTCGTCGCGGATGTACAGGGCTTCGCCGCCGCCGGCGGTGACCGCATCATTGCTCCAGGGCGTCAGACGAAAGTCGTGACTGTTCTCCGCCCACGTATAGACGCCTCCACTCTCCGACACGATCGTTCCGAACCGCGGGTTGGCGATAACGTTGATCCAGGGCGCGGGGGTGTTCTCGCCGGGGCTCAGAATCATGATGTATTCGCGGCCGTCGTGTGTGAAGCCGCCGAGGCCGTTAAAGAACGCCAAGTCATACTGGGGCGTTTCCGGCGCGGCGGCTATGGGTTGACGGCGCACTGATTTTAGCATCGCGATTGGCGCCTGTCCCCGCCCGCGCCGCTCCATCGGTTTGAGCATCGCCATTGGCGCCTGTGCCCGCCCGCGCCGCTCCACCTGCTCCGGCAGCGTCCCGGCATCATCCGCGAGCACAACACGCGCCACGGCCTGCAGGAGTATGCGGTCCTCTTCCGCAATCTGCTCCGCCCGGCGCAGAAACACGCCACCGGGCTTGTCCACCATGATCGCCTCGGAACTTGCCGCGATGAGGTTCACGATGGTGTCATGCAGTTCTTGGCGATAGACCGAATCGTCCTCGTTCCAAATGACCAAGTCTACGTTCAGTCCCTTCATCCGCCAGTACGCGTGTGCCTGGACCGCCTGACGAACCAGGTCAAGTCTCTCCCGGTCGCGGATACGGACCAGGACGATGGGAAGGTCACCGGATATCCCATAGCCCCATAACCCTGACTGCCCGCGTCTATTTCGAACCAGGACGCTGGAACTAGACCGGTAGAGCGAAGTTGCGTAAATCACTGACCCTGCCAACCGCCCATACAGCTGCACCTCAGCCTCAACGGCGTTAAGGTGATGGAGCTCGGCATTGCTGTGAGTCCACGCCAGATCGAAGATACGGTCGGCGAGCCGGGGATCGTGATACTTATCCAGCAACGCCGTTGCCGCCTCGCGCGTCTCGGCGATGCCCGTGAGCAGGTCTATACGCGCGATTTCATTCGGCTGAATATGGACGGTGTGGCGGATGGAGACTGCGGGGTCAAGCACAGAGCCCTCGCTGTCCGACAATCGCCCGTCGCCGGCCATCGCCGCCGGCCAGGCCAATGTCCTGCCTCTCCCCACAAACTTGGTTCGGTCGGTCTCGAACGACGCCTCGCCACTTGCTTCGCCCTGCACCGTCATGAGGTGAACCATCCACGGCGGTTTCTCCGCCGCTGATCGGGGACGGCGAGTACAGAGGATGGCTTGGCGCGATCGCACGAGCTCCGTCTGCACAAACAGGTTGCTGAACGCCGGATGGGCCACGTCTTGACCCGCCGGCGCCAGCACGACCTCCGCATAGCTGGTCAATTCAATGGTTCGTGGCTTGTCCGAGCGGTTGGTGAGGGTGATGCGGCGCAGTTCAACATCGTCCTCAGGCGAGACGCTGATTTCCGTGTGGGTTTCAATTTCGTCGTCCCGGCGGCGGAACTCGGCCTTCCCTTGCGCAAAGATTGCCTCATAAGATTGGGACGCCTGAAGGGCCGGCTGGTAACCGATGGACCAAAACCGCCGATTGTCCATGTCGCGCAAGTAACAGAACGTTCCCCAGCAATCGCGGGTCGGGTCTTCCCGCCACCTCGTAATCGCCAAATCACGCCATCGGCTGTATCCTCCACCGGCGCTGCTGACCATGACGTGATACCGCCCGTTGGAAAGGAGGTGCACCTCCGGCACACGGGTCCCCGGATCGGTGAGGACACGCATGGTCCCTTCCGCTTCGGCCGAAGCCGTACGTGTGACATTGGCCTCGACGGCGTGTGGAAAGATGGGCGCTGCTGTCTTGGGAATTCGTTCCTGCAGCAACAAACTGGTCGCCTGAAACGTGGGTTCCGCCTGAAAGCGCCTCTGCATCGGCCGGTCAAGCAGGAGGTATGCCAGCGACAGGAGGCTCATCCCTTCGTGGTGTGTCATAAAAGACCGGACTGTTGCGCTGTTGACACCGATCGGCAGGCGGGACGGGGTGTAGTCGATTGCCTCGTAAAAACCGTAGGGACCTTGCCGCCCTTCGTCCGTGATGCGTTCCAGGTTACGGCATGCCGCCTCGGGCGCCACCATCAGAGCCATTACCGCGGCATACGGTGCAACAACGAGGTCCTCGGCCAATCCTCGCTTCAGTCCCAGCCCCGGAACGCCAAAGGCCCGGTACTGGTAATCCAGATGCACGTCCCAGGTGTTGAACCCGGACTCGGAAATCCCCCAAGGCACTCCACGCTGCCTCCCATATTGAATCTGCCGCCGAACAACCGCTTTGTACGTCTGATTCAATAGCGTGTTCTCGTAGGTCGGCATTACGAGCAGCGGCATGAGGTACTCGAACATAGAACCGTTCCAACTCAGCAACGCCGCCGCGCCTCTTGATGCAGTGAGCAGCCGGCCAAGGGTGAACCAATGCTCCTGGCCCAACTGCCCCTGAGAAATGGCAAAGAAGCTGGCGAGCCGGGCCTCAGACGCGAGAAGGTCGTAATACCCTTTGTCCAAGCGATGGTCGCCAACGTTGTAGCCAATAGAGAGCAGGTCGCGGGACTTATCAAACAGAAAGGAGAAGTCCATGTCCGAGAACTCACGGCATCGGTCTGCGGCCGCCTCCAGCGCCCGAATTCGGTCCAAGGCGTGCAGGGAAGCATCGAGGATTGCGCAACGGAGACGGTCGAGCCAGTCGTTGACATCTAATTCATCTCGGGGCGCGGCGCCACTGGAATTCGGGCCACGGAGGCCCGCCAGAATCCCATCGATCTGCGGCAGTAACGATAGCTTCAGGGCCGCGATCTGGCGGAGCGTCGGGACACACTCAAGTTCTCCCAAGAATCTATGCACTTCGTCGAGCCGTTGAACCTGTTCGGCCGAGCCGTGCTGCCAGAGGCCCTCGGGCGGGGGCGGGAGCAGGGCCCACGGTGCAAGATGGGCGACGTCGTCACAATGATCGATGGCGCATTGCTCCAATGCCCGAGTCCAAGTTTGGCACTCCCCGTCCGGTCCGTCAACCGGGCCGAAACCGCTCGCCCAGTCCGCCACGCGCCTCAGAAGCAGGACCGAGGGGCTGAGGGCGCTTGGCGGGTCCCTCAATTCCTCCATCAGACGCTCGGCCTGCCGCAGGGCCTCTTTCGCGGACAAGCGGTCGAGAGCCGGCTCCCGCGCCTCGACAACTCCACGGACCCCGTCGATAAGTACCCGTGCCGTGTCCCGCACACCGTCAAACGTCCGTGCCGGCGGAATCTTCGTGTCGATCAGCTCCAATAACCCGCGTCGCAGCACCAACAGGTGTCCGGCGAGGTTGCCGCTGTCCACTGTAGAGACGTACCGTGGCGGCAGGGGCCTGAGTGAATGCGTATCATACCAGTTGTAGAAGTGGCCGAGATGTCTCTCTAAGCGGCCCATAGTGGCGAGCGTGTTTTCAGTGCGCCGCAGTAGTTGCGCGGCGGAGCAGTAGCCGAAGTCATATGCGGCGAGGTTCGCGAGGAGCGACACCCCAATATTCGTCGGGCTGGTCCGCGAAGCGATTTTTTTTGCCGGATGCTCCTGGAAATTGTCCGGTGGAAGCCAGTGCTCCTCCGGCGTAACGAACACCTCGAAGTACCGCCACGTTCGGCGCGCAAGCTTTCTCAGGAAGACGACCTGTCCTTCGGAGAGTTGCGGTTCTCGTGCCGGGATGGGGCGGCTCAACCACCATGCGATGAGCGGTGAGACCATCCATAGCCCCAGGATAGGCGCGCAGACCGGCAGATGGCCCGGTTGCGACAGGGTTACGAGCGCGAGAACAACGGCCGCGCAAGTCGGCCCGACCCACATGGAGCGAAAATGCCCCCACGGGTCGGTGCGCGCGCGCGACTCGGCGTCGTGGGAGGTCGTCCACTCGAGCATCTTGCGGCGCGTCCAAAGCAGGCGCGTCAGCGTGCGTGCAATCGAATCCAAGCTGATGTAGGCATCGTACGGTATGGTCACCACGGTGAAAAGAAATTGCCCCGACTGCCGGACGATTCCCGGTGCGAATGCGCGCGCGTGCATCCAGAAGGGCAGGTCCAGTGGTTTGCGCGTGAGGCTCGCTGCTCCAGACAAGACCGGTATCGCCACCAGTACCGCGATTACCAAGAGCGTTGCTCCCGTGGAAAACCACGTCCATGTCAGGAGCCACGCGAAACACAGCAGCAGCAGCATAATCGGCGGCACGAGGCTGCGGCGGAGGTTGTCAAATATCTTCCACTTTGACAGTCCTGAAATCGGGTTCCGGGTCCGTCGTGCATCTGAGCCGGGCACGCGCGGCGAGAGCCACCAGACGATCTGCCAGTCGCCGCGAATCCAGCGGCGGCGCCGGCTCACGTCCGCCGAATACTGGTACGGGTGGTCCTCATACACCTCGACGTCGGTCAGTAACGCCGATCGGGCGTAAGCGCTTTCCAACAGGTCATGGCTCAGGATAGCGTTGTCGGGAAGGCAAGAGCAGGCCCGGTGAAAGGTGGCGACGTCATAGATTCCCTTCCCGATGAACGACCCCTCGCCGAAGAGGTCCTGGTAGATATCGGAGACCGCCCGCGTGTAAGGGTCTAAACCTGAGTCGGCCGCAAAGAGACGGACGTACCAGGATCGTGACGCGCTCGGAAGGCTGGTCCCCACACGGGGTTGAATAATGCCGTAGCCGTCGATAACCCGTTGCCGCTTCGTATCGAAGACGGGCCGGTTGAGTGGATGAGCCATTGCTTCGACCAACCCGCGCCCGGCATCCCGCGGTAGCTGGGTGTCCGTGTCCAGCGTAATGACATAACGGATTTCAGGGAAGACGGCCTTATCGCCGACAATCTCTTGGAAGGAATCGCTTGGTCCGCCGCGCAAGAGCGCGTTGAATTCCTTCAATTTCCCCCTCTTGCGCTCATAGCCCATCCATACGTTGTCCTGCTCGTTCCATCGACGCGGCCGATGGAACAGGAAGAAAGCATCTGTCCGGTCGTTTTCATACTTTTCGTTTAGTGACTCGATTCCCTCGCGGACCTCGCGGATCAACTCCGCGTCCTCGGGCATCACCGCCTGTGGAGCATCTTTCAGGTCCGTGAGCAAGGCAAAATGCAGGTTCCTGTCACAATTGGCCACGTAATGGAGTTCAATCGTTTCCAGGAGATCATGAATCGCCCGCGCACTGGTGAGCATCGTGGGCACAACCACCATGGTTCTGTGTTCGGGCGGAATGCCATTGCGAAAGTCCATCCGCGGCAACAGCAATGGTCCTACGAAAACGGTGACGAGCCAATTGACGACACCGATCGCCAGATGAAGCGCGCACATCAGAACGGGCAGCGACACCAGGGCCATTATCAATGGCGGGAGTTCCCCATGCGCCGCCCATGCAACTAGACCGGCCATGAAGCACGCCGTCAGCACCACGACCCCGGACAGATAAAGGAATAAGGGATGATGGCGCGCACACTTCCGCAGCACCGCCGGCAGCGACGATTTCACCGCCGCCGCCTGCTCCAAGGCCATGCGGCCCTTGTCGATAAGGTAGTACCCGACATGGGCCTTGCGGTTGTCTTGCGGGTCGAAGGAGGCCGTTTCGGCGAGCCGAATCGCCTTGCGCGCGACTTCGTCCTGCGTCAGCAAGCTGCGCTTGGCGATCTCCTCGACGCGGTGACGATAACGGTCCCGTGTGGCAAAATCCATAGTGGCGTATACACCAGCCGGATCACTTCGTAGCGTCCGCTCGACGACGCTCTGGTCCTCGACGAACTCGCGCCAATCAGTCAGGCTGAGAAATCGCAGGCTGGTAATGGTGTTGCCGATGGATACCTGGTCAACGGCCTGCATCTGGCTTTCCATTTGTACTAGATGGGCGATCTTCGACCCCTGTTCGGAGACACGATGCTCCAGCCAGCTTTGGGCAAACGCAAAGTGAGGACTCTGCCCGTGCAGGTGTCGCGTCAACTCCGCCAGAAAGGCGCTGGACAACGGTGGGTTCGCCCGCGCCATGTCCGCCAGTACGAGAATCAGGTCGGAGGGGTTTTGCTCGACGACACTCACCATCCGCTCGCCCCAATCCGTGGCCAAACCTCGATCCCGCAGACTCGCGGACAAACGCATGGCCACGCGCCGCAGGTTCTCGATCAGCGCCAAGCGAAGCATGATCGGAACGGCCCAGAGCTCTCCCAGGGTCAAGGGTGTGACGGCCTGGTACGAGGACACGAACGCGTTGAGGCTGGTGGTATCCACACCGCCATCCACATGCGAGATCAGCTCCATCGCGATGCTGTAGACTCGGGGATACCCCGTCGCGGGGCCTTTCGCCAGACGGGGCAAGCCCTTGCTGTAAGATGGCGGTAGATGCCGGCGCGCGGTGCGGATTTGTTCCTCGATCACGTGAAAATTGTCCAGCAGCCATTCCGCCGCCGGCACAATGCGGTGATTCTTCTCCACAGCCGCTGTGACCAAGTCATACGTGCGGACCAATGTCCGCTGGTTCTCTTCCAGTCTCCGGATGAGCCGGTCGGACGCGGTTCCCCGCGCGAGTTTGTGCAGGCCCGCCAGTGCCTGGGCGTGATGCTCCAGCTGACTGACGCTGTAAAGCTCGGCCCGGAGCGGCTGCTCATCCTTCGGCAACTGCGGTTGACCATCGCCGCCAAGGGACTGATACCAGTCTGCCAACCGCTGCAGCCGCAGTTTGATTCCAGGCGGAGGCCCGAGCAATACGGTCACCTTTCCGTGTGTTGAGTTCCGCGGCGCCGCGACGGCCGAAACGCGTAAGCGAACATGGTCGAAGGAGGAAGGCAGACAGTGCAAAGGGGAAAAGGTATCTGCTCTACCTGCGTCTTTAGTCAGCGAATCCGATTATACACCGTTAGTAAGACAGAATCTACAGGACTTCCCCCAAGAATAGGAGAGGCGACAATGCTCGAGACATTAGCGGTCATCCTGATTGTTCTGTGGCTACTTGGTTTGCTCACCTCGACCACCATGGGCGGGCTGATACACGCGCTCTTGGTCATCGCGCTCATCGTGATAGTGCTTCGCGTCCTTCAAGGACGAAGCGCCCTGTAGCGATCGAGCAATGGTTCGTCGGAGCGCGACAGCGAGCGCGTGTTACCGCTGCTCGGTGTACGGGTTGTGCGTGTCGTTCTCCGTCGCATCGCGCGACGGAGATTTACGGATTCCTCAACTGGAGAAGAAGAGATGAATACATACATGATAGTGGCGGTTGTACTGATCGTGGCGGGTATTCTGGGGCTGGTGTATGGCCAATTCAGCTACACCAAGGATTCGGAAACCGCTAAGCTGGGTCCGATCCAACTCACCGTTAACGAGAAAGAGACGGTCAACATTCCCGTCTGGGCCGGCGCGGGGGCCATTGTCGCGGGCGTGGCGATGTTAGTCTTTGCGCTTATGAAGCACTAGCGTAGATAAACGCGCCGCCCCTCGCCCCGTTGAAACAGCAGATGACAATGGTGTAAGCGTCCTGTGAAGTACAGGGTGCTTTCCTGGGGGTAGACGCCCGGGGTTTGGCTCAGGACGCGAGGGTGGCTTTCCAGCGGTCGGGGACGCGGACGTGCGGCGTAGCGGCGGCAACACGGCTGTACCGCGAACGCTATGTCCGGGAGTTTCTCACGTTCAGGTTCGGCGGAGAGCCCGTCGAACTGGGTGCGCTGAGGCCCGAGGACGTCATCGCCTTCGTGACACACCGGAGCACGCCAAAGCAAGCGACACCTACTGGTACTTGATGGCCACAGCGCTGCGCTGCCGGAAGTAAGAGCGGTCCCCCAACCGTCCTACCACCTCTTCTCCCGGCTATCGCCTACCGTGCTGACGATACGCTACCTGCTGCTGCCGGTGGACCAACGGACGGAGGCGAACAAGGAATATGCCGGTAAGAAACGGACACACCGCGGGGGTCGGCAGAAGGTGGTAGCATGAGTAGGACCATGTGTCGTCGTCCCGATTCCACTGTAGCTGCCCGCGCAGTGGCCCGAAATACATGCGGCACATCGGCGCGGCTTGATTCTACGACGGCGTGTATCGTATACACAGTATGTGTAAGCGATATCGCTTCGCTGATGGCGAAAGCTGTTGTTCAGCCTGACTTGCCGGCAGGAAGTGGAACTCCCGCTCGAAAGGCAGGAGGTCAGCCGTATAACATTTCGTATAACATTTTGCCCCAGATTTGGCTTCTCGGGGCAATTGGTGACAGTTTTGGGTTTCTGTAAGTTGTTGGAGTGGCAGGTACTTACTGCTTCTGGCAACTTGTGACGTTACCCCTTGAGACGCTTTACAAGCAGGGGGTCTGCGGTTCAAATCCGTAACCGCCCACCATTTTACTTTCACTCGAAATTCTCTATCCGCAAGGTCTCGGCGGTGTGCGCGTCCATCACAATGGATCGTACACCGCCCTTTGTTTACGGGCTTTTCGTGATGTGTCCTCTCTGAGACAGCGTCTTTTTCAACGTGCCTCCGATCACACATCTTTCCCTTCCTGAACCCCGATCCGTCTCTTTTCTCGCGCCTTTTCTCTGTTTCAACGTGTCCACCCCCTTCGGCGACCCGTTGTTGCGATACAACGACTTACGAACACGGTTTTCGTTTTCCGAACTGATTTCGCATCGAGTAGGTTTTTTTCGCGGAAAATCTATTGTCCCCGCGTGTCTCCGAGAAATTCCGCATAAAGAAAGCCCCGCATCCCTTTCACGAACGTGTCCGGTAGTTAACCGACGGACGCCGCTTGCTTGTGGCGCCGAAGGACTCCCGGAGACATCGCATGGACACACTCACCACCGACCCGGAACTCATGACACCGCAGGAGCGGCAGCGCGAAGTTGCGGCGCTCCTTGCGCGCGTCACACAGAATACGCCGCGCCGGTCCAAGTCGTACAAGTGCTCGAAATCCACGTAGGCCTTGTCAAACAGCACGATTTCGCCCGCGCCGATGTCCGCGTAGAGTTCGCGCGCGCGTCTGTTGTCGTTGTGGCCGGCCGTGACGACGATGGCGAACTTCGGAAAGAAGCTCTGAAGATCCAGACACATGTGCAATTTTACCGCGGCCTTCTTGCGCCGCTCCTTGGCCCAGTCCATACATTTCGCGATGAGTTGAATGGTGCTGGGGTCGACCACGTGGATCATGCGTTTAAAACGGTGGGGAAATCTCCGGTACGTCTTGCCGCCGAACGAAGGGCAGATCGCCGCGAGATGATGGAACACCGATCAGAACAGATCTTCGGCGATCTGCGCCGAACGGATCTTGTTGGCGTGCGAGAGGGTATTGCGCGCGGGCGGCGTTGCGCTTCGGATGGCCGACAACTTGCTCAAGTGCATGCGTATGCCGTCGCACACGTCGTTCAATCCTATCGCGTGCAAGGGTTGCACGCAGAGCAGCGCTACTATACGGCTCCACAAACTGAAGGTGCGTGCCTGCTCGTCCACGGCGTACTTGCGGGCCAGCTACGCCACGAGGTGGCCAGGGATGTACATGCATATCTGCTGCAATGTGCTAAACTTCGACCGGGATGATTTCATGGCCATCGTCTCCTTCGCCGCGGCCGTGCCGCAGCGGTATGACTGACCGGGAGAATCTTGACCGCGAGTCAGCCTTCGTTCAAATTCCTATGGGATGGCTGGGAATAGAACATTACATTGAACAACGGTGGACACTAATGTCTAGGCCAATAGTGGCAGCGGAATCGATGGTACAGAAAGCGGAAACGGCGTCGAAGCCGCCGTTGGACTGGTCCGTGTTGGCGGTGTTGCTCGGGGCCAGAATCCTGCTCTACCTCCTGCTCGGCGGGCGCTACGGCTTTCACCAGGACGAGATGTATTTCATCGACTGCGGGCACCATTTGGCGTTCGGCTACGTGGATCATCCGCCGCTGGTGCCGTGGCTGGCCCGGGTCGCGACGGCCCTGTTCGGTGACAGCCTGTACGGGCTGCGCTTCTTTCCGATGCTGTCCGGGGCAGGGACTATCGCGCTCGCGGCGCTGCTGGCCCGAGCATGGGGTGGCGGCCGTTACGCGCAATTCCTCGCGGGCCTCTGTATGTTGTTGGCACCGGCGTATCTCTTCATGGGCAATATGCTCAACATCCCCGTGTTTGAGCAGTTCATCTGGACGCTCAGTGCGTACTTGCTCGTGCGGGCCATTCAGCAGGAAGAGCCGCGCTGGTGGCTCGCTGTTGGCGTGGTGGCCGGCATTGGACTGCTCAACAAACACACGATGGCGCTCTGGGGGCTTGGCATCGGCATCGGGGTTTTGCTGACACCCTTGCGGCGCGATCTTCGTACGCCCTGGCCCTGGGTAGGCGCCGCGATCGCGGCCGTCATCCTCTTCCCGAATCTTGTGTGGCTATACCGGCACGAATGGCCAACTCTCGAGTTCATCCGGAACCTCGCCGGAATTTCGCGCGCCTTGTTTCTTGCCGGCCAGCTGCTGTTCATGGGGCCACTCTTTTCACTGGTGTGGATCGCCGGCCTCGTCTTTCTGTTCACCCAACCGGAACGCCGGTATCGCGCGTTCGCCTGGTTGTTCATAACCGTCCTGCTGTTCTTCCTTTGGCGTCGAGGCCAACCGTATTATCTGGCATCGACCTACCCGGTCCTGTTCGCCGCCGGGGCGGTATGGTGGGAGCGATGGAGCGCGCGGCGTACATCGCCATGGCCGGGGCGGGCCATGCTCACCGCGGTGGTCGCCGGCGGTCTCGTGTTTCTCCCGCTCGGCGCGCCTGTTCTCCCGCTCCAGACGACCGACCGGATAGCGGACCGCCTCTTCGGGGACATCCTGCCGCCGCGCCAACTGCTGATCGATACCCACTTTCAGGTCGGCTGGCCGGATCATGTCGAGACCTTCGCCGGGATCTTCCACGCATTGCCCGAGGAAGAGCGTGCACACACCGGAATTCTCACCTTGGACCACGGCATTACCTCGGCGATAAATTTCTACGGTCCGGCCCACGGCCTGCCCCGCGCGTGGAGCGGCAGCATGACGCACTATCTTTGGGGACCGCCCCCGGACACGACCACGGTGTATCTCGTCAGCCTGTTCGACGAAGACCGGCTCCGCCACTATTTTGGAGACGTCCGACAGGCGGGTGAACTCCACCACCCGCTCGCGGCGGACATCTATCGTCACCGTCCGGTCTACGTGTGCCGGGAGCCGTTTCAGCCGCTCTCTCAGGTCTGGTCCGACTTCAAGAGGTTTCATCATTAAGACGGTGCCGTGCCGGAATAGGCGGAGTAATGACAATTTTGCTGGTCAAGAGTGCACACACCAGGAAATGTTGGCGGCGCGGATACAATTTCGTGCCTCCCAGACCGGACGACAAGAAGGAGGACGAAGATGGTTGTGACGCGCTGGTGCCGGGGAGAGATCGCGCCTGGGACTTGGCGATGGCTGTGCCGGGCGCTGGTTGTGCAGTTTCTCGGCATGCTGGTGATGTCCTGGATTGTCAGGTCTCCGGAGATCCACCGGGCAACGCCCTTTTACCATTACGTCAGCATTCTCGGAGTCGGACGCATGGGAGGCAATGCGGGGGCGTGGGTTTTTAGCGCATGCTTTTGGCTTTTTGCAATCCTCCTGGTCCCGTGGCACACGCACATCATCCGGGTGGTCAGGGAGGCGAATCGGGGGGCAGCCGGCGTGCTTATCCCACTGGCGGTGATGGGCGTGGTTGGCGCGGCCCTCGTTGGAACCTTTGACCCGGGACAGATGGGCCCGATCCCCAGGAAGTTCACGCTGGTGATGCACGGCATCGGGGCTGCCTGTGCTTTCTCTGGTCATGTGTTCGTGGCCTTCCTGAGCTGGGCGGTCTTCGCGCTGGAATACCGGAGCGCCGCCGCAGAGCGACGCCAGGAGATGCCGCATCCCGGCAAGCTGCTGGTTCCCGTAGTGATACTTGCGCTGACCGTCGTCGGTGTAGCGTTTTCCGGGTTTGCGGAACTCGCCGCGGGGGGGCGCGCGTTCACGGAGGCGGGCGGATGGAGTCCTGCGGCCCAGCTCTTCTTGGGCCTGCCCTTCTGGGAATGGTCGTTGACGCTGGCACTGATGTTCTGGCTCTTCGGGATGAGCTTGTGGTGGCCGGACCCGCTCGTCCGGACATCCAGCGAACAGGCTTCCTCGTTACAAGTCCAAAGCGTGCAAGAGCGGAATCCGAGCCCCCAATTGTCCTGACCCTTTGTCTGACCGGTAGTCCCGGCGCAAGATGCGCGAAAACATCGCCGGTGCGGAGGTGTAAGGCGCCGGCATTGGCAACCACACTGGAGACCTGACCATTGAGCAACGGAAATGCCGAGCGAAATACCCTCCGTGGCGCGCCGCGCTGGGTGCATGGTTTTGCATGGGGCGTCACCGGCGCGTTTACGTTTCTGCTGGTCGTGCTGTACCTCATCTACCGCGATACCGACGTCTGGTTGATCCTGTCGGACACGCCGCTGCGCAAGGAGCATGCGTTCAACGAGGCGGTTTACGGCGGCATCTATCGACAGCGCTCCAATACGTTGAGCAATCTCGCCTACGTGCTTGTCGGCCTGTACGTAATTGCCTACGCTTGGTGGGACTATCGCCGCCCCACGAAAGAAACCGATCCCTACGCCGTGCGGCATCCTGCTCTCATGGGACTATTCGGCTTGACGTGCATCGAACTGGGTATCGGCAGCGGACTCATGCACGCCGCCATGACGCCATGGGGCCACAAGCTTGATGTGCTCGGGATGATCGCCACGGTGAGCGCGCTGTTTGCGCTGCACTGGGCGCGCTGGATTCCCAGCATCGCTGTCGGCGTTCGACGCTGGCCGACCTGGCCGGTGGCTGGTTTCCTTGCTGTTACTGTCAGCATCTTCCTCGCACGAAACATGAAAATGTTTGGCGTCGCAGGCAACACTGCGTATGCGGGGCTCATCGGCGTCGTCGGCACGAGCATGGCATTGGAGCACTTCTTCGGAAGGACTTCGCGGCAGTACCGCTGGGCGGTGCTGTCCTTCGTCTCACTCGCGCTAGCCTTCTACATCTGGAATCTCGACAGGGCAGGGCAGTTCAGTTCCCCCGAGTCCTGGTTCCAAGGGCATGCCATTTGGCACTTGCTCACTGCCGTCACCTTGGGCAGCGCCGCTATTTTCTATCGCTCCGAAGTGCCCATTAACCCGGATAGTGCCGGTCCCGATCTCCGATAAAGAACCTCGGTTTGGTTACTCAGTAGCCAGTGTATCTTGCTCTTGACACATGGGGACATTCATCAAATTAAGCTGAGAAGAGCAAAAAGAGGGTTTCCAAGTCCAAGACGGAATCCTCCACCAAGAAAGCCAATAATCACGGGCCTTTTCGAGGCCCGTTCTTTGCTTATCTTGGCCGGGCGTAACAAGAGGCGTAACACGAAAGGGCGAATCCTGGCGTATCTTGACGGGTACTCCGGGCGCTGATCGGGGGTATGCGACATGGCGCACCTGTACAGAAAGACGCCCGACGGAACCTTCTACGTCCGTTTCCGCGTCACTAAGCCGCGTTCCCGACGTAATGAGGCCTGGGTAATACCGTATTGTCACCCGGACGCGCAGGTTTTACAGAAGCAGTATGACGTATGTTTGAATTGTTACCGACGTGGTGTTGCTCGCGCTGTCTGTGGCGGAGAGGGTAATGTCGAAGGTGTACGAACCCTCGCCCAAGTAGAACTTCTTGGTGACACTGGCGCCGGTCCCGAGTGCTTCGGGAGGGCCGCTGTTGACGCGCCATGACCATGACAACGAGGACCCTGTGAGGTCGCCGTCCTCCGGATCATGCGCGTTGCCTTCCATGGTCGCTTGGGCGTACCAGCCGCCGCTGTCGTAATCAACCGGCAAATAGGAACCGGCGAGCGGACTGGTGATGTTGACCTGGTCCGGCGGGAGGTCGGGCGGGTTCGGGTTGGTGGTGATGGTGACGGAGTCGGAATCAGACAGCAGGCCGTCCGTGCCGTCAACACGGATGACGTGTGTGCCGATGGAAAGCGTGCCCGCGGCAATGGTTCTCGAATGGCCGTTGCCGATGAAGACGCCGTCCACGTACCACGACACTTGGGCGTCGCTGAGTTGGCCGCCGGGGAGGTTGATGTCCGAACTGGTCGCGGCCAGAAACACGGGCTGACCCTGGAGGAAGACGGCGCCATTCACCGGGGAAACGATGGTGACATTGGGGGGATCGTTTACGACAGTCACGGAGATGGCGCTCTGAACGCTCGAACTGTCGGGGAAGGTGGCGCGCGCCGTGATGGTGTGAACGCCGTATGCGAGTCCGTCATAGGAGATGGTGGCGCCGGTGCCGAGGTTGCCGTTGATTGAACTGGTCCACTGCACGGTGGGCGTGCCGCGCCCGTCGTCGTATACGAACGACTGAAACGTGACGGAGAATCCGCCGTGCAGTGTGGCGCCGTTTTGCGGCGACTCGATGATGATTGTCGCGCCCAGCGCCTCTCTTACGGCCGCATAGGCGTTGATGTAGCGCCCCACGCGGCTGTCGGGGCTGGTGTGGGCGGTGTTGATGAGGATGTTGCGCACGGCCGAAGCGGACAGCGAGGGGTTGGCGGCCCACACCAGGGCCGCGACGCCCGCGACGTAGGGCGCGGAAAAACTCGTCCCGTTCTTCTGATGGGCGCCGGCGCCGGTCGAGGGGTCCGGTCCGACAATGACGCTGTACGGGGCAAAGATATCGACCTGTTCCGATCCGTAATTTGAACTGCTGGCCCGGTTGCGTGAGTTCTTTGCGAGTCCGCCCACGCACAATACGCCGGCGTTTTCACAGGGGGTCCACCATGTTTCTTCCCAACAGACGATGAAGCAGTCCTCGGCGTCCACGTTCCTGCCGTCGTTGCCGGCCGCGGCGCAGAGAATCTTGGTCTGGCTGGCGGCGAACGTGGCGACCTCGAAGGGGATGACGGTGAAGAAGAGGTAAGCGGGCACGGGCGCGCCGTAGCTCATGTTGATGATGCGCGCGCCGGCGATGGACGCCTCGACGATCGCACTGATGCTCGTGAAGAAGTCGTAGAGCGTGAATATCATGATGGGCGCCGCAACGGGCCCGCCGGGTCCCGCGCCGCCGAAGGCGTTATCCGGCAGCGCCATGGCGGCGCTCAACACTTGTGTGCCGTGCCACGGGCACGAGCTGCCGCCGGTGCAACTGAGCAGGTTCTCCGTGCCGATAGGATTCACGAAGGGCACGTTCGAGATAGCCACCCAGTCGGGCGGGATATCCTGGTTGCCCGCGACCGCGAACCCCATGTCGAGAATCGCGATCTTGACCTTGTTCGCGAGTTTGCCCGTTCTTGCGAGCAAGTACCACGCCTCCGTCACGCCGATATCCTGGGTGCTGCCCGTGTTCAGGTGGTTCCATTGAAAGGCGTTGGGGAAATAACCCGAACCGAACTGGTCGAAGCCGTTGGGACCGGTTGCCGCCTCCTGCGTGAAGCGGCTTGCGAGCGACTGGCTGCGCCCGACCCAGTTCACGCCGACAGTGACGCCGGCCACGGCTTCCTCGGCGCTTGCGGCGATAAGGCGAAGCCCGGCCTCGCTCGAAACGCGGCTGGCGCCGCGCGCGTCCGGGTCGAGCGCGAGTATATCGCTTACGAGTCGGGAGGGGTCGCCCAAGTCGGTATTGATGCGCACCAGATGGGTCTGTTGCATCTCCAGGTCCGAGCCGGCCGGGTCGACCGTCGCAAGGAGTTCTCCGTCCCAGCGGGTCACGAAATCAGCGAGTGCGGCAAGATCGTTCGTAACGATGATAAGTTCATTCTCGACGAATTCGGCCTGATTGCCTCGCTCGTCCACGATTGCCGCCAATGGTCGGGGCGGATCATCGGGGTCAAACGGCGGCAAGGACTCATTGGCCGGGATGATCGTCGGGTCCACGGTCAGGGCCACGTCGGACAGGGCCTCCTCGGGCAACTCCACGGTGATCGTGGCCGTACCCTCCGAACCGCTCGATGCGCCGCGCGCCGTCACGACGGTCTGGCCGATGCCGTTGCCCATCACCGTACCGGTCTGGTCCACGGTGGCAATCGCGACGTTCGTGGCCGCCCAGACAAAGGCCGTGTCCTGACTGGACGTCGACGAAGCCTGAAGCGTCACCGATTCGCCGATCTTGATCGTAACGAACGCCGGAGTCACGGTGACAACGGGTTTGCATCCCGTCATCGCGCCGAAGACGCTACCCGCAACCAGCAAGAACAGAGACACCCGTAGCGTGGACGTAATCATGGTGTTGCCCCTCGTGAGCTTGCGCGCGGCGGAACCGCGCAATTTAGGACCACTGCGGAAAACATTGGGCCAACCCTGCCGACCCGTGTTTGCCACACATCCCTTCGGCCACATGGGAAACACCCTTGAGCGTGTCGCTATTTCCCGGCGGCCTCGCCGGACGCGACGAACCATCCCGGATGGTGAGACACCGCTCTGATTTATCGGGGTCGATCGCTTCTTCGAAGGACGGGATCGCGGCGGGGCAAAGGGCCGCTTGCCGCGGGGCGCTGCGGCAAGACGCCGTTGCTCTCGACACGCGTTTGGAGCAGGTTTCTTCGGTAGACTATCATGGATGGAACGGGTTGCGGTGAGAGGCTGATGGCGTGGGTTGTAGGGCATTGCGTGGCGGGACGTCGCGCGTGTGAGGGGCGCCGCGCAAGAGACGTGTCGGGCGTTGAGTGCAATGGTTGATATTCCGAACTTGAACATAATTGACGAGGTGGTCCGGGCGCTTTCCCGGGAGAAGCGGGGCACGGTCGAGGTGATCGGGCCCTGGGGCTCGGGAAAGACGCTGCTGGCCGCGCAGGCGGCGCGTCGTCTGGGCGCGGCGGTCGTGGTACTGACGGCGGGGCGTATCGAGGCGGAGGCGGTGCATGACGACTTGACGACGTTCGTCTCGGACGCGGACGCCGTATTGTTTCCGGCGTGGGAAGTGCTGCCGGACGAATTGATGGCGCCGTCGGACGACATCGTGGCGGAACGGTTGGACGCGCTGCGGAGGCTGGCCGTCGCGCTCGACGCGGAACGCCCCCTGTGTGCCGCGCTGCCCGTGCGCGCGTTCCTGCAGCGGGTGTTGCGGCGCAAGCATCTCGACGCGCGCACGCTCACCTTCGAGATGCGGCACGAGTACCCGCTGGACGATGTCCTCGAACGGCTCGTGAAGATGGGCTATGAGCGGGAGCCGATGGTCGAGCAGCGGGGCCAGATGAGCGTGCGCGGCGGTATCCTGGACATCTTCCCGGTCTCGGCGGAGCTTCCGTACCGCATCGAGTTCTTCGGCGACGAGATCGACTCGATCCGCCAGTTCGAGCCGGAGACCCAGCGCAGCGTGGCCCGCGCGGAACGGGTCGAGGTCCTGCCGCGATCCGAGAAGCAGATGCTGATCGATGCGGCCCGGCAGCCGGACGGTCTCGCGGTGGTCCTGGATTATCTCCCGAAAGACACGCTGATTATCCTGGATGAACCGCTGGCGATACGCGAGGAGGCGCAGCGGCTCGAAGAGCAATTCGGGGAGAGTCCCTTCTACATGCGGTGGGAGGAGGCGGCGGCGCGGCTTGCCAGGTTTCCCCGGCTGTGCGTGGCGCAAATCGCGCATGAATCGACGGAGGACGCGACGCGGTTTCACGCGCCGATGCTGGCGATTTCGGGATGGGCGGGCAAGCCGCATGGGTTCTGGGATCAACTCAAGGAGTGGGAGATCGAAGGCTATCGCGTGCGGCTCTTGTGCGTGAACGCGGCGGGCCGCCGCCGCCTGCTCGAACTGCTCGAGGAACACGGCTACCGCCCGGGCCGCGACCCCTTCGACGTGACCGTCGAGGTCGGGCGGCTGCGCGCGGGTTTTGTCTCGCCGAAGGACAAGCTGGCCCTTCTGGGCGAGCGCGAAATGTTCGGCCGGCACCATATGCGCCGCACGCGGCGGCGCTTCGAGGCGGGCGCCGCGGTCACGCAGTTCACCGATCTCAAGACGGGCGACTACATCGTCCACGCGCATCACGGCATCGGACGCTACCTCGGGCTGCGCCGTTTCCAGGGCAAGGCCGGCGATTACCTCGCGGTGCAGTACGGCGGCGGCGACATGCTCTACGTGCCGGTCACGCTAATCGACCAGATTCAAAAGTACATGGGCGGCGACGGGGTCGTGCCGAAGGTGGACCGGATCGGGGGCGCGTCGTGGGCGCGCCGGAAGAGCCGCGTGCGGAAGGCGGTGCGCGAGTTGACGGAGGAGTTGGTCAAGCTCTACGCCGCCCGCGAGCACGGCCCCGGCATCGCCTGCGGCCCGGACACGCCGTGGCAGCGCGAGTTCGAAGATGCCTTCGAGTACGACGAGACACCCGACCAGATGCGCGCCATCGAAGACGTCAAGCGCGCGATGGAATCGCCGCGGTGCATGGACCGGCTTGTCTGCGGCGACGTGGGCTACGGCAAGACGGAGGTCGCGCTGCGGGCGGCGTTCAAATGCGTGCTCGACGGGCGGCAGGCGGCCCTGCTCGCGCCGACGACGGTGCTCGTCCAGCAGCATTACACCACGTTCACCGAGCGCATGGCGGGGTTCCCGGTCCGCATCGAGATGGTCAGCCGCTTCCGCACCGCGGGGCAACAGAAACGCACCCTCGAACGGCTCAAGGCGGGCGAGGTGGACGTCGTTATCGGCACGCACCGGATTATCTCGAAGGACGTGCGCTTCAAGAACCTCGGCCTCGTGATCATCGACGAGGAGCACCGTTTCGGCGTGGCGCACAAGGAAAAACTGAAGCAGGCGCGCACGCACGTGGACGTGCTGAGCATGTCGGCCACGCCCATCCCGCGCACGCTCCACTTCTCGCTCATGGGCATCCGCGACATGAGCCTCATCAACACCGCGCCGAACGACCGCCTGCCCATCCACACGTGCATCGAGGTGTGGGACGAGCGGCTGGTCCAGGAGGCCATCACACGCGAACTGGGCCGCCAGGGCCAGGTCTTCTACCTGCACAACCGCGTCCAGACCATCGAGAAGGTGGCGCGCGAGGTGCGCCGCCTTGTCCCGCGCGCGCGCGTCGCCATCGCCCACGGGCAGATGGGCCGTCACGAACTCGAGGACGTCATGACCGCGTTCGTGCGCAAGGAAATCGACGTGCTCGTGTGTACGACCATCATCGCGTCCGGCATCGACATCCCGAACGCGAACACCATCATCATCGACCGCGCCGACATGTTCGGCCTCGCGGACCTCTACCAGATTCGCGGGCGCGTGGGCCGGTACAAGCACCGCGCCTTCGCGTATCTGCTCGTGCCGGGCGACCGCGCCATTACCGAAGAAGCGCAGCAGCGGCTCAAGGCGCTCGAGGAATTCTCCGCCCTCGGCGCGGGTTACCGCGTCGCCATGCGCGACCTCGAAATCCGCGGCTGCGGCGACATCCTCGGCGCGGAACAGCACGGCCACATCGCGGAGGTCGGCTACGAAACCTATAAGGAACTGCTTGCCGAGGCCGTGGCCGAGGCCCGCGGCGAGCCGGTCCGCCACCGCGCGCTTCCACCTTTCGAAGTCGCCGTGGACGCCTACATCCCCGAGGACTACGTGCCCGTGCCCGCGCAGAAGATTTCGCTCTACCGGCGCATCGCGGGCGTGACCGCCGTCGAGGAGATCAGCGAGATGGAGTCCGAACTCGCCGACCGCTTCGGCCGTCCGCCAGCGCCCGTGCGGCGGCTGATCGAGGTCATGCGCGCCCGCGCCCTCGCCGCCGAACACGGTGTCACGCGCATGGTCGCCGCGAAGGGGGCCGTATCCATCGAGTTCGAGGGCGCGCACCTGCTGAACAAGACCGCGCAACGCGCCCTGCGCGAGGCATTCGGGAACGACATCGAGCTATCCTGGCGCGAACGGCCCGGCGTCACCTGCCGCCTCGGCGGCGCGGACACCGACCCCGTCGCCGCGACCCTGCGTGTCCTGCGCGTGCTGGGCCATACCGAGCCGGCATAGGCGCGGCCCCCTCACCTGTACTCGTGCTCGTGATCGTACTACCTCACAGAGCGCCGCACGTTGGACTGCTGGAGATTGGTTCAGCTTACCAGATAAGCGTGCAAATATCCGCCTACGGCGCATTACTCAGTCCATATGGGCGCCTCACCCGTGGTATTCGCGCGTTCTCATTCCGTGATGGCCATCTCCGCCCCTATCGTTCCAGCAGCCCGTGTTTGCGGAGTTTGCGGTAGAGAGTGGCGCGGCCCATGCCGAGGAGGCGGGCGGCGGCGGCGCGGTTGCCTCGGGCGCGTTCGAGGGCGTCGAGGATGCGGCGCTGCTCGTCCGCGCGGGAGTAGGGGATGATGACCGGGGCGGCGACGGCGGGCTGCGCGTGCAGGATTTCGACGGGGAGGTCTTCGGGGAGGAGCACGGCGCCGCGGCATCGAATGACGCCGGCCTCGATGGCGCTTTCGAGTTCGCGGACGTTGCCGGGCCAGTGGTAGTCCATGAGGATGCTCATGGCGGTGGCGCTGACCTCGAGGACGCGGCGGCCCGTGGCGGCGCGGGCGCGTTCGAGGAAGAAATCGACCAGGAGGGGGATGTCCTCGCGGCGCTTGCGCAACGGCGGCAGCAGGATGCGCGCGACGCGGATGCGGAAGAGCAGGTCTTCGCGGAATCGGCCCTTCGCCACTTCGTCCGAAAGCGTGCGGCTCGTGGCGGCGATGAAGCGGACGTCCACCTTGTGCGGGACGGAGTCGCCGAGGCGGGTGATTTCGCGCTCCTGGAGCACGCGGAGCAGGCTGGTCTGCAGGCTCAGCGGGATGTCGCCGATTTCGTCGAGGAAGACGGCGCCGCCGTCCGCCGCCTCGAAGACGCCCTTCTGGTCCGAGATGGCGCCGGTGAACGCGCCGCGCTTATGGCCGAAGAGTTGGCTGCCGATGAGCGACTCGGTGAGTCCGGCGCAGTTTACGGGGATGAACGGCTGGTCCTTGCGGTGGCTCGCGAAATGCAGCGCCCGCGCCACGAGTTCCTTGCCCGCGCCCGTCTCGCCGCGGATGAGCACCGTCGTGTCCACCTGCGAGAGCTGCGTGATCTGTTCGTAGACGAGGCGCATCGCGTCGCTCTTGCCGACCAAGTCCTGGAAATGGGTACGTTCGTCGAGTTGCCGCCGCAGGTGGTGGACCTCGGACACGTCGTAGAGGTAAAGGATGCGCCGGTCGGGCGCGCGCGGGTCGGGCTGCGCCTCGATCTCGGTCCAGTAGTGCCGGCCCGAAGGGGCTTCAAGCCGCACAGGCGCGCGCTGTCGCGGTCCCGGCGCCTCCGCGAACACGGCGGCGACTTCCGCGCGATAGGGCGCCGCCAACGCAAGCACGTCCAGGTAATGCCGTCCGGTCACTTCGGTCTCGGTCTGTTCGAGTAGTTCCCGGCACGTCCGATTGGCGAAAAGCACCTCGCCGCCCGGCCCCGCGAGCATCACGCCCGCGCGCAGCAGGTCCAGCATCGACAGCAGGTCTTCCGGAGCGAAGGCCGAGCCATGGTCGCAAGTGTCCTGTTCCTTATTATGCGTCATGTGTTGTCCGTGTCGTGACGGCGACCGGTGCGTCCGGGATCGCCGTGCTGGATGCACACCTTACCGTACCCGCCGCGATGAGCACAATCGAGGCGGTATTCGTAGTGCAGGCTTCAGCCTGCCCGGAAGACGGCCTGAAGGCTGGACTACGAACGGGGGCCAGCGGAGGGACCATGCTATAATCCCGCGTCGCGACGGCGAAAACACGCTTCAGGACGCGCCGCGCACGGAGGGACATGAAACCATGACACGACGGGAACGGGTGTTGCGCGCCCTGGCGTTCGAGGAGACGGACCGCGCGCCAATGGACCTGGCGGGCATGGCGTCTACGGGTATCAGTTGCTTCGCGTATCCGGGGCTCGTGGCCGCGCTCGGGTTGCCGCCGCGGCGTCCGCGGGTCTACGACACGGGGCAGATGCTGGCGCTGCCGGACACCGACGTGCTGGACGAGCTCGATATCGACGTGGCGACGGTCATGCCGGACGCGACAAACGCCTTCGAGCAGCCGGAGTTGTGGCGTCCTTACGATTTCAACGGCCGTCTCCCCGCGCTGGTGCGTGACCCGGACATGTTCGAGACACTCGAGGACGGCACGATCATCCAGCCACGTCACGGGAACCGCATGCCGCCGTCGTCGCACGTTTTCGAGTCGGATCACGGCGGGCAGCCCTTCGACCTGGCGGGCGAGATTCCGAGACCGGACCTCGAGCGCATCCGGGAGCATTTTGCCGAGAACCCGTTTCGCGAGGAAGAGGCGATGCGCATCGCGGCGCACTGCCGCCGCGCGCGGGAGGCAACGGACCGGGCCATCCTGTTCTGCGGGCCGGGCGCGGGCATCGGCATCGGCGGGTTCACGGGGATCGCGCAGTTCCCGCTGCTGTGCATGACGGCCCCGCAGTTCGTGGCGGCATTGCACGAGGCGTACACGCAATACGCGGTCGCGACGCTCGAAACGCTATTGCCGCACATTCACTCGTACATCGACGTGTATCTCGTGTCCGCGGACGACTGGGGCACCCAGGCGCAGTTGGTCGCCGCGCCGTCGGTCTACGAGGAATTGTTCCTGCCCTATTATCGGCGCATCAACGACGCGATACATCGTCTCGCGCCGGGTGTGAAGACGTTCCTGCACTCGTGCGGCGCGGTCTACGACCTCATCGACCTCGTGATCGCGAGCGGCTTCGACGTGCTGAACCCGGTGCAGTGGACCGCCGGCGGCCGCGGCTGCCGCGAGTGGAAGGAGAAGGCGTGCGGGCGCCTCGCGCTGTGGGGCGGCGGCGTGAACACGCAGTCCACCTTGCCCCTGGGCACGGTCGCCGATATCGAGCGCGAGGTGAGGGAGGTGGTCTCGTGCATGAAGGTCGGGGGCGGTTACGTCTTCTGCGCGATTCACAACATTCTGGCGGAGATTCCGGGCGAGAAGGTCGCGGCGATGTATCGCGCGGCCGCGACGTGTCACGCCTGAACGTCGAGCAGGGTTTCGAGAGCGGCGACGAGGGCGGCGCACTCGTTGTCCGTGCCGACGGTGATGCGGATCGCGTCTTCGAGGCGGCGCATGTCGAAATAGCGGACATAGATGGCGCGCTTGCGCAGCGCGTCGAAGAGTTCCCAGGCGGACGGCGCGCCTTGCTTGCGCGCGAGGACGAAGTTCGCCTGCGAATCGCCCACGACGAAGCCGAGCCGCCGCAAATCCCCGATGAGTCGCGCGCGGGTCGCGCGCACCCGCGCGACGTTGCGCTCCATGTGCGCGTAATCTTCGACGGCCGCGAGGCCGACTGCCTGGCTGACGGCATCCATGTTGTATGAGTCTTTCGTCTTGAGAAACTCGTTGACGAGGTCCGGGTTCGCGACGGCTACGCCGATCCGCATGCCGGCGAGGCTGAACGACTTCGAGAACGTACGCATGACGATGACGTTGTCGAAGCGGCGCGCGAGGTCCATGCAGTTGTCTTCCGCGAAATCGACGTAGGCCTCGTCGATGACGATTACGCCCTTGAACCCGGCGCAGAACCGCTCGACCTCGGCGCGCGGCGCGGCGCGGCCGGTGGGCGCGTTCGGGCGCGTGAAGAAGCAGAGCCGCGCGGGCGTCGTGAAGAAGTCCTCCGTAAGTCCGAAATCGGCGTCGAGATCGACGGTGGCCAGTTCCGCGCCGTGCAGGCGGCACAACACGTCATAGAGGCTGTAGGTCGGGTACATGGCCAGGACGCGGTCGCCGGGATCGACGAAGGTGCGCACCGCCAGCGCCAGCAATTCGTCCATGCCGTTGCCCGCGATGATCCACTCCGGGCCGGGATACCCGTAGCGGTGCGCGCACGCTTCTCGGAACGCCGTCGCCACGGGGTCGGGATACTTGCGCAACGCTTCCGCGCCGAGGCCGCGCACGGCGTCGAGGACGCGCGGCGACGGCGGATACGGGTTCTCGTTTGTGTTGAGCTTGATCACGCCCGCGTCGCGCGGCTGCTCGCCGGGCGTGTAGCCGTCCACGTCCCGCAACAATTCACGCGCGTACTTCACAGGCGCACCTCGACGGCGCGGGCGTGCGCATCAAGGCCCTCGGCCCGCGCTAGCGCGATGATGTCCTCCGCGTCGGCGCGGAGTCTTTCGCGCGTGTAGTACAGGATGTTTGTCACCTTGCGGAAATCCTCTGCGGTGAGCGGCGACTGACGCCGCGCGCGGCGGCCCGTCGGCAGGATGTGATTCGGGCCGGCGTAATAATCGCCCACGGCAACGGGTGTCCAGCCGCCGAGCATGATCGCGCCTGCGTTCGTGATGCGGTCCGCGAGCTTGCGCGGAAACTCGACCTGGATGCTCAGGTGTTCGGGCGCGATCAGGTTCGTCAGTTCGACCGCCTCGTCCATGTCGCGGACGAGGATAATGCGGCCCCGGTCCTCCAGCGACCGCGTGATGATATCGCGGCGCGGCGCGCGGGCCGTCTCTTCGGCAAGCGCTTCGCGCACCGTCGCGACCAGTTCCGCGGATGTCGTGATCAGGATCGCGAGCGCGCCTTCATCGTGCTCCGCCTGTGCCAGCAGTTCCGCGACCACGTAGGCGGGGTCGGCCTTCTCGTCGGCAATAACCACCACCTCGGAAGGTCCGGCCTCGCTGTCGGTCTCGACCTGACCGCGCATGAGCGCCTTGGCGGCGGTGACGTAGACGTTCCCCGGCCCCGTGATCTTCATCACGGCGGGAATGGTCCGCGTACCGTAGGCGAGCGCCGCGACGGCCTGCGCGCCGCCGACGCGAAACACGCGGGTCGCGCCAGCGATCCGCGCCGCGGCCAGCACCACGGGGTGGATGCTCCCGTTG
The DNA here is from genome assembly GCA_029556545.1 of Candidatus Hydrogenedentota bacterium. Lineage (GTDB taxonomy): Bacteria > Hydrogenedentota > Hydrogenedentia > Hydrogenedentales > JAGMZX01 > JAGMZX01. The sequence goes on from JAKQEQ010000076.1 coordinate 119,644, forward strand.
TACGAAGGCGGCGAGACCATGATGATGTCCTTCACGCCGGCGACGCGCGCGGGCGCAATGTTCATCAGCACGGACGAGGGATAGAACGCTTTGCCGCCAGGCACGTAAACGCCCGCGCTCTCGATGGGCGTGATGTGCTGGCCCAGCACCGAGCCGTCTTCCTGCGTCTCCTCCCACGATTCGCGCAGGTTCTTGCTGTGGAAGCGGCGGATGTTCTCATGCGCGCGTTCGAGCACGGCGAAAAGCCCTGGGTCCACCGCCTCGATCGCGGCGTCGATTTCGGCGGGCGTCACTTCGAAGTGATCGGGGCGCAGCGCGACGCGGTCAAAACGCTCCGTGTATTCGGCGATAGCGGCGTCGCCGTCGCGCCGCACTGCTTCGATGACCGCGCGGACGGACTCGCGGACTTCGACCAGTGCCTGCTCGTCCGCGGCAAAAGTCAACCCGCGCGCATACGCGAGCGCGTCGCTATACGCGGCGTCATCGCGAATTTCCAACACCTGCATCCGTGGCGACTCCCTGGAATCCGTATCCACTCACTCGCGGACGCGCTCGAGGTCCGCGCCCAACGCGGCCAGACGCTCCTCGATCCGCTCGTAACCTCGGTCGATATGATACACGCGCGCGACCGCGGTTTCCCCGCGCGTCGCCATCAGTCCCGCAATCACCAGCGCGGCGCTCGCGCGCAGGTCGGATGCCATGACCGGCGCGCCCGAGAGGTGGTCCACGCCGCGAACGACGGCCGTGTTGCCGTCCAGGGCGATGTCCGCGCCCATGCGCGTCAACTCGCTCGCCTGCATGAAGCGGTTCTCGAAGACCGTCTCCGTGATGCGGCTCACGCCGTCGGCGCAGGTCAGGACGGCCATCGTCTGCGCCTGGAGGTCCGTGGCGAACCCCGGGTACGGCGCGGTGGCTACGTCCACCGCCTTGAGGCCGTTCCGGGCCGCGACGCGGATGTGCTGTCCATGCACTTCGACCTCCGCGCCCGCCTCGCGCAGTTTGTCGAGGAACGCGGTGATATGCTCGGCCCGGGCATTCATCACCGTGACGTCGCCATGGGTGCCCGCCGCCGCGGCAAGGAACGTGCCCGCCTCGATGCGGTCCGGCATGATCGCGTGTTCCACGCCCTGGAGCGTGTCCACGCCGACCACGGTGATCAGGTCCGTGCCCGCGCCCGAGATGCGCGCGCCCATGGCGTTGAGGAACCGCGCCAGGTCCTCGATCTCGGGCTCGCGCGCCGCGTTATTCAGGCGCGTCACGCCCTCGGCGCGGCAGGCGGCCATCATCACGTTCTCCGTCGCACCGACGCTCGGGAAGGGCAGGGTGACATCCGCGCCTTCGAGTCGGCCTTCCGCCGCCACATAGCCCTCGTCTATGCGTATCCTGGCGCCGAGCGCTTCGAGGCCCTTGAGGTGGATATCCACGGGGCGCGTGCCGATGGCGCAGCCGCCGGGCAGCGAGACGCGGGCGCGGCCGAACCGCGCAAGCAGGGGCCCGAGCACGAAGAAAGATGCGCGCATCTTGCGCACGAGGTCATAGGGCGCCTCGGGCCGCGCCGTGTCGGGCGTGGTCAACGTCATGTACCGGCCGGTGAACTCGATTTCCACGCCCATGCCCGAGAGAATCTTGTCCATGGTGAAGACGTCGTGCAGGCAGGGCAGATTGTGCAGGACACATGGCCCTTCGGCGAGGAGCGACGCCGCCATGAGGGGCAGGGCGGCGTTCTTCGCGCCGCGCACGTGTACCTCCCCCTTGAGGGGCTTTCCGCCGCGAATCAGTATCTTGTCCATGAAACCTCACCCGGGCGGCGCCGTTGCGCCAAAGCCGAAAGCGAAAGGCCCAAAGCCGTGCGCCGCTTTGGACCCCTGAAAGTCTTCCTCGTCAACGCTACTGGGCGTCCGCAGCCGCGTCGGCGGGCGTTTCGGCGGGCGCGGGCGCTGCCTCTGGCGCGGGCGCTGCGTCCGGCGCGGATTCCGGGGCGGCGGCCTCGGGGGCGGGCGTCGAAACCGGGGCCTCTTCGGCGATTGCGTCCGGCGTCACGACCACCGCGGACGTTTCGGCTTCGACGGGCGCATCGGCCTCCGCAGGCGCGTCGGCCTCCGCGGGCGCGGCGGTTTCCGCGGGCGCGGCTGCCGTGTCCGGGACAGCGGTTGTCTCGGGCGCAGGCGTAGCACCCTCGTTGAAAATAGACTCGTAGGCGTCGTCCGCAACGGCTTCGGCGACGGTTTCCGGCGCGAGCTTGGGCGCTTCGCCGCGGCTGACCTTGCCGCCGATGATCGACATCAACAGCGCCATCGCCATAAAGACGCCGGCCATGCCGTGCGTGAGTTTCTGCGGCAGGCTCTTGGCCATGCGCGGCCCGAAAACCGTCTCCGAGCCGGGGCCGATGCCGAAGGCGCCCGCGAATCCCGCGCCGCGTCCCTTCTGCAATAGCACGATGACAATGAGCCCGATACACGCGGGCACATACAGGATGATCATCAGCCACCAGAGGGCGTTCCAACTGAAAATGACACTCATGATACGCTCACACCTCCGCGCGTTCCGTCGCGCTCGATTCGCTTATCCGCCGGCGCCCGCCTTTACGATGGCCGCGAAATCCCTCGCGTCCAGCGACGCGCCGCCCACGAGGAAGCCGTCGACATTCGGCTTCGCAATCAGTTGCGCGGCATTGTCCGGCTTCACGCTGCCGCCATATTGAATCCTTAAACCCTCCGCGATGGTTGCATCGAATTGCCGACGTACCAGGTCGCGGACGTAAGCATGGGCTTCCTCGGCCTGTTCGGGCGTCGCGGTCACGCCCGTGCCGATGGCCCAGACCGGCTCGTAGGCCAGCGCAACGCGCTCGAAATCGGACGCGGACAGCTTGGCGAGTCCCTCGCCGACCTGTCGCGACAGCACGTCGTTCATCTGGCCGCCTTGCCGTTCCTCGAGCGTTTCGCCGATGCAAAACATGACCTTGAGGCCGGTATCCACCGCGAAACGCAGTTTTTCGCTCAGCAGGGCGTCCGTTTCGCCGAAAATCTTGCGGCGTTCGCTGTGGCCGATAATGGCCCAGGCGCAGCCGACATCAAGCAGCATTTGCGGCGCGATTTCGCCCGTGAAGGCGCCTTTCGCTTCCTTATAAACGTTCTGCGCGCCCAGTTCGACGGCGCTGCCGCGCAAGGCTTGGCCCGCGGCGTACAACGCCGTGAACGGCGGACAGACCACGATATCGACGCCGCCCACGTCGGCCACGAGCGGCTTCAGGGCCTCGATCGTGGCCACCGCCTCCCCCACGACCTTGAACATCTTCCAGTTTCCGGCAATCAGAGGCTTTCTCACGAGCACTTCCTAACTCCGATACGCCGCGTCCCCGACACGGCGGACTGCGTTGTCCCCACCACTTCCGCTAAACCGCATACCCGTACCCCGCACGGACTCCGGCGTGGGTGACAGAAGACGGGCACGCGAGGAAAAGAAGAATATCAAGTTCCCGCGCCCTGACGCAAATAGCGGTGCGAACTTCAGCGGTGCGGCGCGGGCCGTGTCATGAGGCAAGGAGTGTCAGGAGACTGGGACATTGCGCCGCGTGGGTGACGGCGCCCGCGGCGGTCTGCTCGGCGAGCCGGGCGCGGAACGTGTCCAGCGCTTCGGGGCGGGCCTTGAGGGTGGCGTCGAGCCAGGGCGGCACGAAGGTCAGGATGAGGGCGCGCTGGGCGCTGTCGGAAATCCACGAAGTGCCGATGCACGCGACGATCTCCGCGTACTCGCACACTCTTGCGTCCTGGGCGAACGCGCAATGACTGCCCTTGACGATTTCGACGTAATACTTGCACGTCGCGGGGATGTTCCCGTAGATGGCCGATCCGTGTCCCCGGACGATGCAGTCCTTCTCCGATCCCATAATGAGCGACGGTGAGTACACGTCATACGCGCCCTGGAGCACGGCGGCGTCGACGTGCGATGGGGCGAGCCCGATCACGGCGTGAATCAGCGGATTACTCCTTGCCGCGAGGATGGCCGCGCCGCCGCCCATGCTGTGCCCCATGACGGCGGTCATGGGCGATACGCGGGCGTGGAACAGCGAAGCGGGCGTCGCGCCTTCCTCCGCGATGGCCGTGGCGACGAATGCCAGGTCCCGCCCGAAATCGGGGAAGTCCCACGTGACTTCGTTGTAGGTGTCCACGAGCGCCATGATGTAGCCGTTCGGGACGATGGCCTGCCAGAGGTAGTCGTAGTAGCCGATATTGGTCTGGTAGCCGTGGCCGAAGACCACCACGGGGAACCTGCGGCACGCCGGCCCGGCCACGGGGGGGCCGTCGCCGGCGTATGCGCCGGGATAATAAAGTTTGACGGGGACCGCGCGATTGCCCCGCGCCGGATCGTAATAGGTCTTGTCAATCCGTCCAATGGGGTACGGCGGTGTCTCCGGTTCGCATTCCTCGCCTTCTTCGCCTTCGCCGGGCTCGCCTTCCCCTTCGCCTTCTCCTTCCCCTTCGCTCGGCTCTTCCCACGCGGGCGGCTCTGCCTCCCAGGCGAAGTCCGTGACGAGCGCCTCGACGGGCAGTCCGTCGGCGGGCGGCTGGCCGTCCACCAGCCAGAGGTTCAGCCGGAAAGTCTCGTTGCCGGGAACCGGCACATCCTCGCCCTCGAAGACCCAGTATCGGGCCAGGTTCGGGGCCGGCGGCACGTCGCCCGCCTGATATTTGCCGTAATAGGTTCTGAACTCGGCGCGGCCCGGCTGCCAGACGACGTAGTGGGTGAGATCGGGAGTTTCATCGGTCAGGTTGATACGGAATCGGCGACAATGGTCGCCGCAGTCCGGGCAGGCGTCGCAAGGTTGGACCACATATTGCCCGTTGGTGAATTCCTCGGCGTTACCCCATCGCGTGAATTCGACGTCGAGTTCGCGGTAGTTCGCGTATGACGCCAGTGTGTCGTACGTGAAGGCCCCGAACACCGCATTCGCATCAAGAACATCCAAGCGGCTCCCCGTGGCGACAAGATACGCGCCATAGCCGTGCGACGATTCGAGAATGACCTCCGAGCCGCGCCAGAAGCCGTCGCGCTCGCTTATCGTGAGGTGCAGGCCCGCGTCGTCGACCCAGACGGCGTCCTCGGCGTCGGAGAAGTAGTTGTTCCCAGGTCCGGCCGGATAGTCCTTGCGCTTGACCCGCCAGTCGTGGCCGAATGCGGCGATGTGGCGGATAGGAGGACCGCGATCGATGACCAGCGTATCGAGCGCCTCCAGCGCATCGGGCATCATCGAGCATGGCCCGCAGATAGCGGCGCTCACCCCCGCCGGAAGCAGGTACACGGCGATACGGGTCGCGTACTGGTCGAAGCCGCCTGTTACAATCGGGCAGGACCAATGGCCGTTGACATCGAGGACGGTCAGCGGCGCATCGTAGTACGGCTTGGTCCACCAGACGTCTTCAAGTTCGATATAGACGGCGATACGATACGCATCCGGGTCATCCGGCGGGATGCAGGTTACATGTCCGGCGAGATCGTCGGAAGTTCCATATTCGGGGACGAAATCGGCAACTATCCGCGGCGCACAGGGTTGGCCCTCGCCTTCGCCTTCGCCCTCGCCCTCACCTTC
>JAKQEQ010000079.1 GCA_029556545.1 Candidatus Hydrogenedentota bacterium
CGAGGTGTCTTATGGCTTCGTGCGCGCCTTCCGGCGTTTTCCTCTTGAACACCTCTCGCTGCGTGGCGACTCGCCCGATCCGATGCCTTTGGAGTTATCGACGGGTGAACGACGCGGGTAGTGTGGCTGCTGGCTGGCGTCCGCTTCAACAAGCCTCGCGGCTGGCGCCGCTCCTACAGCAAACCGAACCGCCGCGGGTCTCCCCCGTAGGAGCGGCGCCAGCCGCGAGGGGTTGAAGGCGACGCGCCCCATCGCCACCGCCCCAAAGGGCTCGCGGCTTGCGCCGCTCCTACAGCAAACCGAACCGCCGCGGGTCTCCCCCGTAGGAGCGGCGCGAGCCGCGAGGGGTCGAAGGCGACACGCTCTATCGCCACCGCCCCAAAAAGCTCGCGGCTTGCGCCGCTCCTACAGTGCGGTCATTCGCAATCGGGCGTATCGTCGGCTGCGTCCCTGCGTACGGCCGGTAGCCGCTCCAGCAGCATGGGTAGCCACCCCTGGACGGTCTCCCACACGATATCGAGGTTGATGTCGAAATACCCGTGCGCCATGCGGTTGCGCATGTTGCGGATGCTGCGCCATGGAACTTCGGGGTGGGCTTGAATGAACGCGCTGTAGCCTGATCACCTTCGTCGCCGCTTCTCCCATGATGATCAGGCTCATGATGACGGCACGCTGGGTCCGTTTGTCGTCAAGGAAGGCTTCCTTGGACATTCCGTCGACGAAACTGCGCGCGTCGGTCGCGGCCTGGTGTATGTGTTCGAGGTAGTCGGCCAGGCGGTTCTCGTTCATAGGGGCTGAGCCTCTGCGAGCACCTTGGCCCGAAACTTCGGCGGCAAGTCACCGGGCGTCAGAAGATCGACCTCGACGCCAAGCAGTGACTTCAACTCGTCCTCCAGATCGCCAAGGTCGAGCAAGGTTGCGCCGGGTAGCGCATCGACGAGCAGATCAAGGTCGCTGCCGTCGCGATCGGTGCCATGCAACACCGATCCGAAGACACGTGGATTAGCCGTGCGAAAGCGGCCAACCAGCTCGCGCACTGCGCTTCGCTTCATGTCGAGGACTACGGAGGGGCGCATCGGCATCCTTTCCTGTTCGGACTCAGCTTGATGATAGGCGATCGTGGGGGCGGGTGGGAGCAGGTCTCGAGGTGTTGAAGGCGACACGGCCAGGAAGGGGGCTCGATAAAAAGCTCGCGGCTGGCGCCGCTCCTACAGCAATCCGAACCGCCGCGGGCCTCCCCCGTAGGAGCGGCGCGAGCCGCGAGGGGTCGAAGGCGACGAGGCCCATCGCAGCCGCCCGGAAAGGCTCGCGGCTTGCGCCGCTCCTACAGCAAGCCCCCCGCCGCGGGTCTCCCCCGTAGGAGCGGCGCCAGCCGCGAGGGGTTGAAGGCGACATGGCTCGGCGTCTAGGGGAGAAGGCTGGCTTCGGTTATGCCATCCACACGTGGGTTCGAACCTCAACCTTCAGCGCGCGTTTGATGGCGGCGAAGATCGCCGAGATGTTGCTCATTGTCGGATTGCCCGAGGCCGACAGCATCCGGTGCAGGCTCTTGGCCGGTTTGTGGATTTCTTCGGCCAGGGACTCGAAGCCGATCGTTGCGTTGACCAGGTCACGCAGGATCAATCTGGCGGTGTCGGGTTCGCCGTCTATGAAGAGGGTGATCGCCTCGTCGAGCAGTGCCTGGGCAAAGGCCGGATCGTTTTGCACCCGGGCAGCAACGGTTTCCTTGAAGTCTCGGGTCAATGCCATTGTTCATGCTCCTTTCTTCATTTGCGCCTTGCGACGCTTGTATTCTTCCCACAACGCGACCGCCTCGTCGATGTCCTGTTGTTGGCGTTTCTTGCTGCCGCCGCCGAGCAGGACAATGATTTTCAGGCCGTCCTTGGCCAGGTAGACGCGGTAGCCCGGCCCCCAGTCGATCTTGTACTCGCCGATGCCTCGGAACCACTCCACGTTGGATAGGTTGCCTTGTTCAATTCGGGCGGCAGCAATGGTGACTTTTGCGGCAGCCATCGGATCGAGTGCGGAGAACCAGCGGGCATATGGACTGCTGCCGTCGGGGAGGAGCAGTTCCTTGACTTGGTAGGTCATTGGCCGAAAGGTAACATATAAGTGTCTATAGATGGGCGCCTCGAAGCGGCCGCATTGGTGCAGCAAGCTGAGGACTATTCGCTGTGAATTATGCTAACGGACTTTCCGCGCCTGCGGGTTGCCAGCGCACTCAACCGTCGTCCGCCACGCCAAAAAGCTCGCGGCTGGCGCCGCTCCTACAACAAACCGAACCGCCGCGGGCCTCCCCCGTAGGAGCGGCGCGAGCCGCGAGGGGTTGAAGGCGACGGGGCTCGTCGTAGCCGCCCGGAAAGGCTCGCGGCTGGCGCCGCTCCTACAGCAAGGCCAGCGCGCATTTCTCCCCGTAGGAGCGGCGCGAGCCGCGAGG
>JAKQEQ010000080.1 GCA_029556545.1 Candidatus Hydrogenedentota bacterium
CACCCTCACCCTCACCCTCACCCTCACCCTCACCCTCACCCTCACCCTCACCCTCACCTTCACCTTCGCCAGCCGGTATGCGCTCGAAAAAATGGACCGGCTGTATGCCGTATGTGTTCGCTTCACTTGCCGTGTAATAGCCCGTTTCGTCGGACGCGAAGGCCACGGCTTCACCTTGGATTTCGAATACCAACGGCACGGGACAAGATGGGCGGAAAAACGCTTCGTGAAGCATCTCGCCGGGAAGTCGCTCCCACAGATGCGCCATGTAGTAGGTGCGAATCAGGACTTCGTCGCCCGCCGGCGAGACGTCCCCCGCCGTAATCATTCCAGGCAGCCCCGTGCCGAAGGACAAAGTCCCAACCTCTTCCAATACGGCCTCGATACCGGGCGTGTGCGGCGCGGCCTTCCGGAAGATGTGGCAGACGCCGCCCTCTACCTGCGGGCTGGAGCTATCCTTGGTTATCAGGTAAATATCGCAGAGGATCGGGTCGACCAACAGGGTCTCGCAGTCATAGACCACGGTGGGCGCGAACGGATAGACCAACGGAAACGCTTCGACGCCTTCCACGAGGACGTCCTGGGGCGTCTGCAACGGGTCGACTTCCGGTTCCGCCACGCGGTAGATGACCAGGGAGGTTCGATAGAGGCCGTTGTTGCCGAAATCGCCGACGTAGATGTAGTCGCGTTGCGCGTCCGGGCCCGGTCCGAAGGCGATGTCCTCCCAATCCACCGCGCCCGCCCCGTCCAGCAGATATACGCCCAAGTGCTCTCCTGTGTGCGAAAGCGCGTACAGGCGCGGCGCATCCCCGCTGTCATTGTGCACCCAGAAGACTCCCGGGTTTTGTCGGCTGTCCAGCAGCCCCGAGATTTCGGTCAGCGCCGGCCATTGGGGCGTGCAATAATACACGCCGTCCTGGAACTGAGGGCATGCGTCGGCCGCCGGGCAAGGCAACGTCACCGATACTGCAAGAGCGCATAGAAGAACGAGACTGATTCGCGAACTACTCAAATCGCATCCTTTCAACGGCGCGAGAAGCATTATCGATCCCGCGCCATACGGTCGGGCTTACTTGTCGATCGGTGATGTTAGACTGCCACACGCGGCTTCCGTGCGCAAGGCGCTTGGGCGCCATACAATCCAGCGTAGTCCTCGCAGAGGAACAAGGCCGGACTCACGAGGTGAGTCCGACCTTGTGATCGCCATTGTGGCTGATGCCGACAGAACGCTACGCCGCCCCAGGGCAGAAACCGTCCTCCGTGCCCTGGTCCGGGCAGGCGTGATAGCCACCCGAGTTATAGAACTGGATCACCCGCAGCAGTTCCGTCAATTTGATCCGCCAATCCGGCCCGGCCGGGGCGTAGTCGCTCGCGTGAGGCGCGCAGGTCTGGTCTCCCGGACCCGGCGCGTAGCCATCCTCCGTGCCTTCCTCACAGTGGAACCCGTCGGAATTATAGAACTGAATCACCCGCAGCAATTCCGTGAGATTGATCTGGCTGTCGCCGTTAGAATCCGCGGAATGGCTCAGAATTCTACCGTCATAGTTCTGGTCGGGGCTGTTCTCAGTCAAGTTCGTGTAACTGCGCGATTCCGGTTCAAACCCGTAACTCTGGCGAATGGGCGTCACGATCCCGGTCCAATCATAGGGAACCTCCACGCTGTAGAGTCCGTCTGGGCCGGTGACGGGGTCGCCGGGCAGTCCGGCGAGCGTAACGTCGGCAAGGCCCAGGCCGTTGGCGGTAACGATGCCCGAAACGACGGGATTCACCGCCGCGTAGTCCTGGTCGGCGGCGTCCGCCGTAAGGTTGGCGTACTCGCGCGACGGCGGGCTAAATGTCGAGCCGGCCAGTGTGGGGGTGACTGTGCCGCTCCAGTTGTAGGGAACCTCCACGCTGTAGAGTCCGTCTGGGCCGGTGACGGGGTCGCCGGGCAGTCCGGCGAGCGTAACGTCGGCAAGGCCCAGGCCGTTGGCGGTAACGATGCCCGAAACGATGGGATTCACCGCCGCGTAGTCCTGGTCGGCGGCGTCCGCCGTAAGGTTGGCGTACTCGCGCGACGGCGGGCTAAATGTCGAGCCGGCCAGTGTGGGGGTAACTGTACCGCTCCAGTTGTAGGGAACCTCCGCGCTGTAGAGTCCGTCTGGGCCGGTGACGGGATCGCCGGGCAGCCCGGCAAGCGTAACGTCCGCAAGGCCCACGCCGTTGGCGCTAACGGTGCCCGAGACGACCGGGTTTATCGCGGTATAGTCCTGATCCCTTGTATCCGCACTGAGATTGACGTAGCTGCGTGACGGGGGACTAAAAGAACTCCCGGTCAGGGTCGGCGTGACCGTGCCGCTCCAATGCAGCGGGAGCACAACGCCGTAGGTCCCGTCCGGACCAGTGACCGGATCTCCCGGCAGGCCGACAAGCGTGACGCCGGCCAGGCCCGCGCCATTCGCCGTTATCGTCCCGGAAACGACGGGATTGACGACAATGAAATTCGTTTTCGATTCCGTGTCGGCGCCGGCGACAGTCGTAACCGTCAGTGAGACCGTGAAAAGTCCTGGAGTCTGGTAGATATGTAACGGGTTCTGGTCCGTGCTGTTTGTCGCGTCCCCGAAATCCCATTCCCACCAGACAATAGTCATTCCGTTGCCGGGATCGGACGTGTCAGTGAACTGCACCGGAAGTGGAGTCGCTCCAACAACCGGACTTGCCGTGAAACCGGCTGTGGGCAGAAAGAACTCCGTGACGGTGCCGTCCGCCCCGCCGTTGTTTCCGAGCGCGAGGAGAGCGCCGCTGTACAAGGTCTCGATATAGCGCGCGCTGATACGCCCGCCGCCACCGCCGAAACCGCCGCATACCGCCGTCCCGCCGTTCGCGGTAATTGCGCCCGCGCCGCTGAAGGTGTAACACGTCAGGTTTATGCTGCCGCCGGAACCCCCGCCGTGACAGTTGCCCGGGTCCACCCCATCCGCGCTAAGGGAACCATGAACCGCGATTTCACCAGATGCGTCGATACGAAGCACACCACCACCACCGCCGCCGGCGCCGGAACCGCCGCCGCTGCCCGGGTCGACCGGCCACTCGGCGGATCCGTAGGTAGAACCGCCGCCGGAACCGCCGCCCGCGCCGCCGTAGCCGCCGCCGGACTCCCAGCTTGCCGCGGCGCCCGGTCCTGCGCCTGTCGGATGACCGCAACCATCGGCCCGTATCGCGCCGAGAGGCGCGACGATAAGGGTGCTCGTTTGAATGGTGAAGTTGCCGCGCAGCGTACAGCTGGGTCCTACGGTCAGATTGGCGCACGTGAGATTCGCAGGCAAGTACGGCAGCGTGCCGCTGTACAGGCTCAAGGACGCGGCGCCGCCGACGGTAATGTCGCCCGCCGCTTCGATGTCCGAACCGTCTTCGTAAGTGGCCGCCGATCCGTTGGTGATTGTTATGTCGTGATAGGCAAGCAACCCCTCGTCGTTACGTTGGAAGCGCCACGTCGGGCCGGCAAGGAGGTTGACGCCCGGGCTCCGCCCAAGCGTCTTGAAGTATCCGACCGTTCCCGGTTCGCCCCCGAGGTCTCCGCCCGCGGCGTGAGCGGGCTGCGGACTGTCGCCGCTGACATAATAGACGGCGATACGCCCGCCGCCGCCGCCGCCTTGTCCGCATCCGCTCGAGCCGCCATCCGCCGCGAGCATGCCCGCGCCCGCGAACGCGCCCGCGGAAATGTTGATCGTGCCGCCCGATCCTGCGCCGTTGCAGGCGTCGGCCCCATTGGCCGTCACTGTGCCGGCCACATCCAGGGTTCCCTCGACGGATAGGAATATGGCGCCGCCTCCCGCTCCCTCGCCGCCGCCGCTGCCCAAGTCCGCGGGCAGGACCGCGGAGCCATACGGGTCAGGACCGCTGCCGCCGCGCCCGCCGTAGCTGCCTCCGCGATACCATTCGTCACCCGCTCCGGCACCCGACTGCGCGGGATGCCCGATCCCGTCCGCATGAATGCCGGCGTTCTGCGCAATGGTAACGTAGCCGGATGCATCCACAGTGATATTACCTTCAATGCTACTCGTGTCCAACAGGTCGAGATTGGCGACGTTCAGAGTCAGAGGCGCGAAAGGCAGCGTGCGGTCATATGCCGTCAGAATCGAGTCCCCTTCCATCGTAAAGTTCTCTGCGGCGACGGTCAGGGCCGGGGCGTAGGCCGCCACACAGTCAGACAGGAGCACATTGCGATAGGTCACGGGATCGCCTGCCTCAAATCGCCATGTCCCTGTGGAGTACAGATCAGTGCTGCCTGGATTGGTGGTGTCGAAGAATGCGACCGTGCCGGGCGCTCCCGGTGTCCCGCCGCTTCCGCCGTCAACGTGGGTCGTGCCTAAGAATACGTGTGGGAGATGGGCGCAGTAAACGGCAATGCGTCCACCGCCGCCGCCGCCTTGACCGCATATGCTGTCGCCGCCGTACGCGTCTACGGCGCCGGAGCCGCCGAGCGCGCCCGTAGTGATATAGATGCTACCGCCCGACCCCGCGCCATTACACGCATCGTCCCCGTTGGCCGCGACTTGGCCGTCCAACGTCAGATTGCCCGCTACGTTCAACCGAATCGCGCCGCCGGCGGGGGACTCGCCGCCGCCGCTGCCGAAGTCGGTGGGGTGCGCCGCGGAACCGTACGTCGCAGGGCCACCGCCCCCGACGCCGCCGTAGCTGCCGCCCTGCCACCAATCCGCGCCCGCGCCGGGGCCGGCATTGGACGGATTGCCGGCGCCGGATGCCGTCAACGTACTGCCGGGTGCGATAGTGACGTCGCCTGTGGCGTGCAGCGTGATATTGCCTTGTATCCACGAATTTCCGGCCACGTTCAGGGTGGCGACATTTAGATTGAGAGCGGGAAATGGGAAAGTGCGGCCATACAGGTCAAGACTGGACATGTTCCCCAGAGAGAACTGCGCTGCTGAGATGTTTGTCAGCGCGGCCTCATAGGTGGCTGCGGTTCCGTCGAGGAAGATCGCGCCGTATTGCGTCGGGTCGCCCGCCTGGAAGCGCCATGCATGGCCGGCGTGCAGGACAAGACTGGCGGGGCTGCTTCTATCAAGAAAGGCGACGGTTCCCGCTTCTCCGGGCGGACCGCCGGTTCCGCCGTACGCCGATGCCGCGCCAATAAACGAACTTGCCTCATAGTATACCGCTACGCGCCCGCCGCCGCCGCCCCCGTTGCCGCAAGTACTGTTGCCGCCGTCCGCAGTGAACGCGCCGATGCCTTCGAGTTCGACGGTCGCGAGGTAGACTGTTCCTCCGGCGCCTGCGCCATTGCAGGTGCTGATGCCGTTTGCGCTGATTGTGCCATCGATGATGGCGGTGTCGCCCACTTCGATCCGAATGGCCCCGCCCCCCGCGGACTCTCCACCGCCGCTTCCCTTGTTCACCGGTTCAACGGCGGACCCGTAAATCGCCGGTCCGCCGCCGCCCGCGCCGCCGTAACTTCCACCTTGCCACCACTCGGCGCCGGCGCCCGGCCCCTGCTGCGCCGGGAATCCAGTTCCATCGGCGGAGATGGCGGCGCCCTCTCCGACCTCGAATTCGCCGATGACGACAAGCGTCATCGACCCGAGCAGGGTCAACGTGGCGTTGTTATCTACCTTGACATTGTCGAATTCCAGGACGAGGTCCGGCCCTAGGATGGTATCGGTCGTTACGAGGAGGTCCGCGCCTCGCACCGGGGTCGGCCATGCGGCCAACAGGATGCCGGCAAGGAAATGGAAAGAAACAAACACTTTGGAGTCAACATGCTTGCTGTTCTTCATGATACGAATCTCCAAGAGAAGGCGGAAGCGCGACACAATCTCTGTGTACTCTATTTCTGTCTGCGCAGGCTTCGCGGTACTTTACTGACTTTCATTCTCCGCATTACAGGGCCGTGGACGGAGCCGGTCTAATGAGTAACCGTCAGGAAGGAAACGACAAAGAGGTGTCAGCCCCCTCGAAGAACCCCCACCCCGCGGCCCATGCTATCCGCCTGCAAGCACGCTCCACATCCGGAAAGAGAGTAGACGACCTTCACCGGAGCGGTTCCTCGGAGAGGGGGCATCAATAGCATCTTGTATTCTGCCCGAAATGTGTCCCTTGAGGTCAGTGCGCCCGTCCTTCGCCATCGGCAAGACCTCACACATGGTAAGCATAACCCGAGGCTCCAAAATGAACTTGGCCGCCACTGTCACAGCCAGACTCGGCTTGATCTTACTCTGACGCTTCAAGGCGCGCAAGCAAGATCAATCCTCGTCAGAGACCCGTCCCCGCAATGCCTCGATCGTGTATCCCTCGGAATCCGAAGTCATACCGTCGACAAGAACTGCGAATGAGGTAATCTTGCCTCCCGCCATCATCCGCTTCCGGGGCAGAAGCCGTCCTCCGTGCCTTCCGCCGGGCAGTAGTGATAGCCGCCGGAGTTGTAGAACTGGATTAGGCGCAGCAACTCGGTAAGAACGATCTGCCAGTCCGGCCCACTCGGCGCGTAGTCGCTGTCGTGCGGACAACAGGTCTGGTCCGCGCCCGTGCCGGGCACGAACCCGTCCTCCGTGTCGCCGGGGTCTGCCGCGCAATGAAACCCGCCGGAGTTGTAGAACTGGATCACCCGCAGCAACTCGGACAGGCCGATCAGGTTGTTCCGGTCCTGGTCCGCCGTGTGATATTCGCTCGCGCAGGGGTCGCCCTCACCCTCCCCCTCACCCTCGCCTTCACCCTCGCCTTCGCCCTCGCCCTCGCCCTCGCCTTCGCCCTCGCCTTCACCTTCACCCTCGCCTTCACCTTCACCCTCGCCTTCACCCTCGCCTTCACCCTCGCCTTCACCCTCGCCTTCTGCGCCGCCGGCGTCGCGCACCAGCCGCACATAGTTGTATATGCGAATAGCGTCGCCCTGCGGACCACGACCCGTTGGGTAATCGGCGGGATCGCCCGCTTTGGGGTCGCTACGCTGGCAACCGGCACCGTGGATGTCGGTCCACGTGCCGTTCATGTACCCGAGCGCACGGCCAAAGGCGACGTAATTCGCCTCATTGCCGACGATGGTTCCCTCGAGAGATTCGGCGGCGTGCGTGGTTCCCGTCCAGTAGAATGGATAGTCGGCCTGGCCTGCTTCGTTGGTGATTTGCGTGCAGGTAAAGAGCGGGTCAATGGCCGCCGAAGCGGTGGTATTGGGCGACCGGGTGTAATCCACGATGCTCTGAAGCTCCTTGGCGTTCGGAAGGCGCCAATCGTCATAGCCCAGGTAGTTCTGGGAGTTCTTCGTG
The DNA here is from genome assembly GCA_029556545.1 of Candidatus Hydrogenedentota bacterium. Lineage (GTDB taxonomy): Bacteria > Hydrogenedentota > Hydrogenedentia > Hydrogenedentales > JAGMZX01 > JAGMZX01. Next base: position 7,257 of record JAKQEQ010000080.1, read on the forward strand.
TGCACCCACGCCAGCGCGCTCTCCCAGTTCATGCCGGAGCCGCAGTCCGCTTGTGTCCATATTAGGCCGGCGGCAAGGTCGGTCACGGTGCCGTCGCCGTTGACGACGAACTGGTTGACGCCGTAGCTGGTGTTGCCGCGGACGCACAGCACGTGATACGGCTTTCCGGTGGCTGCCGAGACGGGATAGCCCTTGATGCGGCCGTCGGCGAAGTTCACGCCGAACATCTGCTCGGTGGCGGCGACATACAACGTGGAGGTGACCCATTGCGAGTCGATGATCCGCTCTGTTATGGGGGTTCCGCCAAGGCCGGTTCCGGCGGACTCGCCGATAAAGCCGTAAGCGAATCCGAAGACGTCCGTGTCGATGAACGGCGTCGTGCCTTCGGTCGCTGTGGGATCGAGGTCAACGCCGCTGTGGTCAATAAGCGAGTAGAGTTCCTTGACGGTGGGCAGGCGCCAATCGTTGTAGCCGCCATAGGCGGCGGCGTTGAGCGTGGCCGGAAAAAGCACGGCGTTCTGATACGTCAGTTTGTCGTCGTGCGTGAGCGAGCCGTCGAAATTCGTGTCCGGACTTTGCATCCAGGTCAGCCCGGTGTTGTTGTCATAGACGGTCAGCCCGTCACCGCTGAGCGTGTAGCTGGGCTGGTTGCCGGCGAATTGGGCGTCCTGCCCAGAAAAGGGCTGCCCCGAGATCGGGCACGCGATTGCCGCTGACGTGTCGTAGCAATCCGTCTGGTTCGTATCCACCACCGTGTAGCCGATCGCTTCGCCCTCGCCTTCACCTTCGCCTTCACTTTCTCCTTCGCCTTCACCTTCGCCTTCGCCTTCGTCCTCACCTTCGCCTTCGCCAGCCGGTATGCGCTCGAAAAAATGGACCGGCTGTATGCTGTATGTGTTCGCTTCGCTTGCCGTGTAGTAGCCTATGTCATCGGCGGCGAAGGCCACGGCTTCGCCCTGGATTTCGAATACCAACGGCACGGGACAAGATGAGCGAAACAACGCTTCGTGAAGCATCTCGCCGGGAAGTCGCTTCCACAGATGCGCCATGTAGTAGGTGCGAATCAGGATTTCGTCGCCCGCCGGCGAGACGTCCCCCGCCGTGATCATTCCAGGCAGCCCCGTGCCGAAGGACAAAGTCCCGATCTCCTCCAATACGGCCTCGATGCCGGGAGTGTGCGGCGCGGCCTTCCGGAAGATATGACACAGGCCGCCCTCCACCTGCGGGCTGGAGCTGTCCTTGGTTATCAGGTAGATATCGCCGAGAATCGGGTCAACCAACAGGGTCCCGCAGTCATAGACCACGGTCGGCGCGAACGGATACACCAATGGAAACGCTTCGACGCCTTCCACGAGGACGTCTTGGGGCGTCTGCAGCGGGTCGACTTCCGGTTCCGCTATGCGGTAGATGACCAGGCAGGTTCTGTAGAGGCCGTTATTGCCGAAATCGCCGACGTAGGTGTAGTCGCGTTGCGCGTCCGGGCCAGGTCCGAAGGCCATGTCCTCCCAATCCACCGCGCCCGCCCCGTCCAGCAGATATACGCCCAAGTGCTCTCCTGTGTGCGAAAGCGCGTACAGGCGCGGCGCATCGCCGCTGTCATTGTGCGTCCAGAAGACTCCCGGGTGTTGTCGGCTGTCCAGCAGCCCCCAGATTTCGGTCAAGGCCGGCGATTGGGGCGTGCAGTAATACACGCCGTCCTGAAACTGAGGGCATGCATAGGCTGCCAGGCACAACAACATCGCCGACGCCACGAGGGCGCATGAGAACAAGAGACTGGTGCGCGAAGTTCTCACGACTTACCTTTCAACCACAGGCGGTGTGCGGTCGGGCGTGTGTTTCCCCGTCCGGTCCCGCCATTGCACGGTAACCTCAGACTGCCACAAGCGACTCCCGTACGCAAGGCGCGCGCGGCTGCATTGACTCGAACGCGAAACAAGGCCGGACTCACGCCACGAATCCGGCCTTGTCGTCTCCCTCTTCAGGGTTGCTGGACTCTTATGCTATCCCGGGGCAGAAGCCGTCCTCTGTGCCTTCCGCCGGGCAATAGTGATAGCCGCCGGAATTGTAGAACTGAATGACGCGCAACAATTCCGTCAACTTGATTTGCCAGTCCGGGCCAGCGGGCGTATAGTCGCTGTCGTGGGGACAGCAGGTCGTGTTCGCGCCGGGCCCGGCCACATAGCCGTCCTCGGTGTCGCCGGGATTCGCCGCGCAATGGAACCCGCCCGAGTTGTAGAACTGGATCACCCGCAGCAACTCGGTCAATTCGATCTTGCTGCTGTGGTCCTGGTCCGCCGTGTGCCACTCGTCGACGCAGGGCTCGCCCTCTCCTTCTCCTTCGCCTTCGCCCTCTCCCTCTCCCTCTCCCTCGCCTTCGCCTTCGCCTTCGCCTTCGCCTTCCCCTTCGGCGCCGCCAACAGTGGCGATGCACAACATCCAGCCATTCAAGCTGCCGGTGCTTCCGCCGTCCAAGTCCGTCACCTTGAGCAACCAGACGCCGCCGGTGGCCTCGCCCTCGAAGCCCGCAAGCGGTTGCTGCGGGATATAGATGTCGCTGTAGGGAGCGAAACCGGCGAAGATGCTGATCTCCGCCGTGTCGTCGAAGCCGGTCTGCTCAAAGTCCTGCCCGTCGTTGTCCAATTCGGAGAAGAGAACGACCTCTATCCCCTGCGGGCTTTCCAGCCGCACGTCGAGTGCGGAAGTGCTGTCGCAGGTGATATCGAGCAGCACGTTGACGTCCTGGACGTAGCCCTCCTCCATAATCGTCAGTTCGCTGATCACCGTATCCCCCGCGACAAGGGGTAGGGGCGTATCCAGTGCGACATAGGGCGAGCAACCGCCCGTATAGGCGGCGGTGATAGTGACGAACTGGCCTTCAGTGGATACGGTCGCTTGCCGGTTCGATGGTTTGGTCCAGCCGGGCACTTGATTGAACTCGATGGTGTAGGAACCCAAGGCCACCTCTTCCATTTCGCTGCTCGCCAGCCACGATGCGCCGTCGGTGCGGCGCCACCGCGCTCCCGCGTTCGCCGCGGCTGCCGGTGTGATGTTGACCTGGATCATGCCGGTGTGCGCGAGATATAGCCCTTCGGCCTGGGTATCCACGCCGCTTGTAACAAAGACGACGATGTTCTCCGGCGTGGTCCAGCCGGCCACGGAACTGAACTCGACCTCGTGGAAGCCGTCCTCCAGGTTCGAGACGGTTTCACCGCTTTCGTTCCACGTCGCCGTGTCCACGATACGCCACTGTGCCCCGGCGGACACCGCGCCGGCGGGAAGCAGAGTCACCGTCAGGGCACCCGTCTCGGCATATTGCGCTGTCTCCTCGGTCGTCGCATTAAGGGCGACGGTCACGATCATGTCCTCGGGCGCTATCCAGCCCGCCACGGGGCTGAATTCGATCCGGTATCTGCCCACGGGGACATCCGTCTCCGTGACACCGCTGTCGAGCCACGGCCCGCTGCCGTCCGGCGTACCCTCGGGAGGCATCATCTCGTCCGTCGTGATGCACAGGCTCCAACTGTTCAGGACGGTTTCATAGCCTTCACCATCCACTGTCCAGTCCGTGACAATAAGTTCCCAACTGCCCGCTGCGGGGATACCGTTGAGGCCGGATAGCGGGTAATCCGGACGGAACACGCCTGAATAGGGCGCCGTGCCTTCGCTGATTAGCACGGCGGCCTGGTCGTCGAATACGGTGCCGCGCATGTTGCTCCCGGAGAGCACGGTGCCCATCACGGGAAACGTTTCCACATTCGCGGTGACCGCGTACAGCGTAATCTCAAGCTGGCTATTGTCCGGACAGTCGAGGTCCAGGTGAAGATTGATGTCCGTGATGTTTCCGGGCTCCGTCACCTCCAGCGTGGATATGGTACTGCCGCCATCGCAGGATTGGGGCACGTCGGTGCTGGCAATGTTCACGCATTCCAGTTCCGACGGGTCTGGAAGCCGTTCCGCGCGCCGCCACTGCGCCCCGGCCGCGGCGGCCCCCGCCGGCAGCAGCGTGACTTGCAGCGCGCCGCTCCTGAATTCGTAGTAGCCCTGTGCCACGGTGGTTTCACCGAGTTCGACCGTGACGCTCTGATCCGGCGGCCGCGTCCAGCCCGCGAGGGGCTTGAACTCGATGACGTGGTCGCCGACCGGCACGAGACTCTCGGTCTGGCTGGCGCCCAGCCAGGTCTCCGTGCCCTTGCGACGCCAGTATGCGCCCGCCCCGACCGCTTCTGTCGGGAAAATATCGACACGAAGCGCCCCGGAGCTTGTTAGCGTGTAGGTGCCCGTCCTGAAAACTGATTCACCTTGCGACACGTCCGCGCCCATCGGGTCGGGCACGGTCCAGTTGGGTAATGGTTTGAATTCGACGATGTGATTCCCTATCGATACACTTGCGGTGTAGCCGCTATCTTTCCAGGAATCAGGCGGCAGGAGGGGGTCCCGCCACCGCCGCCACTGTGCGCCCGCTGCTACGGCGCCCGCTGGTTCGATAGTAACGGTTAGAGAACCGCTCTGCGCATAGGTGCCGCTCGTGGTGGCCAGCGTGTCCGGCAATATGGTCACCGTCTGCGCCGCGGGGCGCAGCCAGCCGGATATCTGCTTGAATTCCACGACCCGGTTGCCGGCCCACACCTGGGTTTCCGTATAGCCGCTATTGCGCCATTCGAACGCGCCCTGGCGCCGCCATTGCGCGCCCGCGATACGGGCAAGAGGCGGATTGATGGAGACGGTCAGCGAGCCGAATCCCGACAGGGTAAACGCCGGGCTGGGAGGGGACCACGGCCCGATATTGCCCGCGTGGTCAATCGCGCGCACCCGGGCATGGTAGGAACCTCCCTCGACCGCCGTGAATTCATGATAAAGCGTGTTGCCCACATTGCCGTCGAAGACGTCGTTGCCGTCCGGCGTCGTGCCGATCTGGCATTCGTAGGACGCGACCCCCGAACCGCTGTCCGTCGCCTCGGTCCACTCGAAGTACATATCGAGGCCGCTGTTCTGCTTCACGAGCGGCGCGCCCGGCGCTGTGGGCGCCTGGAAATCGAAGTGGTAGGGTCCCAACCTGACGGTCGAGGGCCGGACCTCGCCACACCGGTTCACGGACCGCAGATGGAGATAGTAACTTCCAGAGCCTTGGTACGGGCTGACATAGAGGTATTCCGTGTTCCAAGTCGGTTCCGACCCGGAGAAAGTATAGGAAGGAATCATATTCCATGCGTAAGCAAAGCCGTTCACAAGTTGTTGGTCATCGAAACCCAGCGGATTGGTGAAGGAATAGGTGTCGTCGGGGTGATACGTCCCTTCCTGCAGCGGGAAGACGCTTAACACGTTGACACCGGGGATGGGCAGTTCCGCGTGGGTGCACACCGAGATGTATCGCTCGGGGGGCCACAGGCTGTAACTCCAAGTGCGCACATCGTTGCGTTCACCCGCCACGGCGCGCACGCTGAACGTGAGCTTCGTGTTCACCGGGTAAACATTCGGAAGTTGGATGACGTTCACATTCGCGGCGGCCATCTGGACCGGCTCCGAGGGGGGCTGCCCGTCATAGCCGATGTAGCACCGGAAGCCGAATTCATCAGAGGAATTGTCGTTCCAGCCAACCTGAATCTTTGAGGCCGATACGGCACTGCCCCACAGACCCGACGGCGCCGCGGGCGGCGGCGTGCCGGTCGGGTCGAACGCGTACAGCGTATTCCCTTCCGAGAAGTACATGCGCTGCTCGTCCGCGATCAACTGGCGTGGACTCGCGCCCGCATGAAGCCAATCCGCAACCACGTAGGTGCCGCTGTTGTAGCCGTCGGTGACCCACAGTTCCCGCCGCCCATCCCCCTCGGCGTCCGCGGTGAAATAGCACCTGCCCCCCATGGCCGCGAAGTTCGACGGATTCGACCCTTCCGCGCCGGGGCGGATATCCTTAACGAGCCACGTACCCCCTTCCGTACCGTCGCTGCGCCACAACTCCGTGCCGTTGCTGCCGTTGTCCGCGGCGAAGTACACGGCGTCAAAACTCCCGTACTTGGCCAGGTACATCCCGGAGGGAGCCGACCCCTCGTTGCCGGGGCGGATGTCCTTGATAAGGACCGTGCCGGACTCCGTGCCGTCGCTCTTCCACAATTCCCGTCCGTAAGCCTCCGAAAACGCGGCAAAGACGATGGACCCGTACAATGGTCCGGCCATATCGCTGACGGTCGAACCCGAACTGCCGGTGTTGATGTCCTTGACCATCTGAATATTGGAGCCGCCACGGTCCACCCACAATTCCCGGCCGTGCGTCCCGTTGTCCGCCGTGAAGAAAAGCTTTGCATCGCTTCCAAGCAAGACGCGCATAAGCGACTGCGGGGACGACCCCGTGGAACCGGGCCGCAGGTCATGAACGGTGTGGGTGGGAACCCTGTTGCCATAGGTATCTTCCACCACCGTGAAGGTGACATATTCGCGTCCGTGGGTCCCGTCGTCCGCGGAGAAGGCAAAGTAGGATCCCGGTCTGCGCGTGATATCCCTCGGGTTCGCGCCGCTTGCACTGATGCGTGTACTGAATACTTCGAAGGGTTTCCAGAGAATGATGGGAGACAGGTACACGAAATCCGCCGAGCCGCCAAGGGCCAGGTCCGCGTCCCCATGCAGGTCGGAAACGCCGTCAAACCAGATGCCGCCGAGGTTGTAGGGCTCCACATGCTCTGGCGTGTAGTAGCGATAGGGCGCCCCGCCGCCACGGCGCATGGCATAAAGCCTGTAGAGGTCTTCTGCCCCGTCCGCGTTCTGCCACACATTCCTGGCAACGAAAAATATCCGGTCTAAGCTCAATATGTACTCGCTTGGCGGGCCCGAGTAAACATACGCGTGCGGAAACGACCCTGATGGTCCTTCCCAGATATCCCCCCGCTGCACCGTTCCCGAGACGGTCCCGTTGCTTGTCCACGGCTCGACATTGCTTGCGCCATTCTGAGCCCCCGCGAAGTACAATATGCCCGCGTCAACAAAGAACGAGCCGGGCGCCACATCAAATGTCCTCAACTCGGTCAATCGCGGACGGGCCTGCGCCTCGGCCTGCGCCCCGATCAAACATGCCGCCAGCACCAACAGCGCCGGCATCCAAGACCATCGCGTCCAAATACCTTTGATATACAACATGATCCATCTCCTTGTCCGTCATACTTATTCACTCTGTCTGCTTGCGTTATGGCCGAACAGGACAGCAGCCACTCTCCTATGTCTGACGACGCGTAGTAGCGATAGACGTCGGAGTTGCAGGACCGGATATCCTGCAACGGCAGCGTCGGTTCGATGCGCTGGTCCGGCACTGCTCGGTCGCTCGCCATTCAGCCACGCAGCGTCTTCCCCCGGTTTTCCAGCCATGGCCGAAAACGATCGGGCGTCTATCCTGGAGCGGTCTTCCGTTGCCCGAAAGACTCCCCTGCTGGTCATGCCCCATACGCGGAAACAGCGATCGTGGAAACCGATCCTTAACAGGCATAGCCAGAGCGTGCCGCGCGCCGCGCGGACTGGAGTTCCCCCGTAGGACCATATCGAGTAGCGTTGGTAGCGAGCCCCGAACCCCCAGATGGCGCTACTACCTACTTCCCGCATTCAGCGCGCCCCCAAGAGCACGCGATCCTCCCATATGAATTGACTGAAGAGCCTTCCGCGTACTACAAGGCTTTTCATTTCCACCCGTCCGATGAGGTGTTAATCAACAGTTCCCCCGATCCGGCGGGCCACCGGGCCACACCCCTAAACTGACACTCACCCCATGTGTGAGTCATATTACCTGAATGACAGGCGACAATCAACCATTTTAGGTAAGTGCGTCTATTGTCCCAATCAACTGCTAAATGTGAGAATAAACAATCCCGTGCCCCGGCGCGGCGATTCTCCAAGACAGCGTGTCACTGGCGCGTTCGAAACGAAGGGCGAGTACGAGTACCAACAGGAAGTGAGGAATCTTGGAGCTGGGCGGCCTGCGATATCTTTCGAGGTTGCCAGATGGCAGATGCTCGCCGCCTTGCGCATTTTGGTCAGGCGCCTGGGGTTCGCGGCAGGATCGGCGCAAGAAATTCCTCCCAACCGCGCAGGTAGACTTCCATCGAGAGGACGAAGCCTTCGTTGTGGTCGCCGCGAATCTCAAGGAACCGTTTCGGTTCGGAGGCGCGCGCGAAAAGCTCTTTCCCGTGCCGGTACGGAATGACGTGGTCGTCGGGGCTGTGGATGATGAGTAGCGGGGCGCGGATGGCCGCTATCTTGTCCTTGTTCGCGAATTGCACGCTGACGATCCACCGCGTCGGCAGGAAGGGAAACAGTTCGCGCGCCATGTCGGGAACGGACAGAAACGTGCTTTCGAGCACCACGGCGGCAGGCGCGACTTCCCGGGCGAGGTCCGTCGTCACGGCCCCGCCGAGCGAGCGACCGAAGAGAAGAATCTGTTCCGGGGCGAAACCGCGATCGCAGGTCAGGTGTTGCCACACGGCGCGGATATCGGCGTAACAGCGTTCTTCGGAGACCCTGCCCGTGCTGCGGCCATAGCCGCCGTAGTCGTAGGCCATGACCGAGAAGCCCAGCCCGCGCAGCAGTTGGACCGATTCGAGGCGGTCGGCGATGTTTCCCGCGTTCCCGTGCGAAAACAGCACGACTCCCCGCGCGTCTTCGAGCGGGATAAACCAGCCGTGCGTGCGCTCCTTTCCGACGTCCAACATGACGTCTTCGTAAACCCAGCCGAAGTCGGCGGGTGTCCGGTAAATCGCTCGGGTTGCTGGAAAGATGACCCAGTTCTGCAACATCCGAATCATGATCGCGCCGCCCGCCAGCAGCAGCAGCCCGATGAACGCGACGCGCGCAACGCGGATAACAAGGGAGGGCGACGGCGCCACGATGTCCTCGGCGTCTCCGCCTTCGTCGCTGCCGCGCAAGCGGGCATCCGGAAACTCTCCTCGACGTGGTTCTGCATCCGCTTCAACACGTTTCTCCCGCTTGTTCTTCATCGCCATCTGAGTCGCCATCATGAGTTGGCATTTTGCCGGTCCATGGATTACACTACCCGCCATTATTGCATTTATGGGGAACCTGTTGGCCACTTACACGGGAGGTCCGCCGCGGTTCGCATGGAGAGCGGTTGTCAGACCGCGGGCGGCACAAGAAGAAAGGTTTTCGTCATGAACCAGTACAACATCCTGCTCGACCCGGCCCGGATGCCCGACGCCTGGTACAACATCAATCCGGACATGCCCGTGCCGATGGCGCCGCCGCTGCACCCGGCGACCCTGCAGCCGGTCGGGCCAGAGGACCTTGCCCCGATCTTCCCGATGCCGCTCATCGAGCAGGAGGTCTCGATGCAGCAGTACGTCTCGATTCCGGGCGAGGTGATGGACGCCTATCGGCTGTACCGGCCGACGCCGTTGCGCCGCGCGCTCCGTTTCGAGAAGGCCCTCGGGACCCCAGCCAAGATTTACTACAAGAACGAAAGCGTGAGCCCTTCCGGCAGCCATAAGCTCAATACCGCCGTGGCGCAGGCCTATTTCAACAAGGTCAGCGGCATCAACGGGCTCACGACCGAGACCGGGGCGGGCCAGTGGGGCACCGCGCTCAGCATCGCGTGCAGCATGTTCAACATGTCCTGCGACGTGTACATGGTGAAGGTCAGCTTCGATCAGAAGCCCTATCGCCGCTCGATCATGCAAACCTACGGCGCGAACGTCTTTGCGAGTCCCACGGACCGGACCGACTTCGGGCGGCGTTACCGGGCGGAATTCCCGGATACCTCGGGCAGCCTCGGCATCGCCATCACCGAGGCCGTCGAGGCGGCAGTAACAAGCGGCGGCGCGCTTCGGTACAGCCTCGGCAGCGTGCTGAACCACGTGCTGATGCACCAGACGATTATCGGACAGGAGGCGAAACTGCAACTGGAAAGCATCGGCGAATACCCGGACATGGTGATCGGTTGCTGCGGCGGCGGCTCGAATTACGCAGGCACCGCGTGGCCCTTCGCCCACGACAAAATTAAGCAGGGGAAGAATATCGACCTCATCGCGGTCGAGCCGACCGCATGCCCGACGTTGACGAAGGGCATATACGCTTACGATTTCGGCGACACGGGCGAAATGACGCCGCTGCTCCTGCAATACACGCTCGGGCACAAGTTCGTGCCGCCGCCGCTGCACTCGGGCGGCTTGCGGTATCATGGCGTGGCGGCTCAGGTCGCGCACCTCACGAAATTGGGCGTCATGCGCGCCGTGGCGTACCAACAGAACACGTGCTTCGACGCGGGGGTTCTCTTTGCGCGTTGCGAGTGCATCTTGCCCGCGCCCGAGAGCAGCCACGCGATTCGCGCGGTCATGGATGAGGCCCTGAAGTGCAAGGAGACGGGCGAGGCGAAGACGATCCTGTTCAACCTGAGCGGCCACGGCCACTTCGACATGTCCGCCTACGAGGCGTACTTCAGCAAGAAGCTCGAAGATTACGAGCTCGACGAGGAAGCCATCCGCAAGGCCGAGGCCGACATCCCGAAGGTCCCGATTCCACAGTAATCCGAAGCGACGTCGGGCCCATCATTCGGGCATGAGCAGCACGGTGTGGCACAGCGCCGGCGCGGTCGCGGGCCAGCGGAGCATCACGTTGTCGGCCATACGCGCCTCGACGTAATACTCGATGCCGGTCGGGGCGATGTCCTCCGCCGCGAGGCGCGCTCTTACCATGTGCCGTCCGGCGGACGTCATCGGCACGGCCGTGAACGGACCTTCGCCGAGCGAACGCCAGTGCAGGGCGGCCTCCGAGGCTGGCGCGCGATCGAGGGTCGCGGCCCGCACTTCGAGCGGTTCGACCGGCGCGAGCGACGTGCGTTTCGTCAACACGATGAGGCGCGGTCCGCCCGTGTAGTCCTTGGGCAGGCGCGCTTCCTCGGGCAGTTCGCCCACCAGTTCGGCCAGTTCCGCGCCCGGGATATCAAGCATGCCGGGAAAGGTATGCTGTTCCAGGTTGCACACCGTGCCCAGTTCGCCGCTCGTGCTCACGGTCGCGAGCAAGTGTCGATAGACGTTCTCGACGGCGCGGACCAGCGCCATGCGCGCGGGCAGCGCGTGCCTGCGCGCGGCGCGTTCCCGGGCTGCCGGGTCGGCTTCCGCCTTTGCCTGTTCGAGCGCTTCGTTGAAGTCATGCCAGCGGCAACGCATTTCGCCCGTGGCGCGCAGGAATTCGAGCGTATGCCACCAGTAATCGAAGCGTTCGAGGTTTCCCGCACCCGTCACTTTCGGGCGTAGCGCCGCGAACGCATCCACGAAGGCATAGGCTTGCCGCGCCTCGTCCCACGGCATCGGGTCCGGCCGGTAGCCGCCGGGGCCGTTCACCCAATCCGAGGGCCGCGGCAGGCGCCCGTCGACTTCCGCGAAAATACGCGCGGCGTCTTCGCCCGCCTCGGGGCCGAATGCGGCCAGCGCCCAATCGCGGTAGAAGTCGTAGGCGGGCGCATGGAGGGGCGGCGCCTCGACTTCCGCGGGGTTGTTCCAGTCGTCTTGGTCCCACGCGGCCTGTGCGAGCGCGGCCACGTTCGGCCCGAGAATCCGTGTGCGCCAATGGATGCCCATTAGCCCATCGCAGCCGTAGCGGAGCGCGTCTCTCGCGTCGCGCCGCATGCGCCCGACCCAAAGCTGCGGCGAAGTCATGGCGGGGTCGTCCTCAAGCCAGGGGATAGCCCACTTGCCGCGGCCCTCGACCTCGGCGAAGGCCGGTTCGACGGGTTCATGGCCGACCTGACGATTGATGCAGCTTACGGCCATATCCTGTGGCAATTCGTGGCCAAGCAGCGCGCGATCATATTGCGGCCCGAGCACCCAGCCACAGGTGGCGAGTTGAAACGGTGTCCCGAGCCGTTGCGCTACGTCGTGCGCCGTTCGAATATCGCGTATCGTCGCGGCTACTTGCGCTTCAGAGACACTTTCCCAGGTCCAGCCCTCCGGGGTCCAGAACCAGTAGTAATCGAGGGGGTGCGCGCGCAGGATGCGGGTAAAGATACCCTCGTAGAGCAGCGCCAACTGCTCGGGCGAGAGCGCCGAGGCGTCTTCGCCCGCATAGTCCTGGTACGCCGGTCCGGCGCAATTCACCTTCTGGAACACGCCTTCACCCTCGAGGGAAAGCGCCGCGATGCACGGAAACTCGATCTCGCGCGTGAACTCGACGTCCATGCACCCGTCCGTGACCTCGACGTGCTCGAACGTGAAATCGAGCGCGTGGTTCTGGCCGACGCGCGCGAATACGTCCAGCGATTCGATGACTTGTCGGCCCTCGATGCGCACGCCGAACTCACGCGCGCCCGTGGATGCATACGCCGGCTCGACAAAGCGCAGTGTCACCGTATACTCGCCGTTCGGCACGTCGCAGCGGTAGGCGTCGAGATCAAAGCGCACAGACTGATACAGCACGTCGTCCTCGGTCCCGTCCATGGCCGCGCTGAAGTGGGCGGGCTTGCCGCCGTCGGGCCGCCATCCCGACCCGGTCGGCCCAAGCCGTTCGAGGACCTTGCGCGGCGCGATGAGCGGCGTCTCCGTACCGATGCAGGTCTTGATTCCGAGGCTGCGCGCAAGCGTGAAGGACTCGCGGAAGAGGGCCGTCGCGCGCGCGAACAACTCGACGCAGTCCTCCGGCGATTCCGGTCGCGGACTCAACCCGCGCATCACGTCCGATCCGTAGTCGTCGCGGTCGAACAAAGCCCCCGCGCCACAAGCGTAATCGCTCGTCCTCTTCGCCTGGAATCCCCAGCCCACGGGCAGCGCCGTGTTATACCAGATGGCGGGATAGGCGGAGGTTACAGCGCCGTCCGGCGCGACGTCCTCCGGCTGTCCGATCCACACCGTCGGCTCGGCGGCGGGCCGGTCCTCGGGGTACGTGTGCAACCCGAAGAAGTTCATGCGCAGCTTCGGCAATTGCGCCAGGATCGCCTTGTAGTCGTCGGGGTTCCACCAGTCCGGGCCCTCGGGGAAATCGTGGAACGGCTGGATGCCGCGCAGCGCGAACAACGGCGCGTGCGTCTCGTCCACTTCCGGCAACGCGAGCGGCATCCGCGCGTCCGGCATTTCATCGCCGTGCAGGTAGAACCGCACGCCCAGCAGTTCGGCGAACCGGTACGCCGCGTACAGCGTCGCGGTCGCGTCGCCACCGATGCAATATAGCCGCCGCCCACCCGGCGCGTCGATACTCTTGAGCAGAAACGCCTCGGCGCGCAGGGCCGCCGCGTCGGGCAGGTCCCGGGCCAACGCGGTGTCCTTGCGCGCCACGACGACGGCCTCGCCCTCCGGCGGCGCGGTGGTTACGGATAACAGCGCGCCCGTGCGGACATACACGTAACGCCGGACTTCAAGGGCCGCGAAGTGTTCGAGGGCCGAGGCGTCCTCCGCCACCACGATGGCCGGCGTCTCCGCCGTTGACCGCGCCGATACGCCCAGCATGGGCAGCGCGAGGAGAAGGCTTACGAGAAGTTCCCAGTGTCGCACGGCAAGGACCCTCCGGTTGCGTGGCCGCCAGCATAGCCCAGCGGGGGGAGTTGCGCAAGGACCGGGCGAAAGCAGGTATTTCTGTGATAAAGTAGGGGCGACGTCATTCCGGGCGTCATGGCAAGTCGTGCAGGAGGACGTCTCCATGTTGACTAAGTACCTTGAGGCCGCCATGAACCGGGCTCATTACGAAATCCTCTCGGACGACGGGTCCTATTATGGGGAGGTGCCCGGGTTTGAGGGCGTTTACGCCAACGCGCCGACGCTCGAGGTCTGTCGCGCGGAACTCCTCGAGGTGTTGGAGGAATGGCTCTTCCTTCGCATTTCCAATCACCTTCCCATTCCGGTTGTTGAAGATATCCAACTCAAGATTCAGGAAGTGGTGTGATGCCGCCGCTTGGCCCCGTCAAGCGGAAGGACTTCATTCGTTGCCTGCGGGCACTGGGATTTCAGGGGCCGTATTCCGGCGGTAAGCATCAGTTTTTCACAAAGGACGAACGGACGGTTCGTGTTCCCAACCCGCATCATGACGATATCGGTATTGAGTTGCTGTCGCGCATCCTCCGCCAGGCCGGCATAAGCAAGGACACTTGGGAAGCTCTTTGACCCCCGAAGCGGAGAGACTCGCCTCGTTCCGGTACCGTTCGAACTCACATCCCGCGCTCGCGGTTGCTGATATGGAGTCCCGCCGTGATCCACGCGATGCGCGCGAGGGTTCGCACGGGCAGGCCCGGGTTGAGCAGGTCGCGCAGGGGCCGCGTGAACGGGGGGCCATCCGACACGAACAGGCGACACGCGACCGCGCCGACAAGCCCCGCCAGCCCGGCGAAGAGAAAGCAGAACCGGAACCCGTCGAGATGCCAACGGTCGATGACGAATCCGACGAGGATCGGCGTGAACCCGAGGGCCATCGAGGTGCTGATGGTCCAGATGTTGGTGTAGGCGACGCGCCCCCGCTCGCGCACGAAGTTCAGCATGGCGCGGTGGCCCGCCATCCAACAGGCGGCGTTGAACAGCGACACCAGGCACACCGCGGGCGCGAGCAGGTAGGGTGTCCAGGCGGCCTCGGGATCAAGCAGGAGAAACCCGAGCGCGGCGATCGCGTGGCCGACCATACTCAACGCCATAGCGATACTGCTGCCGCTGTGGTCCGCGAATCGTCCCCAGAAGCGAATGGTGAAGAAGATGCCCGCGCTGCCCGCCGCCATGACGGTCATGATCGTTCGCGACGGGAGTTCGAGCGCGTCGCGCATGTACAGCACGAGCGCGCTGCCGAACCAGGACAAGCTAGAAAAGCAGAAGACGCCGGTGAGGATGAACGCGATGTAGTGCCGGTTGTGGAGCACGAGCCCGTAAGCGCGCCAGCCCTTCTCTTCGTGATCGTCGGTCTCGAGCGGGCCGCCGCCCGGTATACGCGACATGTAGTAGAGGCTGAGCAGACCGGCGAGAATTCCGGCGGCATAAATGCTCAGGAACCGCCCCATGCCCGGGTCCCCGCTCAGGACGAGTCCCTGCGCAAGTATCAGCGCCACGTTCACGGCCTGCACGATGGTCGCCTCCGCGCTGAAGAACGCGCCGCGTTCGCCCTCCGACAATACCTCGTGCAGCCAGGGGAACCAGCCGCCCACCGCGACGGCGCGCACGATGCAGAAGCCGAGCGTGGCGCCGGTCAGCACGTACCAGCCCGCGCGCGGCCCCCAGAAACGCACTGCGAGCGGCATGAGAAACACGGTCGACATGATCAGGTTGCGCGAGAGCCAACCCTTCATCATGACGTTTTTCGGTCCGAGCCGGTTCACGAGCGGCACGGTGAACAGCACGAGTATCATGGTGAGCGGCATGAACGAGATAAGGAACCCGACCCACGACGCCGGCATGCCGATCTTGCGCGCAAAGAGGATCATGGCCGGCCCGACCACGCATTGCCACGAGATCACGTTGAAGAAATTGAAATACAGAAACCTGCGGCCCGGCGGCGCGAGCTCGTGAACAACTGAAACTATGGGGAGGCGCAACGCGCGTCACTCCTTCATGGTTGCGCGGGAACGGGGTCTGAGAAGACCCGCGACGGAACTGCATTCTAGCAGAAACGCGCCGCGCGGTCGAATCCGAGCGGGCGCAACATCAGGGGCCGTCGGGGCCGTGGAAGGCGTGGTCGTAGTCCTTCCAGACGGGGTCGTAGCCCGCGCGGCGGATGGCGTCGACGACTTCGAGGGGGCCGCGGTGGTCCTCGATCTCGAACTGCTCGAGGGCGAGGACGCCGCGCTCGGTGTAACCGCCGGGTTTCGTCGAGGACCCGGCGCTCATGTGCGTGATCCCGAGGGGTATCAGGCGGTCGCGCAATCCGGCGGGTTCGCGGGTCGAGAGGTTGAACCCGGCTTCCGGCAGGTACAGGCGCATGGCGGCGATGAGTTGCACGAACTCCGCGTCGCTTACGGGGTGTTCGACGTGAAAGCGGTCCGGCGTGTGGCGCAAGCGCGGGAAGGACAGGGCCACGGCGCTTTGCCAGCACGTTTTCTGCAAGTACTTCGCGTGTAGCGCCAACCGCAAGACGTCGATGCGCCAATCCGCGAGCCCGAGCAGGACGCCGATGCTCAAGCGGCGCGCGCCCGCGTTCCCCGCGCGCTCGATGGCGTCGAGCCGGTAGTCGTAGTCAGCCTTTTGCCCTTCGAGATGGACCTGGGAGTACACGTCGCGGTCATAAGTCTCCATATAGAGCGTCACCCCCTCGAGGCCGAGCGCGACCAGCCGTTCGTAGTCCGCCGTGTCGAGCGAGTAGACCTCGATGGCCACCGAATGGAAGTACTCGCGGGCGATCGCCACCGCCTCGGTGATGGCGTCCACCGTGACGACCTTGGGCGCTTCGCCCGTAAGCAGCAGGATGCTCTGGAACCCGCGCGCGGCAAGGGCGGCGCATTCGCGGCGAATCTCATCGGGCTTGAGCGTGAGCCGTTTGTCGCGGATGCCCGAGCGGAAGGAGAAGCCGCAATAGACGCAGTCGGCGGCGCACAAGTTCGAGAAATACAGGGGCGCGTACAGGCTGATGGTCCTGCCGAAATGCCAGCGGGTCAACCGCTGCGCCTCGCGGGCCACCCGCTCGAGGAACGGGCGCGCCTGCGGCGAGAGCAGGGCCGCCAGATCGGCGATCGTGTGGTCTTCGCGCGCGAGGGCCGCCTCGACCTGCGCGGTCGTGACGCGGTCGAACATCGCCCGCAATCGCGCCTCGGGCCACTCGTCGAGAACCGATTTGAAGTCCACTTCGGACCGTCCTTTCAACATACGTCCCCTGACTCAGGCAACACACACACGCCGACCGCTCATTTCAGGAAGCCGGTGAGCGGCGACGATGCTTCGGCGGCGTCGCGTTCGGGGCCGAGCCCAGCTCGATACGCCATGCGCCCGGCCTCGACCGCAAGAGCGAACGCGCGCGCCATGGCGCCGTGGTCCGCCGCGTCGGCCAGCGCGGTGTTCACGAGCACCGCGTCGGCGCCCATTTCCATGGCTTCGGCGGCATGGGACGGCGCGCCGAGACCGGCGTCCACCACCACGGGCACGGTCGCCTGCTCGATGATGATGCGGATCATGTCGCGGGTGCGCATGCCGCGGTTGCTGCCGATGGGCGCGCCCAACGGCATGACGGTGGCCGTGCCGAGTTCTTCGAGCCGCTTGGCCAGGATCGGGTCGGCCTGGATGTACGGCAACACGACGAAGCCCGCTTGCACCAGCATCTCCGCGGCGCGCAGGGTCTCGACGGGGTCCGGCAGCAGGTAACGCGGCTCGGGCGTCAGTTCGAGCTTGACCCACGGGTCGAGGCCCGCCGCCCGCGCGAGTTTGGCCAGCCGCACGGCCTCTTCGGCGGTCCGCGCGCCGCTCGTGTTCGGCAACAGGAGGTGTTTCTTGCGGTCGATGGCGGAAAGGATGCCTTCCTCCTCCGGTTGCGCGAGGTCGACCCGGCGCAGGGCCACCGTCACGATCTCGGCATCGGACGCCTCGAGCGCGGCGCGCAGCGCCTGAGCCGACGGGAACTTGCCCGTGCCCACCAGTAGTCGCGACCGAAACGCGCGACCGGCGATAACCAGGGGATCATCCATGCGAGAAGACTCCGTGCGGCCCGCGCGGCGATTCCCGCGCGGGCATCGATTCTAGCAAATGCCTGTGGAGCCTATAAAGAAGCGGGCGCTGCGCCGCGGCCTTACGCGCAATTGACCGTCCGCGCTTGCTGGTAGGCCGATAGCGCCGCGTCGATGATCGGCTGCGCGGAAAGGGCAAGGTCGGGGCCGCAGCGGCAGGGGCGGCCCGCGCGAATCGCATCGAGCCAGTCGCTCACGTGCGCCGCGAGGGCCGTCGCGGGCGTGGGGCCGTCGGCGGGCCGCTTGTCGCGCGGCGGCATCGCGCCGTTTGCGAACAGGACCGCCTTGTCTTGACGGACGCGCAGTGTCTGGCCGCTTCCGCGCAGTGTGGCCGCCGCGTCGCCGTCCGGGACATTCGCCGACAGCACGACGGTCAAGTCGCCCGGATACTCGATGGTTGTCAACAGGCAATCCGGCGCGTCGCCGCCGTTCGTGTCCAATGCGCCGCCTGCGGCGGCGACTCGAAGCGGCGATCCGGGATTGAAAACCGACAACAGCGCGGTCAACTGGCGGAGTTGATGTTCGAGGGCGGGACCGTTGCTTGAGGCGAGGGTGCGCCGCCAGGAAGCGACGGGCCCCCCGGCCCGACCAGCGCCGCCCGTTTGACACCACCGAATAGGCCCGAGGTCCCCGCGTTCGACAATGGCGCGCGCTTCGTGCCAGCCCGGCAAGGACAACTCGGCGACGCCGATCTGGACCGCCCGGGACGAGCGACGCCAGGCATCGTGCAGCGCGCGCGCTTCTTCCGCGGTGCGCGCGGCGGGCGCTTCGCAATAGACGTGCTTGCCGGTGTCGAGCGCGGCCACGGCGATCTCCGCGCGGCACGGGTCCGGCGCGGCGATGACCACCGCGTCCACGTCCTCGCGCGCCACGACCTCGCGCCAGTCGGCGAACGCCGGCACACGATGCCGCGTGTAGACTTGCGCTCGGCGAGACGGGCATAGGTCGCAAGTTGCGATCAAGGCCGCGCCCGCCACCTGTTGCCGGAGAACATCGAGCAACGCGCTTCCGCGCCTGCCGCAGCCGATGACCGCGACTTGTATGCGATCATTGGCATCGTGGCGGAGTTGGTCCTCCCGGCCTGCACGGGGGTAAGATGCCCCCGCGCCCGCCGCGACGGCGCCCAAACCAAGGGCAAGGAAATGTCTTCGCGTGTATTCCTCTGTGGTTGCTTGCGTCATTGCCCTTCTTTCCATGCACAGGTGCGAGGCTACGCCATGATGTCGCGGTCCACGACTTGGCCGGGCCGCGTGCTCGTGTGCGGCCACAGCTTTCTTCCGGGATAGATGGCCGTGTGGATGCCTGTGTGAACGTGATCGCCGAGGATCGCGCCGAGTTTGCGGCGGCCCGTGTCGATGAGTTGGTCCTTGATCACCGATTTCTGCGCGCTCTTGTCGTGGCGGTAGTTCGCGGTGACGGTGCCGCAGCCGAGGTTGACGCCCTCGCCCAGGATGCTGTCGCCCACGTAGTTCTGGTGGGGCGCCTTCGCGCCGTCCATGAGGATCGAATTCTTGATCTCGCTGGCCTGGCCCACCTTGCAGCCGTCGCATAACGTCGCGCCGGGCCGGAGCCAGCAGTTCGGGCCGACCTCGCACCGATCGCCGATGTAGACGGGGCCGTCAATCACCGCGCCGGGCCGGACGACCGTACCGCGCCCGATATAGACCGCGCCGGTGAGGTGCGCCGCCGGACTGACTTCGCCGAGGTTCTCGGGGCGCAAGAAATTATCGAGCCAGAAGGCGTTCGCGTCGAGGAGATGCCAGGCGTAGCCTACGGGCAGCCAGTAGCCGCCGGCGCGCACGACGCGGAAGTCGCCTCGCTCGGCGAGGGTCTGCACGGCGCTCGTGAGTTCGATTTCGCCCCGTTCGGAAGGGGCCGTCTCGCGTAATACGTCGAACACGGCGGGCGTGAACTTGTAGACACCGATGTTGGCGAGGTTTGAAAAGACTTCCTTCGGTTTTTCGACCAGGCGCACGACGCGGTCGTCATCGTCGGTCTCGTAGACGCCATAGGGGCGCGGGTCCTCGACGGCGAGCGCGAGTGCCGCCTGGTCCCGTTCCGCCACGCGCGCCAGGTCGCGCGGGTCGTACAGGTCATCGCCGTTCATCACGAGGAACGGCTCGTTCACGACGCCGGCGCACGAGAGCACCGCGTGGCCCGTGCCGCGCCGCTCCGTCTGCGAGACGTAGGTGAGCGGGAGACCCCGGTATTCGACGCCGAACCGCTCGCGGATCATGGCCTCGCGATAGCCGACGACGATCACGACGCCGTCCACGAGTCCCGACAACGCATCGAGCTGGCGCGCGAGAATGGGCTGATTCATCACGGGCAGGAGCGCCTTCGGGCGCGTGAGCGTCAACGGGACAGTGCGGGTCGATTCGCCCGCCGCCATGATGATTGCCTTCATTCGCGTTCCTTCAGCCGCCGGCCGAGACTTTCCCTGTCTATCTCATGGTTTCTCCAGGAGGACGCGCTGAATCTATCACCCCCGCCGTTCGGCCCGCAATCCCGTCGCAGGCGAGACCGCGCGTTGACGGCCCTGATAGGGCGTGATAGACTGCCGCCGCTGTCGTGACAGGGCAGAACGCAGTACCTGAAATCAAGGGGAAACGCATGGATTTTCGGCTGTCGGAAGAACAACGTGAGATGCAGGCCATGGTGCGCCGCTTCGCTCAGACGGAGATCGCGCCGCTGGCCCGCCAATTGGACGAGGAAGAGCGGTTTCCCGCCGAGACCTTTCACAAGATGGGCGAACTGGGCCTGCTCGGCCTGCTTGTTCCCGAGGAATACGGCGGGGTCGGCGGAGACGTGCTCACGATGTGCGTGGTCACGGAGGAAATCGCCTACGCTTGCTCGTCGACCGCGCTTTCGTTCTTGGCGCACGCCACGCTCTGCTGCCACAACCTCGCCTGCAACGGCTCTCATGAACAGAAAGCGAAGTACCTGCCCGACCTTGCCTCGGGAAAGGTCCTTGGCGGCATCGCCATGACGGAGCCGGGCGCCGGGTCGGACGCGCTCGGCCTCCAGACTTCCGCGGTGCGCGTGGGCGACGAATACGTCCTGAACGGGAGCAAGACCTTCATCACCAACGCGTCGGTGGCGGGGGAGCTGCTGGTCTACGCGCGCACGGACAAGGACGCGGGGCCCCGCGGCCTGAGCCAGTTCATCGTCGAGATGGATACGCCGGGCGTCTCCGTCGGCAAGCCGTTCAAGAAGATGGGCATGCGCGGATCGCCGACTTCGGAGGTCTTCTTCGAGGATTGTCGCGTGCCCGCCGCGAATCTTGTCCAGGGTGAGAACCAGGCTTTGGGCATCCTGCTTGGCGGGCTCGACGTCGAGCGGACCGTCGGCGCGGCGATGGGCGTGGGGGGCGGGCGCGCCGCGCTCGATCGCTCGCTGAAATATGCGCAGGAACGGACCCAGTTCGGCCAGCCCATCATCATGTTCGAGATGGTCGCCGAGAAACTGGCCGATATGGCCATGAACATCGAGGCCGCGCGGTTACTTACGCAAAAGGCCGCGGTCCTGTGTGACGCGGGCGTGCGCTGCTCCGCCGAGGCGTCCTACGCGAAGCTCTTCGCCACCGAGAGTTGCCAGAAAGCGTGTAACGACGCGATCCAGATTTTCGGCGGCTACGGGTACATGCAGGAGTACGAGGTCGAACGCATGCTGCGCGACGCGCGCGTCGGCACCATCGGCGGCGGGACCTCGGAAATCCAGCGGCTTATCATCGTGAAGGAACTGGTCAAACGAAGCATGGGAGGGACACAGCCATGAGCACCGACGAGGGCATCTACTTCGAGGACATCGAGGAGGGCCGCGTAGCGACCTCCCCGGCGCGGACCGTCACGGAAGCGGATATCGTGAATTTCGCGGGGCTCTCCGGCGACTTCAATATCCTGCACACGGACGCGGAATTCATGAAGGGGACGCCTTTCGGCCAGCGCATCGCACACGGGCTGCTCGGATTGTCCATCGCCTCGGGACTCGTCGCGCGGAACCCCGGCGCGGAGCAGCACCGCCTGGTCGCGTTCCTGGGCATGACGTGGGACTTCCGGAACCCCGTGCTTATCGGTGACACCATCCACGTAGTCCAGACCGCGGCCTCGAAGCGCCCGACGAGCAAGCCCGGCCTTGGCGTCGTGGTCTACGACGTGCAGGTGAAGAACCAGCGCGGGCAGGTGTGCCAGGAAGGGCAGTGGAAGGTCATGTACATGAAGCGCAACGTGGGGTGATCGGTGTCAGACCTTCTGGGAAGGCGGGAGGGCGGTCCAGCGCCTACCCATCGACTTTGCGGGAAACTCCGCAAGAAATCCAAAGAAACCTAAAGAATCCTTGACGTAAGCGGGCCGGCATGACTTACCGAAAGCGTCTCTTCGCAGGGGAAACGGAGTGACGGCGGCTCTGCGCCCCTTTGTAGTCTGGGCGCCCGGAATCGGACAGGGCATTTCATTGTTACCAAAAGGGTGCCGTGGGCGCAGGCCCGGTTGCAGTACGAAGCGCGAATAGGTGTTGTGAGGTCGGTCTCCCCCGCGTGGGGCATTTGCAGTTAGCCATGGCGCAAGGCCAAGTCGAAAGGGAAGGGTCCATGTCTAGGAAGATCACGTTACGCCAGAGTCTGTTGATAACCCTCATGCTGTTGACGCTCATTTCCATGGGCGGATGCCCGCGCCGCGTGACGGTGCCCGACGTACTCGGCATTACGCAGGCCGGGGCGGAGGCGGCGATTGTGAACGCCGGGCTGACGGTGGGGTCCGTGACGGAGGAATACAGCGATACTGTTGCGGAGGGCTTGGTGATAAGCCAGAGTCCCGCGGCTGGCACGAAGGTGGCTCGGGGCAGTGCGGTGGCGCTGGTGGTGTCGAAGGGCCCGGAAGCCCGAATCGTGCCTGATGTGGTCGGACTCGCGCAGGCGGCGGCGGAAGCCGCGATCATCAGCGCGGGGTTGTCCGTGGGCGCGGTCACGGAGGCGTACAGCGCCACGGTTCCCGCAGGCAATGTAATCAGCCAGAGCCCCACGGCGGGATCGAGCGTCCCGGCGGGAACGGCGGTGGCGCTGGTGGTGTCGAAGGGACTGCCGATCGTACCGAACGTGGTCGGGCTTGCCCAAGCGGCGGCGGAAGCCGCGATCATCAGCGCCGGGCTGTCCGTGGGCGTGGTCACGGAGGCATTCAGCGCCACGGTTGCGGCGGGCCTCGTAATCAGCCAGAACCCGGCGGCGGGTTCGAGCGCGGCGGCGGGCAGCGGCGTGGACCTCGTGGTCTCGAAGGGACCGTTTACCGTTTCGGGGCGGGTCCTCTTTGACGATGGCGGCCCCGTGGCGGGCGCGGCGGTGTTGGGCAGCGTCATCGCGGAGGAAATGCTGAGCGCGTTGCGACAGGCCGCGGTGCAACGCATGTTTGCGACCGACTGGTCGCGTCCCGAGTTCAAGAGCAACCCGCTGCTTATGCAGGTGTTGCAGCAATTGCCCTTGCCGCTCCTGCAGCCGTTGCAGGAGCAAAGCGCCACCACGGACGAGAACGGCAATTTCACGTTCGGGCTCGATATTGACGCGCTGCCCGTGAAGGTGCTCGTGGAGGTCAGCTTCCAACCGGAGGGGCTGCCGGCGGTGCAGACGGCCAAGTGGACGACCGCCGAAGCCGGCCCGGCGGATATGGGCACAATCATCATCCCAAATCCCGCGGACCGTGAAATGACGGTCACGAACGGGACCAGCGTGAGCGACGACGGCTCGATTCAGGTGGACGGGTTGCCGCCTGAAGTGGACCGACTGTTTGGCGCGGCCTACGATCCGGATGAAAACCCCGAAGCCTTCCCCGGCGAATTCGCTGAAATGGGCAACATTCCATTGAACTCGACGGTCTTCTTGTGGATGGAGGCGTTCGACGCGGCCGGAAATCCGGTGCACGACTTGTCCCATGCGGTCACGATACGGTCCCGCATTCCGTTCACCCAGTGGATTGACCTCGAGGACATTTCCAACGGCACGGACCGCATCGAGATACCGATTTACACGTACAACGAAGCGATCAACATGTGGGAGCAGGAAGGGATCGGCTGGGTGGAAGACGGCAGTCGAACCGTCTTGCCCGAGGATGCCGAGCCTTCGATCCTGGACGGCACGTTTCCAGGCGATTTGTACGCGGCATTCACGACAAACCATTTTTCCTGGATGAACGTCGACTATGCCTATATCGGGCCGTGGACCCTCTCGCGGCTGGACCCGGCCATGCGAAATAGTGACTGCCTCTTCGAGGCGCTCCAACTCGCCAAGACCATCGCGAAGTCGGCGGCCGGGCGCGCGGCTTACGCCAAATTCAACACGCCGGACGGCGACCTCGACGTCGAGTTGGCCGACGCGGCGGGCCCCGAACTCAAGAACGGGGACATAGGGAACAGCTATGGCGAGTTCAAAGGCAATGAGCAGGGGGACCGCGATGATCAGTTCTACGTGAGCAACAACGTCTGGAACGGCTGCGGCGACGGCGCTACGGCGGACCAGAAGAAGAACACCACGTTGCTCATGGCTATCACTATCCTGCATGAAACCGCGCACTGGAAGTGGGACGTCAAGCATGACGGAGGCAAGTGGACGAATGCCGAGCCGGGCGGCGAGGCCGGCAACGAACTCGAGAAGGACCTGTTCGGCGGCATTATCACGAACGGGAACGGCATCAAGCGCGACGGAAGCGCGGTGGACAACGCTACGCGCGACGGCTGGCTCAACCCGGCCAGTTGGCCGCCACCGGGCGGCAAGGCCGGGCTCGCCCAGGCCCCGGCAACGCCGCAGCAGGAGATTTCTCCCCTCGAACTGACCATTGCATTGGGGCAAACCGCCTTCGAACTCGGCGAAGAAATCCCGGTTACGGTGACCCACCGTAATGTTTCGACGCAGTCTATCCGCGTGCTCGATCAGATTGCGCTCGAGGGCTATCCGCTCTGGTTCGAGATTGTGCGCGACGGCGCCACGGAGCGGGTGCCTTTCGGCGGCAGCAGGGCCAAGCGCGGCATCGACTATGACGCGGACTTCGTCACGCTGCAACCGGAAGAATCGCTGAATACCGTCGTGACTTTGTTGCGCGACGATCTTGGCAAGTCGCGCTACAACCTGATCGCGTCCGGGGACTACCAGGTGACCGCCTACTACAGCGGGCACTGGGGACTTCCCGAGACCGCCTCCAACACGCTCGCGTTCAACGTGGGCGCAGGGGGCAGCATTTCGGGCTTGATCACGAACGCCGCAAGCGGCCTACCGATTCCCGGCGCGACGGTCAAAGTACTGCAAGGCGCAAACATCCTGACCACAGTGACGAGCGACGCCGTTGGCCTGTATCTGGTTCCCGAGCTTCCGGGCGGCGCGTTTACGCTCGAGGCGCAGGCCGCAGGTTTTCTTCGCAGCCGACAGGAGAATGTGGTGGTGACGGTGGGCGCGAATACGGTGGTCAACTTCAGTCTTTCGGCCTTGCTGGCGCTCGGCGAAATGCGCCTGGTCCTCACCTGGGGTCAGACCCCCAGCGATCTGGACTCGCATCTCTGGCTGCCCATCGAGATGCCCTATCACGTTTACTTCGGGTTGAGAGGCAGCCTGGAAGCATGTCCCTTCGCGGCGTTGGACACGGATGATACGACCGGTTTCGGCCCGGAGACCATCACCATCCGGCAGCGGAGACTCGAGGGCACCTACATTTATGCCGTGCATAACTTCTCCGGGTTCCCGAGCTTGGCCGAGTCCGGGGCGCAGGTGCAGGTATTTGACTCGACAGGGCTCATCGCCACCATCAATGTCCCCACCGAAGGCGAGGGCATCATGTGGCATGTCCTCGAAATCGATGGATTAACCGGCGGGATCACGGAGATCAATGAGATCGGGGGCTATACCGAGCCGTACCCGAGCACCGACAACGGCTGCGCAGTGGAGTAGGCTCTCATCAACGCTGTACATCGGCCCCGCCGACGCCCCGTCGGCGGGGCCTTGTATAACCGGGCGCGCCGACGCGCTATTGGTCGTGGCCTTGTTCGACGCGGTATTCGTTGAGCTTGTTGCGCAGGGTGCGCACGGAAATGCCGAGCATTTCGGCGGCGCGGGTGCGATTGCCGTCGCAATGTTCGAGGGTGGCGAAAATGAGCCGTCTTTCAACATCGGCGACGGTGGCCCCGGCGGTTATGCCGGCGGAGGCCGCGCCGCCGAGCACCGCTTGGACCCCGCCGAGGAAGAACTGCTCGGGGCGCAGCGGCGCGTCGTCGGAGGCGAGGACAATGGCCTGTTCAATGGCGTGCTGGAGTTCGCGGACGTTGCCGGGCCAATCGTAGGCGAGGAAACGCTTCTGTGTGGCCGGCGCGAAGCCGCGGACACGGCGTCCGTTCTCGCGGCAGTAGCGTTTGAGGAAGTGGTCCATTAGCGCCGGGATGTCTTCCCTGCGTTCCCGTAGCGGCGGCAGGACGATGACCACCACGTTGAGGCGGTAGAAGAGGTCTTCGCG
>JAKQEQ010000089.1 GCA_029556545.1 Candidatus Hydrogenedentota bacterium
GTGTCGCTTCCATGATTGTCAGAAGGGCAAATCATCGTCCTCCGGTCCTTGGTATTCCGGCAGATTGCCGTCGTCGCGCTCGTCACTGCCGTCCAGGCGCGGCGGGATGAGCCCCAACTTGTGGTGCGTGATGCGGTCGTACTTTTCGCCCGTCACCGACCGCACGGTGATGGAGAGGGTCTCGGCCACACCGCCCGCCTCGCAGATCTCCACGGCCTGTTCCGACGACTCCGGGAACGGCTCGCGGGACCGAGCCCTCCACCATGCCTCGGCCTTGGCGCGGGCGTAGCCGGTATGCTCGAAGCAGACCCACTCGCTGCGGTAGTCGTTGAACCCGACCTTGTAGTCGACCCGCATGGTGCGCGGGTGGTCCTCGGATGCGTCGCGCTTGACGTGGACGCCGTAGTAGACGCCCTCGACCTCGTGCTCGGTCTCGGTGACCTCGCCGGAAAGGACGCTGGCCGTGGACGCCTCGTGGTCGTGCTGCTCGCGTTTGGGCGGTGGGAAAGCGTAGCCGCACTCAGGGCAGATGCCGTAGGCGGCGTGAATCACCGCCTGGCACTGCGGACACTCCTTGGCGGGCGCTTCGCCGTTGCCGCCGGATCGATCCTTGATCTCGAGCGCGTCGACCGGCCCGTGCCGCAGGATGTTGCCGCCGAAGTCCAGCACGAGGCAGTTCTCCTTCGACGGGTCCAGCCGGAAGCCGCGACCGACCATCTGGTAGTAGAGGCCCGGGGAGTTCGTCGGCCGCAGGAGCGCCACGCAGTCGATGTTGGGCGCGTCGAAGCCGGTGGTCAGGACGTTGACGTTGACCAGGTACTTCAGGCCGCCGTCCTTGAAGCGTTTGAGGGTGTCAGCGCGTTCGAACGGCAACGTGTCGCCGCAGACGAACCCGCACTCGTGGCCCATCTCGCCCAGCGTGCGCTGGACGTGCATGGCGTGCTGCACCCCGGCGGCGAAGACCAGGACGGAATGCCGGTCCTGCGTGTGCTGGACGATCTCGCCGCAGGCCGAACGCACCAGCGTGTCGTCGTCCATCAGGGCCTCGACCTCGCCCGCGATGAACTCGCCGCCCCGGATGTGCAGTCCCGAGGTGTCGGCCTTGCGGCGTCCGGCCTTGGTCTTGAGGCCGCAGAGGAAGCCCTGCACGATCAACTCGCGCACGCCCACCTCGTAGCAGACGTGGTTGAGAAGATTCTCCGGTCCGCAGATCATGCCGGTGGTCATGCGGTAGGGTGTGGCCGTCAGGCCGACCAGCCGCACGTTGGGATTCACGGCGCGGGCCTCGGCCAGGAAGGTGCGGTACATGCCTTCGCCATCGGGCGGCAGCATGTGCGCCTCGTCGATCAGGATCAGGTCGAAGCGGTCGAGCTCGGCCGCGCGGCGAAAGACAGACTGAATGCCCGCCACAATGATCGGGTGCTCGGTGTCGCGGCACTTGAGGCCCGCCGAGTAGACCCCGATCTTGTTCCACAGGTCCGGGGCCATCGCGTGGAGCTTCTCGGTTGCCTGTTCGAGCAGTTCCTTGACGTGCGCCAGGATCAGCACGCGCCCGTTCCACTGCTGGACGGCGTCGCGGCAGATCGTCGCCATGACCGGCGTCTTGCCGCCCGCCGTCGGGATGACGACGCACGGGTGGTCGTCCCGGCTGCGCAGGTGATCGTAGACGGCGACGACCGCCTCTTTCTGGTAGGGGCGCAATTCCATCAAGACATGTCCTTTCCGCAGACTGGACATCGACACAGGGGAAACTCCACGACTTCAACCAGCAATCTGCCGTCGGGCACCACCTCGCGGCGGCGCGTCACGAGCAGATCGATCTGGCTGTCGTCCACGTAGACGCCCGCGTGTTCCAGGGCGTCGAGCACCGGCTTCTGGATGTTGTCCAGGTCGCGCCTCCGGTGGTCCGGCGGGAAGGCGTCCATCGCCAGGGCGATGCGGCCTCCCGATGGCGGATTGCGCGAGCCGCCCCCGCCGAGGAGGGCGCAGACGTTCTGTCGGAACGTCCGGCCCTCCCGGCTGATCAGGGTGTGCAGCCCAACCCGCCGCCAGTAATGGTTCACGCTGGGCGGGTAAGGAAGCGTCAGCGGCATGCCGCCCTCCTTACCGTTTCCACGGCGGCGTGTTGTCGGTCACCGGAGCCTGCTGCGCCTGCCCGGCGGAAGCCTTCCGGTCGTAGCCCTTGATCTCGTTCGTGAGTTCCCCGGTGTC
This sequence comes from Candidatus Hydrogenedentota bacterium, assembly GCA_029556545.1. Classification (GTDB taxonomy): domain Bacteria; phylum Hydrogenedentota; class Hydrogenedentia; order Hydrogenedentales; family JAGMZX01; genus JAGMZX01. Next base: position 2,212 of record JAKQEQ010000089.1, read on the forward strand.
CTCGCGCTTCTTGAGCTTCACGACGATCACCAGCGGGAGGTTGTGCAGCTCGACGCTGTCGCGGGGCTGCATGACGCCCAGCGCGTGGCAGATGGCCGACAGCTCCGACCGCGCGATCTTCACCGCCGTGGCGTTCGGGTTGGCGAGGTTGAGCCGGGCCCAGAGGACGCGGTTCTTGTACTGGCCCTCGATGATCGTGAACGTGAGTTGCAGGTAGTTCCCGCTCCCGTTCTTCGTGGGCTTCATCTCGCTGTCGGTGATCGCGGCCAGGTACTTGCCCGCCGGGATCGGTTCGAAGCTGCTGGTCGGTTCGACTTCGGACGCGTTGAATCCATTGAGGTTTGCCATGACTCGTTACTCCTTGCTGTTGTTGGTTGCGGACTCGTTTCCCCGCGCCGGGACCGCCCCGGACGCGGACATCGGACTGGCGACCAGCGCCTTCATCAGCGCAGGCCACGAGAGGGGGATTTCTGCGGGCAGGTCGTAGCGGTTCTTCGCCACGCAGGCCGGACTGCCGACGGTGCGGAGGATGCGCTCGCCGCCATCCTTGCCGAGACCGGCGGCGATGGTGCGCTCGCGCCCGAACCCGCCGTCCTCGGTCTTGGTGATGATCTTGCGCGTGGCGAACAGCACCGCGTCCGACCACTCCGTCAGCAGCGCCGTGACGTGCTTGTGCAGGCGCGGCGAATAGCGGTCGTAGGCGCTGAACTCGGGGTCCTCGAACTTCTCGACCTTGGCATGCGCCAGGACGATCACGCACATGCCGCGCTGGTTGCGCAGCGTGTTGAGATCGCCCAGCAGCTTGCGCCAGTGCGTGAGGGCGTGGGTGTAGCCCTTGGCGTAGCCGCCATCGACCTTCTCGATGCTGTTGACGCCGTACTGTTCGCA
>JAKQEQ010000194.1 GCA_029556545.1 Candidatus Hydrogenedentota bacterium
GCACATCGAGGGCTCCCGACCTCACTGCGGACACTATTACGTCGGTGTTCAGGTTGCCGCTAATAAGAACAAACGGAATCCCGAAGCGACCCAACAACGCTCGACCGAGTCGAATTCCATCGTCACGCGTCTGGAGGCGTAGGTCGACCAGAGCAAGCGACATAAAGGGATCCCGGGCCGACCTTAGTACTACTTTGTTAGATTCGCAGCTGGACGCCCTTGAGTGCTTCGATGCGGCGAAGGTAACGCGGTTGTTGAGCAAAGAGGTACGCGGTGAAGATCTCTTGGACGATCGCCCGGAGTTGCGGAAACGTGAGCGTCGGATGCCGACGTGCGCGCTCGATCTGCAAGAAGTTATACGTCAGGGCCGTGAGGACGGCGTGATGTTGCCAGCCGGGGAGGGAACGGCCCTCGAAATGGTCGAAGCCGAGTTCCGTCTTGAGTTCTTGATATTGCTGTTCGATCGCCCAGCGCTGATGCGCGAACGTCACGAGCTGTTTCAGCGAGGCCGTGGCGGGCAGATGCACAAAGAAGTATTTGGTCCGTGGCGTGCGGCCAGTGTCGCGCTCGCAGAGCAGCCAGATCTCGGGCGCCAGGGTGCGTTGCCAGTCGTGCGCCGGGGTGACGCGCAGGGCCATGGCGCGGACGGTCCAGGCCGGTGCGCCCGGCGTATTGCGCCACGACACGGTCGTCCAGCGGCGCTGCCGCCCGGCGATCGCCGCGACGGCTTCAGGCCGGATGTGTGTCGGGACTCGGCCGCGCGTCCGCGGGCGTCCGACGGCCGGCGAGGGCGGGACCGTGACCGGAGGGCGACCGCGGAATACGGTTAAGTGCGACGAAATGCCCACCGCGTACGGGATCTCGCCCGCATGGAGCACCGCGCGGAAGGCGGTGGTGTCGCCGAATTCCGCATCCGCGAGCACGCCCGTGATGCGCACCCCGTCACGCCGGATGTCGTGCAACAGCGCCACCGCCTGACGCCACTTCTCCTGAAACGTCGTCGTTGACGGCACCTTGGCGCGATCCCGCGCCGCCGGCGTGAGCCACGCCTCGGGCAAATACAACTGTGCCCCCACCAAGTAGGCCCGCGCGCGGTGCCACAACGCCGCCGTCACCGCGACCTGGCAGTTGGCAATCTTGCCCAACGCCCCGCAGTACTGCCGCGCCACGCCGACTGATGCCTCCCCTTGTTTCGGGAAACTGGTGCCATCAATGATGACCATCCCCTCGCGTACGGGCAGCACCTCACGCAAGCGACGCCAGACCCGATCCGCATCCCACTTGGCATCGCTAATGAAGTACTGGAAGGCCTGATACGAGCCCGGATCCGTCACGCGCGCCAGCATCGCTTCCATCGATTTGCGCGCACTGTCGCTGAGCAGCCCTTGCACGTACCGCCGAAGGGCCAGCAGCTGCGCTCGGCGACCGAAGCACACCTTGAACTGCTCCAGCCACGTCATCAGCCGCTGCAATTGTCGCCGGGCCTGCGCGTCGGTCACCAGCGCGGAGCGTACTGAATCTCCGCACTCTGTACAATGTCCACAAAACCGATCACAGCCGGTCGAGCGAATCTAACAAAGTAGTACTAGAGGAGGAGATCCTAAAGGCGCTCAATTTGGGGGGGCTAGAGGTCGACCACGGCTTCTTACGAGAGGCGCTGAAGCAGGGCCAGTTTCTACTCATTCTCGATGGCTTCGATGAACTGGGTCAGGTCTCCAGAAGTCGGGTCTCCGACGATCTTCAGGAACTTGCGGAACGATACCCGAAGCTGAGGATGATTCTCTCATCGCGGCCAGATCCA
>JAKQEQ010000102.1 GCA_029556545.1 Candidatus Hydrogenedentota bacterium
GTGGAAATCTCGGGCGCGACGACGGCGACGCTGACGATTGACCGTCCGTTGTATCAGATTCACACGGGCGATTACCGTTGCGTGGTGACGGACTCGTATCCGGGCACTCCGCCCGCGCCGCCGGAGAGCACCGCGACTTCGAACGAGTCCGATGTGACGATCCGGGACCGGATAGCGATCGTACGGCAGCCGGTGGGCGGCGAGTACTACAATGGGAACGTCGAGTACATGAACGTGGCGGTGATCGGCGGCGTGCCGGTTCCGGCCACGCCGACCCCGGAGAATCCGTGCCCGGCGCCGGATAACTACGGGTTCGCGTGGCGCTACAACGGCGTGTCGATAACGCCTTCGCCGCGGAACCCGATGAAGTTCGACCCGGTGAAGTCGGGTGCGGCCCCGGCGCCGCCGTTTATCTATCCGGACAACGTGGGCTACAGCGGCAATTACAACGTGACGGTAACGCTTCAGCCTGTAGGCACGCTGCCGAGTCCCGACGACCTGAGGACGTCGGCGAACGCGGCGATCGTGGTGCGGCCCGAGGTGAGCTTCTCGACGGCGCCGCAGGACGATACGAAGAACGTGACGGAAGACGTGACGTTCACGGCGCAGGCGACGGGCGGGTATCCGTTCACCACGGGGGACCCATACACGTACGCGTGGACCTGGAACGGGAACCTGCTGGTGAACGGGAATCACCCGTCGGGATCGGGTTCGCAGGTGTCCGGCGCGGGGACGACATCGATCACGGTGACGGGTCTGCGTCTAGCGGACGCGGGAACGTACGCGGTGGTGGCGAATGACGCGAAGGCGCCGTGCCCCGGCCCGACGCCGGGTCATCAGAACAAGTGCACGGCGACGGCGTCGGCCACGCTGACGGTCTCGAATCACATCACGATTGTGGACGAGCCGGACGACCTGGACGTGTACGATGGCGACAACGTGAGCTTCTCGGTGACGCCGGACGGCGGCGATCCGGGTTCGTACAGCTACGAGTGGTACTGGAACAACGGTGTGTTCGAGACGCAATTGAGCAACGGTGCGCACCCGTCGGGCTCAGGCGCGACGGTGAGCGGCGCGACCTCGGCGACGCTGCAGCTTGGCGGCGTGCGCGTGGGCGCGACCGCGCAGACGAGCGACGCGGGCGAGTACCGCGCGATCGTCCGGGACACCGTGCCGGCGAACAACGCGGGCGAATCGCTTCCGGCGACATTGGGCGTGTACGCGGCGGTATCGGTGACGACGCATCCGGCGTCCGCGAACCGCTATGATGGCGAGAGCGTGTCGTTCTCGGTGGTTGCGACGGGCGGCCTGCGCGGCGAGCGCAGCTACCTGTGGGAGGTGAGCACGGACGGCGGCGGGAGTTGGTCGCCGCTGAGCAACGGGGGCGTCGTGTCCGGCGCGACATCGACAACGCTGACGCTGGCGTCGGTGGCGCTGGCCGACGACGCGAACCGGTACCGGTGCCAGGTGACGTCGTTGCCTTCGGAGGTTGGCGGTTCGCCGTCGAGCAACTGGGAGGCGACGTCGAATTCGGCGACGCTGCGGGTCTCGGACGCGCTGGTGATCCTGGATCGTCCGGCGGACGTGCAAGCCTACGTGAGCGAGCCGCCGTTCCAGCTCCGGGTCCACTTCGAGGGCGGGATGCCGCCGTACAGTTCGATGTGGCGTCGCGCGGGCGTTAACCCGGTGGTGGCGGAGCAGAACGCGGGCGCGGGGACGATCATCCTTGGCGCCCCGAACACGACGGTGCTGACCGTGTCGCCGACGGCGTTGGGCGCGGGCCTGTACACGTTCGCGGCGCAGTTGACGGACCAGGTGAAGATGACGCGTTCGGACACGGGTACGGTCGAGATCGCGAACGATCTGCAGTTCATCCGCGGTCTGGAGAACAAGTTCGTGCGGCTGCGGCAGCGTTTCGAGTGGTCGGTCGAGGTGGCGGGCGGTCTGGGTACGGTGCGCTTCCAGTGGTACAAGGACGACGGCACGAAGGCGTTTGTGCCGCTGGCTGACGATGCCTTGCATACGGGCACGCAGACGACGGAGATGACCTTCGTCGAGATCGCGCAGGAAGACGAGGGCCTATACCAAGTGGTGGTGTCGGACGACTTCACCAGTATCGAGTCGCAGGCGCAGTTGACGGTTGGCACGGCGTTGCCGGTGGCCGGTCTTGCCGGCGTTGCGGCGTTGGCGCTTGCCAGCGCGTTGGCGGGCGCGGGCGCGTTGCGGCGTCGCCGGCGGTGCTAGACAGCCCGCTTCGCATCTGATTGCGTAGTCAGGCCGCCGGTCCTGAAATAGGGGCCGGCGGCTTCTTGTTCAGGGTATTGGTCGCTTGGTGAAAGGCAGAAGCAGTGGCACGTAGTATATTTGCCGGCACAACGATGGGGTGCGCCGCCGTCGCGTTGTTGGTGGTTGCGGCGTCTGGCGGGGCTGCGGAGGGCATTGAGCGGTACGATAAACTGGCCGTTACCGCGTCGCAGGACTTTTTCGAGACAAGCGACGCGCTTCCCGCGCGGGTGTCCGCCAAGGCGGAGACAGGCTGCATCGAGTTTGTGGGCCAAGTCGGGGGAATCTGCGCCACGGTGGCCGTCTCGGGCACGACGGTGCTTGTGGGCGAAGGGCCGCGGCTGACGGTCGTGGACGCGACGACGCCGACGATGCCTCAGGCCTTGGCGAGCACTCACTTCTCGGAGTTGGTTCAGGACGTTACGGTGGTCGGCGACCTCGCCTACGTGGCCAACGGGCCGGCGGGACTGCATATCGTCGATATTGCGGATCCGTCGGCGCCGACTTTGCTTGGCGGGGTTGTGACCCCGGCGCCCGCGCGCGGTGTCGGTGTGGCGGGGCGGCTGGCGTTCGTAGGCATGGGGGCTGCGGGGCTGCAACTGGTGTTCGTCAACGTACCGACCCGGCCTACCTTGGGCAATTTGGTGGACACGCCGGGGAACGCGCGCGGCGTGGCGGCGGCGGGGAACTTCGCGTACGTCGGGGACGGCTACCCCGGGCTCCAGGTGGTGGATGTGTCCAACGTCCTGAGCCCGTACATTCGGGGATCGCTGGAGATGACGGGGAGCGCGCGGTCCGTGACGCTTGTGGGGAGCGTGGCATATGTCTCGGACGACTGGGCGGGTATGATCCCGGTGGACGTGAGCAACCCGTCGTCGCCGACGCAGATCGGGCGGCGCGGCGTAGCGGGCAATGTTTTTGACACGGCGGTGTCGGGCGATTTCGCGTATCTGGCGGACGGCCTGGAAGGCTTGAAAGTGGCGACGATAAGTAACCCGGATGACCTGCGGGTCATTGGGACGTATGAGACGCCGGGTTTCCTGTGGTCGGTGGCGCACAACGCGGGCACCGTTTATGCCGCGAACGGACGTTTCGGACTCCAAGTGTACAACGTGAGCGATCCGTCTCAGCCCGCGCTGATTGGCCGATTCAGCCGACCGGGGCACGTTTACGACGCCAGGGTGTCGGGGACCACGGCGTATCTGGCGTATGGCCACGCGGGCGTGCGCATCATGGATGTGACGAATCCCGCCTCGCCCGAGATGCTCGCCGCGCATTACACGACGGGGCCGACGTTCGGCTTGGCTGTGGCCGGGGGGCTGCTCTATGTCGTTGATTGGGAAGATGGCCTGACGATATTGGACGTGAACGACCCGGCAAGTCCGGTAATGATCGGTGTGTGTGACACGCCCGGCCAGCCGCGTGCGGTGGCGGTGGCCGGCGGCCTCGCCTGCGTGGCTGACGGCGCCGCAGGATTGCAGGTCATCGACGTGGCCCAGCCGGATCAGCCGTCTCTGGTCGGTACGTGCGCGGAGGCCGCGCCCGCGTGGGATGTTCGGATCGCCGGGGGGAAAGCCTACGTGGCCTGCGGGCCGAACGGGCTGTACGTCGTCGATTTGTCCGATCCGGCCGATCCGGCGGTGCTTGGCGCGGATGACACGCACGGCGTGGTGCAATCCATAGCGATGCGAAACCAGATCGCGTATCTCGCGGCGGACTCGGCCGGTCTGCGGATCGTGGATATGGGCAATCCCGCCGAACCGGTGCTGCTGGGCGGGCAACCCACGGGCGCCCCGGCTTGGGGCGTGGCCTTGTCCGGGAACGTGGCGGCCGTGGCGGCGGGCTACGCGGGTCTCAGCCTCATTGATGTCTCCAACCCGAGCGATCCCGCGCTGCTCGACACCTATGACACGCCCGGCGAATGCCTGGCCGTTTCGGTGTCGAACGAGACTGCTTACGTCGCCGACGGAGTGGGCGGCCTTGTCATGCTTGCGATACCGTGCGGGGCGGAAGGTGAAGGTGAAGGTGAAGGTGAAGGCGAGGGTGAGGGTGAGGGTGAGGGTGAAGGGGAAGAGGAAGGTGCGGACCTGCCCAAGTTTCTCGTCAAAGACTTTGTCGATATCAGTACGATTGAGCGCGTGTCCCTTTTTAGGTCTTCGGCGGGGCACGATTACAGCCATGTCGGCGACGAAACCTGCCGCAGCAAGAAGCACTACTTCGACCCGTATCCAGAGTTGGACCGGAGTCAACTGCGCGTATACGCGCCGGCATCGGGAACCATTGACAGACTTGAGGACGAGTGGATAGGCAAGAAGATCGAATACATTCCCGACGGATATCCTACTTACCGCATAACAATCTTCCACATCAACGTGATCCCATCGCTTGCCGTCGGCTCTCACCTGCGGGCCGGGCAGCCGCTCGGAACGTATGCAAGTCACAACACGGACATTGCGATTCAGGGATTGGACGACTTGTATTCGTATTTTCACCTGATAACCGACGAGGTGTTTGAGAATTATCGCGCCCGGGGCGTGCAGTCCCGGCAGGACTTTGTGATTCCTCGGTGGCTGCGCGACAGCGATCCCCTTGAATGCGACGGCCAAACGTTCCTGACACGCGGTACGCTCCCGGCATGGTATTACTTCGATGCGTCTGCCGAAGGCGAAGGTGAAGGCGAAGGTGAAGGCGAGGGTGAGGGCGAAGGCGAGGGTGAGGGCGAAGGCGAGGGTGAAGGCGAAGGCGAGGGTGAAGGCGAAGGCGAGGGCGAGGGTGAAGGTGAAGGTGAAGGCGAGGGTGAAGGCGAGGGTGAAGGGGAAGGCGAGGGCGAGGGCGAGGGTGAAGGTGAAGGTGAAGGTGAAGGTGAAGGCGAGGGCGAGGGTGAAGGGGAAGGCGAGGGCGAGGGTGAGGGTGAAGGCGAAGGCGAAGGCGTGCCGCCCGTTGTTTATCACTCGTCGGATGTCAACGGCGACAATCGAATAGATCTCGTGGAAGTGCTTCGGATAATCCAGTTCTACAACGCGGGCGGGCTGTACTGCGCGCGTCCGCCCCACGCGACCGAGGACGGCTACGTGGCCGGGCCGGGGCTCGACACGGCCTGTACGCCACATAGCGCGGACTATGAACCGCCGGGCGGCGACTGGAGCATTTCGTTAAGCGAATTGCTGCGGGTGGTGCAGTTGTATCAGGCGAGCGGCTACGAGTATTGCCCGGACGCGGGCACGGACGATGGATTCTGCCCGATCGTCGTATCGATGTGATTCAGCCAAGTCCGCGCAACGGTTCGAGCCGGCGTTACAGGGAGTCTTCCCAGTTCGCGGGCATGTCCAGTTGTTGTACCCAGACGCGTTCCTGGCCTACGTTGCGGTTCCAGTTGGTTGCCCAGACGATTTTCGAGCCGTCGTTCGCGATGGTCCCGTGCGTTTCCTCCCAGTAGGCGCCGGTTGTGCCATAGACCTTGGCCAGGTAGAAGACGCGCGGGGCGGCGGGGTCCAAGTACACCAGCGTGACCGTGCGGTCGAGCCAATTCTGCTCGGGTTCACCGAGGGGCGTTTCGGTGGATACGACGGCGTAGCCGGGGTGATTGCATGAAATGTGCACACCGCCGCGGAAACCGATTGGGGAATTGTCGTAGAAGAGACGCATGAGCGGCACGCGATTCGTGCCCGCGTAGTCGCCACCGGCTTCGAGAATGGGCTGCGTCGCCCAATCAATCGGGATGAGGTCGATATAGTCCGTGCGCACGTTCTGCATCACGACGACCTCGTTTCCGTTCGTATCCAGGCCGACGTCCGCGTGGGCCGTGGAGTAGTCGAGGCGATTGAACTGCGTAAGGTGGCGGTTGGCCATGGTCAATCCCGTGAGGTTGCCGCCGTTGTCCCATTCACCGCCGATGAGCACGAAGTTTCCGAGGGCGGACATGCCGACCCAGTCGATGATCGATTCGCCGGTGGATAAGGGGAGCAGCCCGAGTACTTGGTCCGGCGTCCGGTCCCAGCAGAAGACATAGCGGATTCGGTAGTCGTCATTGCTTCCCTGAATCGCGAAGGCCCAGTACCGTTTGTCTATCGAGGACTCGCCTTCGTCGCGCATCGTGATTCGATAGAGATCGGGCTGCGCCGCGAGGAGCGGGCCGATTGTCGGGTCTTGAGCAAAGTCTTTCACCGTGGTTTCGGCGCCGGTCGCGACGTTCACCCGGATGATGCGAAACGCGATGTTGCCCCAGATGAGGTCCGGGTCCTGCGGGTCCCAGCGCGGCTCCTCGATGTTGAGCGTGGCGACCAGATTGGCCGGCGTGTCATACGGGACGGAGGCGGTGCGATAGACGCGCCAATCGCCGGTGGGGAGATGCGTCAGGAGGATACGCGACCCGTCCGCGTTGAACGGGTCAAAGCGCGAGTACTCGTGGCGCATGCCTTCGGTCTGCGTAACGCGGCGCTGGCGCGTGCCAAAGGCCACGTCGTTCACGTAAGCGCCCGGCTGCGGGGCCGCCGCCGCCGGAAGCGCGTAACGCGGGTTGTCCCCCGAAAGCGGGTCCGGTACCTCCAGGAAGCCGGCAAACTCGCCCTCGCCCTCGCCTTCGCCCTCGCTTGGGCTTACGACGACATACCGTGTTTCGAAGCGGGTGTCGCTGCCGTGTTGCGTGGTCACTGTGAGCCCCACGTCATAGCTGCCGGGGTTTGGATACGTGTGCGCCGGGTGCTGCGCCAAGCTGGAGGCGCCGTCGCCGAAGGTCCACGACCAGGACGTGATGGCGCCGTCGCCGGGATTCGACGCGTCGGTGAATTGGACCGCGAGCGGCGCCGGACCGGACCGGGGCGCGGCGGTGAAGGCGGCGGTGGGGCCTTTCTTTGGCGGACAGCCCGCCATACCGGCGAGGCAGAGTGCGGACACAACGGCAGCAATCAGCGACGTGGAACGGTTTCTCATGCGGCACATGGCGCGTCTCCAGTAGGCCCCCCCCGAGTTCCCACGCCTCATTATCGCACCGCGCCTGTCCCACGGCAATAGGGTAAGTCATGGCATGGGTGGCTTCGACCAGCCGGGACGAACACCGGCGATGGGGAATGCGCGTCGCTTGCGGGCGACCGAGCACGGAGAGGGCCAGCTGAAGTTGCGCCAGGGTGACGATGCGCAGCCGTAATGAAAGAGCCGCGAAGGCACTCGCCGCGAATGCCCAGCCAAGCTTGTCCCCCGAGACCGATGCCACTAACGATGGCAACGACGAAAGCGGCGTGGGGGCGCAGCGTCGTCCAGAGGCCGATTGCCAGACCCGCGCGCCGGACAAACAGGGTTTGGAGCAGGAACTTGAACGCCGCCGTACGGACCGCGGCGCGCACAAGCGCCCGGCCCGGCGTCATCGAGCGTCCCCAAAACTTTCTCCCAGGCAGCGTGCTTCACGCGGATCGTCCGTTGTGTCCATATCGTCCATAGTGTCCATGCCCCCGCGAACTCCGTGTGGCTCTTTGCGCTGCCTTTAGCCTCGATCTTCAAGCTGCTCCACGTAACGCCGCAGCGCGTACATCGCGAAGTAGTGCACCGGCATGGCCATGCACGCCAGGACCGCCGCCGCCACGACAATCAGCGACCGCATGGGGCCGGTCTTGTCCTCCGGGGGGAACGCGGGCGACGCGACCTTGAACTCGGGGGTTACGTCCTGCGAGGTTACGCGCGCGGCGTATTGCCCCATGGCCAGTTCCTCGAGTTGGCTCTCGTAGTAGGCCGCCTTGTGCCTGTGCCGATCGAGTTGTCGGCGCTGCGCGGCCCATTGCTCGCGCAATTCGGCGATCTTCGGCTGCAATTGTCCGAGTATGGCCTGTATGCGGGCGTGTTCCGCGGGCAGACGTTCGGGCGCCGCCTCGGGGTCCGCGGTAAGGCGCGCCTCCTCGATTTGCGCTTCGGTTACGGCCTGTTCGAGATGCGCGATGCGGTCCGCCAAGGCGTCCGGGTCGCTTTCCCGCTCGATGGCTTCAATGGCGGCGCGTTCGCCGTCGAGCAGGGCTTCGGTCGCCTCGATCTGCCGGTCGAAGAAATCGAGCATGCCCTGCCGTCCCGCGAAGCGCAACTCATTCGCGAACGTGATGCTTTCCTCGGCCCAATAGTTTGTCGCTTCCGCGAGGATTTCGGGATCCGTTCCGGCGAGCAGCAACTCGACCACCTGCTGGTATTCGAGTTCCTGGTAGGTTTGCTTGAAAATTTTGACCTGCACGTCCATGGCCCGGCGGATGCCCGACACGCTGAGCCCGCCAGGGTCCATGCCGCGCGCCTCGTACAACGCGCGCATCCGGTCGCGAACCCGCCGCGCCATCTCTTCGCTTGTCAGGATGAGCTTGTAGTCCGGCATCGGCAGCGTCTCCATATAGCCGAGCCGCAGATACTTCGGGTAGGGCGCGGGCGTGTCGCCGTAGAAATCCACCTGCGTCATGGGGGCCTTCTGGTGGGTGATGGGCATGGGCGCCATGATCAGGAGCGCGCGCGCGCGGTACTGGTCAGGCATCCGTGAGGTAAACCATGCCGCCGCGCCGCCGGCGACGACCGCCGCCAACACCATGCGCAAGAACACCGAGCGCAGTATCCGAGAACTTTCTCCGGCCATACGCTTCCCTTCCAGCCGTTGTGTCCCTTGCGCGTCAGTATATCAGTGGGCCTTGGGCGCTACAACCGGGCGTGAATCTTGTGGGTCTGCGGCCCTATGCACGAAACTTTTCGAGCAGCCGCCGTTTGCGACTGTTCAGGAAGATATCGAGCTTGCATGTCTCGCGGCCGCGGGCCACGTTCCAGAGTATCTGGAAGAAGCGCCATGGGCGGACGAGAAAAGACGTGAGATAGAACGCGCCGAGTATCTTGTACTTGAACCAGGTCAATTGTCGCGCCGAGAGCCCCCGGCAATAGTTCACCTCGTCGCGAATAACCGGCTCCATCGCGAAGAGCGGCGTCAATAGAAAATCATCCGAGGGGACAATCCGCCCTGCGGCCACGAGTTCCTCGTACAATTCCGTATTCGGAATGGGGAAAAAGAGCGAGAGGGCGATGTCATTTACACCCGCGGTCGCGAGCCGCACGGCGAAGCGGACCGAGGCGTTCAAGTCCTCCCGCGTGTCGTGCGGAAAGCCGATAACGAAGAAGGTTGAAATGTTTAGACGCTCAGCCGCGCAGGCGCGCACGGCCCGCATGAGGTCCTCCTCGGACATCTTCTTCTTGATCAGGGCGCGCGTGCGAGCGGAGCCGCTTTCCGGCGCGAAGGTGAGCGAGGAACCGCCTGTCCTCCGCAACAGGAAGGCGACTTCCTCGTCCACCACCTCGCAGCGGGTGCCGCTCGGCAGTTGCCAGGTGATGCACAGACCGCGGCGCAACAACTCTTCACAGAACGCGACGATCCACGACTTCTTGAGGATCGCCGTGAGGTCGTGAAACGGGAAGTTTGTCGCGCCGTATTCGTGGTGATACGCCGCGATTTCGTCCGCCACGTGGGCCGGGTCGCGGGCGTACCAGCGGCGGCCCCACATCATGGCGTTCGAGCAATAGGTGCACTCGTAGGGGCAGCCGCGCGTCGCGAGAATGGGCATCGTCATCCCCGCGTCCACGCCGAACACGAACCCCATGCGATAGTACGCTTGCGGATCGAACAGGTCCCACGCGGGCCGCCGCAGGGCGTCCACTTCGCGAATGCGCTCGCGAGTCGGCGTCTTCACGAAGCGCCCGTCGCTGAGGAAGGCCAGACCGGGGACTTGATCGAGGTCCGTCCGTCCTTCGGACAGGGCCCGGAACAATTCCTGCGCCGTTGCCTCGCCTTCGCCGAGCACGACGTAGTCGATGGGCGCGCCGCGCAGCGAGTATTCCGGCATCCCCGTGCAGTGCTCGCCGCCGGCCACGACGGCCTTGTCGGGGTAGCGTTCCTTGACGCCTCGTATGATGCGCTTCGCCAGTGGCCACGTGAATGAGAACATGACACTGACGCCGATAGCGTCCGCATCCGGGTCGATAGCCTCGGCAATTTCTTCAGGGCGCAGCCCGATGTACTGCAGGGGCCCGTCGACCGTTTGCTGGTCCGGTTTGCGCAGCACGGCGTCCAGCACCGACACGTCGTGGCCGTCCTCGCGCAGGGCGGCGGCGACATAGGCGAGGCCGAGCGGCAGCGAGGGCCGCGTCGCCTGCACGGCGCGCTTATTCACGTAGATTGGCGGATGCAGCAGTTGAATTCGCATGATCGTAAGCCGCTCGAAGCCATTATAGCCCACATCGAGCCAACAGGAACGGCGGTTCGATTCTTCCTTGCGGGGGCTTCGAGTGTGCACGTTAGGGCGCGCGGGCAGCGGATAGGCGATGATATGTTTCCGGTTATGGTATTCTTGTATGCGTGCGAGTACGAGGACGAGAACGAGTATGAAATGGATAGGGAGGAACGCATATGGACACGGATCCGCTTTCTGTCGGTAGTCGCGCGCTGCTCGTCCTGTTGGGGCAGCGGTTCCTGGTGACTATTCTGGAGACAAACCCGACCGCGATTCGTGTGAGTTTCCCCTCCGTCGACTTTCCGCTCGAAAACATGCACGTCGAGCTTGAGTTCCATGACGAGAGCGGTTTCCTGTCCTATGAGTTCGAGGTTCTCGAAACACCCAAGAACGTGGGCGATGGCCTCTTGCTTTCTCGTCCTGCGGCGCCTGTGCACACCCGGCACCGCACGGACTGGCGGGTCCCCGCAATGTTTGAGGTGGCTATCCGCGAGCAAGCGCACCCGCGCGCGATCGCCGGGCGTATTCGCAATCTGAGCGCCGGCGGTATGCTCGCCGAGACCGACGTCGCGTTGCGCGTGGGCGATGCCGTGGATCTGCGCTTCGAACTGCCTTCCGGGCGCGAAATCAAGACGGTTGCCGAGGTGGTCTCGAGCGCCGCGACTCCCGAGCGCACCAGCAACGCCCACCTATTCGGCCTGCGGTTTCTCGGCCTTGAACCCGAGGACGCCCAAGCCGTGACGCACTACGTCCGGTTTCGCCTGCGCGAGCTGCATGCCCAGGCGCTCGATGCGCAGCGCGCGCGACCGACGCCGTCGTAAGCCCCTACGATTCTTGAGTCTGCATAGCCAACACCACATATTGTGTATCCGCCGTGCGTCGTGATACTATATGTAGGCCACGCGCCTGAAGGGGCAACGGCATGCGTCGGGAGCCATGTGCATGTTGGTGAGAAGCGGATTTCGGACGGTGACGCTATTCGCACGTAGCAGGTCCGCCATTGCTTTCCGCGTGCGGTCCGTGCTTGCGTTGCTGACGGTGTCCGCTGTGAGTTGGGGGATGCCTGCGTTCGCGGATATCTTGGCGCGCCAGCAGATTGACCCCGGCGTGGTTGCCGCCGTCCGGTCGGGGAAAGCGCTCCAGCTTTACCTGGAGTGCATTCCGCCGCGCGGCGACGCGGCCAAAGCATTCTTCGCCAAGTACCTTGCGGATCTGGAGGAGTGGAAGATCTACCGCGGTCGCATGGCGGTCGCGGTCTCGCTGGACAAGGTAAACGCGGTGACGCGCCGGGCCGCGCTTCTTGCTCTGTTTCCCGATGATTCCGTGGATAGCTACGGGTGGTGGCATGTGGTGGCGTTCGATGGCGCCGGGTCTCAGGAAGACTGGCGGACGATGGCCCAGTGGTTCACGGGGGACGAGGCCCATGCGGCCACAGTGGCGGGCGCGCCGCACAACCGAAACGCCGTCACGCCCATGAAGAAGGGGCAGATTGTGCTCATTCCGCGCGACATCCTGCCCGAAGCGCTTCAGGCGCCCACGCCCAAACCGCCGCCGCTACTCATCACGGCGCAGCGCGCGGAGGAGGCGCCTGGACCGGCGGCCGCCAAGACGCCGGTTGTCAACGGCCTCGGAGAAGGGGAGGGCGAGCCTCCTCCGTTGCCGCTTTCCGAGGACCTCACCTTCGAGACCGACGGCGAAGGTCTTCACGCGGTGTATCGCATCAAGAAGGGCGAGGCCCTCTACACCTCCGTGGTCGTCCGATTCACCGATATTCGGGACCACGCGGACATACTTGATGCCTGCGCAATTGTCCAGAAGCGCAGCGGCATTCGCGACGTGCGTGACATTGACACGGGCGCGAAGATCCGTATTCCCCTTAATCTGCTTTCGGACCGGTTTCACCCCGAGGGGAGCGCGCGTCGCGAGGAGTACGAGGCGATGCGCGCCGAGGCCAGCCGCCTCCAGCAGCAGCGCGTGCGTAGCAAGGAGCTTGAAGGCGTGGTCGTTGTCATTGATGCGGGGCACGGCGGGCGCGACTACGGCGCGGCCATCCCGAGCGCGGGCCTGTACGAAGACGAACTGGTCTACGACATTGCATGCCGACTGAAACTGTTGCTCGAGACGAAGTCCCAGGCGAAGGTGTACATGACGGTCTGCGACCGAAGCCAGGGATTCACGCCGACGGACGCGAAGCGGTTTCAGCACGATACGGACGAGGAACTGCTCACCACGCCCGCCCATCCTAACGGCGACGCCAAGATATCGGCCAACTTGCGCTGGTACCTGGCCAACAGCATCTATCGCAAGGTACGCGCGGCGGGCGTGGACGACCGGAAGTGTGTCTTCATGAGCATCCATTGCGACATGTTGTTTAATGAACAACTGCGCGGCGCCATGGTCTACATTCCGGGCGCGGCGTATCGACGCGATTCCGAGCAGCCCGAGGGCGCCGTCTACGACCAGTACCTCGAGGCGCGCGGTCACCGCCGCGTCACGACGACCGCCGCGCAGCGCCGCCGGGATGAGGCGTTGTCCCTCAACTTCGCGGAGACGATCCTCGCCAGTCTGCGCGCGCATAATCCGCCCCTCAAAGTGCACAGCGCCAGCGCGCCCATCCGCAGCGTCATCCGGCAGAGCGGCGGGCGCGCCTACTTGCCCGCCGTCCTTCGCAACACGCAGATCCCCACGAAGGTGTTGGTCGAGGTCGCCAATATGAATAACGCCGCCGACCGCGAGCGGCTCTCGAACCCGCAGTGGCGGCAGTGGTTGGCTGAGGCCCTCTATGACGCCCTCAAGCGCCAGTTCAATTCGGGCTGAGCGATCCCGGCTTATGGATTCCGCGCGCCGTGGGGCGGGCCGGGGAATAAGGTGGACTGGATGGACCGGATGGACGGGATGGACTAAGTCGAACCAGGCGGGCTTTGTCCATATTGTCCATCCCGTCGATATCGTCCAATCCTCGGAATGATACGACGAAACGCATGAACACGAATCAGGGACAACACCGCCGAACCCGCAAGACAGGCGACTTCCCTATCGAGGTCGTCCGGTTGCCTGGCCGTACCCCTTTCCGTGAAGCATACGCGCTTCAAGTTGCCCGGCGGGACGCCGTGGCGGGCGGGGAGGCCGTGAACGCGTTGTACCTCCTCGAACACACTCCGGTGATTACCATGGGCCGCGGCGCCAAGCCCGAGCACCTTCTGTTCGCGCCGGACGCGCTTCGCGCACGGGGCATCGAGGTATGCGCGACGGACCGCGGCGGCGACGTGACCTATCATGGCCCGGGCCAACTCGTGGCCTATCCGATCCTGGACTTGGGCCGGTGGCGGTGCAGCGTAGGCCGGTACCTGCGGATGCTCGAGGCGTCGGTAATTCGCTTGCTCGCGTCTTACGACATCGAAGGGGAGCGTGTCGAGGGGTACACCGGCGTGTGGGTAGCGGGCGCGAAGGTGGCGGCAATTGGCATTGCCGTACACCACTGGGTCACCTTCCACGGCGCGGCAATCAACATCGATCCGGACATGGGCCATTTCGAGCTAATTGTCCCTTGCGGCATCGTCGATAAGCCGGTAACGTCGATGAAGCGGCTTCTCGGCGTCGCGCCGCCGCGGGGGGAGGTCGAGGCCCGCTTTGAGGCGGCATTCCTTCAGACCGTCACCGGCGAGTAGGGGCCGTCAGCATCCTTGAAGAAAGAGGCGCCCACGCCTTCGGGAGTGATGGTAACTCGGACGTGGGCGCGCAAGCGACTCCCGGCGGTTACCGTGTGGGGGGTTAGGCTTCGGCTCTGCCAACAGACAGCCCAAAGGCACGGCCCCGCCTGGAAAGCCGCTGTTCTTGGCGCGAAAACGCGATCAGTGAACGGTCCGCAGCGGCGACGCTCCCATGCAATCCAGCACCTTGATGGCGCCCTCGATCATGCCGTGACGTTCCGCGTAGAGCGTGGCGGTGTGTGCGGCCTCGGGAAACGTTCCCCAGAAACAGATGTCCTCGTTCTGGATGGAAAATGTCCACAAAGCCGGGTCCTTCGAGTCGAGGACACCGCCTTCCGCCCTTGCCAGCCGTTCCTTATCCACGTGAATCTTCCCCATAATGTACCTTTCCGACCGCGCCTCGGTATTCGTGGCGCGTCATTTCTGCCTACCTTAATTATACCGTGGTGGGCGCGAAAGGTTTCGCGGGCTTGCGAAGTCGGCGTTCAGGGGACGTGCGTAATGCAGGGGCAGCCGCCAAACGATGACACGGAAGTCGACGAATGGGTCATTCCTCGGGAGAAAAGGCGTTCTCCAGATGGGTGATGATTGGGCGGCCCTTCTCGGGAAAGATGATGGCCACAATGTCGAAGCGGTAATAAATATCCGGGTCGGGGTGCCGGGCCATGTATAGGCCGGCGGCGTGGGTCAGGTGGCGGCGTTTGCGGTATCCCACGGTGTTCTCCGGCGCCACGGGGTCCGGGTCGCGGCGTGATCGCACCTCGACGAAGGCGATGGTGTCGCCTTGGCGAGCGACGATATCGACTTCGTAGCGGCCAAGGCGCAAGTTTTGCGCGAGAATGCGGTATCCGGCGCGTCGGAGGAACCGGGCGGCCAGGTCCTCGGCCTGTCGGCCGAGGGGCCGGGTATCACGCCAGGGCCACATCGAGGGGGTCCGCTTCCTCGGGGTTCTTGGGGAAGATACGGATGTCGGCGAACGCTTGATGTTGGTGCGCGCGGATGCGGTTCATCCGGCACAGCTCGAGTATGGCTAGGAACAGGCAGATCTTCTCGAGGTGGTCGTCGGTGGCGGCGCATAACTCGGACCAGGTGACGCTGTTGCGTTCCTCGAGGAGATTCTCGATGCGGGTAATGCCCTGCTCGACGGAATAGGTCTCGGCCTGCACGCGCTGGATGTAGGGCTCGCGCACGTAGCGCAGCACGTTGCGAATGGCCTGGACGAGGTCGTAGAGGCTGACCTCGCTCAGTTCTTCTTCCTCGATGATTTCGGGCTGCGGTTTGGCGAATCGTGGGTAGCAGTCGGCGCGTGCTTCGGCCAAGTCGCCGAGTCTCTCGCCGAGGTCCCGAAATTTGCGGTATTCGAGGAGTTTCTCGACTAATTCGAGGCGGGGGTCCTCTTCTTCGATTTCCTCGTCTTCGTCGCCCTCGACCTCGACGGGCAGGATCATGCGGGCCTTGATCTGGATGAGCGTGGCGGCGAGTACGAGGAATTCGCCGGCCACGTCGAGGTCTTCCTCGCGCAGCATCTCGAGGAAGCGCAAGTATTGCTCCGTCACCTGGACGATGGGGATATCGAAGATGTCAATCTCCTGGGTCTTGATGAGATAGAGGAGGACCTCGAACGGTCCCTCGAAGCGGTCTAATTGCAGGCGCAACACCTCATCGGCGGCCTCGTCGATGATGAAGCCGTCGGACTCGTTTTCCTTGGAAGGCGCTTGCTGTTCTGGTGCTTCTTCAGGCATGAAACCGCCGATTTGATGTGGCCACCGGTCGGGGACCGGGAACCAGGGACCGGGGATCGGCAGGCATGGTAGCCTGATCGAGGGGGGTTCCGCAAACGGACCGGGAACGGGGCTTGCATGTCGCTCGGGGCCGTAGTATCGTCATGGGTGACGTGGGAACGCGGGGACGAAGCGCGTTGTGGCGCGGCGGACGTGGCAGCGTGGGCGCGTGCGCGCTCTCAAGGCGGGCATCGACCCGCTCCGCGAGGGAGAGAGGACATGGAGGCGATAGACCGGTACTTCGGGATTCGTGCGTCGGGGTCGAGTTTTCGAGGGGAGATCATCGGGGGGCTGACCACCTTCGCAACCATGAGTTACATCATTTTTGTGCAGCCGGCGGTGCTGACGGGCGCGGGGATGTCGAGCGGCTATGTCATGCTGGCCACGTGCCTATCGGCGGCGGTGGCGACGCTCTTGATGGGACTGGTGGCCCGATACCCGTTCGCGCTGGCCGCGGGCATGGGGGAGAACTTCCTTTTCGTGTACGTGTGCACGCAGGGAGAACGGGGCCTCGGCTTCAGTTGGCCGGCGGGGCTGGCCATCGTGTTGTTGTCCGGCGTGATCTTCCTGGGATTGTCGCTGTTCCAGTTTCGAGCACGTATTCTCAGGGTCTTTCCCGACGCGCTCAAGAACGCCATCGGCCCGGCTATCGGTGTGTTTATCGCGTTGGTCGGGTTCCAGTGGGGCCGTGTAATCGTATCGGACGCGTGGACCATGGTGAAGCTGGGCAGTCTGCGCGATCCGGCGGCGCTCGTGACGCTCGGGGGCGTGGCGCTGACCGCCGCCTTGCTTGCGTGGAACGTGCGTGGCGCCATTCTCGTGGGGATTCTCGGGACCGCCGCTGTGGGGTGGGCCACGGGGTTAATCTCGCATCAGGCGGCGCCCCTGAACTGGGATACGAGCACGTTCTTTAACCTGAATTTCGGGGAACTGCTGCAACATTGGGACAAGGCGCTTCTTGCGATTTTGCTTTTCTTCTTCCTGGACCTCTTCGACACAGTGGGCACGCTCGTGGGCGTGGGCAAACAGGCCGGTTTCATTGGTGACGACGGAGAACTGCCCCGGGCGGACCGCGCGTTCTTTTCCGACGCTGCGGCGACATGCGCCGGGGCGCTTTTCGGGACGTCCACGGTGACCAGCTATATCGAGAGCGCGAGCGGCGTTGCCGCGGGCGCGCGGACGGGGTTCGCGTCGGTCGTAACAGCGGCATGCTTCCTGCTAGCGATGCTTGCGGCGCCGTTTCTCTCGATATCACAGGCCACCGTGGCGCCGGCGCTGATCGTGGTGGGATTTCTCATGATGGCGCCGTTGCGCAAGGTGAAGTGGGAGGATGTCACGGAGAGTTTTCCGGCGTTCATGACGTTGACCATGATGGTGTTCGGCTATGGCATCACTGAAGGTATCGCCATGGGCTGCATCTCATTCGTGGTCATCAAGACCCTGGCGGGGCGCTGGCGCGAGGTGCACCCGGTGATGTATGTCGTGGCGTTGGCGCTTGCGGCGCGTTACGGGTTCCTGCGATGATTTCCATACTGAGTAGCTGTGCTAGTGGGCTTCGTGTTGACTGGGAAACGGCGGGGCCTTAGACTGCCTCTAAGGGCGAGATTCAGCCTTATCAATGCTCCTTGGGTCAGGAGTTGCTTGATTCAAGGAATGCTCGGGTAGGTGTACAGGCGGTCTCGTGTGGTTGCCGAGGCCAGAGGAATCGTGCATATGGCGTCCCCGGATCAAGGCCAGGAGAGGGGGGTCGGAACGGTCGGGGTTCAGACCGGGAAGAACGGCAGGAAGCGGATAGGCGAGTTGTTGATCGAGGAGGGCCTTATCACCGCGGGCCAGTTG
The DNA here is from genome assembly GCA_029556545.1 of Candidatus Hydrogenedentota bacterium. Taxonomy (GTDB): domain Bacteria; phylum Hydrogenedentota; class Hydrogenedentia; order Hydrogenedentales; family JAGMZX01; genus JAGMZX01. Next base: position 17,845 of record JAKQEQ010000102.1, read on the forward strand.
CAGGAGGCGCTCGCGGTGCAACAGGAGAAGGGGGGGAAGGTGGTCGAGAACCTGATCGCGCTGAATTACCTGGACGCCCGGTCCTTCCTGACGTTTCTCTCGCGGCAGCCGGGCATGGCCAGCATCGACCTGCTGAACTATACCATCCCCAGGGAACTCATTGAGCTTGTCCCGGCGGCGTTCGCCCTGAAACACGAGGTGGTCCCTCTGGATAAGATGGGGCGGGACTTGACCGTGGGCATGGCGTGTCCGCTGGATGCGGCGTCCATCGCGGAACTCGAGCAGACCACGGGCCTGCGCGTGCGGCCGTTGCTCGTCTCCATGAACGACGTGCGCGTCGCACTCGAACGGTATTACGCGAAGCCGAAAGTCGTATCGCCGCTCGCCTATACGGAGAGTCTTGTCGAGCAGGCGCGCGTCGCGGCCCCGGTGTCGGCGCCGCGACCGGTGACGTTGTCGCGGGTGGAAACCGCGATAAGTCTCGAGGGGATCATGCACCTCGTGCGCAACGTGAAGGGACTGCCTGCCCTCCCCGAGACCGTGCATCGCGTGCGCGCCATGATAGACCGCCCGGAGACCTCGACGCGCGACATTGCGGAAGTTGTCGAGCAAGACCCGTCGTTGTCGGCGAAGTTGCTGAGTCTCGCGAACTCATCGGCTTACGGTTTCGCGCATCGGGTGGAGAACGTGACGAAGGCCGTAACACTGCTGGGCCTTCGGGAGACGTACTCCGTTGTGCTGACTTCGGCGGTAATCGATTACTTTGACGCCTCCAAGCACTTCGACTACAAGGCGTACTGGCGCTGGTCCGTCTTTTGCGCCACCGCCGCCCGCACCATTGCCGAGGCATGCCGGCACAGAGACGCCGGCACCGCCTTCAGCGCCGGCTTGCTCCACGACCTCGGCCGTCTCGTCTTCGCCGAGGTAATCCCCGAGCGCTACGCCGCTATTGACCAGACCCTGCCAGACCGGGAGGTCATCGCCCTCGAAGAACGCCACTTCGGCGTGTCTCACCCCGAGATCGGATACCTCCTCGCCCTCGAATGGGCGCTGCCCGGCGAAATCATGACCGCAATGCGCTTCCATCATCAGCCCGTCCAGGCCGATGCGTGCCATGAACTCGTGGCCACCGTCGGCCTCGCCGCGGTCATGACGGACGCCTACGGCCGGATCACGAAGGAGAATGTCAGAACGTTTGCCGAACAGTGCAAGGATATTCTGCATCTGCTGCGGATTACCGACAAAGACTTCATTCTCATTCTGGGCGAGACGGCCAAGGCCGCCAAACAGCGGCTTCAGGACTGGAAGCTCTGACGGACGGGTGCGATCGGGGACAGGCACGTCTCGCTCGCGGACTCGCTCGCTTGTGCCAGTCCCCTGCTGACCCCAGCTTCGTTGGCGGGTGCGATTCCATTGACAAAGCAGCGTCATAGTGCTAGGTTGAGGAGGGCGGGCGTATCTTCCTACAGCAGGGCACGGGAAGCCATGTGGCGGTGTCGTGAAAATGCAGCGGACGCTGAGAGAACGATAGGAAAAGGCACGTCTCTTTTCAGCGCCCGCCATAGCCCGCCTCAGCGTTCTCGGAGTTTCTTCCTTCGTGTATCTATTGCGTTAGGGTTGACGGCCGCAATGGCCTGCCAGTTGGCCCTTGGGCAAGCGGCGCGGGATGCGGGGGCTGAAGCGCGGAGCGCCGCCCTCGAAGCCCTGATCGACGGCGCGGAACGGGGAGCGATCCCCGGCAATCTGCGGATCATCAATGATCGGGACGGGTACGTGCGCGCCATTGCCGCTCCCCCCTCTTCGCATTTTCCCGTGACCGCGGGAAACGGCGTCTCACCGGCAGACAAGGCCCGGGCGTTCTTGAGGCAGTACCGCGCGCTATTCATGGACGATTCCGCGACCGTGGATTTCCTTGCCACACGGACGAAAACACGAGAAAAACACCGGTACGTCCGCCTACAGCAGACCTACGCGGGAATACCGGTCTTCGGCGCGGAACTGACGGTGCAACTGGACGATGCGAACGAGGTGGTGTATGCATTTGCGGACATCAAGCGTCGCACCGACGATCTTGGCGGCGGAGGCATCGCGCTTTCTCCCACCCTTTCCGCCGCGGATGCGCAGTCACGGGCGCTCGAACTGGCTTGGCCTGTTCCCGCGGGTCAACGCGGGGAGGACCAAGCCGAGAAGGGTGAGCCGGAACACCAGGTGCGCGGCTGGCTCCTCGGGCGGGATCGGGCGATTCCGTTGGAGGCCGGCCCGGCTACGCTTATGATCTACGCGCCGGAGGTTGTGGGGTCCGGGGGCCCGGCGCGCCTCGTCTGGCAAATGGTGCTCAATGCTGTGGATGATCCGGCGGTGGCGGAGTCGGTGTTGGTGGATGCGCATTCCGGGGAGATCGCGTTCCATTATCCGCTGGTCTATACCGCGTTGAACAGGCAGATCTATGATGCGAACAATACAGCCAACGATCCCGGCACGCTCGTGCGTTCGGAGGGCGGCGCGCCGGTTGGTCTCGTGGACGCGAACAACGCTTACGACTATTTCGGGCACACGTATGCGTTTTATAGTTCGGAACACGGTCGCGACAGCATCAACAATGCGGGCATGACCTTGAGCGGCACGGTGCGGTACTGCCCGGAAGCCCCGTGCCCTTACGCCAACGCTTTCTGGAGCGATTCGACGAATCGCATGTATTTCGGCGAGGGGTACGCGAGCGCGGACGACGTGGTCGCGCATGAATTGACGCACGGGGTGACGAGCTATGAGTCCAATCTGATCTATTTCAATCAGTCGGGCGCGATAAATGAATCTTTTTCCGACATGTGGGGGGAATGGGTCGATCAGACGAACGGCGCGGGAAATGACGCGCCCGGGGTGAAATGGTACATGGGCGAAGACCTGCCGATCGGCGCGATCCGTAACATGGCGAACCCGCCGGAATTTGGGGATCCCGACCGGATGGGAAGCCCCTATTACAGCGCGAACATAGCGGACTTGGGCGCGGTCCACTGGAACAGCGGTGTAGGCAATAAATTGTGCTACCTCCTCACGGACGGCGACACGTTCAATGGGCGCACGGTCACCGCAATGGGGATCGGGTCGACCGCGGACCTGTTCTACGAATGCCAGGCGAACCTGTTGACCAGCGCTTCGGATTACATGGATCTCTATGTTCTCCTCCTGCAGGCCGCCAATACCTTCGGCTATACACAGATGCAGACGAACAATCTGGTGGAAGCCTGTTTGGCCGTTGAACTCGGCGTGCAGCCCAATAAGCTGGCGGTCGGGGATTATGCAGGTTACTGGGGTTTCCCCATGTATACCCTGTACCACGATTCCCGGACGCAGTCCATCTACCTGGCGAGCGAGATTGGGAGAAGCGGCAGGATTACGGCCGTGTCGCTGTATGTCACCACCGTGCCCGGGCAGCCGCTCAATAACTGGACCATCCGCATGAAGACCACGGCGCTCAGTGCGTTCCCGGCGCCGGCGTCCATGGACGGCACGGGATGGACCGTCTGTTACCAAGCCAATGAAACGGTGAGTTCGACGGGACAGCGCACGTTTACGTTCTCGACGCCGTTCCAGTATGACGGCGCGAGCAACCTCATGATCGATTTCAGCCATAATAACACCTCCTATACCACCGCCGGCAGCTGTCTTGCGTTTGTCCCCGGAGGCTACCGGAGCGTTTACGCCTACAGCGACAGTACAAACGGGGATCCCCTGACGTGGTCGGGCACATCCTCGCCGTCGAAGACGCGGTCCACCGCGGTCCCCTGCGTAGCCCTCACGTTCAGCGCGGCAAGCGCGACCGTGACCAACGTGAGCAGCGTGCATGCGAACGGTTCCTTCACGGTGGGCGAGGTTATCGACATTGACGTTACCTTTGCCGTGCCGGTAAGCGTGACGGGCACGCCCAGGCTGGAGCTTGAGACAGGCAATATCAACCGCATGGCGACTTATCTGAGCGGCAGCGGGGGCGCGACGCTCACGTTCCGATACACTGTGGCCTCGGGCGACACCTCGCCCGATCTGGACTACACGAATGGCGGCGCGCTGCGGTTCAACGGAGGAACGATCAAGGATGTTTCGACACAGACGCTGGCAGTCCTCACCTTGCCCGCGCCCGGTGCGTCGGGCTCACTTGGCGCGAACAGGGCCATCGTCATCGACACCGCGGCGCCGACGGTATCGAGCGTGACGAGCAGTCTGGCGAATGGGACATATCCGGTGGGCCAGGTGGTCCCTGTGCAAGTCACGTTCGATGAGGCGGTCGTGTACATGGCCGGTACAGGGGTGGCGCAACTGCAATTGGAGACGGGAGTGACGGATCGGCAAGCCCCGTATGCCGGCGGAACCGGAACCGCGGGGCTTACGTTCAATTACACGGTTCAGCCGGGGGACATGTCGCCCGACCTCGAGTATTTCAGCACGGGCGCGCTGACGCTGACGGGGACCGCCACCATCAAGGATGTCGCCGGCAACAATGCGGTGCTTACGTTGCCGGGTCTGGGTACGCCGGCCTCGCTTGGCGGGAGCAAGGACATCGTGATAGATACGACGGGGCCGCCGGGCACGGTCGATGCCGCCGCGAGCCCGCAGCCGGACCGCGACCTCCCGAACTGGAACGACACGGAAGCGGAGAAGATGAGCGTGCTGAAATTCCGCGTCAGCGATCAGGGAGTTGACGGCTGGCCCACGCTGATAGACCGAATTACGGTCTCCGTCTCCGGCACGGCGGGCAATGCGGCGAACGACATCGCCTGGGCGGAATTGCGCGATGCGTCGGTGCGCGTGGCGCTGGCGGCGTCCATCTCGAATACGCAGATTATCTTCGGCGCGCCGCCTAACAGCGACAGCGTGGCCCAACTGACCACCGTTGCGGACAATGCGTTTGTCGAGTACACGGTCTATATCTATCTGAACACCGTGCTGATCGGGCAGCACGACGAAACGTACGTATTCGCCATCGACGAGGACGGCGTCGGCACGGACGCCGGGAACAGTTCGCCGATGGGTCTGAACTCGGGCGCCGTGACGCCGGTGACTGGGACGCTGGTGATCCCGGCGCTGGGCATTACGGTGACGCCGGACGTGTGGAATATCGGGGCGAGCCCCCTCAGCCACGTCGTGACGGCCGGGCCCTTCACGGTGCAGAATACAAGTACGGTGGCGGGGGACATTTCGATCAAGGGCGGCAACGGCAGCAACGGCTGGACGCTCGAGAACGCCGTTGGGCTGAACGCTTTCAAGGTCGAGGCGGACAAGGGTTTCAACGACAGCTATGAAACGACGCTTTCCACGGGCGAGCAGTCGTTCGCGGTGAATGTCCCCGTCTCGGGTGCGGAGACGCTCGGGCTGCGCTACAGCGGCCCGAGCGGCGACAGCTTCGGCGCGGGGTTGCCGCAGGATTTCACGATTACGTTGAAGGTGTCGGCCTATGCGCCGTAACTCACGGAGAATTCGCGATGAGACAATCCAGGCATAACTTCGGGAATCGCCCGCCCTGAGAAGCGGGACTTCGGCGTGCAACTTGAGGGTGCAGGGAACAACATTCAGGAGGAAGAAGACGATGAAAAGGGCAATTTGGACGATGGCGCTGGCAGCATGCCTGATGGGCGTGGCTTGGCAGGCGCGGGCCGCCGACACGGACACGATTACGGTAACCGTGTCGTTGGAGTCGGTCATCTCGGTGTCGGTGACACCGAATACGTGGAACATCGGCGCTGTCAGCCTGAGCGGATCGAGCGGGCCGGCGTCGTTCACGGCGACGGTGGGCAACACAGCGACGAAGCTCGAGATCATGGGGTCGAACGGTGCTGGCGGCTGGGCGATCGGCGCGACGGCGGGCGCGGACCAGTTCGTTGTCGCCGTATCGTCTCCGGCGATCACGTTGACGACCTCGTATCAAACACTTGACGCGAGCGTGGCCGCGTATGGGAACAAGGCGTTTGATCTGACCTACTCCGCGCCCACGAGCGACACCAAGGGTGCGGGCGTGGACCAGAGTTTCGCAATTACGCTGAAGGCCAGCGCGCCGTAACGCGCGGACAATAAGAAGGAACGAAGGAAAGGAGCGCTCGTAGCATGAGGCGCTGCTGTCGGGAGATCGTATGCTGCGCGTGCCTGCTGGCTGCGGCCCGCGGGGCGGACGCCGCGAGCCTGAAGGTCGCGCCGGCGCGGTTTATCGTGCACAACGTTACGCCGGGCACGGTCTACGATATCCACGCCGAGACGGGCCTGCGGCTGACGGTCTACAACGACGATGAGGTCAGCAGGACGTGGTTGCTCTCGACGCATCGTCCGTCGGAGCGCGGAACGTGGGAGACGGGTTACGCCGAGATTCCGGATGCGCATTGGTGCTGGCTCGACCGGAATGAAGTCACGGTGGAACCGAACGGCAAGGCCTACGCGCATCTTTTTCTTCAGGTCCCGGCGGAAGAGCGGTACTACAACCAGCAGTGGGTCGTCACGCTGGGCATCGAGGGCAAGCGCAACGCGGGCGGGGTTGCGCTGGCCGCGGATGTGCGCATGCAGATCGAGACGAAGAGCAAAGAAGACGTATCGGCGCGGCCCGACGGACCGCTCGGAATCAGGCCGAGTCTCCTTCGCTTCGAAGACGCCGCGCCGGGAGGCGAAGCGGCGGCGGACGTGACGGTCTTCAACAACAGCGCCGCGCCCGGCAAATACACGGTGGTCCCGTTGTTCGGGCAGCCGGGCATCGAGCCGAGGACTTACCTGACGCACGGCTTCGAGGCCATTGCGGACAAGGACTGGCTTGTCTATGAATCGGTGGTCTCCGTGGAGCCCGGTGGGACCGCGTCGCTGCGGGTCGTGCTCAAGATTCCCGGCGACGCAGCGCACTACGGGAAACGATGGGAGGAGTTGCTGTTGTTCCGGACAGAGGACGGTTTGTCGCGGTTCGTGCGCGTGCAGGTTGAGACGGTACAGCCGGGAGCGGCTGCGCCACAAGGTGAACGCGAGGCGACGGTTTCAGAATAATGTCAAGGCAACGTCACATAGCGCCGATGGTTCTGGTCATGGGCGTCCTCTTTCTGACCGCGTGGGGAGAGGTCGCGGCGGAGACAACGGCCGTGATCAGCGTGTCGGTGCTGTTCGAGGGTCCGCCGTCGCGGGTCTTGACGGTCGTCATCGAGGGCACGGGCCAGACGGACCCGTCCGGGAGCCCGGCCCCGGGCGTCGAGCACATCTATGCCGATGGAGATACTGCCTTCGTCCAGGCGTTCTACGGGACGGACGGCTGGGCATTCAGCCACTGGAGCGGCGACCTCGGCGGCGCGGACCCGCAGCGCTATCGGATCAACCTCCCGATGGATCAGGACCGGACGATCACGGCGCATTACGTGGCGGCGGACTGGACGTTGACGCTGGACTTCACGGGCGACGGATCGCTGTGGCCGGGCGCGGGCGTCTACGGCTTCGTAGACATGGGCGAGGCCGAATTCGGCGCGAACCTGCTGAGCGGTGGCGACGCCTTCGACCAGTGGGTCGGCGACCTGCCGGCGGGCCGTAATCCGCAGGAGACCCACCACCGGTTCGCGATGACGCAGGACCGCACGTTGACGGCGGTGTTCACTCCGGCCGACTGGTCGCTGACGATCAACGGGATCGTGGGCGGCGGCTCGGCATTCCAGGACCCGCAGCCGGGCGTGTACGGCTACCTCG
>JAKQEQ010000104.1 GCA_029556545.1 Candidatus Hydrogenedentota bacterium
GCCGACAGGCGCGCCGAATGGGACGCCATGAACGCGATCGACCGCAGGCGCGCGCGAGGTGTCGCGTGACCGCCGAAGGCGCTGTCCTCTCCGCCGTCCTCGAGTACCTGCACGCCCGCCGGATTTTCGCCTGGCGGAACAACACGGGGGCGGTCAAGGTCCGCAGTCCTTCAGGCGGTGAGCGGTTCCTTCGGTTCGGCAAGGTCGGGTCGAGCGACGTGATCGGCTGCCTGCCGGATGGCCGGTTCCTCGGCGTGGAGTGCAAGGCCGCGGGCGGCAGGCTCTCGGCACCGCAGGCGGATTTCATCGCCTCGATCCGGGACCGCGGCGGCGTGGCGTTCGTCGCGTTCAGCCTCGAGGACGTGGAGCGGGAATTGGAACGGGCCGGGTACGGGCTCGAATCGAGAAGGAGGACCTCGTGATTATCAATCGGTTCCGCGTCGACGGACGCGAAATCCTCGTCGAATTCACGACCGGGACGAAAACGCTCCGTCTGACGACCTTCGATGAGCCGAAGGCAGAGCTCTTCATGCAGACGGCCAACGTAGCCGCCTTCGGAAAATCCGCGCTCGGGATAATCGCCGAACGCGCGGCATTCCGCGAGATCGCATTCTCCCACGGCGACAGCCCGGGGACCCGGCTCGTCTACAAGATCCCGACGTTGCACGGGGAGAACGCGCGCCTCACGTGTCCAAGGATCGACCGCGGTCACATCCACAACGAGAACGGCGACCTCGTACTCGACGACCCGCGAACCCTCTATGAGGACGCGGTGATTCTCCTCGAGCAACTCATCGAAGAATTCGTCCGCGGCGAGCGCGCGCAGTTTGCGCTCCCGTTCGAAGGGCTCGACGAGAGCGAGGAGCCGGTCGACGCAGACCAGATCCGCGAGGGAGTCCCCGCATGAAGGAAAAGAAGCTCTCCGCGAAGGCCCGCATGAAGGGCGCGGCGATGTTCCTCGTGCTGGCGACGATGTTCGGCCGCGGCTATGCCGAGCGCGAGACGAAGCGCCGGATCGAATCACGTCGCCACGGATTCAAGGCGACCAAGGGCGCGTTCGGCGGCCCGAAGCGAGCCGGGGCGAAGCTCCTCAAGCGCATGGTGAAGGCCGGCCTCAAGGACCGGATGAAGGCACACCGTACCGGAGGGAGGTGATCCGTCTCGGCAGGGCTCACACCCCTGCACGCGGGAACCGCCCGGCGGACGGGGCGGGCACCAGTGGGGCGCACGTCTAGCGGTCAGACGGGGTGCCGCGGTCAAGAAAAGACCACCCGACAGCGGGTTCGACTCCCGCCGCCCCAAAAAGCGCGACCACGGCGCTCGCGGCCACCATGCCGCAACGGTGGAGGGATTCGCCCGCTGTCCGTCAACAGCAACGCGGCGCGTCGTGGCCCCGGACCGATACGGGGCGTCAAGGCGGTCCCAGGAACGGCGGAACGGCTCGGCATCGGCCGGCACGTCGCGGGGCGGATCGACAGGCCCGTTGGCGAGGGGCGGGTCCAGATGGAGGTTCGAGTCCTCCAGCCGCAAGAGGAGAGGCCATGCAGGTGTTCGAGGTCGAGGTCGTCGTCTCCGTCTACGTGTCCGTCGAGCAGGGCGGCAAAACGGAAGCCGAAGGCCTCGCACGGCGGTTCGTCGCGCAGGACTGGCTCATGCGGTCCGTCGAGACCTACGGCCGAGGGTACGGCCGTGCCGTCGTGAAGGGGCTCTCTGTGGCTGTCGCGCGGGTCGAAGCGTTCCGCGAAAACGGGCGCGTCACCGTGTCGCTGAAACGAACAGAAGTCCCGGCGGACGAACCGGAGATTTTCTAGGAGGCCGAACCGTGGAGAAGACCATCGCGCCGTGCTACTGGAACGACGAACACGCGGCCCCGTCGTGGCTGTGCCTGACCGCGAGCCCGGCGACCGTCGCACCGCGCCGCCGCGAGCACCTCTCGCCGCTCATCGTGAAGAAATCCCCGCCGCGCGCCTGGCAGCCGTCCTGCGAAACCTGCTCGCCGATCGTCGCGCCGGCATGCGGGAAAATCTGCCCGGACCTGGGGCTCGTGAATGAAATCATGGAACGCTGGAGGACCGCATGATCGGAGAAATCGTCGGCTGGATCGTCGTCGTGGTCGTCGTGCTCGCGCTCGGCGTTTGCGCCTACGCGCCTGTCGTGCTGTCGGGAAACATCTCGAGGCGCGAGGAAGAGGAAGGGACGAAATGACCGACCGCGAAATCATCCTCCACGGCCTCCGCGACCGGGACGACGAGGGGCGCGCGGCGCTGGCGCGGATTGTCGAAGAGCGCTGGCTGTTCGCCGACGCTCTCGAATCCCTCGTCATGGCGCACGACCTGCCCGGCGAGCATTGCGAAGTCGAACAGGCGCTTGCCCATGCCCGTGGCGTCCTCGACGTAGGCGCACGGTGCGGACTGTTCCTCGATCCGCGCGTTTCCGCCCTGACTGAAGAGCGCGACGCATATCGCGCCAGTCTCGAAGCCGCGACGAAGCGGGTCGAGGAATTGGAGGCCGAGCTCGCGCACGGCATCCTCGAAACGACCGCCCTCGAAGCTCTCGAACAGGCCCGCGATAAGATCGCAACTTTTGGTGACCGCGCGTGGGAAACTGGGAATATGACGATGGCGCAAGGCATCGGTGAGTCCCTCGAAATACTGACCGCCATGATCGCCGCCGAGCGCGAACGTCTTGCCGACGCCGGGGAAACGATCGATCCATACGCCATGCACATCTGCGACACGTGCGACTCGGAGAGCGGAATGGAATGCACGCGCCGGAATTGCCACCTGAACAACGCATGGCATCCGAGACATACGGAGCATGCGAAGCCCGAGCCGGGCGACGTGGTGGCGTGGTCAAACTCTCGTGGCGAGCCGATGATCGGCATATTCGGTGGGGAGATCACACAAGGCGACGCCGTTGTCCTCATGCGCGCCGCCGACGTGCGCGCCGCCATCAGGGAGGGGAAATGAGCCAACAAGAGCTCATCACCGAGTTTGGCATCGACACAACCGAGGCCCCTTCCGGTTATATCCCCGTCCTCAAGTCATCGCTCGACCACGACTCCGGGAACCTATGCCGTCAATGCGACTGGCGCCCGATGTGCCAAGAGTGGCAAGACGAGTACTCGCAGGATTCGCGGTACAGGTGCATGCCGTGGGCAAGACACGATGGCATGAGCGTCGCGTTCGTGCGCCAGGATGCCCACCCATGACCCGCGCCATAAAAAATCGGTGAAAGGCTGAACGGGATAATACATGTTCGGTGGACGCTCTGCGGCATAAGCCCAAGGGCTTACACCGACAACGCGCCAAGTTTTTGACGGGAGGTTTTATGGATTTTGAAGTTTGTGTGAAAAACGAAATACTTGGAGACTCTAAGCGCATTATGAGTATGAAACAGCTTATGACATACAATGTATGCGCCTTGGCTTGTGCTAAGGAAGCGGCAAAAGACGGCAATCCCCATACATGGGGCATGTGGACGGTATCGCCCGTCAAAAACACCGAACAACAAGTTCAACCGGACGGCGCGGATAAACCGCTTGCCGGTTAACTTAATGTTATACGGACGGTCAAAGGCATAAGCCAAATGCGCTTATGCCTACAAGCCGCAAAGGAAAGAATATGATCGAAATGCTGAATTGCGACTGCATGGAATATATGGCTGGGTTGCCGGATAAGGCCTTCGAGCTTGCGATAGTTGACCCGCCGTATGGGATAGATTGGATGGAGCAAGTTGAAAATCCAAATAAAGGCAAGAACTGGAAAGCGTATGAAAATAAAGCATGGGATAAAAAAGCGCCAGATTCAAAATACTTTGAAGAATTAACAAGGGTATCTACCAACCAAATAATATGGGGCGGTAATTATTTCAACCTACCTCCAACTCCATGCGTTTTAACATGGGATAAAATGCAAGAATTCTCAGGG
>JAKQEQ010000157.1 GCA_029556545.1 Candidatus Hydrogenedentota bacterium
GCCTCGTGGATGTCGTGCGTCAGCGGTTTCTGCGTGTAAACGTGCAGGCCCGACTGAATCGCGGCCATGGTGATGACGGCATGGGTATGGTCGGGCGTGGCGATGACAACGCCGTCGAGACTCTTTTCCTTGTCGAACATCTGGCGGAAATCGGTGTAGAACTTCGCGTTCGGATATTTGGCGATCGCCTTGGCGGCGCACTCGCGATCCACATCGCACAGGGCCACGATGTTTTCGGTTTCGCATTCCGCAAGGTTGTGCGGTCCCATGTTGCCAAGCCCGATTCCCGCGATGTTCATCTTTTCACTCGGCGGGATGGTCCCCGGTCGCGCAAGAACGTGCCGGGGCACGATGGTGAAGGCGCCGGCGGTCGCGGCGGCGGCAAGAAAACGACGGCGGGAGGTTTTCGATTCATTCATGACGTGGCTCCTTATCGGCAAGAAACAAGGCACAAAATGCGCAACAACCGCAAACAATCCTCCACTTTTATATCAACGGGCTTCTGCCAAAACAAGAGAAAAGGCGCTGGCGGCGCGCGGCGGCCATGGCCGCAAGGCCCATCAATGCACAAACGGGGACAAGCCAATCGCCGCCGCACGGGGACGCCGCGTTTTCGAGCGTACCGCCGAAACAGCCGCCACCGCCGCCCTGCTTCAACCGGACGGTCACGGTCGAAACGCCGCCGCCCTGGATTACCACATCGGCCTCGCCCGTCTGGTAATCGGGCGCGTTCGCGATTGCGCGGCATGCGCCGGGATTGACGCAGGCGAACACGTACAGGCCGCCCGTGTTTTGGGTGATCGCGAAGGGCGGGCCGGGATTCAACTGCACGAACGCATTCGTGATGGGCGCCGAGGTCTTGTCGTCCACGACCGCCACGACCACCGCGCCGCACACGAGGCTGTTCACGGCAATCGCGCCCCCCGTGCCGCGCACGTCGTTGTTCCAGGCAAAATTCTCGCCGAACGGTCCGGCCAGCTTGACCTCGTTGAGCGCGATCGGCAGTTCCGCGTTCTTCGGTGCGGTATCCGGCACCGTAAAATGGAGCACAGCCAGCGTTTGATCGGTCTTCGCGCCCGCCAGCGCGAGGTCGCGGCTCATCGCGATGCGCACAAAGCCCGGCCCGGCATTGTAGTCGAACGCGAAATCCAGCGCCGCCGTCCCCGGTTCGACCGAGTCGAGCACGAGCGACGCGGTTTGCGGCGGGAAACTCACCAGCAGTTCGCAGCCGCTCAAGCCCGTCGCGTCGTCTATCATGACCGGCACGGCGATGCTCCCGCCGGGAGTCGCCGAAAGCCCTTCCGGAATGTACACCCGCACCGTGCGCCCGCGGACCGGCAACTCGCCCGGGGCCGGATTGATCGGGCGATCCTCCGCCACGCGCATGATCATCACCGCGTCGGCGCTGTCCACCAGCTCGTCGCCGTTCATGTCGCCCGACGTCGTCTGGCAGCCCTGCGGCACGACTTTTTTCACCACGATCTTGAGCACAAGCGACGCGTCGGCCATTTGCACCGCGCCGTTGGCGTCCACGTCGCCCAGTTTGCACTGGCCCGACACACACGCCTGCGCCGTGGCGGAAATGTCCGCCGCAATGGCCTGCCCCGAAGCATTCTGGAATGCCGCTTCCGTGAAACGCAGCAAGCCGCAGGCCCCGTTCGGCGCGTCCGAGCGGATGGTCGCATACAGATCGAACACGCGGCCTTCGCCCGCGAACGCTGTCCCGCCCGACGTTTCGATGACGACGCGCCCCGCCGTCGCGGTGTCCGCGTTCAGCGCGACGTCCGCCGTGATTGGCGTGCGCGCGACCGTGATGTTCGACGTTTCGATCAGACTCGTGTCGTACGAGAGCACGATGCGCAGATGGGCCGGACCGATCCCCGCCGTATTCGCGATGTTGATCGGAATGCGGACCCGTTCGCCGGCCGCGCCGTTTACGCCGGGCATCCATACCCGAATCAGCCCCGCGCGCGCCGTAACCACCTCAGACGGCTCGCTCTCGTGGGTCTGCATGTCGAGCGCCGTCACGTAATACCAGTAGTCGCGCCCCGCGACCGCCGTCGCGTCGTTGTAGCGCGTTCCCGCCACGAAACCGGGCGTCAGCGTCGTATACGGCCCGCCCGCGGACGTGGCCCGGTACACGCGGTAGCCCATGAGGTCCGATACGGGAACCGCGTCCCAGAGCAGCAAGATATCGTATCGGACCTCATGGGCTACCG
>JAKQEQ010000159.1 GCA_029556545.1 Candidatus Hydrogenedentota bacterium
GTAGTCCGCGTGGCCCGGGCAGTCCACGTGCGCGTAATGCCGCGCCTCGGACTCGTACTCGACGTGCGCAATCGAGATCGTGATCCCGCGCTCCTTCTCCTCCGGCGCCTTGTCGATCTCGCCGAACTCCATCACCTTCGCTCGCCCCAGCTTCGCAAGCGCCTTCGTGATCGCGCTCGTCAGCGTCGTCTTCCCGTGGTCCACGTGACCGATGGTCCCCACGTTTACGTGCGGCTTCGTTCGCTCGAATTTCGCCTTAGCCATGTCCTTCTCCTTAACTTCCCGCGGTACGCCGCGGCCGACACTGCGGACTCCCGCCTGCTTTATGCAAAACGATAGGTAACACCGGCCCGTTGCATGATCTCGTTCGAGATGTTCGGGGGCACCGGCTCGTATCGCGCAAATTCCATGCTGTACGAGGCGCGTCCCTGCGTTCGAGACCGAATGTCTCCCGCGTACCCGAACATCTCCGCCAGCGGCACCAGTGCCTGAATTTCCTTCGTAATCCCGTCGCCTTCCATGCCCTCGAGGCGGCCGCGGCGGCCACTTAGGTCGTTCATGACCTCGCCCGTATACTCCTCGGGGCAGACCACTTCGATCTTCATCATCGGTTCGAGGAGCACCGGGTTGGCCCGGTGCACCGCGTCCTTGACCGCCATCGACGACGCGATATGAAACGCCAATTCCGACGAATCCACTTCGTGATAATCGCCGTCCAGCAACGTCACCTTCACGTCCACCATCGCATACCCGGACACGACGCCGGTCTCGAGCGCCTCGCGCGATCCTTTCTCGACCGCCGGGATGAACTCCTTCGGGATCACCCCGCCGACAATCTTGTTCTCGAACTGGTAGTGACACCCAGGTTCGCCCGGCTCGACCGCCAACAACACTTTCCCGTACTGCCCGCGTCCGCCGGACTGGCGTATGAACTTGCCTTCCGCCTGCGCCGTGCCGCGGATCGTCTCGCGATACGCCACCATCGGGCGGCCCACGTTCGCGTGCACGTTGAACTCGCGCACGAGCCGGTCAACGATGATCTCGAGGTGGAGTTCACCCATGCCCGAGATGATCGTCTGGCCCGTCTCTTCGTCGCTGCGGACCTGAAACGTCGGGTCTTCATCCGCCAAGCGGCCCAGCGCGTCCGCCATGCGGTCCTGGTCCGCCTTGGTCCGCGGCTCGATGGCGATATAAACCACCGGCTCGGGGAAGTCGACGCTCATCAACGCAATCGGGTGTTTCGCGTCGCACAGCGTGTCGCCCGTGCTCGCCGCTCTCGCGCCGATCACCGCGCCGATGTCGCCCGCGCGCAATTCCTTGAGATCGATGCGCTCGTCGGCATGCATCTCGAGGAGCCTGCCCAATCGCTCGCGCTTGCCGGTCCGCGCGTTCAGCATGGTCTGGCCCGCTTCCACCTTGCCCGAGTACACGCGGACGAAGGTCAATCGCCCCACGTGCGGGTCGCTCAAAATCTTGAAGGCGAGCGCGGAGAACGGCTCGTCGTCGCTCGGGCCGCGCCGCAGCTTCTTGTCCGGCTCGTGCGGGACCGTGCCTTCCACCTCGCCCAGGTCAATCGGCGACGGCAGAAAATCGACCACGCCGTCGAGTAGGAGCCGCACGCCCTTGTTCTTGAGGGCCGTGCCGCAGAAGACCGGCGTCAGCGTGTGCCCAATGGTCGCGCGTCGAACGGCCGCGCGGAGTTCCTCCTCCGAAATCGGCTCGTCATGAACGTACTTGTCCATGAGCGCCTCGTCGGCTTCGGCCACGGCCTCGACAAGGTCATGCCGCCAGAGTTCCGCCTCGTCGCGGAATTCCGCCGGAATCTCGCCGACGATCATCCTGTTGTCCACGCCGTCGCCTTCCCAGGTGATGTAACACATGCGGAGAAGGTCCACCACGGCGCGGAACTGGTCCTCGCTGCCAATCGGGAGTTGCACAGGCACCACGCGCGCGCCGAGCCGCTGCTTCATGCTGCGCACCGCCTTGCTGAAATCCGCGCCGATGCGGTCCATCTTATTGACGAACGCGATGCGCGGCACGTGATAGCGATCGGCTTGACGCCAGACGGTTTCGGATTGGGGCTGCACGCCCGCCACCGCACAGAAGACGGCGACGGCGCCGTCCAGCACTCGGAGGCTCCGCTCGACCTCGGCGGTAAAGTCCACGTGGCCGGGCGTATCGATGATGTTTACTCGATACCCATGCCATGCGCAGGCGGTTGCGGCGGAGGTAATCGTGATGCCGCGCTCGCGTTCCTGCTGCATGTAGTCCATGGTGGCGGCGCCGTCGTGGACCTCGCCGACGCGATGCACGCGGCCCGAGTAGTAAAGGATCCGCTCCGACACAGTGGTCTTTCCGGCATCGATGTGGGCCATGATGCCGATGTTGCGGACCTTATCTAACGGTTGCACACGCGCCACTTTTCACCACCTTCTACGCACTGCTCTCTCACGCGGTCGGCCGCTCTCGCCGAACCTGTGCGCTGTTTCGCTACGTCGCTTGTCGTTTTCGGGTCTCGCGCCTGATCAGATTCAACTGTACTCTGCTGAAACAGGCCGGAGACGCAGTTCCGACACGGTGAGAGATGTCGTTCTCCCCTTCGGGTTGTTCCTATGTCTTCCTGTTGTGTTCCTGGTTCCCGCAGTATGTGAACGCGATTTCCGGCCGCTAGTACCGGAAATGCGCGAACGCCTTGTTTGCTTCCGCCATGCGGTGCGTATCGTCTTTTCGCTTCACGGTCCCGCCCGTCTTGTTCAGGCAGTCGATGAGTTCCGCGGCCAGCCGCTCGCGCATGGTCTTCTCGCCCCGCTTGCGCGCGAACTCGATGACCCAGCGAAAGGCTATCGAGGTGCGCGTTTCCGGGGGTATCTCGACCGGCACCTGGTACGTGGCGCCGCCGACGCGGCGCGCCTTCACGTGGACCATCGGCTTGGCGTTGTCGATGGCCCGGGTGAACGTCACGATCGGGTCCTCGTTCGGAATCTTCGCCTTCAGAATGTCCAATGCGCCGTAAACGATGGACTCCGCGACGCTCTTCTTCCCGCGGCGCATCACGGTATTCACAAACTTCGTCAACAGCACGCTGTTGTGCTGCGGATCGGGCAACGCCTCCCGTTTCTGCACTTCACGTCGACGCGGCATGTAAGATCACCTCATTAGCTCTGTTTGGGCCGCTTTACGCCGTACTTCGACCGGCTGTTCCAACGTCCGCTGCGCACCTTCTTGCCACCGTCATCCTTCTGCGACGCCGTGCCGCCCAAGTCGCCCGTGGCGTCCAGCTTCCCGCGGATCAGGTGATAACGCACGCCCGGGAGATCCTTCACGCGGCCGCCGCGAATGAGCACCTGCGAGTGCTCCTGCAGGTTGTGGCCGATTCCCGGGATGTAGACCGTTACTTCCATGCCGTTCTTCAGCCGTACGCGCGCCACTTTCCGCAACGCGGAATTCGGCTTTTTCGGCGTCATCGTGTAAACGCGCGTGCACGTGCCCGACGCTTGGGGACAGCCCTTCAGGGCCGGGGCCTTCGTCTTCGTGTGTCGCGTCTCGCGGCAGTCACGGACCAATTGGTTAATTGTCGGCAAAATAGATCTCCCTCGCAGGATGCGTGCCGCACCCGGAAAAGAAGGGTAATAATCAGACAACGGCCCGCAAGGATAACACGCGGCGGAAACTGTTGTCAAACAATTAGTTCTCGACCTGCACGCGGCGGTACGCCAAGCTTCACCAGCCGTCCGGCGCACGCCGCGAGTAACAAATATTATGCCAAACAAGAAGCCTGGAGTCAACATTTTCGCGCCACGATGACGAGCCGCGCCTACTCGATATTGGCGCGCTGCTCGGAGGGGCGCGCGAGAACGCCGGATACGGTCATGTCGACAAAACGCAACCAGCCGTAAACCGCGGCAGGAGTCATGATTAGCTGCGTCTTGCCCCAAGGGGCGAGCGCTTCCTCCGGCGTATTTTCGCGATGGAAATGGCCGAACAGGAGCGCGTCCAACGGCTCATCAACGAAGAGGATCAACTGACTGCGCATGCCCATCATCGGCTCGAAGCGATGGGTGAGACCGACGGCCCATCGGCATGGCTTCAAGGCGCGGCGAAACACCTGCAAGTCCGCGTCCTGCCGGCCCAGTTCGTCCGCCATCACAAAGTCTTTCGTGTCAAACGCGAGGAATCCGTCGTACCCATAGCGGAACATGTACGTCGGCGGGCCAAGAAACGCTTCATAGTGCAGTGATTCGCGATCGTGGTTTCCGGGCTGCACGAAGGTGGGCAGTCGGCACGTATCCAAAACGCGCAAGAACGCGCGCAATTGCTCCGGCGTACCGTCGTCCGTGAGGTCGCCGGTAATCGCCGCCAACGTGGCGTCGGAATCGTTCACCGCGCGGATCAGGTCGGCAAAGATCGTTTCCGCCGGGCGCGCGTGTCGCGTCGACCCGACGTGCGTGTCGGTCAGGTGCGCCACCACGTAGTAGTCGGGAAATCGCGCGTACACGAAGACGGCGCGCACGTTGTGGTCGAGCGCGTCGCGTGTCCGCGCTTCGAGGGCGTAGCGGCCCGGGACGACATGTTCGGGCACAACACAAAGGGCTCTCTTGCGCCCTCCCGGCAGACCGCTCCAGATCGCCTCAAGCGCGATGGCGTCCGGGTCGCCGACAAGAAAGAGTTCCGCCTCGTGTACGAGCACGGCCTCGAAAGCGCCGCCCGGCGCGACGATCGCGGGCATCCCGTTGTTCGGCGTGCGGATCAGCCCGAGCGCGCCATCCGCTTCGCGGCCATAACCGTACACCGGCATTAGCAGGACAACAAGAGCCAAGGCTGCGGCGCGGCGCGTCATTTCCCGGCCTCCGGGCGCCACGCCGGCGCATAGCCCGCTTCAGCCCCCTCCGTCAGCCGCCGCGTTTCCGCCCCGTCCCGCCGGGTCGAGTACAACGCCGCGTCGCCGTCCCGATCCGATACGTAGACGACCCAATCCTCATCCGGAGACCAAGCCGGCGACCAACAGTCGTAGGTCGCGTCCGCCGCAATCGCGAAGACCCGCGCCGTTTCCGGGTAGACGCCGTAGACGCCGCGCCGCCCGCCGCGAAACGACTCGAAGGCGAGGTAGCTCCCTTTGGGCGACCACACGGGATTCCAGTCCGCTTCGCGATGGTTCGACACGTTGCCGATACCGCGCCGCCCGAGCACGTAAATCTCGCGATCGCCGCCGTCATTCGACTCGAAGGCAAAGCGCCGCCCCTCATGGTCCGGGCGCGGCGCCCATTCCGCGTAGGTCGCGCCCGGCGGCAGCAGGAACGCCAGCAGCGGCGCCGCCTGCGTGCGCGTGACCAGATAGAGGTCCATGGTCAGGCGACCCGGCGCGCCCGCCAGTCCCGCCGCCACGAGTACGCCCTCCGCCGTCGCTTCCGCGAGAAACGCATCGGTGTCCAGCCCCTCCCAAGTGAGTTTCTCCTCGGGGTCAAGGGCGCGCATCAGGTCAAGGCTCGGCGCCCAGACCGCTTCGAGCAACCCCTCCCGCTCGCCGCCCCAAGTCGTCTCCGTGTCCGTGGCAAGGTCATAGACCGCAAGACGCTGCGCGAGGTCCATCCCCTGCGACGCCGAGAACACCAGCCGCCGGCCGTCCGGCGACCACGCGGGTCGGTGATTCCACCGATGCGCCGTACGGAGGAACCGCCCGTCCGCGCCGTCCGCGCGCACCGTATAGATGCCCATGCCGTCGCCGTGCTGTGAAGGGAAGGCCAGCCACGCGCCATCCGGCGACCAACGGGGCGCGCCGTCACGGGTCCCCGGCCCGACACGCAACACCGCGCCCGACGCTAGGTCCAGCACGCATACGCACTGCGTCTCCTGATCGACACCGGAGACGAACGCGATCTGCCCGGCGGATACACCGCAGGCCGCCATGAGTAATGCGTGCAAGCACGTTGTCACGCGCTGGCGTCTCCTTCGTTGGGGGAGCGGCGCTCGAGCCCCGCCCGCCGCGCCAGGGAAAAGGGGGCATCATGCCCTAATCTGGAGTACGGCCTTCAGGCCGCCCGGCCCAACCCGGCGCGCCGGGAGGAAGGACGTAAACGACGTAAGAGACCTAAGCGGCGCCGACCCGCAAGCCGCCGTGCGCCGTTCCGCGCCCGGCCCGTACCGCGCGCATCGCACTTTCCGCGCCGGGCCTTCGCCCCACGTATTGCCCCTTATATCGCTTTAGTCCCTTTGGTCCTTCTCGTCCTTTCAGTCCTTTTCCTCCGGTCGCTTCGCCGTTGCCGGATACAGCGTCGCCGCCACATCGCGGACATGGCGGCGACAGTCAGCCTACCTTGTAAAGATCAGCGATACAGCGCCGCGTTCACCACCGTCTGCATATCCAGCGCATTGACGACTCCGTCCCGGTTCGCATCCGCGTTGAGCTGCGTCTTCGACTGCGACAGAATCGCGTTGACCACGAGTTGCAGATCGGTCGCATCGACGACGCCGTCGCCGTTCACGTCCGGGTTGGGCACCTTCGATGCGTTCGTCATGTAGGTGAACGCTTGCTTCAGCACGCCCGACCCCGACGGCGTCTTGACCAGGATGTCCACCGTCCCGGCCACACGCAGGGGGGAAATCACCTCGATCTCGCCGTCCCCGCGCGAGAAGACCTGATCCGTCTTTACGCCGCCGAAAGTCACCAGCAGCGGGGCACTCAGGCGCGCGCCCTTGATCAGGACGCGATCGCCGCCCGTGATATCGCCGAAATTCGGCGTCACCGCCACGATCTCCGGCACGGCGAGGGCGTACACGGTGGGCGAGAACGTCTCTCGGCCCGTCACGTAAGACGCGGATATCGGCAATATGGAGAACGACCAGTATTCGCCGCCGCCCACCAACGGCGCGGGCACGCTCGTGCGGTTGGTCAGCCCCGGAACCAGGGCGCTGTTGCGATACCAGTAGAGCTGCGTCGGCCCTTCCGGGTCGCCTTGGGGATGCGAGTAGCTGTACGACGCAAACAACGGGGTGCCAGCCGGGATATCCCGGTTCCGTGTCGGGTCCTCAAGCGGGATACCTGTCGAAAGGCGGAGATTCGTCGCCACTGGCTCGACGAACACGTCGCCCACGGAAATGAGGACGTCCTGAAACGCGGTTTGCGCACCCGCGACGGCGGTAATCCGCACCGTATAACGCCCCGCATCGGTCAAGGTCGTCTGCCAGTCGAATCGCGCCGTACCGTCGCCGTTGTCCACGAAGGGAACCGGCGTTTCGAGCGCCCACGCAGCCGCGAACTGCGGCGTCGGCGCGCCCGCCGGACCGGTCGCCCGGGCCGTGAAGGCCACGCGGGCGCCCGCCTCGACCTCTTGCGTGCCAATGGGCTCCAAACGAAGCCGCGCAGCGGTCAGCGGCGCGTTGGACAGGTCGGAAAGGGCGACCGTGCCGGCCACGTTGTCAAACAGGTCCGCCGGGTCCACCGGTACGCCCTGACCATTCGAGAGACCAACCACCGCGTTTTCGACGAGCACTTGAAGATAGGTGAACCGAATCTGACCGTTGTCGAACAGCTCTACCTGCACGGTGTTGGGGTCGGGCGCGGGGAACGCACGCAACACGCGCTCCGGCACCTGTTCGAAGGTTATGACCAGGCGATCATCGAGGCGGCGGCCCCACACGCTGCCGCCGCTGCGCGTGTTGAGATCGGCGAAAAGGAACGAAATGCGCGGCACCGAGAAGTGCGCCGCAAGGGATGGGAAGTTGTCAAAGCTGCCCGATGCAATCGGCGCAAATGCGATGTTCCCGTTCTCATACAAGTAGATAATGGGATAATACTCGCCGAAAAAGAAGATCGGCTGGCTGAAGCCGTAATAGTAAACGTAACCGTCTTCCAGAAACGTCAGGCTGTGCCCGGCGCCTTGGCTGTCTGAGCGGGGCACCGGCAGGCTGCGCACGTCTCGAACGCGGGTCACCTCGTAGCGCTCGTACCCGGTGCGCGCGCCGGTCGCGATCTCGGAGACGGGACCGCCGACTGGCGTGAACAGGAGCTGCGTGTTCGACAGGTCAATCGGATGCGACGCGTCGAAGGCTTCCGTCAAGTAGTTCAACGGCGGGGCGCCCGCGACGGCGTTCGCGAACGCCAGCGTGACGGTGCCGTCCCGGTGGTCCTGGGCCAGCGTGTAGAAATACTCGATGCCCTCGATCACGTCCAAATCGAGATGCTTGTTCTCGATGCCAGGATCAATGACCGTGCCTTCGCTGCTCTGCGTGGTGTAGCCGGCTGTGCTGCGAACGAGGAACGTGTTCACTACCTCATCCGGGTTCGGCACTTCCCAATACAGCGAAATCGCCGCTGCGCCGTCGAAGGTCCGCGTCGCGGTGGCCTGAAACGCGGCGAATTCCCCGGGCGGCACAATCTCGACCGCGAGGCTCGCGGTCAACACGTTCAGGCGTTCGTCGAAGCTGAGGTTCAGGTTCGTGGCGCCCTGCATCAACGCGAAATAGAGATCTTGGTAATCGGCGGCCATGGGCAGCGTCATCTGGCATTCCCAGAAGAGGTCCGCGACCGTATCGATCCCGAAGCCTTCGACTTTCCGGCCGTTAAACTCGTCGCCGTCCGTCAGCAGGTAGCACAACTTGTTGCCGATGCCGCTGTTGATGTGTACGCCGCCGTTGTCGAAAAAGCTATCGGGCGGTACTACCAAAGGACTTCCCAAACGGTCGGGGTCCCCGAACACCGTCGGGTCCTTCATGCTGCGAATGCCGGGGACCGGCGCGCCGGGCATGATCAATTCGAGCATGTCCGCCGGGAGGTCCTCGCTTACCAGCCAGCGAACCTCATCCGAGTCGTTGCCCCGTCCATTGGTAAGGTCCACAAACTCGCCCCAGATGTCCGAAAAGGACTCGTTGATCGCGCCCGAAAACCCACGATAGATTAGCCGCGACGTATATGCCGTCACGCCGTGCGTGAACTCGTGCGCCGCGATGTCGTCAACTGCCCAGTCCGTACCGAAAAAGAGGCTTGGAGTAACGGCGCCGGGCAACAAGAGGGAACCGGCCGGAACAAAAAATGCGTTCATTTCCGGCAGACGCACATAGGCGAAAATCGGCATGAACGGAAAACCGCTCGGAGGCGGCGCTTGCCCGTTGTCAAAGTTGTCCCAACCGTGGTGCGTCAGGAAGAAGTCATAAACGTCGCCGAGATAATCATAGGCGTCATCCACGTCGGGGATGCCGGTCGGCCCCTGCGCCTCGACACGGGCGGGCGTCGGCGGGACCGACAAGGAATTGTTAAGGTCCGTGATAATGCGGCGTTTACCCTCGTGAATCAGAGAAAAATGCAGGGCCTCCTGGCCCGACTGCGCGTCGATGAGCACCGCCTCCATGACCGGCGGCATTTTGGAGCCCGCCGCCTCCATCCACCACACGAGGCGTGTCGCTCCGGCGAGCCCCAGCACCTCCGGTTGATACACCATGAGTTCGGGCCCTTGGGTTATCCGAATATCCTCAGACGAGAGGTGATCCGATCGTCCCGCCACCGCCGACTTCGCCTTCGCGGCAGCCGCCGTCGCGTCGACACGCGGCAATAACGAAACCGCGCCTTCGTCCAGCCCGCGCAGGTCCCGCGCAACATCGCTCGCGACGCTCAGCACGTCGCCCGCCCCCCCGACTTGCACCACCATCTCCGCCCCGAATACGCGCAGACCCCGATACGTCTGGTCCATGCGAACGACGGCACGGTCGCCCAGCGCCATGGTCCGACTGCTACGCAGGCGCGTGCGATCGCTTACGAGGCCGAAGGCCTTGCGATGGGTGTCAAGGAATGACTGCGCCGACGCTTCCGGCGTGGCGCTCTTCGTCGCCGTGTCCACCGCGAAGTAACCGCCGGGCGGCGCGCCGACGTAGCGAATAAACCCCTCGCCCGTGCGATGCAATAACGGGCGATCGGTGGCGCCGGCGGCGCGCAAGGCGCCCATCACAGCGTCCAGATCCTTCGCGTCCGCCTCGAGAGACCCCGCATGCACCGTGGCGCAGACCACCAAACCCACTAGCGCCAGGACGGCCAGGATGTCACTCCGCATAATACGGTCTCCTTCCGAAGAACCTTGCAGCCAACGGCACACCACCCTTCCTTTGCCAATGCGCCATGCCCATGGCTTGACACAACACACCCGCCAGCCTGCCGTCATCGACGCCCGGTCGTGACGGCAGGACCGCTATCTCCTGAGCTTCATTGGCGTTATCGTTGTACACCAAGGCCGGAATACAAGTCAAGGAAAACCTTCGACGGGCATGACGCATTCTGCGAAAATAGCGAATTGTCAAACATCAGGCCCCTAAAGTGGGCGAAGCTGTATGACGATAAGTATAGATGGACGATCACGGATGCGTGCCACAGGATCGGCCAAGGATGGCCGCCATGAACATTGTACCGATTGCAGCACATAGCGTTCCGACGGCGCGGGAAACCGCCCGATCAATGACAACCGCCGTATCGGCGGGCAGGTCCGCCGACGTCGTGCTTGATCTGTCGCGGGGCAGCCGCGACGTACTCGGCGCAGTCCTGCGCCTCGACCGGGAGCAGCTTCAAGAGTTTCTCCGCATCACGGCGGAGTTGCTGCGTCACGGCGTGGTCGGCGTCGAGACCCTGGAGGTTCGCGACCAACCTTACAAGAGCTTTTTGCCCGCCCATATCGCGGACCCGGTCCTGCGCGACGCGCCGCTCTATCGCGGACAACCGCGCGCGGGCGCCGCGGCTTCGCTCGATCTTCGCGCGTAGGTCCGAACCTAACGACGCCAGGCATCAAGTACTTCCGCGTAAAGCGCCTCGTATTGCGCCACGATATCCTCCCGGTTGAAAAGATGCAGCGCCCGTTCGCGTCCGCGCACTCCCATCTCTCGCGCCTTCGCCTCGTCCGTGAGGATGTCGATGGCCCGGGCGGCCATCGACTCGATGTCGCCCACCTCGCACAGCGCACCGGTAACGCCGTCCTCGACCACCTCGACGATGCCGCCGCTACGCGTGGCAAGGACGGGCACGCGGCAGGCCATCGCCTCGAGGGGCACCAGGCCGAAGCTCTCGTGCTCGCTTGGCTGAATCACCAAGTCGGCGCACGGCAGGATTTCCTCCATGTTTTCGTAATCGCCCAAGTAGCGGATGTTGTCGGCCACGCCCAATTGCCGAGCCACGCCGACCGCGGCCATGCGCTCGGGGCCTTCGCCGACCATCACGAGTCGCGCGGGGACGCGATCGGCGATGCGCTTGAACACACGCACCACATCCGTGACCCGCTTCACCGGCCGGAAGTTCGAGATGTGCATGACGATCTTCTCGCGGCCCTCCGCGAAATGACAGCGGCGCACCGGCGCATCCGTGAACTTACGCGGGTCGACGAAGTTGTAGATGGTGCGGACACGGCCCGTGAGCCCGAACTCGCGCTCGGTCTCCGCCGTCAGCCACCGCGAGACCGCCGTGACCGCCTGGCTCTGTTCCATGGCGAACTTGGTGATGCGGAAGAAGGAGGGGTCCGTTCCCACCAGGGTAATGTCCGTGCCATGGAGTGTGGTAACAATCGCGTAGCGGCGCGCCTCGGGCAGCATCATCTGCGCGAAAAGCGCGGATGCGGCGTTGGGGATGGCGTAGTGGGCGTGCCAGAGATCAATCTCATGTTCCTCGGCCACCTCGCAAATCTTTGCCGCGAGCGTGAGCGCGCTGGGCGGCGTGCGAAACAGGGGATAGGCCGCGACGTCGACGCTGTGGCTGTAGATATTCGTATGAAAGCCCTTGAGTCGAAAGGGGACCTCGAACGTAACGAAATGAACCGTGTGGCCCCGCTCGGCCAGCGCGATCCCCAATTCCGTCGCCAGAATGCCGCTACCGCCCGCCGACGGGTGGCATGTAATCCCAATGCGCATCGCTCGTGCTCCCTGTCAGGTCAAGCCCGGAAAGAGGTCGAGTCCCGGCGGACCGTCGCCGAAAAACGGCTCGCCGTACCGAGCACCGATTCGCGCGCCCCAATACGCCGCGCGCGTCGCCATCGCCTCCCAGAACGCCTCCGATGCGATCCACGTTGCCTCGCCCGGATATTGTGGGTTGTGAAACTGAGACCGGAACGCCCGCAGGGCTGCCGCCTTCGCTTCAAAGACCTCGCTGATATCCAGAACAAACCGCGGTTCGAGGCCCATTTCCGCATAGGCATAGTAGAAGTGGATATGCGGCGCGCGGTGCGGTTCCTGGCCCGTGTCGATCTTGCGCACGCCCGCGAGGAAATGCGCGTCGCGCACGAGCGCGTGCGCCGCGGCATGGTCCGGGTGGCGGTCTGGCGCCATCGGCGCCAGCACGACCTTCGGTCTCAATTCCCGCAGCCATCGCATAACGATCAGCCGCTGATCCTCCGTGTTCGCCACCTGGGCGTCCGGCAATCCCGCGTTCTCGCGCACCGTCACGCCCAGCAGCCGCGCCGCCTCGCGCGCCTCCTGCTCCCGTTCCTCCGGGCCGCCGCGTGTCGAGCGTTCCGCGCGCGTGAGGTCGAGGATGCCCGTCGCGAACCCGCGCCCCGCCAGCTTGCACAGTGCGCCCCCGACGCCCAAGTCCACGTCGTCCGGGTGCGCCCCGACCGCGAGCACGTCAAGCGTCATAGTTCCACCTCGGTAGTTGCGAACGCACCGATATCGATTGCCTCGAGCAGGCGCGGCATGAGGTCCCAGCCGTGCTCGAAAAGAAACGAGAACACAGTATACACGCGATCCTGCGGTTTGCGCCCCGGCGCGAGCGCGTTGCACAGCCGCGCGACCTGTTTCCCGACGGCGTCCACCTGCGCCTCGTCCGCCCGGCGCAGTAGCCGTTCGATGCGTTCGAGTTCCGCGCGCGTCTTGTCGCCCAGCGCGTTCACCGCGTCGAGCGGGGGGCCGGACGCGACCATGGCGCGCAAGGCGTATGCCAAGGCCTCGACCGCGCCAAGCACGGTCTCTCCGTCCCGAGTCAGGATATCGAGACCGGGGTGCCGCACGGCGGCGGCCAGCGCGCGGTTAAGAAGAACGTCCGGTGACTCGAAAAGGTCGGCGGCGCGCCACTGGAACTTCTCGAGCAGCTTCCGCAGCTTCGTCGTCGTCAGCATGACGCGCGCGCGGGGATACACAATCGGCATCGGCTGTTCGAAGAAGGCGAATACCTCCTTGAGTTGCGCCCAATAGGCGATCTCGCCGGGACCCGCCACGTAGGCGGTCGCCGAAAACAGCGCCTGCTGCACGATACAGCGCAGCGCCACATTCGCGCTTAAGCGCTCCGGCGCGTGTTCGAGGAGCGATGCCAATTCAGCCTGGGACCACGACGCCCCTTCCTCGGGCGATTTGAACACGCCCTCCTCGAATACCACCTTGCGCCGCCGCCCCGCAATTTCGACAAAGAAATTGCATTCCGTCGGGCCCTTCAGTAATTGCGGCGAGAACCCCAGCGCTTCGATCCGCCGCGCGGCCTCACGCACGAGCACTGTGCTCGCCAGCGGGCGCTCAATTTCGCGCGCGAAGACGCCCGCCGCGATGCGTCGCGCGGCGGGCAGGCGCGGTTCAAAGACGACCAGCGGCGTGTCCCGGAACAGGCGCGCCAGCAACCGTGCCGTCCACGCGCTGAACGAGTCCGCGCCGTCCAGCGAGCCATGAAGAAACGCGGCCACGTCGTCGGCCCGTTCCGAGCCGGGCGCTGCCTCGCGCAGCGCATCAACCAGCTCGTGGAGCGAATCCTCGACGGGCACGCGGTACAACGGCAGGCCGTCCACGGATTGCCGGGGGGAGTACGTGAGCATGAGCGGCTCGTGACGGCGCGTCAGGACGCCCACGCGCCGTGCCTCCTCGAAATCGTGGTCGTCGCTCCCCAGCCAGAACACCGGAACGACGGGGACCCCGTGGGTTTGTTCGAGCCGCGCCGCGAGTTTGACGGCCGTCAGCGCCTTGTACACCGTGTACAGCGGCCCGGTGAAAAGGCCCGGCTGCTGGCCGGTAACGATCACGGCTTCCCGTCCGGTGAAGCGCGGTTCGAGGCCGATCTCGCGTTGATATGCGCGCAACGCGGCGACCAGTTCCGGGTTCCAGTCCGCCGGCGCTACGCGATTTGTCTCCGGGGCGAAAATACTCCGCGGCGAGCCCGCGTACAACGGCGTCAACGCCGGCGCTTCGTCGCGATACGCATCCGCCAGACTACGCATCTTCGCTCACCTTGCCGCCGACCAGGATCAGGCGCGGACTGTCGTCTCGCAGGCAACCGCCGGAGAAATCCCCAAGACATTCCTCGACGCGCAGCCCCGCGTCCGCCAGGATAGCCGTGAGTTCCGGTCGCGTGTAAAGCCGCACGGATTCCTCGCGGATCGCCACGGTCTCATGGTCTTGCAGCACCGCCGTCTTCTTGTTCACCCGTGCGGCGGCCTCGTCCAGCCAGCGGTCCTCTACGACCATATAAGGATCCTCGCGCCGCTCCGAGTGCGGCACGAGGGAGGCGCACACCTGCGTCGCATTCAGGTAGTCGAGGAAAAACCGGCCTTTCGGCGCGAGGACCCGGGCCATTTCCCGTGCCGCCCGACAGTCCTCCGCTTCATCCAGAAAATACCCGAAACTGGTGAAGAAGCTCAGGACGACGTCGAACGCGCCCGCCGTGAAAGGCAGCGCACGCATATCGCCGCGCGTCAGCGCGCGGCGAGCGCCGAGATGTTCGCGCGCCATCAACAACAACGGCACGGAGTAGTCGAGACCCACCACCCGCGCCGCCGTTGCGCCCAAATGGGCCATGTGGCGCCCCGCGCCACAGCACAAATCCAGGACACGGTCGCCTGCGGTCAGACCCGTGTACGCCGCAGCGAACGCGGCCTCATCCCGCGCCGCTTCGACGCTCCGGTGCGCGTACACGACGGGATACAGTTCGTCGAACGCGTCCGCGAACCAGTCCGCTGCGACCTTGCTTTCCCGTCGGACCACGATGCGTCGCCCTCAAACAGTGTTGGTAGTACGAAGTTCGTAGTACAGTTTCTAGGCTGTCTCGAGAACCAGTCAGACGTGTCGGACAAGTCGGACAAGTCCGACCGGTCTGAGCGGACAGCAACCCGTCACCCCGGCCCGTGCGTCAATCCGTTCGGCCCCAGTCCTCGAAAGCGCCATATATTGCGTGCACGGCCGGCGCCAGGTCGCGTTCCTCGACACCCACGATGATGTTCATCTCCGAGGAGCCTTGGTCTATCACCCGCAAGTTGACCCCGGCCTCCGCCAATGCTCCGCAGAGACGCGCCGCGACCCCGATCATGTGGTTCATGCCGACACCCACCGTCGCGATGATCGCGATACCCGGCGTGATGCTGATGTTGTCCGGCTTGCACCGTTCCGTCAACTCCTCGCGGAGCGCATCGCCCTTCTGTCCCAGTTCCTCGTCGCGCACGATGAGCGACAGCGTGTCAATACCCGTAGGCATGTGTTCCCACGCCACGTCGAGTTCTTCGAGCACGGACAGGACGCGCAGGCCAAATCCGCGCTCCTTGTTCATAAACGTCTTCTCCATGTTGAACATGGTGAAACCGGCGCGGCCCGCGATGCCGCATACGACCTGCCTGCTCTCGCGGCGCGGCACGATGGTGGTTCCGGGGTGATCGGGCTCTTTCGTGTTTCGGATGTTGATCGGGATGCCCAACTCTCTTACGGGAAAGATGGCTTCGTCATGGAGAACGGTCGCACCCATGTACGAAAGCTCGCGCAATTCCTGGTAGGTGATCTCCTCGATCCACTTAGCGTCCCGCACGATCCGCGGGTCGGCCATGCGGAAACCGCACACGTCGGTCCAGTTCTCGTAGAGCGAAGACCCCGAGGCGCGCGCCACGATCGATCCCGTAATGTCGCTGCCGCCCCGAGAGAAGGTCTTGATGTGGCCGTCCGGCGTCGCGCCGTAGAAGCCCGGCACCACGAAAAGGCCCGGCCCCTCGAGACGCTTTGCCAGCAATTTATACGTTACTGGGTCCAGCCGCCCTATGCCGTCGAAACGGATACACTCCGCCGGGTCGACAAAGGTTGCTTCGAGTAGTTCCGCAATGAGCCGCCCGTTCAGATACTCGCCGCGGGAGGCCATGAAGTCCGGCTCCTCGAAATCCGTTACGCGCGCGGCGATCTCGTTGAGATGCGCGTCCACATCGAAGGTCAGGTTCAGTTCGCGCGCCAGTTCCGAGAATCGCTCCGCAATGAGGGAACACGGCTCCGAGACGTCCAGCCCCTGCCGCGCCATGTTATGCCACGTGTACAGCAGGTCCGTGATCTTCTTGTCGCCCGCATGCCGCTTCCCTGGCGCCGAAGGCACGATGAAACGACGCCCGGGATGGGCCCGAAGGATTTCGACCATTTGGCGCACGCACGCCGCGTCCGCCAGCGAAGTCCCGCCGAATTTGCAGGTAATCCCACTCACTGCTTCTGGTCTCCCCGATCTGTCCTTGTTGAACGGACCTCACAGCCGCGCGGGCCGGGCGGATTACGATCTGTCCCGGCCGGACGCGCGTTATACTACCTACGGTATCAGACTCTCGACCCACCGCCGAATGTCGTGATACGTCACGAACACCATCAGAAAGATGATGAAGAAGAGCCCCACCATCTGAAAGCGCTCGATCAACCTCGGACTCAGCGGCTTGCGCCGCACGCCCTCGATGCCGTGAATCACCAGCAGGCCGCCGTCCAGAATCGGCAGCGGCAGCAGATTGAACACGCAGAGGTTGATACTAATGAAGGCTGTTATGCGTATCAGCCACGAGAGGCCCTGCTCCGCCGCCTGGGTCGTCGCGCTCGCGATCATGAGCGGGCCCCCGAGGTTCTTCGGGCTGACCGTCCGCGCCGCCAGCGCCTCGAGCGTGCGCATCACCAGCGCCAGGGCCTCGTAGCTCTGCCGAAACGCCTCGGGAACCACGCGCGCCCACGGAACGTAATGCCGCATGAGCCGCTGGCCGAGTTCCACGCCGATCGCGCGCACCGAGTCCACCGGGAGCGTCAATTCCGCCTCTTCCGCCTGTTGCAGTACCCCGAGCAGGATGGCCGGACGACGCACCGTCATTCGCAACTCCGCGCCGGGATGGGACCGAATCGCCGCATCGAGGTCCGCCGCCGTCGCCGGTTCTCCGTTAATCGCGACAATCACGTCGCGGCGTTGCAGACCGCTCTTCTCGCGGTAGGCATCCTCCACGGCGAGGATCTCCGCGGGCGCTTGCTCACGGGCGCCGGCTTCCCCGCCGAGCACCCCGTACGCCACACCGCGCAGGCGTCCTATCGTTTGTGGCCGCAACGCAAAGGACAGGCTCTCGTCCCCTCGCCGTACGTCCAATTGAATCGCCTCGCCCTCCGGCGTCTCCTCGACCATTTCGACAAAGGTGGTGCGGTCCACCAGCTTTCCATTCGCCCGCACGATGACGTCCCCCGACTCGAGGCCCGCCGCGCGGCCCGGCATATCCGGCAGCGTCTCTTCGACCAATGCCGTCTGAAACGGCGCCACGCCGAAACGCGGGTGCTCCTCGTCGCCCAACACCATCGGCGCAACGAGGGAGACGTAACGCGTCGTCGATTCGTCCGCGTTCGTCCGTTCGAGCAGGACGGCACAGACCCGATCTCCCCCCCCCAGCAGCGCATCCAGGGCAATATCCGAGAAACTGTCGACGGCTTTGCCGTCGATGGCGAGGACCATGTCGCCCGGCTGCCACCCAACGGCGTCCGGTTCGCCCCGGTAGGCGTGCTTTGCGGCGCCCGGGCGCTCGACGTAAAGCGGCGCTGTCGCCGCCGGGCCGGTCGCGTCCACCTTACCGATACGGCCGGTCAATTCCCATTCGTGCGCCATAGGCCCCATGATCGCGAGAACAGCGTAGAGCAGGATCGCCAGCACGAGATTCATCATCGGCCCGGCCAACACGACGATGAACCGCTGCCATACCGGCTTCTTGTTGAACCAACGGTCCTCGGGGACGTGGCCGTAAGTCTCCTGTCGCTCCTCGTCCGATAGCGGCGTATCCTCCTGTCCCGCCATTTTCACGTAGCCGCCGATGGGCAGCGCCCCCACGCAATAGTCCGTTTCTCCGAGGCGTATTCCGAAGAGGCGGGGCGGGATCCCGAGGCTGAACCGCTCGACATAAATACCGCACGCCTTCGCGGCCAGGAAATGGCCGAGTTCGTGAAAGAAGACCAACACGCCCAGGACGATGATGAAGATCAGAATGCTGAATAACAGAGCCATTACACCCTCATGCTGATGGTTTCGACCGCGATGCGGGCGCATTGGCGCGCTGCCGCATCCGCGGCGAGCACGGACTCGAGATCACGGTCAGGACCCGGCGCACAGGTGTCAAACACCTCGCCGACAACGTCGCTGATACTCAAAAAGGGGATACGGTGCGCGCAAAACGCCGTCACCGCCTCTTCATTGGCCGCGTTCAGGATGGCCGGGGCCGTGCCGCCCGCAGCCGCGGCTTGTCGCGCGTAAGCCAAGCACGGAAACGCCTCGAAATCCGGCGCGGCGAAGGACAACTCCGAAAGCGCGGCGAGGTTCAGGCGGTCCATCGGCGAAGCCACCCGCTCCGGATACGTCAACGCGAACAAGATCGGAGACTTCATGTCGGTAACGCCCAAGTGCGCCAAGATATGCCCGTCGTTGAACTCGACCAGCCCGTGCACCACGCTCTGTGGATGGATGACCACCTCGATCTTGCGCGCGGGCATGTCAAACAACCACATCGCCTCGATAATCTCCAGACCCTTGTTCATCAACGTGGCGGAATCTACGCTGATCTTCGCGCCCATGTTCCACGTAGGGTGGCGCGCCGCCTGCTCGGGCGTGACCTCGCGCAACGCGGCGCGCGGCCGCCCGTAGAACGGGCCGCCGGACGCCGTCAAGTGGATACAGCGCACGCCTTCCTTCGGGTGGCCCTGGATACACTGGAAGATGGCGTTGTGCTCGCTGTCCACCGGCAAGACGCGCACGCCCCGCCGGGCCGCCCGCTCCATGATCAGCCGCCCCGCCATGACGACCGGTTCCTTGTTCGCCAGGGCAAGCGCGTTGCCGGCGTCAATCGCGCGCAGCACCGGCTGCAACCCCGCCGCGCCGACCATCGCGCACAAGACCACGTCCGCCTCGATCGCCGCCAGCGCCTCGAGCCCCTCGGGGCCGTCCAACACTTCGACGCCGGGAACCGCGGCACGCAACCGGCGCGCCGCGTCACGGTCGGCGAGAGCCGCATAGCCCGCGTGGAACTCGACCGCCTGGGCGGCCAGCATATCCGCGTTGGCGCGTGCGCCAAGCGCCACGACTTCAAACCGGTCGCGGTACCGACGGACCACCTCGAGCGCGCTCAAACCGATCGAGCCCGTCGAGCCCAGGATTACCAGGCGTCTCGGCCCGTCCGCGCCGCTCACGGGGCGCTCCGCTCCACGGTCCGCGTGTCCAGCCGCGACATGTAGCCCCCGAGAATACCTTGGCTCTCCAGGTGCCGCCGTAACAGCATCTTGACTTCCGCGGCCGTGCCGAGCGCCATCGCTGCTTCCGCCAATGTCCGCGCCGCGGCCATGGTTGTATTCGTGACCACTTCGCGCACCACGGGGATTGAAATGGTCGACATGCTCAGCGAGCTGACCCCCAGGCCAATCAGCAGTTCCGCGTACAGCGGGTCGCCCGCCATCTCGCCGCAGATGCCGCACGGAATGCCCGCCTCACGCGCCGCCTGCGCCGTCCAGCGGACCATCCGCAGCACCGCCGGGTGCGCCGGTTCGTACAGGTATGCGATGCGCGCATTCTCGCGGTCCACCGCCAGCGAATACTGGATCAAGTCGTTCGTGCCGATGCTGAAGAAGTCGCATTCCTCCGCGAGAAGCCTCGCCATCGCGACCGCCGAGGGCACCTCGATCATCGACCCGACCTTGAGGTCCGCGTCGAAGGGGGCGTTCTCGCGCGCGAGTTCCTCGCGGACGGCTTCGAGCACCGTCTTGACGCGACGCAGTTCCTCCAGGCCGCTGATCATCGGAAACATGATCTGCACGTTGCCGCGCGCCGAGGCGCGCAACATGGCGCGCAGCTGCGTCTTGAAAATGTCCGGTCGTTCGAGGCAAAAACGGATGGCGCGCCAGCCCAGTTGCGGATTGTCCTCCCGGTCCTGTTGCAGGTACGCCACGGATTTGTCGCCGCCGATGTCCATCGTGCGCAGCACGACCGGAAACGGATGCGCCGCCTCCGCCGCCTGTACATAGGCGTTGTACTGCTCCTCCTCCGACGGGGGACTCGTCCGGTTCAGAAAGAGGTACTCCGTACGATACAGCCCGATCCCCCCCGCGTTCACCTTCACGCTGTGCTCGATCTCAAAGGGCAACTCAACGTTTGCCATGAGCGGTATTTCGATGCCGTCCTTCGTGGCGCACGGCTTCTTCC
The DNA here is from genome assembly GCA_029556545.1 of Candidatus Hydrogenedentota bacterium. Lineage (GTDB taxonomy): Bacteria > Hydrogenedentota > Hydrogenedentia > Hydrogenedentales > JAGMZX01 > JAGMZX01. The sequence continues at coordinate 20,372 of JAKQEQ010000159.1, forward strand.
GGTCCTCGACGGCGAGGGACGCCCACTGCGCCTCCAGTTGCGCCATCTGTTCGCGATAGCGCTCGAGCGTCTCCGGGCTCGGATCCAGCACCACCACGCCGTGCAAGCCGTCCACCACAATGGTGGCGCCCGTCTCGCAGTATTGGCTCAGGCCGTCGGCGCCCATGACGGCGGGAATCTCGAACGCCCGCGCCAGGATCGCCGTATGCGACGTGGCGCTCCCCGTATCGAGCGATAGCGCCAGGATATTCTTGACATCCATCCCCGCCGCGTCGCTCGGCGGCAGTTGATGCGCCACAACGATGGACGGTTCGGCGAGCCGGCGCAGGTCCGTCCGCTCCGCATCGAGGAGCCGCATGAGGATGCGGTCCAGCACGTCGAGGAGGTCCGCCGTTCGCTCGCGGAAGCGGGGGTCGTCCGCCACGCGCATGACCGCCGCGTACCGCTGCACAAACTCGTCCAGCACGTATTCGACGTTAAGGCCTTCCACCTCGACCTGTTTCGCCACCTCCTCCCGCAACACCACGTCGTCCAGCAGCATGATATGCGCCTTGAAGATGTCCGCGTGCTTCTCGCCGAGTTGCGCGGCGGTCCGGCGATATAACGAGGTCAGTTCCTCGCGAACGTCCTCGATGGCCGCGTTGAGGCGATCAACCTCGGCCGCGGTGTCGTTCACGGAGTACCGCGGGACATCGAGCCGGCGCACGTCAAACACGAGCGCCTTGCCGATGGCGACGCCCGGTGATACGCCTATGCCCTGGAACAACGTTTCCACGCTAATCGTCCTCGAAGCCGGATTCAAAGAGTCTTTCGAGGGCCGCCATCGCATCCTCCGCGTCCTCGCCCACACACGTCACGGTGAGTTCCGTGCCCTGCGTGGCCGCGAGGGTCAGTACGCCCATGATGCTTTTTGCGTTCACGCGATACCCGTTCAGGGTGATAAACGTCTCGCAAAAGAAGTTCAACGTCTTCCGAACGAGCTTCTGCGCCGGCCGCGCATGGAGGCCCTTCTGATTGACGACCCTCAGTTTCTTTGTAACTTCCGGCATACGCTCCTATCCCAATGCATACTCGTACTCGCGACCGCGTCTTGGCCCGCCTGCCTGACCCGACAGCTACACGTGCGCGATTTCCACGTCAATCGTCAGGCTTGCCGCGGAGACGCCCCGCGGCAGCGCCCAGCACGGAATAAGGACGCTGCCCTGATAGACCCGTTCCTGGCCGCCTTCCGATTGGCTGACCGTCTCGACGGCGAACCGGTGCACCCGTGCCGGCGCGGAAAATCGTAACGCGCAACGGAGTCCCTGCCAGTCGTCCCGCAGGGCGATGTGACGCAATTCCTCGTCACAACCCATGCAGCCCAACATGGCCCGGCCCAGATCGCGGTCTTCCGATTCGTAATAACGGTCCGCGGCGCCGCCGGTAAGCAGGTTTATGACAAATTCCACGCCGAAAAGGGCTTCCAAGACCCGGCTGCCATCAGACGCTATATCATACTGAATCCTGAATCCCGATGCACCTTTCTGAAGCTTTATGGACTTGCTCACTTTGGCCGCGGCACCCGCCGCCGTCCCGGCGCGCCACAAGGTCGCACGCCGCCCCTTCACGGAGTACTGGTACCGGCCCGTCGCGAAATCGCCCAATTCCCGATACGCCATGCCCCACAATTGCCCGGTGGTAACGTCTGGAGCGAAGAAATGGTCGCGCAACGAGCTTCGAGGATAGGAATCAAACACAAGGAACTTGTCGAGCCCCAATTCCTTTACCCGAACCAGTTCGTGAATACTGCCCCGGGTCGCCGTATCCGAGGCCAACGTGGGCTGGCCGGTTAGTAACGCGTCGTGATAGGCCTCCTCGCGCCGCGCGAGCGTATTGAGGAAATTGAAGGGCTTGGGCTTGAAGTCGAGTTCCGTTAGCGTGCCGCCGTCGTTGGGACTGAGGAACAAGGCGACTCGGTCGTTCTCCAGGATGATGTCGTCCCAGCCGTCCCGGTTCCAGTCCGCCACTTCCGTCGCGGTCCACCCCTCCTTGGCGTGCCCGCAGGCGTCAAGCAATCCGTCCGCGGCGATCAGCCGCTCGTATACGGCGGTGCGCAAGTGGTTCAGATACAGGCCGCCGAAGACCCCGTGCCAGTATGCACAATTGCACTGCGCCTGGTGCAGCAGGCACTCCGCCTCGGCAAGTTCCTTCTCGTTTTTTCGCCGCCCCTTTTGCAGCCGCACGAGCCGGTCGCTCACGCGGAGCATCCGCTTATGCATCGCGTTGGCCTCGGGGTATTTGGCCAGGAAATTGCGCCAGAAACCGCCGCGTAGAAACAGCAGGTGTTCGGCGTCCTCTTTGTACTGATTCCGCAGGTCGTGCAACTGCCGCTGCATCGGCGTCGGCAACGACCATGCCATCATCTCCTGATACGACGCGGTCGGAATGTAGGTGCGCCCGAGCGGGGGCACGCGATCGAGGTAGTCCCCATACGTCGTGCAATGAATCCAGTCCTTGTTCTCGGTCAGCGCTTGGAAGAATTCCTCGAGCCAGCCTTCCCCATACACGCTCTCATACGTCATGGGCCATACCCCGAACTTCTCGCCGTCGTCGTGAATGACCGCGCAGCGGCGTCCGTCCTCGCTCGCGTGTTCGCGCAGGAACGCGATTGTCTTCTCGACCTGACGGAACGGGATGAGATAGCGCAGTTTCTCGAGGATCGGGAACACCTTCAGCGGCGCGCCCGCCTCCTCCGTCACGTAGTAACCGAAAAGCTGCTCCGGCCGCAGTCCCGTGCACTTGAAGTGCATATCATCGACCACCGTGTACTCGATGCCGCCCGCCGCGAGGATACGCGGCATATGCGGCTCCCACACGCGCTCGGCGAGCCACATCCCGCGCGGCGCGCGCCCGAAATGCTCCTCGCAGAAGGCGGTCATCCGCGCTATCTGCTTCACCGCGTCGCGTTCCGGCACCGCGCACAGGAGCGGCTCATAGTACGCGCCCCCCATGATCTCGACCTGGCCGTCCTCGACCATCGCGCCGAGCCGCTGCACAAAACCCGGCTCATTCTCGAGAAACCAGTCCCACAACGGCCCCGTATAGTGCAGCACGACGCGCACGGCGGGATATCGCTCCAAGACGTCGAGAAACGGCAGGTACGCCTTCCGGTACGCATCGGCGAAAACGTGATCAAAATTGCCCACCGGCTGGTGGGAGTGACAACCAAAGATCAGATGGATACTGTTCATAGGGCTCCTACCACGCGGCGACGATCATGCCGCCATACCGCAATCCGCAACCCAATACTCGTAGTCGTTTTCGTGCTCGTAATCGCACGCGCGATGGCTCTCGCGCGCGTTGCTCCCGCCCATTGCGGACCCGCGCGGTCAAGCCCCGCCTGTGTCCATAATCTGGATGAGGCGCTCGTTGAACGCCGCCGCCGGGTGGACGCCCAATTCCTTGAGTCGGTGGTTCAGCGAGGCCACTTCGATGATAATCGCGATATTCCGGCCCGGCCGCACCGGAATGCGCATGTGGTTGACCCGCACGCCGATCAATTCCACGTGCTCTTCCATGAGCCCCGTGCGATCGTAGTCGATATCCTGCCGCCACTCCTCGAGTTCGACGATAATCCCAATCCGCTTCGAGTTGCGCACGCACCCCACTCCGAAAATCGACTTCACGTCAATGATTCCGACGCCGCGAATTTCCATGTGGTGTTCGATGACCGGATTCGTTTCCGCGTACAAGTGGTCTTCGCGCCGTCGCCGCAGCGTCACGACGTCGTCCGCCACGAGCCGATGGCCTCGCTCGATCAGTTCGAGCGCCGTTTCGCTCTTGCCGATGCCCGGCGGCCCGACAATCACGACGCCGACCCCGTAGCAGTCCACCGCGGTCCCGTGGAGCACCGTTTCGGGCGAAAACTCCTCGGCGAGAAAGAGGATAATCCGGCTGATCACTTCGTCCGTACGCCGCGAGGACCGCAGCACGGGGATGCCGCGCCGATTGCACATGTCCAGGAAGATGGGGCGCGGCTCGAGCTTCCGCGAAAGGATAAACGCGGGCACCTCGAAGGAGAACATCGCGGCGAGCCGGGCGCTCAATTCCGACGCCGTGAGCCGCTCCATGTAGTGCGTCTCGGTATTGCCGAGAATCTGTACCCGGTCATTCGCGAAGTATTCGAGATATCCCGCAAGCGCGAGCCCGGGCCGGTTCACGTCCGAGATAAGCACCGGACGGCCCATCCCCTGATACCCGGCCAGGACCTCGAGTTCGAGGTCGTCGGCCATGCGGTCCATGAGACGGGCCACGGCGATGTGCCGCTTGCGGTTGACGGGGAGGTTCTGCGTATCCATGGTGCGGTCGTTTCTCCGGGTGCGCGCCCCGCACCCCGTCTTCGGACAGCTTCCGCAGCATGCGCGCCCGAGCGATCAGAACTGCGGTTCGATCAGGCCGTAGGTCCCGTCTTCGCGGGCATATAACACGTTCACCTTGGACGTATCGGCATTCGAGAACACCAGGAACGGCTCATCGAGCAATTCCAATTGCATGATGGCCTCCTCGACGTCCAGCGGCTTCATCGGCAATTGTTCCCGATGCACCACCTTGTGGTTCGCGGACGATCCGTTCGTGTCCGAAGCGCCGATCTCGGCCGCCATCGTAATGATGGCATGCTCGTAATCGCGGTCTTCGCGGGCCGCGCGCGGCTGGTGCCGGTTGATGCGGTCTTTGTACTTGCGAATCTGCTTTTCGAGTTTGGCCAGCACCGCGTCTACCGACGCGTACATGTCGGGCGACGCTTCCTTTCCGTGAATCCGCACGCCGTTCGCGTGCAGGTTCACCTCGGCGATGTGCCGGCGCTTCTCGATATCCAGGATCACGTCGGCGTCGATCACCTTGTCGAAATGGGAACCCAACTTGTTGAGACCGCTCTCGATATAGGCCTTGAGCGCGTCCGTCATCTCCATGTGCCGACCCGTAATGCTGACTCTCATAGAGCAACCAGCCTCCATCCAGACTTGTTTGATAAGGTGGCAGATGCTAACACCTCGGTTTCGATCTTGTCAAAGGATATTCCCCACTGCCCCCTTTTTGTTCCCCATGCGTCGCTTCCACACTCAAAATCGCCCTGTGCCGCCGCCGCGATATATCCGACTCTCCACACCGCTCTCCGCCTTTGCGCCTCCGCCGGCGCGCGGGCGACCGCGGCATCGCAACATGTCGCCTGTTGCCTTACCGCAAGCATTGCCCTATAATCACCTCAGCGTGGCAACGTGTATTTTACCACGAATTCCGGAAGAAGCGGGAGCCGGCAGCACCGCGAATTCCGAAATCGGGCTAACTACAGGCCGTGCAATCAGTTGCGGAGACTCGCCGATCGCCATGCCGAAGCAAGTGGCCGCAAAGCGTGAACGCGTCATCGAGGCGGTGCGCAACAACCTCGAGGGGGAAGCCGCCGTCGAGTTCATTCACCAATCGGGCTACGCCATGACCGCCGCCGGCATCGCCCGCCACTTGCGCGGCCTGGGCGGGCGCGGGCGCGTCCAGGACCTCATCGAGCAAGGCAAGACCAATCACGAAATCCTTGCCCTCTGTTTCCCCGAAGAGGCGGAAGCCCTGCCGCCTCCGCCGCCCGACCAGCCGGAACTCTTCGTAGACGAACTCGAGCCCGGCCGTGCCGTGCACGCCCCGCCGGACGCACCCGAATTCGAGGTCACCAAACTCACCGTGAAACTGCCCACCGAACTCTACGAGGCCGTCCGCCTCGCCGCGAAGGCGGAAGGCACGACCCAAAACCAGATCGTCGTCGACATCCTCACCTCCGCGCTCGGTCAATTGCCCCGCCCGGACCACGCTTAGGGAAAAATATCTCGTCGGCGTCTCTCCATTGCATCGCCGTGCGCGGCGCGGGTACACTGGCGCCAACGATTCGAGACTCCCAACGACTTCCGGATGTAATCATGTCCTACGAGTATTCGGGATACCTCAGCACCCTGATCGAAGCGCCAGACGAAGAGGCCGCCGCGCGGGTCGACCGCATTGTATTCACCGCAAAGGACCTGTCGCAGTGGAGTCTGACCGATCGCCCCACCGAGAAGGAATGGCAGCAGACACCGGTCCAATGCGAACGCGGGGACGATTTCATCCGTCTCGAGGGGCGGTTCGACGCGGTCCGCCGGATCGACAACCTCGGTCCCGAGGACCCGAGTTTCTGGGTCGCGTTGAGCAGCCGCAACTGGCGGGACAACCGCTTCCCCGTCGACGTACTGCGTTACCCGATCGCCGAAATCACCTATCGTTGTCTCACCGAGCACGCCCGGCCCGCATGGCTCTGGCAGTACCCCGGGGGCGAGCACGTGGACGGCCTTCGCAATTCGACCGAATGGCGGACCATCGCCCGGCTGATCCCGCATTACGGTTTTCCTTCCCACGTGGACAGCATGACTATCCGGCTTTTCTCCACGTCGCGCAGCACGGAAATCATGGAAATCCAGTCCATCGTCTTCCGCGCCCTCACCCCCGAGGAAGACGAGAACTGCCGCGCCAATGACACGCGCCTCGAATCGTATCGGACCATGCGGCGCTATCCCGTTCTCGACACGTTCATGCCCTACGGCGCCTGCCTCAAGGCCGGCACGGCCAAACGGATGGCGGAACGGCTGGAGGTCTCGTTGCGCGACTACTGGCGGCTCGCCATGGAGGACATGGTCCGTCACTATCACAACTGTATTGCCATCGAGGAACCCGACCAGTTCTCCGCACAGGAATGGCGCGAGTTGCTGGCCCTCGCCGAGTCGTTCCACATCAAGGTCCTGGCGCAGTTCGACTGGCCGCTCGAAGAAATCGCCGAGAAGGGCCGGGGCTGGATAGACACCCACGTGCGGCCATACGCGAATTCGCCCGCCCTGCTTGCCTGGAGCATTTGTGACGAGCCGCCCGAACATACCTTTCAAGCCCACCTCGACGCCCGCGCCCTCTTTGAGGAAGCCGACCCGAATCACCCGCTTACCGCGACGATGCGCAATGCCGACTCGTTTCCGCTCTTCGCGCCCTTCCTCCCGGCCACGGGCATCTCCCATTTCAAGTCGCGCTCCGCATGGGAAATGAGCGACCTCGTCCGCACCCACCTGCCCCTCAGCGGCGGCCAGCACGTGTGGGTCGTGGCGCCCGCCTTCGTATACGCCACCGATACGCCCGAGTGGTACACCTGCCCCGAAATCCGCCTCATGCTCAATCTCGCCCTCGCGCATGGGGCGCGCGGATGGTTCGCGTTCTCGTATCACAACGACCCGATATGGATAAACGGGCCGTGTCAGCGATCGCTCACGGGACCGTTCCTCACCTTCAGCGACATCTGGGACGAATTGGGGCTCCGCGTCGAGCGCATCGGCGCCCTCTCGCCGTTATTGCTCCAGGCGTCGCCGTGCGAGGAGGGCAACGTCGAGTGCCACGTCACGTGGGAGAGCGGGCTTCGCGCGATGCGGCCCAAAGAGGTCGAGCCCCTGACACGCACGATCCTCCGCGGCCCGGATTATTGCCTCTTCTACCTCGTGAGCAATGATATCGTCGACGTGAGCCCCACCAATATCTATTTCGAGGAACGGCACGGCCTCGAACTCTACGACGTGACCGATTTCACGCGCGAGCGCACCTGGGAACCCATGCCGCGGCGACGCCACGCCGAGATGTTGCCCGGACAGGGACGAGTCATCCTGTGCGCGGCCCCGGAAGTCTGCGAACGCCTCCGCGTGGAAATGGCGCAACGCATGATCGAGGATGACAGCCGACAGATTGCCGTCGACCTCGGTTTGGCGCGCCGATACGATCTGCCGGTCGCCCCGGTCCAGCGGCTGATGCAGGACGTCGGCATGGGCGACCCGCTCAAGGACGTACGGAGAACGCGCACGGCGCGCGACCAACTCACGAACATCCTGTACGCCGCGCCGCACGTAACCGGCCCGCGGGGACGCCTCATCCAAATCAGCGCCGCCATCTGCGGCTGCGACGGCGCGCTGTGCCGCCTCCTCGCACGCGGCAGGGCCGAGAAAGCCCACGAGTTCGGGCTCAAAGTGATCTCCGTCGCCCGCGAGTTAACCCACCTCCGGCTGCGACTCCGCGAGGGCGAAGGCCGCGACATCGACCAGTACTGCAGCGACCTGAGCCGCCGCACGCTGAAGCTCCTCGCGGAGATTCGCGCCCTCGATTGACTGCGTCGATCGCCGGACGGTTGCGGCATTCTCCGCGAAATGGATACCATACTCCTCTTGTTCCCTGACGATTTTCCCCGGGACGCATTACCGTATGGCATCAAGAAGAAACCACGCGCGCAATGTCATCCACATCAAGGGCGCGCGCGAACATAACCTGGCGAACCTCACGCTCGATATCCCGCGCGACAAGCTGGTCGTCATCACCGGCTTGAGCGGGTCCGGCAAGTCCAGCCTCGCCTTCGACACCATCTACGCGGAAGGCCAGCGGCGTTACGTCGAGAGCCTTTCCGCTTACGCGCGGCAGTTCCTCGAACAGATGGACAAGCCCGACGTGGACCTGATCGAGGGGCTCAGCCCCGCGATCTCCATCGAGCAGAAAACCACCCACCGGAACCCTCGATCGACGGTCGGCACCGTCACGGAAATCTACGATTACCTGCGTCTCCTCTTCGCGCGCATCGGGACGCCGCACTGTTATCAATGCGGGCGGATCATCGAGTCGCAGACCCCGCAGAAGATTGTCGACACGGTGTTGGCCTTGCCGGCTGGCGCGCGCGTGCAACTGCTCGCGCCGGTGGTCCGACAGCGCAAAGGCACGTATCAGAAGGTGCTCGACGACATCAAGCGCCAGGGATTCGCCCGCGTTCGGGTCGACGGCGAGTTCCATCACGTCGACGACGATATGGACCTCGAACGCTACGTGAAGCACGATATCGACGTGGTCGTCGACCGGCTCGTCGTTAGGGACGACATCCGCAAGCGGCTCACGGACTCCGTCGAAACCGCCCTGAAGTTGGCCCGTGGCCTCGTCCGCATCTGGTGCGAAGCGCCGGGCGAAGCCCCGAAGGAAGTCCTCCAGAGCGAGCATCTCGCGTGCGTCGAGTGCGGCATCGCCGTCGAGGAATTGGCCCCGCGCATGTTCTCGTTCAATAACCCGCACGGGGCGTGCCCCCGCTGCACCGGCCTCGGCTCCGTACTCGAGGTGGACCCCGAACTCGTCGTGCCCGATCCCACGTTATCCATCGCCGACGGGGCGGTGAAGCCCTGGAGCATGCGCCGCGTACTCGACAGCATGTACCGGCGCGCGCTACAGTCCGTGTGCCGACACTACAAGCAGGACGTCTGGAAGCCCTGGAAGAAACTGCCCGACGACTTCAAGCGCATCGTGCTCTACGGATCGGGCGACGAGGAAGTCGATTTCTCGTTCTCGAACGCGCAACGCACCTACGAGACGCGGCGCACCTTCGAGGGTGTCATACCGAATCTCGAACGGCGCTACCGCGAGACCGACTCGAACGCCGCGCGCGACCTGATCGGCCAGTTTATGGCCGCCCACCCCTGCCCCGAGTGCGGCGGCGCGCGGCTCCGGCCCGAGTCGCGCGCGGTGCGCGTGGACGGCAAGACGATCCTCGACGTGACGGCCATGTCCATCGGCGGCGCGCTCGGATATATCGGGACCCTGAAACTGAGCAAGTCGCGCAAGATCATCGCGGAACGGATTCTCAAGGAAATCCGCGAGCGGCTCGGTTTCCTCGCAAGCGTCGGCCTCGATTACCTGACCCTCGACCGGGAAGCCGGCTCGCTCTCGGGCGGCGAATCGCAGCGCATTCGCCTCGCCACGCAGATCGGGTCCGGCCTCGTGGGCGTCTTGTACATTCTCGATGAACCCAGCATCGGACTGCACCAACGCGACAACAAGAAGCTCATCGCGACCCTCGAACGGCTACGCGACCTCGGGAACACCGTCGTCGTCGTCGAACACGACGAGGAGACCATCCTCTCCGCCGACCATGTGATCGATCTCGGCCCCGGCGCGGGCGTCCACGGCGGCAAAATCGTCGCGCAGGGAACCCCGAGAGACATCATGCGCAACCGCAACTCGATGACCGGCCAATTCCTCTCCGGCAAGTTCCGTATCCACTGCCCCGATCACAAGCGGCGCCGCGAGAGCGCGGCGATCGTGGTGCGCGGCGCGCGGCATCACAACCTCAAGAACATCGACGTCGCGTTTCCGCTCCGCCTGTTCCTCTGCGTGACCGGCGTGTCCGGCTCCGGGAAATCGAGCCTCGTCAACGAGACGCTCTATCCCGCCGTGATGCGCGCGCTCCACGACGCGCCGCGCCATCGCCCCGGCGCGCACGACGCCATCGAGGGACTCGAACATATTGACAAGATCATCGACATCGACCAGTCGCCCATCGGCCGCACGCCGCGATCGAACCCCGCCACGTACACGGGCCTGTTCACGCCGATCCGCGAACTGTTCAGCAAGACCCCGGAAGCGCGCGCGCGCGGCTATATGCCAGGCCGCTTCAGTTTCAACGTCAAGGGGGGGCGTTGCGAGGCGTGCGAGGGCAACGGGCTCATCACCATCGAAATGCACTTCCTGCCGGACGTCTACGTGCCGTGCGACGAGTGCGGCGGCGCACGCTACAACCGCGACACCCTCGAAATCCGCTACAAGGGCAAGAACATCGCCGAAGTGCTCGATATGACCGTCGAGGACGCCTGCCTCTTCTTCCGCAACATCCCCGCCGTATACGGCAAGCTCGAAACCCTTTACGACGTGGGCTTGGGCTATATCAAGCTCGGCCAGGCGGCCACTACCCTCTCCGGCGGCGAGGCGCAGCGCGTCAAGCTCGCCACCGAACTGGCCAAACGCGCCACCGGCCGCACCCTATACCTCCTTGATGAACCGACAACCGGTCTGCACGCCGTGGACGTGGATAAACTGCTTCGCGTACTGCACCGTCTCGTCGATCTCGGCAACACGGTGATCGTCATCGAGCACAACCTCGACGTCATCAAGACCGCAGATTGGATCATCGATATGGGCCCGGAAGGGGGCGATGCCGGCGGGCGGGTCGTCGCGGCGGGACCGCCGGAGGCGATTGCCGGAAACGAACAGTCCTACACCGGTCGCTTCCTGAAGCCCAAGCTAAACGCGTCTGGGAAGAAACGGCCCCGCGTCGCGGGCTGATCCAAGCGCGCCGCCGACGCCCCGGTCCATACCGTCCATATCGTCCGTACCGTCCATCAAGCCCCAAGATCAGAGCGGCTTCAACAGTTTCTGGATTTCCGGCGTCTCCAGGTTATCGAGCGTAACAACCTTCACACCCGTGTCGATGCGCTTTTCGACGGGTTGCCCTTTAATCGCGTCCATGGCCGTCTGCACGCTTAGATACCCCATCTTGAACGGGTCCTGCACTATCAGCGCCTGCACCGCGCCGTCGCGCAGCGCGGCCACTTCCTCGTCCGCCGCGTCAAAGCCCACCAGTTTCACCTGGCCCGCCTTCCCGAGCGTCTTGAGCGCCTGGGCCGCCCCGATGCAAGCACTCTCGTTTGCCGCGAAGATGCCCTTGATGTTCGGGTGCGCCGTCAGCATGTCCTGCGTCACGCTCATGGCCTTTGCCTCGTTGCTGTCGCAATACTGCACCGAAACGAGCCGGATGTTCGGAAATTCCTTGATTCCCTCCTTGAAGCCTTCCTCGCGCATCTGCGACGTGGCCGCGCCATAAACAAAGGGGATCAACCCGACCTCGCCCTCTTCGCCGATGAGCCGCGCAAGCTCCCGGGCCGCCGCTTTCGCCCCGGCGATGTTGTCCGTCGCCACGAAGGAGAGCGGCAGGTCCGATGTCACCCCCGAGTCCATCGTGATGACCGGGATGCCGGCATCCAAGGCGCGCTGGATAGGACCGTTCAGTGCGTTCTCATCGCACGCGGCCAGCACGATCGCGTTCACGCCCCGGACGATCATCGTCTCGATGATGTCCACCTGCTTGTCGACCTGCGTCTCCTTGTCGGGGCCCATCCAGGTCACCGCGACGCCGAGGTCCTTCCCCGCCGTTTCGGCGCCGGTCTTTACCGTAAGCCAGAATTGATGCGTGAGGGCCTTGGGAATCACGGCGATGCGCACCTGGCCGCTTGACGATTGCCCGCAGCCGAATGAGGTCAGCATGCCCGCCAGCACGCAGGCGGCGATAACACGTTTCATGGTCCCTTGTCCTCCTTCGCCGCAAGCGGCGGCGACTGCTTCCCTTTCACGACGTCGGTCACCAGCGCACGAAGTAGCGCTGCCCCGCGCCGATAATCTCGATGGCGATGCCACTGTTCGCAACGCCGATTAGACGCGCGTTCGTGCCCGGAATCCGCTCGCCCACGAACACCTTGTGCAGGTTGATAATGGCGACCCCGTGGGGGCGATTCGCGTCCGCCTCGCGAATCACGTTGATCCGCATGTTTTCGAGCCCCAAGCGTACCCGATCCGATCCTCTCAATTCCGGAAGGGTTTTCGGGTCCACCGGCTGAACCGGCGGCATCGCCGGAGGCGCCTGATCCACGTAATCCACCTCCCGGGGCGCCGGCGCGACGGGCGGCACGGGCATCTTGCCGGTGTTCTCAGGCGTCGACGCCGTAACGGACGGTACAGGCGCTTGCGCCACCTGAAGCGGCGGCGGTTCCGGCGTCGGCGCGGTCACGGGTATCGCCAGAGGGGGCGCTTGGGGCTCAGGCGACCGTGCAACCACCGGCGGCGCGGCTGGCGCAGGTGGCTCCGGCGCGGGCGCTTGCACAACCGCAGGCGGCGCGGCTGGCGCGGGGGACTCCGGCGCGGGCGCTTGCGCAACCGCAGGCGGCGCGGCGGGCGCAGGTGGCTCCGGCGCGGGCGCTTGCACAACCACAGGCGGCGCGGCTGGCGCGGGGGACTCCGGCACGGGCTGTTGCGCGACCACAGGCGGCGCGGCTGGCGCGGGCGCGGGCTGTTGCGCAACCACGGGCGGCGCGACTGGCACGGGGGACTCCGGCGCGGGCTGTTGCGCGACCACAGGCGGCGCGGCTGGCGCGGGCGCGGGCTCTTGGACGATCGCAGGCGGCGCGGCAGGCCCCGGTGGCGCTGGCGTGGGTTGCGCCAGGACCGTCGCGTTCCTCTTGTCCATGCCGTCCATATCGTCCATATCGTCCATCGCATCCGTCGCGCCTGCCGCAGCCTCGCGCGCCACGTGGCGCGCCTGCGCGCCCGGGACTTCCGGCGTGCTCGCCCGATTCAACACCACGAACACGATGACGGGCACAACCACCAGACACGCGGCCAAGGCCGCGCCCGCGGCGATCAGCCGCCCGCGCGTGACCTGAATGACGGCTTCCCCTGGCGTGGACGATTGGCCGAGCAGTTCCGCCTCGGCCTCTTCGGCCTCAAACGCGTCCTCTGCGGGCGCCTGGGCCGTTTGCATGCGTTCGGCTTCCACTTTCCGAAGCGCATCCAGTATCGAACTCATTCGCCGCTCTCCGTTTCCGCGCACGCCGGCCAACAGCGACCAGCGCGCCACGCTATTCAAACATGCCGCCGCCCCGCCGTCAAGACGGCCGGGACCCGCCTATTCCGCCGCCCCTTCATGGGGCGTCAAAGGCGCATTCGCCGGTACCGGCTGCGTCGCCGGCTTTTCGATGTCCTCCAACGGAAGCGTCGGCGGTTCGGCGGGCTCCGACAAAACCTCCATCACAACCGCGGGCGGGCCTTCTTGCGTGGGCGCGTGCGCCCCGGGCAACTCTGACTGATCCGACTGATCCGACCGATCCGACAAGTCCGGTGTCTCGGCGCTCGGCGCGGGGTCTGCCGTCGCGGCATCCTCGGCCGGTGTCGGCGGTGTCTCGGGCTGCCGCACGTTCGGTTCCGGCGCGGGCACATCGAGCGCGCGCAAGGCGGGCGTGGGGGTTTCGGGGAGCCAACTCGTGAGCGCCATCCGCACCTGCTTGCCCGCGAGCCCGTCAATCAACAGACCGCTTTCTGCCTGGAGTCGGCTGACCGCCATGGCCGTCTCCGCGTCATACACATTGGACATGTTCTCCGCGCGCAGGCGGCCGGTCCGCCGCAATGCCTCTTTCAACCGCGCGACGGTCTCGCCCGAACTATTGGGAAGCAGGACGCGCGCGCCGGGGGTCGGGTCCCGCCACAACACGACCGCCTCGCCCGCATAATACGCCTGGAACTCCTCCCGCGTGGCCGTGACCGTTTCCTCGCCTGCGGCGGTCAACCGCAAACGATCCTCTTCGACACCGGTCAGCGCCAGCCAGCAATCCTTCGTTCCCATGCGCATCTTCACGAATGTCGGCAGATTCACAACCAGTAACTGATCCAGCGCGGGCCGAAGCACCTCGAACGCCAGGCCGTTGCGAACGGCGAAAGCCGCGAAGGCCGGTATGGTGTCATCTTCCGGCCGCGCCGCAACCGGCTCGACATTCCATGCATCGAGCAGCGCCGCCGATGCCGCCTCGATCGCCGGTCCCGGCTCGATCGCGAGAAGCGCCGTGATAAAGTCGCTCCGCTCGGGCTCGGGCAGCTTGGATGCCGCGGGGTTCGGCTCGGAAACCGTGGCGGCATCCGCCGGATCGAGGGCGATCGGACGCGGAACCGGCGACGCCGCGGGAACGGGGCGTGCGCTCTGTGTCGCCATTTCCTCGAGCAGGTTCTCGAGGGGCCGCACCAGGCCGTAGAACGCCAGCAGCACGATGACGCACGCGGTGACAAGCAACGCCGGGCTGGGCAGGAGCCGCCCGATCGCCTGCCGGAAGGGAGTACGCCGTGCCCGCACGCGCTCCCCCCGGATTTCCCGCGCCGCCAGGCGCACAATCGGGGCCGTGATCGTGCGGACCTCCTTGGTGTAGCCCACCAGCAGCGCGCGATCGCACACCGCGTTAATCACACGAGGCACCCCACCCGAAAAACGGTAGATCGCCCGCACCGCCTTGCGATCGAATTGCACCTTGCGCCGCCCCCCCGCCACGTGCAGCCGGTACGCGATGTATTGCAGCGTCTCCGTCTCCGTGAGCGGCTTCAGATGATACCGCGCCGTGATCCGCTGGTTGAGCTGCCGCAGTTCCCTCAGCGCGAGCACTTCGGCCAGTTCCGGCTGCCCGATGAGAATGATCTGGAGCAACTTGTCCTTCTCTGTCTCGAGATTCGACAGCAGGCGAATCTGTTCGAGCACCGGCGGGGCAAGGTTCTGCGCCTCATCGATGACCAGCACGCAATTACGGCCCCGCGCCGCCGCATCGAGCAGGTACTTGTTCAGGGAATCCACCAGTTCGAGGGCGTTCTCCGGGCACGCATCAATGCCGAATTCCTCGTTGATCTTTTTCAGCAGCTCGATGCTGCTCAACGCCGGATTGAAAATAAACGCGACATCCGTCTCCGGGTCAAGCTGGTTCAACAGATTCCGGCAAATCGTCGTCTTCCCCGTCCCGATTTCGCCCGTCAGCATCACGAACCCGCTGTGGTTCTTGATCCCGTACAGGAGGTGCGCGAACGCTTCCTTATGCTTGTCGCTCAGGTAAAGGAACTTCGGGTCCGGCGTCAGATTGAACGGCTTTTCTCGAAGGCCATAGAACACTTCGTACATGGAAAACCTCGCGACCTTCTCGCTCGCGGAGAGAACCGCCACCCTGGAAAAATCGGCTTAACGGGACCCATCCGAGACTGTCTTCGAATGCTCCCGTTTCCGTTTTCCCCAGGAACCGTGGCGCTGTGTAACCGCCTTTCCGCTACGCCGACGTAGCCTAACACGGAAAGACCGTGGAATCAATGACTTCCTTCAACGCGTTTTCCAAGACAATCGGGGAATTGACAGAATTCGGATTTTGAGGTACGCTATAGTCAGACGTGAACGCGGGGGAAGGTGGAGAGGCATAACGCCTTTTCACTTTGGGGTACGCAGAAGCGGCTGTTGCCGTCGCTTCTTCTCGCGACGTGCTCATATACGCGAGTTCGGGTGTGTAACGAAGGCAGAAAGATGACCGTGACGGGGGCGATCCACTCGGGGGACCGCTCAGGAGGTAGAACTATGTCTTATCACAAAGTATTTCAGGCGTACTGTGTCTTCTGGACCGTTTGCTGCGCGGCATTCGTGCTTGCCGGCACGCCGACGTTCGCCAACGGCGTGTCGCACGGAGTAAACATTACGGTAAAATCTGGTGCCGTAGGACTCCCCGCCCCGCCGGTCCCGCGCGACGTCAACGCGAACGCAGACCCCTGGAACGATATTTACAAGGCCGGCGGCACGGCCCCGGCGCCAGGTTCGACCAGCCTGCTGCGGCTGGACAAGGCGCTCCTCGGCCTGCTCCCCCACGACGACATCGACGCCATTTCCTACGCCGACGCCAATGTGGCGCTGCCGCCGCCAGTGCTAATTGCCGACGGGCCCGCCTGGGTTGAGGGAATTCCCGGCGGCGGCTGGGAAGACTGGCAAGGCAACCTCATCTTCTGGCACTTCTCGGTGGATGAGTTTGCGCTCGGCGTGTTCAACCCCTTTACCATTCCTCCCAAGTCCGCGGTGCGCAACGAAGTCATGGCGGGCACCTCGTGGAACCTGCTGCCCGCGAATCCGAATGAGGCGCACGGCGACTACTTCATCGCCAGCACCGCCTTCCCCGGCGGCAAAGGCAACAATTTCCTGGGCGCGGATGAAGAACAGTTGACGCTTGATATCTCGCCGCTCGCCGCGCCCCACGCGCAGGACGACCTGAACGGTCTGGACCTGGAGGCGGACCTGATCCTGCATCCAGACATCCCGCTACAGCCGGGAGAGTTGTTCTTCTCTCTCGCGCCGGGCTCGCCGTCCCTCGCGGGCATCGACCCCTTCTTCCTGCGGCCCTTCTCCGAGGCGGACATTCTCACCCCGAACGGCGGGGGGGGATTTCGCATCGCGCAGGTGGTGGACGGCCTGATCGTGAACGGCAACGCGGAACGGCTCGGCATCCCCTTGGGCAACAACCTGGACGCCCTCTTCGTGGACGGCAACGGCATTCCCTGCTTCTCCGTGCAAATGCTGATCCCCAGCATGATGCCGGGTACTCCGAATGCGAATCCCGGCGACATCCTGGTGCCGGACGGCATGTTGTACCCACTCGGCATGCCGGTTCCGGACGGGGTAGCCGACGAGTTGATTCCCGCGCGCGACCTCGGCCTGCTCGACCTCGAGAAAATTGGAACGCCGGAAGACCCACCCGACCCGCAAGACGACAACCTGAACGCCCTCGACGCCGAATTGGAGCCGTACACGTCGCCTCCTCCTCCCGTGGAAGGCAAGGACGATGCTCTTGTGCCTGGTGGCGAAGGCGAAGGTGAAGGTGAAGGTGAGGGCGAGGGCGAAGGCGAAGGTGAGGGCGAGGGCGAGGGTGAGGGTGAAGGTGAAGGCGAAGGTGAAGGCGAGGGTGAGGAACCGAATCCCTTCGGCATCAATATCTCCGTGCGCGTGAACAGCGCCGGATTGCCGCCGCCGCCGTGGCCCCGGGACGTCGCGCTCAATCCGGATCCTTGGAACGACGTCTATAAGGCCGGCGCAGGCCGCAACCTCCTGCGGCTACCGCAGCATCTGTTAGGACTCCTCCCCGGCGACGATATCAATGCCATCTCCTATCGCGATACCGTCGTGTTTCTGCCGCCGCCCGCGCCCGCGGACCCGCCTTTCTGGGCGGACTTGCCGGGCCATGGGTGGTGGGACGCCGCGGGATTGCCTATATACTGGCATTTCTCCGTGGACGCGTGGGCGATTGGCGTCGGATTCAAACCGCTCGCGATGCCGCCGCGCCCGCCGTCTGATGTCAATAACGAAGTCCTGCTTGGCAGACAATGGAATGTGGTGCTCGCGAATCCTAACGAGGCGCATGGGGACTACTTCCTCACCAGCATTGTGTTTCCTGTTGGAATGCCAGGGGGCATTGGGTCAAACCTCCTCGTCGGCGACGAAGAAGCGCTCGGACTCGCCATTCAGAACAACGTCGCGCCCCCGCCAGCCCACGACAACGACGACCTGAATGCACTCGACTTGCACGCGCCGTTGATCGATAGCCGACCCCATCCGCTGCCGCCCGGCTGCCTTTACTTCTCATTGGCTAAGGGATCCCCTTCGCTCGGCGGATTCGACCCCACTTTCGGGCGGCCTGTCACCGCCGCGGACATTTTTACGCCTGACGGCGCGGGCGGATTCCGTATCGCGCTGATGGCCGATGGACTGCTTGTAAACGGAAACGCTGAAACGTTGGGGGTTCCCCTCGATAATGATCTCGATGCGCTGTTTGTCGACGGACAAGGCATCCCCTGCTTTTCGGTATTAAGCCCCATTGTGAGCGCCCTGCATCAAGCCGCGAATCCCGGCGATATCCTCGTTCCCGACGGCATGCTCCTGCCGGCGGGAGGACCCGTACCAGACGGTGTCGCCGACGAAATGATCCCCGCTCGAGACCTCGGGCTCCTCGACCTCGAGAAGCTTCCTAATCCCGAGGACCCCGACCCCGACCCGCAAGACGACAATCTGAACGCCCTGGATGCGGAACTGGCCAGTGTACCGCCGGATAACCCTCCGGGTGAGGGCCAGGACCAGGCCGGTAGCGAAGGAGAAGGAGAGGGCGAAGGAGAAGGTGAAGGTGAGGGTGAAGGCGAGGGAGAGGGCGAAGGTGAAGGAGAAGGGGAGGGAGAGGGCGAAGGAGAAGGTGAAGGGGAGGGTGAAGGCGAAGGAGAAGGTGAAGGCGAAGGGGAGGGAGAGGGCGAAGGCGAAGGAGAAGGAGAAGGCGAAGGTGAAGGGGAAGGGGAAGGAGAAGGCGAGGGCGAAGGCGAAGGGGAAGGTGAAGGGGAGGGAGAGGGCGAAGGGGAAGGAGAAGGAGAAGGCGAAGGTGAAGGTGAAGGGGAAGGGGAAGGCGAAGGCGAAGGAGAAGGCGAAGGTGAAGGGGAAGGTGAAGGCGAGGGAGAGGGCGAAGGTGAGGGCGAAGGCGAAGGGGAGGGCGAGGGGGACCCTTGCTTCAGCGAATACCACACGGCGGACCAGTCGCAGAATAATCTCATCGAGTTGACCGAGTTGTTGCGGGTCATTCAGTTCTATAACAGTGGCGGATTCCACTGCGCCGATGACCCCTCGAGCACGGAAGACGGCTACGTCCCCGGGCCGGGTGCGAACCACGCTTGTTGCCCCCACGACAGCGACTACGTGCCCTCCGGCCCCGATTGGGAGGTCAAACTGACGGAGTTGTTGCGCGTAATCCAGTTCTACAACTCGGGCGGCTACTACTACTGCCCGGACGAAGCGACGGAGGACGGTTTTTGCCCAGGGCAGCCTTGAACGCCGTGCGCGGAAATGCCGAACGCATTCGAGACGTGGAATAGGAGAGTGAGTCCATTTCGCGGCTCATTGATATGGGACTAAACGCCGAAAAAGGAGATAAAACCGATTTTATCTTATGGATTTGCGGGAAGATCGGCAAGTGGAGTGTTTTCGTAAGTCGTTGCGCCGCAAGGATCTTTGCAAGAAAGGGCTTGTGTGTTCCGCCTAGACGGTGCTATAATGGGTTCGGGTTGGAGTTGAGGTACGAAACCGAAGCGAAAGGAATGAGGGGTTCTTTGTCATGTCACACAACACATTCACCACTAGTCTCCGTGTACTTGTAGCCATCCTCTGCGCAGTCGCGGTCACGTCCGCATGGGCGCAAGGCGCCGCGGACCCGTCCCGGCTGTTGCCGCCCATGCCGCCCGCCGCGGCGGGAATGGCGCCGCAGGCCAAGGCGCCTGCGGTCGCGTCGCTGGGACCCAGCGACTGCCAGGTCGCGATCAACTTCGACGAACTGACCGCGCCGTGTGGTTTTGCAAGTACGACGCGGCTCACGGGCGAGTATTTCTACCTTGGGCTCTTGTTCGAAGGACCGGGCGGCAACGACGGCGGCGCCGTGCTCGATGAGTGCGGGGTCTTTGGCGTAACGGGCCACTCGTCGCCCAATTTCCTCGCGTTCAATACCGGTTCGGCTCTGAGCGACGGCGGCGTGCCGCAGGGCCCGGAAACCATCACCTTCAGCAACCCGATCGTGTCCTTCGAGGCAGCGTTCGGCACCGGAACCGCCGGCAACCTGACGCTCACCGCGTATGATGAAGGGGGTGGAGTGGTCGATCAGACGACGGGCGCCATCGGACCCGCGTTGGCGCGCTTTGCCGTCTTCGGACGCGGCATCAAGACGGTCGAGTTCAACACCACCGCCGCCGCCTGGGTCTGCGACGACCTCTGTATCGTCGAGGACGGGGGCAGCGGCGTGCTGGTCCTGCTCGAAACCTGCGGCGGCAGTGCCGACTTCATCACGCCCGCCCTGGCGAACCTCAGCCATACCGACGTCACCGTGGTCAACGATCCGGGCGATTATGAGTTCGCCATTCGCACGGGGCAGTGGGACCTCATTATCCTGGAAGAGTATGGTAATTATATTCCCGAAGCCGCGCTCGACGCGTTGGTTGATTACCACAACGGCGGCGGGCGGATTGTTTTCTCCTACTGGGGGCTGGATGCGATTACCGCCCATCCGATCATGGACGTTCTCGGCGTCTCGTATGTGAGTTCCTATAATACTCCAGAATCCGTCTATGCCTGGAACCCGACCCCGCTCTTCGACACGCCGAACAGCGTGCCTGATCTAACGACGTTCATCAATCCGTGCACCCAGGACGGCCACCGGGTCGAGCCGACCTCCGCTGCGGCGATGGCGGGATACACCGCGACGGCGCAAGCGAATGAGGCAGCCCTGACCGTCAGCGGCAACGGAAGGGCCATTCTGAACGCCTTCATGCCGGGCACGGTCGACCAGGACGCGGACACCGACGGCAAGAACGACATGATCGCGTTGTACGAGAACGAGATTTACCACCACATCGGCCTTGGCGACGCCGCCCTCGCGGCCGCGCCGCCCGCCATCGAGTTCCGTCTCCCGGTCGACGGCGCGGACGCCGAACCGGTGACGCTCGAAAACCTGAGTCCCGCGCCCATCAACTGGACCAGCGGCGTCGTCCGCGTGCTGATCGCCGCGGCAAGCGATCCGCCGACGTTCTTCCTGGACGAGTTCATGGCGGAGACCGGCATGGCCGTGGTCGATTACGTCAACACGAGTGGGGCCACGCCGACTGTTTCGGAAATGCTCAACTATGACGTGGTCATTGTGGCAAGCAACTTCGCGCCTGCCGATCCGGCAGCTCTCGGCAACAATCTGGCCGACTACATCGACATGGGCGGCAAAGTGATCAACGCCCTCGCCACCTTCGCGGGAGCACCATGGCAGTTGGAAGGCCGCTTTGTCGCGGACGGCTACGGCGCCTTCCTCAATGACGCCCCGACGGAGTTCTTCCTGCACACCTTGGGCACTTTTGATCCCGGCCACCCGATTATGGACGGCGTCAGCAGTCTGACTGATAGTCTCGTGGCGACCGCCGTGCCCGCGCCCGGCGCCGTGGTCGTGGCCGAATGGGACAACGGCACGCCGTTGGTGGCTACTCAAGGCGACACGGTAGTCGGCTTGAACGCTTTCATTCTCGGCACGGGTTACACGGGCGACCTCGCGCACATGGTCCGCAACGCCGTGCTCTGGCTCGCCAAGCGCGGCGAGTGGCTGAGCGTCAATCCGCCGTCGGGCACCCTGCTGCCCGGGGAATCCGTCGTGCTCGATGTCGCGGCCGACGCCACGGGCTTGCCTCTGGGCTTCTATGAGCCCCTTACACTGGGCCTGTGGGGGCCGAAGGGCGGGCGCGCGGAAGTGGACGTGTCCCTCGTGGTCTTTGACCCGTGCCCGCCGGACGCGAGCTTCTCCCAGCCTGTGGCCATGCCGCACGAGGGCGGCGGAAGCGCATACACCAGCAGCGATACCTCCAGTTACAAAGTCTATGAAAATGTTTCCGGATTGACCGGGAATATCGTCGCGCTGCAATGGTGGGGTCTCGACCTCGAGTGGCTTCCCGGCTTCGGCGAATGCGACCGGCCCGCGCCGGACCAGTTCCTCGTGGGCTTCTATACGGACAATGCCGGCCTGCCCGACGCGCTGATCGACGAGGTCACCGTGACCGCCGTGGTCGAGGATACCGGCCTCGTGCTGTTCGGAGTCTACGAGCAGAAGCGGTACTCCGCGACGCTCCCGAGTCCGGTGGCCATGCCCGAGGGCTGGATTTCGATCCAGGGCATCGACGCGGACGCGTGCTGGTTCCTCTGGAGCACCTCACCGGTCGGCGACGGTAACGGTGTACAGGATAGCGGCAGCCTCGTCAACCTCGGCGTTGACCTCGCGCTGTGCGTGACCACCCAAGTCACGGACTTCTGCCCGCCCGAGTCCATCTACAGCCAGCGTCCCGTCACCACGACGCAGCCGCTCTTTGGCCCCTTCAGCGACGACGCTTCGGGCTTCCAGGTCTATGACGATTTCAGCGGTGTCCCGGGGCCGATCGGCGGGTTGGTATGGTGGGGCTTCGAGTATTCAGGCGTGCCTTGCACGCGTCCGGTCACCGATTTCCTCATCGGGTTCTATGAAGACGACGGCGGCGGCCAGCCCGCCACGGGCACGCCGATTCACGAGGAGGTAGTGACGGCGGTCAGGGAGGACACGGGCCTTCTGTATCTCGGGACCCTCCCGCTGCTCCGGTACACCGCCCCGCTCTCCGCAGGGGTGAACATGGCGTCCGGCTGGGTCAGCATCGCGGGCACGAACGGCGACGCATCCTGCGTCTTCGCCTCGGTCGACTCCGACCAAGGCAACCTGCACGCCCTGCATTGGGATGGTGTTACGTTCGGCCCCCTCGGAAAGGACATGGGTCTCTGCTTCTTGCCTTACATCGTCCCGACATGCACACCCATCGCGGATGCGATCTGCGACTCGGTGGTGTACGGGACAAACATCGGCCAACCTTCGGAGATCGATAGCTACTCCTGCTCCGGATGGTCGGAGACCGGTCCCGAAGCGGTATACAGCTTCGCCCCGCTGGCGGATACGGATGTGACAATGATCTTGTCCGACATGACAATGGATCTCGATATCTTCATCCTGGAGAATGAATGCCGACCGGACCAGTGCATCACGTATGGTAACAACGACGTGACGTTCTCGGCGCTGGGAGGAAGCACGTATTATGTTTCCGTGGACGGCTATGCCGGGGCGACCAGTGACTTCACACTGACCATCACCTGCACTGGCGGTGAAGGCGAGGGTGAAGGTGAGGGCGAGGGTGAGGGCGAGGGCGAAGGCGAGGGTGAAGGTGAAGGCGAAGGTGAGGGCGAGGGCGAGGGCGAAGGCGAGGGTGAAGGTGAAGGCGAAGGTGAAGGTGAAGGCGAGGGTGAAGGCGAAGGCGAAGGTGAAGGTGATCCTTGCTTCAGCGAATGGCATACGGCGGACCAGGACCACAGTAGCCTGATCGAGTTGACGGAACTATTGCGTGTCATCCAGTTCTACAACTCCGGCGGGTTCCACTGTGCGGATGACCCGGGATCAACGGAAGACGGTTACGTGCCGGGCGTCGGCGCGAACACCACGTGCTGCCCGCACGCGAGCGACTACGCGCCCTCCGGGCCGGACTGGCAGATTGCGCTGACCGAGCTGCTGCGGGTCATCCAGTTCTACAACTTCCCCGGCTATCACTACTGTCCGCTTGACGGGACGGAGGACGGCTTCTGCCCCGGACTTTGAGCCGGCGGCGCCGACTTGATTGAAGGAGCATCGTGCGCGGGCGGTTGGACCATCGGGTTCCAGCCGCCCGCACTTCTTCCGCCAGAGTCAAATGTTGCCGTGTCTCATCGGAATTTGGAATACTGGCGGCGTAGAATCGTCTTGTTATCGAGTGTCGGAATGTGCGCCGCTGCCGCGGGGTTTCCTTGATTGAGTACGGTCGGCGCGAAAAAGAAGGAAGATACCATGAGAAAACACTCGCGGATCCTGCTGATAATTGCGGTGGTCGGTCTGGCGTTGGTCCATATCGGCTGTGAGACCTACGGCCAATCCGCGGGCCTTGGCGCGCTGGTCGGCGGCGGCGCGGGCGCGATTATCGGGCACCAGTCCGGTCACGCGCTCGAGGGCGCGGCCATCGGTGCGGCGCTCGGCGCCGCCACCGGGCTCATCGTCCACGACGTGAAGGCCAGAAGGGCCAGAACCGCCGAGGAAACGGCCCAGCAATACAATTATCAGCCATCGCAGGGACTGAAACTCCAAATCGAACGCTCGGAGGTGCTGCCCAATTTCGTCGCGCGCGGCAACGAGGTCGAGAGCCAGGTGCAGTACGCCCTGCTCGGCAGCGGCGGCGGCGTCGAGGTCACTGAGAAGCGCACCCTGCTGCGTGGCGGACAAGTCGTGTCGGAGTTATCGTCCGAATCGTTCGTGAGATCGGACGGCACCTGGGTCAGCAGCCAGCGTTTCCGGCTTCCCAACGACTTGCAGCCTGGAGAATATGCGGTCATGCAGCGCGTCAGCACCGCGCAGCACGTCGTTTCAGGCACCGCTCCCTTCACCGTGCAATAACCGACGCCCTCGTTATTCGGCCCGCCGCCCGCTCCTTGCGCCGCACGGAGCGGCGGCTGTCTCATTTCCGCCCTCCCTTCTCCCTTCTCCCTTCTCCCTATTCCCCCACCGCCCGCGCCGTCGCGTATTCTCGGATGCGAAACGCAATCGCGGACAGCGCGACGAAGACCGCGGTTATCACCAGCAGCGTAATCAGCGCGTCCTGTTTCTCGATCAGGATCGGGTTCTTCTGAAACCCCAACGAGGTCTGCTCGAAGAAATCCCGCGGCCGCGCCACGTCCGTCTTCGGGAACAGCATCTCGAGGTATTTCTGGATCGTGAGGAAATCGACGAGTCCGGGAACCTGTATAGCGAGCCGCTGCCACCCGAAAAGCAGAATCAGGCCGTAGATGATGGGCCGTTTCGAGAACGTGCCCAGGAACAGGCAAAGCGCGCCATAGGATGCGATGGCGAGCGTCAGCACGCCGCAGTATTGCAGCAGCCGCAACACGTGTTCCGACGTGAATTCGAGGTTCGCCAAGCTGCCGCACCCTGCGAACACCAGCGCGGCGGAAACGCAGAGCATGAACGAGCAGAGGAACACGTACGCCAGGAACCGCCCGATGATCCACGCCGAACGCGGCAGGGGCCGCGTGAGAATATACGCGATGGTCTGACCTTCGGCGTCTTCGCCCACGAGCATCCCGGCAAAAAACAACGCGAGCACCGGCGCCAGAATGCTCACGTACAGGTCTTCCATCATGCGGATAAACGTGACGTCGCCCAGGACGGAAAACGGGGTCCGCGACAGAAACGCCAGCGCGAGCGGCAGCAGCACGGGCAGCAGCGTGATCGCTGCCGCCAGGATAAGCCGGCTGCGGCGCAGCATCATCACCACGGCATGCGCGCATGCGACGCGCACGTAGCCGAAGTAACCGACCATGGGAGGCGCGGTACGTTCTTCCGTTACGGACACGGCAGTCTCCTAATGAATCAGGTAATCGAACACGGACTGCAAGTTGTCGTCCGCGCAGGTTATCGACCGAATCCCGAGGGTTTCGTCATCCATGAGTCCGTTCAACTTCTCATAGCACCCGTTGGGGTCGCGCGTGCGCAGGGTGGCCCGCCCGTTCTCGAACTCGATCCCGATCGTGGCCGCATCCGTTACGAAGTGCGCGGACATCCGCCGCGGGTCGCGGCACTCGACGGTGATCGTGTGCGGGTGATCGTCGATGAGATCGCGGATTTCGCGCACGTTGCCTTGGGCGATCAACGTCCCGTGGTACAGCAGCACCACGTTGTCCGTCGCGCGCTCGACCTCGTGCAACACGTGGCTCGACACCACCACCGAGCGGCCCGCGTCCCCGAGGCGGCGGATCAGTTGAAACATCTCCTCGCGGCCCTCGGGATCGAGGCCGCTCATGGGCTCGTCAAGCAGCAGGAACTCGGGGTCGGTCGCGAGCGCCTGGGCAATCTTGACGCGCTGGCGCATCCCTTTGCTGTACTCGCTGATCGGGTCGTGCATCCGATCCGTCATCCGCACCTGATCAATCGCCGCCGCCGCCACGCGCCGCGCATCGCGAACGCCCATCCCCCAGAAGCGATTCATCCAGTAGACGAACTCGAAGCCGCTCATGTTCTCGTAGAACTTGTCGGTCTCCGGGCAATAGCCGATACGACGCAGCACGCGCCGGTTGTTGCACGGCGCCTCGCCGAAAACCTCGATGACGCCGCGACTGGGCCGGTACAGTCCCAGCGCGAGTTTGATGAACGTGCTCTTGCCGGCGCCGTTCGGACCGAGCAGGCCGGTAACCCCGGCTTCGATTTCGACGCTCAGGTTGTTGACGGCGACCACCTCGCCGAACCATTTCGAAACTTCTTTCGCGCGAATGACGGCGCTCATGCGGCAACCTCCGCGCGACGCACCGCCCGGCAAATAATCCAGAAGGCCGTGACGCACACGAGGACGAGCATCCCGAGCGACAGCCCGAGATCGATCCGTGTCAGATAGCCGCGCTGCCGGAAACACGCAAGCCCGATGCGGTTGACGACCATCGGGACGGACACGATGAGATATTGCGGGTCACGCAGCATCTGGGCAAGAAGCACGCCCATGGTCGAGCTGGCGATAACGACCATAAACACCGCAATGGCCGCGTAGCGCTGGCTCCGCGAGAGTGCCGATGCGGCCAGTACGCAGAGGGCCGCGGGAACCACAATGGCGGAGGCGAAGCCGACGCTCGCCGGTCCCCACCACCAATTCGCCGCCAGTTGATCGAGGTCCGCCAGCAGCGCGTTGTGCAACGCCAAAAACAGGACGGCCGGCAGCGCCGTCAGCGAGAGGCCGAGCAGGACAAGCGCGCAGCACTTCCCGAGCGTGTAATCTATCCAGGTCAGCGGTTTCGCGAAGTAGACTTCCATCAGGTTGTTCACGAAATCGTTACTGATCGCGCCCGATCCGGCGTAAATGAGAATGAGGAACGCAAGACCGGATTGAAAGCGGAGAAACATATAGAACAGCCGCTCATCCACCATGAACTCGCGCACCTGGGTCAGAAACCCGAGGCCGCTCTGACGAAACAACTCCTGGTTGCTCCGGTACACTTCGTTCAGCAGGATAATGAGCACATAAAAGAGGCAATGAAGCAACGCGATGAGCACAAGCCCTTTGAAAATGCGCGCCCGCGCGAGCAGCCGCAATTCCTGCTCCGCCACGGTCCACCACCGGAAATGGCGGCGCAGCGTTCCGTCATAAGTTCTATACGTTTGACTGTAAATCGGCACGCCTAGCCCCTCCCCACCGCGTCCATGAAGGCTTCCTCGAGCGAACGTCGCACCGGACGGAAATGGCGGATGTGCGTACCCGCCGCGCGTGCGGCCTCTGAGATTTGAGATTTGAGATTTGAGATTTCAGAGGTTCCCGCACCGTTCCCCGGCGACACAATCAGGTTGCCGCCGCGTTCCGCTTTCCACACCATCCCCGCGCGATCGAGGGCCGCGCAAAACACCGCCTCGCGGTCGCGTACGCGCACCTCGAACAGGTCGTCCCGCGGCGTGGTGAGTTCGTCGATGCGCCCTTCCTGGACGATCCGGCCGTTGTTAATCATGATCACGCGATCGCAGACGTGCTGCACGTCGGGCAACAGATGCGAAGAAAGCAGCACGGCGACGCCCCGCCGCCCGGCGATGTCGCGGATCAGGTCGAGCATCTGGATGCGCCCCGTCGGATCGAGGCCGTTGGTCGGCTCGTCGAGCAGCACGAGCTTCGGATCGTGGATGAGCGCCTGCGCCAGCTTGACGCGCTGGAGCATGCCGGTCGAGTAGGTCTCCATGAGCCGGTAGCGGCTGTCGCCGAGCCGGACGTAGCTGAGCGCCTCGTGGGCGCGCTCCATCGCGTCCAGGTAGCTCATGCCGATGAGACGGCCGCAGTACGTGAGGAAATTGACGGCGCTGACCTTCGGGCTCGACACCTCACGCTCCGGCATGTAGCCGATGCCCAGGCGCACTTCGAGCGCGTGCCGCGGCATCGCTTTCCCGAACAGCGAGACCCGGCCGGACGACGCGCGGTTGAACCCGAGCAACGTGCGGATGAGCGTGCTCTTCCCCGCTCCATTCGGCCCGAGCAGTCCTACCGCGCCGCCCTCGATGGCGCACGAGACGCCGTCAAGCGCTACCAAGTCGCCATAGGCGACCCGCACGTCCTCCAATTCAATCAAGGCCATCCGTCGGCCCGTCCCTATCATCCATACCGTCCATGCCGTTCATCTCAAAACAGGCTGATCGCCAAGTCTACGGGAATGACTTCTTCCCCCGCCACCTCGACCAGCGTCGTGTGCATGAAACGAATCTCCGTGCCGAAGGCGTAGTAGACGTCCAACTGATACGTCCCCGGCGGTATCCCCTCGATAAGGAAGAAGCCGGTGGCGTCGATCATCCCGACCGGCAGTTGGAAGAAATCCGAGGACATCCCGATGAGGCTCGTCGAGCCGCCCAGCGGCAGCGGCGACGCCCCGGGATACCGCAGCGCCGCGAAACCGCCCGGCAGGATGCCCGCGAGCGATGGCGGCGGCGGCGTACACATCCCTTCGATGGTCGCGCCCTGTTCGCTGTCGAAGTTGATGGTCGTGACCCCGCCGTCCACGACCTCGGCCTGACGCATGCGCATGTCTACCATGGCGGAGATGTCGCCGCTGAACGGCACCGCGGTGACACCGTAACTGCCCGGGGCGAGGCCGTCGATGCGGTACTCGCCGTTGGCGTCGGTCTCGGTCATGCGCGGCTCGCCGTCACCCATGACGGTGACAATCGCGCCCTCGACGCGCCGTCCGTTGTACGCCACGTAGCCCTCGATGCCGCCCCCGAAGGTCAACCGCAGCTCGATGCCCGTCGCCTGGCCCAAATCTTCCAGGTAGATGGGTTCGCTGCGCGCCGTGGTATAGCGTTCGTGCCGTGCGATGGCGATGTAATTTCCCTCGGGCAGGTTCTCGAAAACGAATACGCCGTCGTCCCCCACCCGCATCGATCGGTCCGCCTCCCCGCCGCCCATGGCCGCCTGCGCCGCGTCCGCGGGGGAGTCGGCGTCAATCAGCGTCACGAGCGCGCCCTGCGGACTTCGATTGTCAGCCGTGGTCACCCGGCCCTCGATGCGTCCGCCCTCGCTGCGCACGTACAGGTCGATCCCTTCAAGCACCTGGCCCGCTTCGAGGTTGATCGTCTCGCGTCCGGGGGTGTATTTCGTTGCGCGCGCCTCAAGGCGGTAGACGCCGGGATTCAGCTCGAGTTCGTAGCGCCCCTCGGGATCGTTGAACGCCACCGCCTCCGGCGTCTCGAACAGCCGAATAACATCGACGCTTGCCCGCGCCTCGTCGGCCAGCGCCGTCGCGCTTACGGTGTACTGCGGCGGCGGCGCGCCCGTCCCCTTGACCAGCACCCGGCCCCGCACCATCGCCGTGGCATTGAGCGTAATGCGGATTTCGCGGTCCAGCAGCACGTTCCGCACCGTCTGCGCGCCGTAGCCTTCCTTCGACGCGATCAGGACATACAACCCCGTCTCGACGTTCGTGAACTCGAACCGGCCCTCGGTGTTCGTTGACGTGGTCTCCGAGGCATCGCTCAGGCTCTCCGACCCGAGACCGGTGAGCCGGATCTCGACGCCCGATAGCGGCTTGCCGCCCGTCTCGAAGACAATGCCGAAGATGGTGTGCAGCCCCGCCTCGATCGGGTAAAGCACCACGTCAACCCCGGAAAGGTTGTTGTACCCGTCGACATACACCGGCTCGCCGAAGGCGCTGAACTTGTACCCTTCCTTCCGCCCCATGATCTGGTAGTCACCGGGCGGCAACTCGCGCACGGTGAACTGCCCCCTGCCGTCCGAGTCCGCCCCCCGGAACGCCTGCGGCGTGCGCATCGGCGAAACCAGACTCGAGAAGCTTGGTATGCACAGCACGTTCGCCTGCGGCACCGGCTTCCCCGTCGGCTCGATAACCCGCCCCGTGACCGTGCTGCCGCGGTACAGGAACAGGTCCACCTGCACCTCCCGCGTGGCGGCCGTCAGCGTGATTTCCTGCGACAGTTGCGGCGCGAAGTCGTCCGTGGCGGTATACACGCGCCACGTTTCTTCGAGCGGCACGCCGAGCAACTCGTAATAGCCGTCCTCCTCGGACCGATCGCGGACCGGCGGCGCGCGCCGTACCATGGCCGTCAACGCCTGCGACACGACGCTCGACGATGTGCAGAGCACCACTTCGCAGCCGGCCACGGGCGCCTTCTCGACGTTCTGGACATACCCCCAGATCACGCCCGCCGGATCCACCGTGAAGTTCACGTTGTCCACCTGCTCGCCCGCCGACTTGATCGAAACCTTCTGATAGGGCAGTTCGCTCGCGGCGCGATAGGGCGTATTCCGAAGTAGCAGCGTCACGCCGAATTCGCCGACTCCGAGGCCCGTTAGCGTATACCGCCCGTCCTCGTCCGTCGTCGCGGGCGGCAGCGGCGAGTTCTCGATGAGCACGCCGATGCCCGGCGCGCCGCGCGTGGACCCGGCCTCCGTTACGCGGCCCGCGATGCTCGCCCCGGTCGCGAGCGCCATATCAATGACCGCCTCGCGCGTTTCCGCGTCGAGAACGCCCGCTTCCCGCATCGCCGGCACGTATCCCTCGAGAACGACTTGGACGGTGTACACGCCCGGCTCCTTCACCCGGACCTCGTAATCGCCGTCCTCGTTGCTGCTTCCGCGCTCGACGACACGCAGCCGGTCGTGGTCGCGCCGGACCGCCATCAACCGGCTCCGGTCGCGTCCGCGCGCCGCTTCAATCTGCCGCGCGCGCCAATCCGCCTGCTCCTCGGGCGACCAGTCGCGGCGCGCCTCGACCCGCGCCCCGGCCAGCGGCTTGCCGCTCCGCGCGTCCGTGATCCGGCCTCGGATGGCGAATGCGACCGCGCTTTCCGCAGCGGTTGTGTCGGGCGGCGGCGGGTCCTCGGCCGGCGCGGCGCGCGTCCTGGGCAGGGGCGGGGCGGGCCATGCGGGCTCGACGCCGGCGGCGGGGGAACGTTCGGGGCGTTGCTCGAAGGCAACCTGAGACGGTGGCGGCGGCGGGTCCTTGCGCGGGGCGAACATGACGGCGAACGCGACGAGCGCCGCGAGCAACAGCACCATCACCCCCACGATTCGCAGTGTGCCGAAGGAAGACACTTTGCGATTCAGACGCGGCATCGCGTCGGGACTCCTTGTGTCTTGGGCGCGCTCGTCCTGTTGTGGCCGGTCTCCTGCGTGCCCACCGTAGTCACGCGCCGCGCGTGACGAAGGCGGGACCGCGCCACCGCGCCGACGCGCAGCGCAGGCGCTTGCGCCGCGTGCCGAAGGTCTCCAACGCTAGTGGCGCCGCATGCGTTCACGCAACGGGACAATGATCAGCAGCAGCGTCCCCAGCGCGAGCAGGAGCGACAGGCCGAGTGAATAGGCGCCGGTATAGCCCGTGTAATACCACGACAAATTGTTGATGATATAGTCCAGCCGGCCCTTCGCGCCCGGCGCGCCGTAATCCGCCACGTGGCGCAGGTTCGTGAACGCGACAAAGAGAACGCCGCTTAGTATGATGGCCACCGCCGCCACGCACATCATCGCCATACTCGCGCGGAAGCGCGCCCGCTCGCGGTCCATCATCGCCTGCACATCGAGCCGGCGCATCACCCGCTCATGCAACGCGGGCGGCGTCGGCAGCATCGGCTCGGCGCGCAACGCGGACTCGATGAGCGTATCGAGGTCGCGATCGTTATCCCGCATGGCGAAACACCTCTTTGTTCACGATATGCTTGAGTTGCTTGCGCGCCCGATGCATCCACGTCTTGAGCGTGCCCATCGGGATGCTCATCGCGTCCGCAATCTCCTCGTAGGACGTGCCTTTCAGATAATACAACGTTACGATGGTCGCGTAACGGTCCGGCAGCAGCGTCACGCAGCGACGCACCATTTCCGGCACGTCGAAGTTGCGGACCGGCTGCACCGCCGCGTCGGCCACATGCTGCGGCTGGAGCGCCACTTCGCCCCGCTTCTTGCGCCGGCTCAATTCGGTCAGACACACGCTGCAAGTCACCCGGTATACCCAAGTCGAGAAGCTGCACTCGCCGCGGAACCCCTTGAGAAGCCGGAACGCCTTGACGAACGCCTCCTGCGCCATATCTTCGGCCAAGGCGGGGTCCCGCACGAAGCGATAGGCCACGTTGTAGACCATGTTCTGGTGGCGGCGCACCAACTCGGAAAAGGCGTCGCGGTCACCCCGCTTACTCTTGCGGACCAGTTCCTGGTCGTCCGTTTCCTGCACGGCAAGGCCGCGCGCCGAAACCGGCAGGGCCGCTGTCGCGGACGGCGTCATGTCTCGCTCCTTCCAATAAGGATATCACCGGCAAACGTACTCAACGTCAATTGCGTCTCCGACTGGCCGATGAAACCCCGCAATTCCGTGGGTTTCTGTCCCCCCGAGAGGGGGACGACCTCGAAGTCGCTCTTGACAACGCCCTGGCGCGTAATGGCGTTGACTTCCGCCGAGCACCCGGGGTGCAGGCTAAGTGTAATATTCCCGTTCGTCGTGGTCAAGTCGCACCCCCGCACGCCGGGCTCCGGCAGCCGTACGTCGATGTTCCCGTTGACTGTGTTCGCCGTCAGTACATGGCCCGAGAATATCGCGCGCACATTGCCGTTCACCGTCCGAAGCGTGGCCTCCCGACCCGCGTCCAGCAAATCGATCCGCCCGCTCGTCGTCTGCGCGTGCACGATCCCTCCCGCCTTGCGTATCTCGATGTCGGACAACGCGCTGCGCACGTTCACGTCCCCGCAGCCCTCGCCGACGTAGATGTTGCCCCGCGTGGTCTCGATCTCAACGTGCGCGCCCCGCGGCGCCAGAATCTCGTACGCCACGTTCAGTTCGACCTCGCTCGGGCGCGCCCGCGGCTCCGTCACCAGCCACAGCGTATTCCCGTCCGCGTCCGCCCGAAACAACTCCTTCACGTATCGCTCCGCGACCTCGCGGTCCACGTAGGACCGCACATACGCCGACACCGTGGCATTGACCGCGACCCGCGGCGCGTCATGCACCGCGACCCGGACGGCCCCGTTCGCGTTGCTCAGGACGAACCGCGAGACCCCGTCGAACTCGCGGCTCCAGACGGTGCGGACGTCCGGGCGGCACACTTCCCGGGGAAGGAAATCGGCGAGCACGCCGATTGTGAAGCTCTGTACGGCCGCTGCGATAAAAACCGCCGCCACCGCGCTGCGAAGAAAAAGATTCATCTTGCCGTCCGGCTCTTGGTACACTTTCCGTGCCATAATATAGACCCGATCACGTGGAAAACAGGTTTCAGACCGGTTTGTCGCGGCATGGGCATCTCGCCCATGATTTTCGGCGTCGGCGGCGCGAAACTCGCGCACGACGCGCCCGGTCCAACCCGATGAAAGTCAAGACCCCATGGTGCGGATGATCGTGCTGATGTTGCCATTTCTGCTCGTGATATTCACGATACTCTTCGCGCTGGTCCGAAGCATCGGCCAGGTGTGGCTGCGCCATCGCATCCGCATGACCCTGCTGGAACAACTCGAGAAACGCCCCGAACTCCTCGATCAATTCCACGACCTCCAGGAAGCCGCCATCCCCGAACGCCCGCCGGAGCCCTCGTTCTGGAAGCCCGACTACATCCTTACCGGGGTTATTCTCGCCGTACTCGGCATGGTCTGCGCCGTTGTCTGCGCCGCTGTTGGGGGAAGTCGCATCGCGACCGCCGCCTATTTCGGCGGCGTCCTCTGCGTTTGCCTCGGCTTTATTCTCGCCATGGTCGGCCTGCTGCTGCGCTACCTTTCCCACACCGCGGCCAAGGGCCTCCACGACGACTGACCACCGTCCATCTTGTCCATCTCGTCCATCTCGTCCATCTCGTCCATCCCCCCGACCGGAAACCCCCCGCCCTTATCCTCAGTCTAGCCCATATCCACCGAATAAGGAGAGCCGCCATGTCACGCTCGCGGGGTTTCACCCTCATCGAGTTGCTCGTGGTCATCGCGATCATCGGCATACTCGCCGCTATTCTGCTCCCGGCGCTAGCGCGCGCGCGCGAATCGGCCCGCCGCGCGAGTTGCGCCAACAACCTCAAGCAATGGGGCATCATTCTAAAGATGTACGCGAGTGAATCCGCGGGCGGGCGGTATCCGCCGATGCTCGCGCGGGGCAACGTGCAACTGGTGGATTGCACCACTGCCGCGCTGACGCCGGCGGGAGTCGAGCCGTTCTTCCTGGCCGCGGGCCCGAATACGAGCGCGGTGTACCCCGAGTATCTTACCGATCCCAATATCGTGTTTTGTCCCTCGGACGCGGCGGACGCGCCGCGCAACCTGATGACGCCGGGGCTGAATCGCTCGAATTTCAGCGAGCCCTGTGCCGACCGGAAACAAGGGCTCCGCGCCGTCGATGCGAGTTACGCCTACGTCGGATGGGTTCTGGACAAAGTTGCGAGCACGGACCCGTTCAACAATTTCAGCCTCGGCGGATTCGTCGATCTCCGGCTGTGCCCGCTGCAAATGGGCTATCTCGCCTTTGACCTCTTTCTCCCGGCGCTCCTGAACGTGAGCCGCTTCCCAGAACAAGCCGACAAGGACGGCGATCTCAGCCAGTGGTGCGCGGACTGCGGCAATGGCGGCGGCGCCGCGGTTTATCGGTTGCGCGAAGGCATCGAGCGCTTCCTGATCACCGACGTCAACAACCCCGCCGCGTCGGCGCAGGCGCAGAGCACCGTTTTCATCATGTTCGATCACGTTTCAGACCGTCCCGAGGGCTTTAACCATGTTCCCGGAGGCTCGAACGTACTCTACCTCGACGGGCACGTTTCCTACGTACGCTATATTCCCGAGAATCCGTACGGCAGCGGTGGCAGCATCGCGCCCGTCAACGCGGGCGTCGCATCGGTTATCGGCGCGGTCGGATTTGTATACTAGCCGCTGAATGGCATAGGTACACAAAGACACCGGCGTATGCCGCGCCGGAACGAGGGCGCGCCGCTCTCCGCTTGTACATGTTTCCGCTTGTACGATGAATATCCACAGCGGTCCGGTGTATCTTCTTCCGATACGTTTCGTGTATCGAGGGAAAAGCCGATATGGCGGACCGCGTTGTCGAGTGCGCGTGCGGGCAGAAGATGCGCCTGCCCGAGCGCGCCGTTTCCGGCCGCGGTCGCTGCATCCGATGCGGCGCGATCATTCGTGTCGGGCAGGATGCCTCGCGCGTAGAAGGTGCGCCTTTGCCCACGGATGTGCGCCACGCGACCATCGATCGACTTGAAGCGCTCTGGGGAGATGACGAAGCACCCAAACCAACGCCGCACGCCACCACGCCGACGGACGCCATGCGCCGCGGCACACTACCGGCGGCAGACCCCATGCCCGAGCCCCGCTGCGCGCGTTGTGGCCGTGCCTTTCGGGGCGACTGGGACCAACGCCCCGGCGAGGAAGGCACGCTATGCCTCATCTGCGCGCGCCAATCGCCCGAACCCACGCCGTGGGACGCGCCGCCGGCCGGCCCCCCCGTCCCGCCGCCAGGCAAGGCCGAACTCCGAGAATTCCGCACGATTCAGGAACGCCTCGAAAAGGAGCAGCAGCCCAAGCAGGACCGGCGCGGCCTGGTGCCGTTTCTCATCTTCTCCGGCTTCGTGATGCTGCTCATACTGGTGTTTCCCGTCGAGGTCTGGCTGAACCGCGCAACGCTCGCCATCGCGGACCGCCAAGTCGAGGAAGTCAGCCCGGACTGGCGCTACGCCCTCATGGCCGTCAGGCTCCTCATCGTATACCTCAGCTTCTTCCTCCCGGTCTACCTGACCTTCCGCGAGGCGGGCAAGCTGGACGACGATTCCTTCCTCGCGAATTTCCTTTACACCAACAAGTACGCCTTCGGATTCTTTCTGGTGGAGGCGCTCTTTCGCGGTTTCGCCGAATTCGGGGGCGGGCCCGGCGCGAACGTATTCGCGCTCGTCTACGCCTTCTCCGTTCCGGCCCTCATTCTCTGGGTCTTCTCGGACCTGACCGGACGGGAAGTATTTCACTTCTATATTTATCTATGTATTATAAAACCCGCGATGATCGCGCTCCAGTGGCTCCTCTTCGGCGCCGTCGCGCTCGTGGCCGTCGGCTGAGGCCTGGCCGCGTCGGTTGCCCAAGGCGCGAGCAAAGCGCCCGATGGCGCAGGACAGAATTGGGTATTACCCATTCAAATGGGTCATGAATTGGGTAACATCGGCCGCGGCGCGCGGGACTCCCCGAACCCCGGCGGCAGGCGGGGCTGTCCATCCCGTCCATTCAGTCCATTCCCGGTCCCAGCAGCCGCCGACCGGAGTCGTTCGCCAGAAGCAACACTTCGCGGCGGCCCACGCCCTGATGCCGCACCACGTGATATGGCGGAACCGTGGTGAAGAGCGGCAACAACCAGCGCCAATCCTCTTCCTGCACAAACACGAATACCGGCTCGGGCACGGCGAACAAGGCCGCGAACGCATCCACCTCGGCGATGAGATCATGCTCGAACGCGCGCAGACCCTGGACCTCCTCGTCGGCGTCGTCCACCGCGTCCTCGATGGCCCGCCACAACGCCTCGCGCTCCGCCTCCGTTACCGCGGCGATATCCGCAATCGCCACGTCGGCCACTGCCTCCGCGATGAGTTTGCGCGCGCGCTTCTGGGCGTCCGCCACCGCCATGAGTTCGTCCATATCCGTCGGGACTTCGCCGATGAGGCTGGCGAACGCCTCGGTGTGAGGCCGCCGGCTGTAGTAGACATATTCCTCGCGCGAGAATCCGACGGAGTACAGACGAAACGCCGCGCCCTGCTCCGCGAGTATGCGGACCGGCTCGCAGAAGGAACGCGCCGACTTCAGGGTGTTCACTAACGGGAAGACCGCCCAGACCGCCGCAAGCGCCAGCGCCGCGAAGGTCGCCGCGAAAACCACGTGCAGCCGCGCCATCCGGGTGAAGAGGCTCAGGCCCAGCGCCGCCGCGCCGCACGCCCCCGCAAGCACGGCGAATTCGAGCAGGGGTTCGTTCGCAAAATGACTGTACTCGGTAAAACGCAGGATCAGCGGCCCCGCCGCCACCACAAGCAATATCAGTCCCCACGCCGCGCCCATCCACCGCCGCCACCGCGCCGGCCCACGGTCCGCAAGGTCAAGCGCGGCCACGGCCAGCAACACGGCGACCAGGGGAAACAGCGGCAGGATATACACCGCGCGCTTGCCGACCGAGATCGAGAAGAACACGAGGGCGGGCGCCGTGCCGCACCAGAGAAAGCGCATGGCCTTGTCCGCGCCGCGCCGCCGCCAAATCCAAGGCGCGGCCCACGGCAGCAGCAGCGTCCACGGCAGCAGGTCGACGGGAATCGTGGTCGCGTAATACCACGGCGGCTGCGCCTTGCTCACCCCGAGAAAAAGACGGCCGACGATGTTCCGGAACAGGTTTCCGCCCATGCCCGAGGTCACGGCTTGCTCCGCGGTCTCGGCGGCGAGCATACGCGCCGGCACGTACCACGCCGCAACCGCAAGGAGGACGCACGCGGCCCCGACGGCCCAGTGCGTGTGCCGCCGCGCGGCGCGGTTGCCCCAATAGAAACCGAATAGCAGCAGGAGCGGAAACACCAGCGCCACCGGCCCCTTCGCGTAGACGCCCGCCGCCGTGGCCGCGTAACACAACACCAGCCACCCGCCGCGCCGCGTCTCCTCCCATCGCCACAGCGCGTACAGGGCCGCCGTTACGCACGCGGTCAGCAGCATGTCGATCTGCCCCGTCCGCGCCTGCCACCAGAACCGCGCGCCCGTCATGAGAATTATCGCGGTCCAGAGCGCGGTTCGCGCGTCGAAGAGCCGCAGCGCGAGGAGATACGTCAGCAGCACCGTGGCCACGCCGCTGAGGACCGACGGCAACCGCGCGCTCCACTCGGTGACCTCGCCTTGCGGCCAGGAACACAGCGCAATGGTCCAGAAGAGCAGCGGCGGTTTCTCGTAATACGGCGCGCCGTTTACGTATGGCGTAAGAAAGTCGCCCCGCTCCCCCATCTCGCGCGCCACCTGCGCATACCGCGGCTCGTCCGGCGGCCACAGGTCGTACCCGCCAATGCCATAGCCGAACAACGCAAGGGCGGCGAGCGTCAGCAGGCACAGGTGACGCGTAGTGGCGGTCATGAGGCCCCTCCCGTCTTCTCCCGTTGACCCATTCCCCGGTTCACGCCGGCGTCGGCGCCGACGCCAGGCGATCGAGGAGGGCCTTCACGTCGTCGCGATTGGACAACGGCAGTTCCGCGTATATGCGTTCGAGATAGGCGCGCGCGGTCTCGCGCAACTCGGGCGCGCGTCCGCTGTTGGCGTCGGCGTATCCGGCAAGCGTCCGGGCAAAGCCCAGCCATTGGGCGTCGTGGTCCCGAAGGAGTCTGCCCACGTCGCCTTTCGGTTGCGGCGCACCCTCCGCAAACAGGACCTCCGGACGCAAGACTTCACCCCGCGCTTCAGCGAAGGCTGCCACCGCCGAGTCCTTCTTCAGCACGTGGGCGTAGGCCCTGGTGAGGAAGTGAAAATACGCCTCGATGGCTGCGCACTGGACCCGCGGCTTCTCGGCCGCGTGTTCAACAATGCCCCCCAAGTATTTGCGCAGTTCTTCCGAGTTGTGCGCCAAGGCGTCCTGAAAATACAGTGCAAAGAGCGACGGACGCATCGTCCCCGGCACGCTGCAACGCAACAGATACAGCCGCAGTTCGTCCTCCTCGTTCGGTTCCGCCAGCGCGTACAACAACGGTTTCAGGTCCCGGTCGTCCACCGCTATTAGCGGATAATATTCGAGAGCTGTCACGATGTTCCGCCGAATCTGCAAAGTCACCTCCTCCGGCGACTTGCCCCACGTCGCCGCGCGCGCCTCGGCGATGCCCTCGCGCACCGCTCGCAGCAGGTCGCGGCCGCGCAGGTGTTGAATGTTCTCAAACGGGTACATCTTACGCGGTACATAGCGCCCGCCCGGGCGCGCGGTCAGGACAGACCGACGCAGCGACTCGTTCTGGAGGATTTCATTGAGGTGCGTCCAGTAATTGAGAATGATGCGCTCCTCCGACGACGTCGCGGGCGGCGGCGCCACCGGCGGCGCTTGCCGCGCGGGACCCGCGAACGGACTGGACGGCGGCGGCGCGAAGGCGCTCGGCGGCGGCTTGGCCGGATCCGGGACCTCCGCCGCGACGGACAACGCCAGTGCGCACAAGACGACAGCAATTCGCGCAATATGCATGACTCGAAACCCTTCTTCCTTGTTTCGCTCCCGCGCCGCCGTCAAGGCGCGACCGGACCTTATTCTAACGGATAGGCGGCACGACCGGATAACAGCGGCGCGAACGCGATCACGGGCGCCGCGTCAAATCGGGTCCGCATCCGCGGCCGTATCGCCGTACCGGCGAATCAGCCAGATGTTCCGAAGATACACGAGCAGCGTCGAGGCAGCCCCCGCCATGAATATCCATTCTCGCCGCTGCAGGTGCGACGCCGCCACGAGCACCGCCGCCGCCACGCTCAAGTACCAGAACGCGAGCGGCACCACGCTTTTTCGCCGCCGTTCCGTCGCCACCCACTGAACCAGAAACCGGCACGCGAACAATCCCTGGCCCGCCGCGCCCACGCCAATCCAGAACCAGTTCGCCGCCGCCGTCCCCGTCGCCTTCGTCGCGTGGTACTCCCGCAGCCACGTGTGCGCCGCCAGCACGAGCGCGCCGACGACAATTACCGCGACCGCGCCGTGCACCACCACGTAGAGCACCCGCGTCAGCGCGCCCCGCTCCCGCCAGATGTGCACCAGGTTCCGCGCGTACACCACAATGTTGAAACAATGACTCAACGCCCCGATCGGCGATCGAATGTGCGCGGCGTACCCGAGCAACAGGAGCGACCCCACGCTGCTCATGTACCAGAACGCAATCGGCACCACGCTCCGCTTGCGGATTTCGGAGACGATCCACTGCAGATAGAAGCGACCGTAGAAGATACACGCCGCAACGATGCCAACCAGTTCCCACAACCGCGGCCCGAACGGCCCTGCAAGCCAGTCACTCACGCGCCGCCTCCTCTTCCACCGCGGGAACAACGAAACGGCGGCGAAGCCACCGCACGCCGACAAGGTCGTATAGGCCGCGCCAGAGACGATTCCCGATGCCGTACTTTGACACGCCGAACTGCCGCGCGTGATGCGTCACCGGCGTCTCCGCCAGACGCAGCGCCGCCGCGCGGATAAATACCGCTACAAAACGGTGCAAGCCGTTGAACGGCGGCAGATACGCCACGCACGCGCGCCGGAACCCCTTCGCGCCGCAACCCGAGTCCCGCACCCCGTCCCGCAGCACCCAATCGCGCACCC
Source organism: Candidatus Hydrogenedentota bacterium (assembly GCA_029556545.1). Classification (GTDB taxonomy): domain Bacteria; phylum Hydrogenedentota; class Hydrogenedentia; order Hydrogenedentales; family JAGMZX01; genus JAGMZX01. The sequence goes on from JAKQEQ010000159.1 coordinate 60,732, forward strand.
TGTTCGCCACCTTGCTTGAAACCTTCCGCACCAGAGAATCATGCCGATCCGCCCGGTAGCCGCAGACGCAGTCGTACTCGCCAAGCAGCTCCAGGAAGCGGGGAAAGTCCGCAGGGTCATTCTGCAGGTCCCCGTCAATGGTGAGGATGTAATCGCCGCGACTCCGCGTCATCCCCGCGTACAACGCCGCCGACTGCCCCTGATTCCGCGCGAGGTGCACCGCCCGTACCGCCGGATGCGCCGACGCGAGCCCGTCAATCGCCGCCCGCGTCCCGTCCGTGCTGCCGTCGTTCACCAGCAGCACCTCATGGGCGTAGCCCGGTAGACACGCGAAAACCGCGGCTATCTGTTCATACAGCCGCGCAACGTTTTCCTCTTCATTGAATAGAGGCACTACCACCGACACGAGTGGCGTATGGGTGTCAAGGTTCCCGTCCGACATGGCGGGCGGGATTATACACCTCGCCCCGGGGCAACTACAGCGACTTATTCGCGGATGGCAAACTGGAGCGACACATCGATCCTCGCCGAGCCGGGTGCGCGCCGCCGCCATCGGCAGCTATGCGATCCGGCTGTGCCATTTTGGCAATATTGAGACTGCGACAATGTTTCTTCCAGCCCCCCTTGTTTCGCGAGACATAGAACTTCCTCTCACACATGTATTACGGGCTCGATGCTCGAACTTGATAAATATCTTGAAACCAATGATTTATGAGGGCTTGACAAGACTTGGGGGGACATGCTATTATCACTCCTGCATGATGAGTGCTAAGGCACTCGCTTGGTCGGCGAGTATTGCCAAAGTGGCAAGAGTGCGCGAAGCCGATCGGCGGGGTTTAACGGAAACAGCAAAACGGAGGAGAAGTCGCATGAAGGTACGTCCACTGGCCGACCGCATTCTCGTGAAGCGAGAAGAGCCGAAGGAAACGGTGCGCGGCGGGATCATCATCCCCGACAGCGCAAAGGAAAAGCCGCAGGAAGGCAAAGTTGTCGCCGCCGGCCCGGGAAAGCTGGATGAGAACGGCAAGCGCGTCCCCCTCGAGGTAAAGAAGGGCGACCGCATTCTCATGGGCAAGTACGCGGGCACGGAAGTGAAGATCGATGGCGAAGAGCACATCATCATGCGTGAGGACGATGTGCTCGCGGTGATTGAAAACTAACGAACGGCGTAAGCGTCGCAACGGAGGAATAAGCACATGGCTGCGAAACAGTTGTCATTCGGAGAAGACGCCCGCCGCAAGGTGCTCGACGGCGTAGTCAAGCTCAGCAAGGCCGTCAAGGCGACCTTGGGCCCGAAGGGCCGCAACGTCGTGCTCGACAAGAAGTGGGGCGCCCCGACGGTCACGAAGGACGGCGTAAGCGTCGCGAAGGAAATCGAACTCGAGGACAAGTACGAAAACATGGGCGCGCAGATGGTGAAGGAGGTCGCGTCGAAGACCTCGGACGTGGCCGGCGACGGCACCACGACCGCGACCATTCTCGCCGAGGCCATCTACCGCGAAGGGCTGCGCAACGTGACCGCGGGCGCGAACCCGATGGCGCTCAAGCGCGGCGTCGATAAGGCCGTCGAGGCCGTCGTCGGGGAACTGCAAAAGCTCAGCAAGCAGGTCAAGAACGACAAGGAAGTGATCAAGAACGTCGCCGCGATTTCGGCCAACAGCGACATGGAAATCGGCAACATCATCGCCGAGGCCATGGAAAAGGTCGGCAATGACGGCACAATCACGGTCGAGGAGGCCAAGGGCATCGAGACCACGCTCGAGGTGGTCGAGGGCATGCAGTTCGACAAGGGGTACCTCTCGCCCTATTTCGTCACCGATGCCGAGGCGATGGAGTGCGTCCTGCAGGAGCCGTATATCCTCATCCATGAGAAGAAGATCACGAGCCTCAAGGACCTGCTGCCCCTCCTCGAACAGATCGCGAAGGGCGGCAAGCCCCTGCTCGTCATCGCGGAAGACGTCGAGGGCGAGGCGTTGGCCACGCTCGTCGTCAACAAGATTCGCGGCACCTTCCAGGCGTGCGCCGTCAAGGCCCCCGGCTTCGGCGATCGCCGCAAGGCCATGCTCGAAGATATCGCCATCCTCACCGGTGGCCTTTGCATCACCGAAGACCTCGGCCGCACCCTCGAAAGCATCACCCTGAGCGAATTGGGCCGCGCCAAGCGCGTCACCGTCGACAAGGACAGCACCACGATCGTCGAGGGCGCGGGGTCGAGCGGCGACATCATGGGGCGAATCAACCTCATCCGCCGCCAGATCGAAGAGACCACGTCGGACTACGACCGCGAGAAACTGCAAGAGCGCCTGGCCAAGCTGGCCGGCGGCGTCGCGGTCATCAATGTCGGCGCGGCCACCGAGATCGAGATGAAGGAAAAGAAGGCCCGCGTCGAGGACGCGCTGCACGCCACGCGCGCCGCGGTCGAGGAAGGCATCGTGCCCGGCGGCGGCGTCGCGCTGCTGCGTTGCCAGGCCGCGCTCGGCGCCCTCAAGATCGCGGGGGACGAGGCGATCGGCGTGAAGATCGTGGACCGCGCGCTCGAGGAACCGCTGCGCCAGTTGGCCGCCAACGCCGGCGACGAAGGCGCGATGGTCGTCCAGACCGTCAAGGGCAAGAAGGGCGCCGTCGGCTACAACGCCGAAACCGGCGAATACGAAGACCTGCTCAAGGCCGGCGTCATCGACCCGACCAAGGTCACCCGCACCGCGCTCCAGAACGCATCGAGCGTGGCCGGGCTGCTCCTGACCACCGAGGTGCTCGTCGCCGAAATCCCCGAACCCGAGAAACCAGCCCCCGGTCCGGGCGGCCCCGGCGGCGGCATGGGCGACATGTACTAACGCTCCCCTCCCTCTGGCGGCGCGCAATACGCCGCCAAGGGTTACATATCCGGGCCGTCCGGTTCACCCCCGCCGGGCGGCCCCGCCTCGTTTCCAAAGGATTGGGTACACGCACGTCTCGTCCACCTGCGGCGGGAGTGGCAGTCCGCCCAGGAGAAGCGGTATAATCTCCTTGGCAAGGGCAGCCGCAAGGCCCCGCTCTCAGCGGATTATCTTGGGAGCGGCGAACACTAAAGCGGCATAGCAAGCCCCCATCCTGTGGCGGCGCTCCCCTCGTCGCCACAGGTTCAGTATCCGGGCCGCCTAGTCTCCCCCGCTGGGCGGCCCCTCGATTTCCGTGCTTGTTCCCAAGTTCCCCCTGTGCGTCGCATTGTCCGTCGTTCCGGTCCTTGCCGTCGTTTTCGTCCTTGGCTGTGGTCACTGCTTGCGGGCCGGGCCACACGCGGTGAACCCGGTCGCTCCCGAGCACTTGTTCGATATTCGACCATGCGTATGATTACGATACCGCATCACGCCATGTTCGGCATCTACATTCACATACCGTTTTGCAGGACCGTCTGCCCCTACTGCGACTTCGTGCGCGAGCGCGTGGACGGCGCCGCGCCCGACGCCTACGTGGACGCGGTGTGCCGCGAAATCGAGCGGTTTGAGGGCCCGGAGGCGGCGGGCAGCGTCTTTTTCGGCGGCGGCACGCCGTCTCTGCTGCGTCCGGAATCGCTCGAACGCATCCTCGGGACGGTCGCGCACCGCTTCCGCCTCGACTCGCCCGAAATCACCCTCGAGGCCAACCCGGACGATGTGACGGCGCCGCTGGCGCGCGCGTGGCGCGACCTGGGCGTGAACCGGATCAGCCTCGGGGTGCAGAGTTTCGACGACGCGGTCCTGCGCGCGCTGGGCCGCCGCCACAACGCCGACCGCGCTCGGGACGCCTGTGCTCTCGTGGCCGCGCACTTCGAGAACTGGAGCATGGACCTCATCTTCGGCGCGCGCCCCGTCGAGGCATGGTGGCCAACCCTCGACGAGTGCATGCGCCTGGACCCGCCGCACGTGTCCGCCTACGGGCTGACTTACGAGGCGGGCACGCCCTTCGAGAAGCGCGCGTCGGAGGCGCTCGATCAGGAGCGCGCACTGCGTCTGTACGAGGAAGCCGAGGTTGCCCTTGCCGCCTTCGATCACTATGAGATTTCCAACTTCGCCAAGCCGGGCTTCGCGGCGCGCCACAACCTCATTTACTGGCGCAACGAGGCCTACGCGGGCTTCGGCACGGCCGCGTTCTCGTTCGTGGACGGCGTGCGCGCCCGGAATCTCACGGACACACGGGCCTATATGCAGGAGCCGGGCAAGAAGTCGGAATCGTTGCGCCTCTCGGACCACGAGATACGTGTCGAAACGCTGATCCAGCATTTCCGTCTTCGCGAGGGGCTTCTGAAGGCGTACTATCGCCGTCGCTTCGGCGTCGAGGCGCGAGCCGATTTCTGCCCACAACTCGATGCGCTTTGTGCGCGCGGCCTGATCGAGGAAGACAAAGGGGCTTTTCGTCCCACGCGCGAAGGCTTCTATCTGAACAACGAGATTGGGATCGCGCTGGTGTAGCGCCGCGCGTTCGCCGCCGTCCTTGATTGCGGGTGTACGGACACCGCACAATACGCCCTCGTTACCTGTTGCTGGGTTCGAGGCGTTGGAAGTATGCCTCCCATAAACACTGCACGATTGCGCGTCACGCCGGGCCGGCTCTTTCCGCTCGGCGCGGTGGTGTACGAGACGGGCATCCGCTTCTCGGTCTTTTCCCGCCACGCCACACGCGTCACGATCGCCATTTTCGAGAACATCCAGGACGACACGCCCGCTTGGGAATACGAGTTCGACCGGGAACGCCACCGAACCGGCGATATCTGGTCCATCTTCGTGCGCAATCTGCCCGACGGCGTCTATTACAAGTACCGCATGGACGGCCCGTATGAGCCGGGGGCGGGACACCGCTTCCGTCCGGACGCGTACCTGCTCGATCCGTACGCGAAAGCCTTCGCGGGCGATATCCACGACGGCACGATGAAGTGCGTGGTCGTGCACGACACGCTCGGTTGGCTCGATTCGGCGCGTCCGCGCACGCCGCTCGCCGAGTCGATCATCTACGAGACGCACGTGCGCGGGTTCACGGTCCATCCGTCTTCGGGCGTGGCGCACGGCGGCGCCTATGCGGGGCTGGTCGAGAAAATCCCGTACCTGCTCGATCTCGGTGTCACCGCGGTCGAGTTGCTCCCCATCCAGGAATTCGGCGAGTCCTGGCTTGGCCGATGCAGCATCGAGACCCGCGAGGAACTCAAGAATTACTGGGGCTACAGCAATGTCGGCTTCTTCGCGCCCGCGGGGCGCTACGCTTGCAGCGCGGTCAACCGGGAGCACGTCGACGAGTTCCGCGAGATGGTTCGCGCCCTCCACCAAGCGGGCCTCGAGGTCATCCTCGATGTCGTATTCAATCACACGTCGGAAGGCAGCGCGCTCGGCCCGACCCTCTCGTTTCGCGGTATCGACAACAGCATCTATTACATCCTGGACGAACAGGGCGACTACCTGAATTTCTCCGGCTGCGGGAACACCGTCAACTGCAATCATCCCGTGGTCCAAGACTTCATAATCGACTGCCTGCGCTATTGGGTCGCGGCGATGCACGTCGACGGCTTCCGATTCGATCTCGCCTCGATCTTCGGGCGCGACCGCAAGGGCCGCCTCCACTTCGAAACGCCGCTCATCGAACGCATCGCCGAAGACCCAGTGCTCCACGACGCCAAGCTCATCGCCGAGGCGTGGGACGCCGGCGGCGCGTATCAGGTGGGCGCGTTCGGCAATACGCGGTGGGCCGAGTGGAACGGGCGGTACCGCGACGACGTGCGCCGCTATTGGCGCGGCGACGCCGGCGTGCGCGGCGCGTTTGCGTCGCGGCTCTCCGGCAGTTCCGACCTCTACGCGGACGACGGTCGGACCCCGGCGCACAGCATCAACTTCATCACCTGTCACGACGGGTTCACGCTGCGCGACCTCGTTTCGTACAATGAGAAGCACAACCTCGCAAACGGCGAAAACAACCGCGACGGAAGCAACGAAAACTACAGCGACAATTGCGGCGTCGAGGGAGAAACCGACGCCCCGTCCGTCAACGCCATGCGGCGGCGCATGCAGAAGAACTTCCTCACCACCCTGTTTGTGTCCATCGGCGCGCCCATGCTGCTGGGCGGCAACGAATTCGGCCGCACACAGAAAGGGAACAACAACGCCTACTGCCAGGACAACGAGGTCTCGTGGTTCGATTGGTCCCTCGTGCAGGACAACGCGGACCTGCTTGCGTTCTGCCGCGGCGTGATCCGGTTTCGCAAGGACAACCCCGTGTTCCAGCGAACCACCTTCTTCACCGGCCAGCCGGAGCGCGAAGGCGACGAACCGGACCTGGTATGGGTCGACCCGCGGGGCAATACGCCCGATTGGGGATCGCCGGCGACGCCCCTCGGCTGCGTCATCGGCGCGGCGCAGAACGGCGGGACGCGCCTGTGCCTGCTCTTCAATAACACGCGCGAGACCGTGCCGTTCGTTCTCCCGCCCGGGCGCTGGACCCTCCGGGTGAGCACGGCGGCGCCGTCCCCGTATGACCTGGTGCATCCCGTACCGAAGCGCGCGCGCTGGCTGCGGGTGCAAACGTTGCTCACGCCACGCTCGATGCTCGTGTTGTCCCAGCGCGAAGAAGAAGACACTTCCGCCTGACGATCAGGGCATGATCGCGCGCAACGCCTCGAAATTCTCAACGAGGTCCAGAGTGCCCCCCGCGAGGTAGGAGGCCACGCCGAACGCGAGCGCCACGCCGTAGAGCGCGAGCCCGGCATGCCCCGCCTTTTTCAGGCTCTGGTCCCAGCCATTCGCCAGCGGCAGGCTCCCCAACACCGCCAGCGGCAAACAGCACGCGAGCGCCCAGAACAGCATTCCCCCCGCCTGCTGCTCGATCCAGCCCCAGGAACCGATCATCGGGAAAGGTCGCTTGAGAAACGTCTCGTGGGCATACCGCAGGAGATCAAGGAGATAGGCTACGCCCAGATGGAGCGCCACCGCGATGATCAGCGTCACGGCGCTGTTCACGAGGATCGGAAAGATCCGCACCGGCGGCAGCGCGCGCGGTCCCGACACGATACGCAGGTATGCGAAGAGCAACAGGTACGTCACGAGCGCAAGCGATATGGTAAACAGCCCGATCGTGACGCTGGACCAGTCGCGCACGGACGCGATCGTGAGGAGACTCAACACCGGCCCCGCGAGGCACAACACCGCGCCGATAACCCGCAGCACCCATGGCTCGACGCCCAGCCGCGCCGCGATTCCCGCGCACACGCCGAGCCAGATACGGTCCCCCTCCGGCAGCAGCACGCGCGTGTCGAAGCCCTGCCCCGACAGCGCGAGCGCCTGTTCCTTCGGCGGGCCGAAACGCCCGAGCGCCGCCTCGACCTCGGCGTCACTGATGCGATCGCGGCCCGTGCCCTCGAGCGCACGGTAGAGGTCCGCGCGCAGCCGCGCCAGCGCCTCTTCCCGCGCCTCGGACGACAGTTTCTCATCCAGGGCACTTGCGACGTCACGAAGATAATTCGTGACAAGCGCGCCCTGTTGTTGCGTAAGTTTCATACCGCCCCGCCCGCATCCACGTTTTCACCCATCCGCTCGAAGTCCTGACCTCCATTGGGCGCAGTATACACAATTGCCTACGGCGCCCGCCGGAATTTCAAATCTCAAATCTTCAATCACTTCCCGCTTTTCTCATGGCGCGGCGTGCGCAGCATATGCTTCAGGTGATACAAGAATTCGTGGGCCTCTTTCGGGCTGAGCGCGTCCGGATCCACCAATTCGAGCTCGCGCTCGACGGGGTTCGGCTCGGGCGGCGTCTGCGGGCCAAAAAGATACATTTGCTGGGGCAGGCCCGCCGCGACCGGGTTGCCCGCCTCGAGCGATTCGAGAATGTCGCGCGCGCGCCGGATCACCGCCGGCGGCAGCCCCGCCAGCTTCGCCACCTGGATGCCGTAGCTGTGGTCCGCGCCGCCGTCGACGATGCGGTAGAGGAACACCACCTTGTCGCCCCATTCGCGGACGGCCACGTTCAGGTTCTTCGCCCGTTCGAGTTTCTCGCCGAGTTCCGTCAATTCGTGGTAGTGCGTCGCGAAGAGCGTTTTCGCGTGGACGTGGTCGTGGATATGCTCGGCCACGGACCACGCAATGCTGATCCCGTCGAAGGTGCTCGTGCCGCGCCCGATCTCATCGAGCACGATCAGGCTGCGCGCCGTCGCGGCGTTCAGGATGTTCGCCGACTCGATCATTTCGACCATAAACGTGCTCTCGCCGCGCACGAGGTTGTCGGACGCGCCCACGCGCGTGAAGACGCGGTCCACGACGCCGATCCGCGCCTCTGTCGCGGGCACGAAGCCGCCTATCTGCGCCATGAGCACAATCAGCGCCACCTGCCGGAGGTAAGTCGATTTGCCCGCCATGTTCGGGCCGGTAACGATCTGCAGGCACGCGCGCGCGGGTTCGAGCAGCGTGTCGTTCGGCACGAAATCGCCGCGCGCCATCAGGTCCTCGACCACCGGATGCCGCCCGTCGCGGATATGAATCACGTCGCCGCCGTCCACCGTCGGCTTGCAATACCCCTTGTGCGCGGCGACCTCGGCGAGGCCCGCGACCACGTCCAGCGCCGCGATGGCGTTGGCCGTGCGGCGGATACGCCGCGCCTCGGCGGCCACGCGGCCGCGCAGCGCGACGAAGAGGTCGTATTCAAGTTTGCACATGCGCTCCTCGGCGGTGACGATCTCCTCCTCGCGCGCCTTCAGCGTCGGCGTGACGTAGCGCTCCGCGTTCACGAGCGTCTGCTTGCGTTCGTAGTCCGGCGGCACAAGGTGCGCGTTTGCGCGGCTCACCTCGATGTAGTAGCCGAATACCTTGTTGTAACCGACCTTGAGGTTCTGGATGCCCGTGCGCTCCGTCTCCTCCTTCTTGAGCGCGGCGATCCAGTCCTTGCCGCCGCGGACGAGCCCCCGCAGGTGATCGAGGTCGGCGTTGTAGCCGTCCTGGAACATCTTGCCCTCATTCATCGCGAGGGGCGGCGCATCCACAATCGCGGACTCGATCCATCCCGACACGTCCGCCAATTCGTCCATGTCGTCGTGGAGTTCCCGGACGAGCGGCGCCTGGGCCGCCGCAATGGCCTGCCGAAGCGCGGGCGCGCGCGTCAACGAAGCGCCGAGCGCCTTGAGGTCGCGCGCGTTGCCCGACTTCGACGAAATGCGCCCAAGCAGCCGTTCGAGGTCGGCCACGCCCCGCAGCAGTTCGCGGACGCCCAGCCGCAGTTCCGTGTCCTCGTGCAATGCCTCGACCGCGTCCAGGCGCGCGCGGATCGCCTGCACGTCGACCAGCGGATGCAGAATCCACTGGCGCAGCATGCGCCCGCCCATCGGGGTCAGCGTGCGGTCGAGCACGCCGAGCAGCGTGCCGTGCTTTCGCTTGTCCGCAAGCGATTCGATCAATTCGAGATTGCGCTGCGTATTGCCGTCAAGAACCACGTATCCGGCGGGACTGTAGCGTCGGGGAAATTGAAGGTGCGGCGCCATGTCGCGCTGCGTCTGCTTTACATAGGCGACGGCGGCGCCCGCGCCCGCCACGGCCTCCGGCGCATCCGCGATCCCGAACCCCTTGAGCGTGCTCACGCCGAAAAAATCGAGCAAGAGGTCGCGCGCCGCCTGGGGGTCGAACTCGATTTCCGGTCGCGGCGTGAAGGTCGTCGCCCGAAACCGGTCGCGCAGCCGCTTGAGCGCGGCCTCGTCCGCATCGCGCGCGACGAGGACCTCCGCCGGATTCATGCGCGTGAATTCGTCGTGCAGCGCGCGCTGGAGGTCATCCTCGATTTGGGCGACAAGAAACTCGCCGGTCGAGATGTCCACGAACGCGAGACCCGCCTTATCGCTGTGCAGCGCGAGGGCGCAGAGGTAGTTGTTGGCGGTCTCGTCGAGCAGTTCCGGCGCCATGACCGTGCCGGGGGTGATGGTGCGCACGACGGCGCGCTTGACGATGCCCTTCGCCTCCTTCGGGTCCTCGATCTGGTCGCACAGCGTGACCGTGCGGCCCGCCTTCAGAACCCGCGCCACGTAGCCGTCCACCGCGCGAAACGGCACGCCCGCCATCGGCACGCGCCGGTCCTTGCCGGCGTCGTCGCGCGAGGTGAGCGTCAGCCCGAGCAATTCCGCCGCCTCGATCGCATCCTCGAAGAAAAGTTCGTAGAAATCGCCCATGCGGAAGAAGAGCAGCGAGTCGCCGCATTCCGCCTTCGCCTGCAAGTATTGGCGCAGCATGGGCGTGACGCGGTGGGGGGAGACCTCTTCCAGTTTCATCCATTGCTCGGGCATGACCGGGCATTATAGCGACGGCGCGCGCGGGGTTTCCTCTCAGTCAGACCCGCCCCGAGCGGCGTTCACGCCTGCTCGCAGGCCATCACCCCTTCCGCAGCAGTTCGTCAAAATAGGCGATGGTCGGCTTCAGCCCGTCCCGAAGCGGCACTGTGGGCTCCCAACCCAGCTTCTCCCGCGCGAGCGAGATATCCGGTTTCCGGCGCACGGGGTCGTTTGGCGGCAACGGCTTGAACTCGATCCGCGACTTCGACTCCGTCAGTTCGATGACCATCTCGGCCAGTTGCCGGATGGTGAACTCGCCGGGATTGCCCAGATTGACCGGCCCGGTGAAATCGTCGGTTTCCATCATGCGGACAAGCGCATCGACCAGGTCGCTGACGTAACAGAACGAACGTGTCTGGGCGCCGTCGCCGTAGATGGTGATCGGTTCGCCGCGCAGGGCCTGCACGATGAAATTGCTGACGACGCGGCCGTCGTTCACGAGCATGCGCGGGCCGTACGTGTTGAAGATGCGGACGATGCGGATGTCCACCTTGTTCTGCATGTAGTAATCGAAGAACAGCGCCTCGGCGACCCGTTTGCCCTCGTCATAGCACGAGCGCGGCCCGATGGGGTTCACGTTGCCCCAGTACGACTCGACCTGCGGATGCACCTGCGGGTCGCCGTATACCTCCGAGGTGGACGCCTGGAGTACGCGCGCCTTCACGCGCTTGGCCAGCCCGAGCATGTTCAGCGCGCCCATGACGTTCGTCTTGATCGTCTTGACCGGGTTGTACTGGTAATGCACGGGCGAGGCCGGGCAGGCCAGATTGTAGATGCGGTCCACTTCGAGCAGGATCGGATTGATCACGTCATGGCGGACCAACTCGAACTTCGGGTTCTGCAGCATGTGCGCAATGTTGTCCTTGCGCCCGGTGAAGAAATTGTCCAGGCACAACACTTCCTGCCCCTTGGCGAGCAACGCTTCGCACAGGTGCGACCCGATAAACCCCGCGCCGCCGGTGACCAGATTAACGATTGCCACGTTGGTACCCTTTCCTCCCGGTTGGTTCTACAGTTCCGCGCATAGCGGGAGCAGCGCCTCCGCCATGCGCAAGTCTTCTTCCGTCTTGATAATGAGGCCGCCGAGCCGGTCCACCGGATGAAACCCGATTCTGCCGGAATACGTGGCCGTCTTGCCCGCGTCCGCGGCGGCCAAGTACGTGGCGCGGCGCCAGCCCGTGATGCTCCACGGGATGCGCTGCACCGGCGTCAGGTCCTGCGAATTCGTTTTCGCGTCGAAGGTGAAATTGACTGGCCGCCCTTCATAGGCGCACTCGATCTGCTCGGGCGTATAGCAGAGCATCGTGTCGTAATCGCTCGCGATCATGGCGCGCACGAACGCGCGCACCTCGTCCGCCGTCAGCAGCGGCGCAATCGAGTGCACCTGAAACACCCGCTCGCAGGGATGCGCCGTCAGAAATTCATACACGAACTGCTCGCTGGTCGCCGCGTGGTTCGCCAGTTGCTCGGGGCGGCGATGAAAGGAAACGCCTTCCGCCGCGGCAATGTTCCCGAACTCGGGGTGCTCCGAATTCACCCAGATTTCGTCGAAACACGCGGCGGCCTTGCATTTCCGAATCGCGCGCGTGATCAAGGGGACCCCGCCCAATTCGCGCAGATTCTTCCGCGTCAACCGCTGACTGCCCATCCGGGCCGGGACCATCGCAATATTCATCGCTTGCCTCGAAGTACACGCCGGGCGACAACGCCGTCGGGAGCATCGAGTATACCGCGCCGGGCACGCGGATGTGGAGTGCGGCCCTTTACTTGGGTATACTACGCCCCGCCCTGGAGTCACGACCCGCGGAGAAGCGCCATGCTGTATTTCAAATGCGCCCAGTTTGTGCCCGGCAAGGGCGACGCCTGGACCTATTACGAGTGCGACGACGGCAAGAAGGTCCTGCGGCAGTTGACGCACATTCCCGCGACCCGCGAACTCACGCGCGTGCCCGACCCCATCGTGAAGAAACTGGTCCGGCCCGAACTCCTGCTCGATGCCTCCGCTGAGGAATTCATGGGGCTCTGGGGCACGTCCTGAACCCGAACATCGAGGTAATCCATCTTGCCCATCCGAATCAACCACCCTTATAAAGATGGCGCGTGCTCCTGGCTCAAGGGGAACCTGCACACGCACACGACGAACAGCGACGGCGACCTCAGCCCGCAGGAAGCCGCCGCCGCCTACGCGGCGCTCGGGTACGACTTCCTCATGTTCAGCGATCACGACTGCTTCACGAAAACGAAAGGGCTGGACCCGTGCGGCATGGTGCTGATCCCCGGCAACGAGATCACGGCCTACGGACCCCACCTGTTGCACGTCAACGCGCACCGGTACATCGATCCCGATGAAGACCGGCAAGCCATGATCGACGCCATCAACGTGGACGGCGGCTTCTGCATCGTGTGCCACCCGAATTGGCTCGAAGACTACAACCACTGCGATCACAAGTTCCTCGACGAGTGGCGCGACTACCTCGGCATCGAAATCTACAACGGCGTGTGCCTGCGCGCCGAAGGCAGTCCGATCGCCACGGACCGCTGGGACCGCCTCCTCAGCGCCGGGCGGCGCGTCTGGGGTTTCGCCAATGACGACAGCCACCGGTCTGTGGACCGCGGCATCGCGTGGAACGTCGCGAAGGTCGAGTCGCGCGTCCCGGCGGCCATCGTGCGCGCCCTGCGCGAAGGGCGTTTCTACGCCAGCACCGGCGTCGAGATTTCGCGTATCCGCGTCGACGACGCGACAATTACCGTCGAGACCGCAAACGCGCAGCGGTGCCGCGTTTTCGCCGATCTGGGTCGCCTCCAGGCAACGCAGGACGGTCCCGCGATCTCGTTTACGGTCCCGGAGGATTTCCCGTACACCTACGTGCGCGTGGAATGCTACGGGTTCGGCGACGACACGGCCTGGACGCAGCCGTTCTTCGTGGAAAAGACCGCATGACGCATCATAGGCGCGGGGGCGTCTCGGAGGTCCGCCGCAGGCGGATTAGACCACGGGCGGGACACCCCTGCCACACTGTATAACGGGAGGAAACGCTGATATGGATTTCGTCTTTCAACGCAGTTACCGCGGACCGCTCAAGGGCGTCCTGCTCGATTGGGCCGGCACGACCATGGACTATGGCTGCTACGCGCCCGCGGTCGTGTTCTTCGAGGTCTTCAAGCGCCAGGGCGTACCCATCACGATGGAGCAGGCCCGCGAGCCGATGGGCGCGCACAAGCGCGTCCATATCCAGAAGATCACGCAGATCGAGGCGGTGCGCCGTCTCTGGGAGGAGACGCACGGGCGGCCGCCCGCCGAGGAGGACGTGGACCGCATGTTCGCGGAGTTCGTCCCGCTGCAATTGCAGTGTCTGGCCGATTACGCGGACCTGATCCCCGGCACGCTCGAGGCCGTGGCCGACTTCCGCAAGCGCGGACTCAAGGTCGGCTCGACCACCGGCTACACCGGCGAGATGATGCAACTCCTGCGCGCCGAGGCGACCAGGCGCGGCTACACGCCGGACGCGACCGTCTGCGCCACCGACGTGCCCGCGGGCCGGCCCGAACCTTGGATGTGCCTCGAAAACGCAAAGCTGCTCCGCATCTTCCCGATGGAAAGCATCGTGAAGGTGGGTGACACGCTCCCGGATATCTTCGAGGGACTGAACGCCGGCATGTGGACCGTCGGCCTCGCCATGACTGGCAACGAACTCGGGCTGAACGAAGCGGAAATCGCCCGACTCGACCCAGAAACCCGCGAACGCAAACGCCGCCGCGCCTACGAGCGCATGGCCCAAGCCGGCGCGCATTACGTCGTCGACGCCATCTCCGACGTGCCGCCGCTGCTCGACGAAATCAACGCCCGCCTCGCCCGCGGCGCGCGGCCATAGGCGTTCGTAGTGCGCGCTTTAGCGCGTCTTTGGTTGTACTGCATTGTTCGGCGCGCGCCGAGGTCTGAACAGCCGGCAAGTGCGCTCTTCGGCCCTGAAGAAGGGGGATAACAAGAGAGAGACCTGCGATCAGCCTGGCAGACAGATGACCGCTTTGGCCGGTTCAGGCCGGCTCCAGCTCTTGACGATTCGTTTGAGAGGGAATACAATAGTAGCCGGTGTAGCCATGCCACCATTGGCCGAGTGAAAAGGGAGGAGAGGAGGAAGAGGGGATGAGACTTCTTCGCGCGACGACACTCTGTGCTGCTCTTTGGCTTATAGGTGTAGCGACAGACCCGGCTCTTGCGGCTGTCTGGTACGTTGATGCCAACAACACATCGGGGAATGAAGACGGGACAAGCTGGACAACGGCATTCCGATCAATCCAGGACGCCGTGAACCAAGCCGACGCGGCTGGCGCCGGCGAGGTGTGGGTCGCCGCGGGTAGCTATACTGCGGTATTCGACCCCGTGCTGACCATGGCGGAGAACGTGGACCTCTACGGCGGCTTTGCAGGAAGCGAGACCGCGCGAGACCAGCGTGACTGGAACGCCAACGTCACGATTATTGACGGCGAAGGCGTCCGTCGATGTGTAAGAGGGGCGGATAACGCGACAATTGATGGGCTCACCATTAGGCAAGGCTACGCTAGCAATGGTGGAGGCATGTACAATGCTCCGGCCTATGCTTCACCAACGGTGAGTAACTGCATATTCTCGCAGAATGTGGCGACAAGCACTGGTGGAGGGATGTACAACTTCGGTGCCTCATGTTCCCCCTCGATAGACAGCTGCACATTCCTTCACAATTCAGCCACTTGGGGAGGCGGAATATGCAACTCCGGTTCCGCATCACCAACTCTTCTTAGCTGTGTATTTTCGAGCAACTCCGCCTATTCTGGCGGCGGAATATACAATTCAGATTACGCCACATCACTCGTAATAAGAGATTCTGCCTTCCTAGGCAATTCCGCAATTGATAACTCTTCATACATCAGCGAAGGGGGAGCAATTCATAGCGTGGACAGTTCGTCACTAACGGTGACAGGCTGCACATTCACTGAAAACACGGCAGCCGGTAGCTTCGCCGGGGGTGGCGGTATATATATATCTTACGGTGCCGCGACGATACTAGACTGTATCTTCCTTAGAAACACCGCTACTGGCTCTTACGGTGCTTGGGGGGGAGGACTATCCAACAGCGGCGGTACGCCGACTGTGACGAATTGCATATTCATCGATAATCTTGCTGGTGGAAACGATGTCAGCCGAGGTGGAGCGATAAGCAACAGCACCGGCGTGCCCATCGTGACGAACTGCACGCTTTACGGAAACTCCGCCGCAAACGGCGGTGGGGTAGCCAATAACACCGGCTCGCCAACCCTGACGAACTGCATCTTGTGGGATAACACCGCACTGTTTAGTGGGCCGCAGATTCATGACCCGGAGATCAGGGCAACGATACGACATTCATGCGTGCAGGGCGGATATCCGGGTACAGGTAATATTAGCCAGAATCCGCTCTTTGCGAGTGCGCCGACGAATCTCCGGCTCCAATTGGGTTCGCCCTGTATTGACACTGGGTATGCCAGCAACGCGCCGGAAACGGACATTGAAGGCACTTCACGACCGCAGGGCGCAGGCTACGATATGGGTGCATATGAGTATGTGGAAAGCAGCGAAGGAGAAGGGGAGGGCGAACTACCCAGTATCTGGTACGTGGATATTGACAACTACTCCGGCGTGGAAGATGGACAAGGCTGGTCAACAGCCTTTCGGTCGATCCAAGTTGCAGTGGATGCCGCGACCATATCTGGCGGTGGCGAAGTATGGGTTGCTGAGGGAATCTATACCGCCGAATCCGACCCCGTGCTTATCATGGCGAAGAATGTTGACATTTACGGCGGCTTCAGCGGTAGCGAGATCGACTCAGACGAGCGAAACTGGGCAACATTTGTCACCATCATAGACGGTGGCAACGGCCGCCGTAGTGTCATTGGTGCCGACAATGTCACCATTGACGGATTCACCATCACCCGAGGCAACAACGTCAGAGGTGGCGGAATGTACAATCCGCCTCACGCGTCGCCCGTAGTGAGTAATTGTATCTTCAGCCTGAACTCAGCTTCTTATGGTGGCGGGATGTGTAATGATGCCTATTCATCAGCAGTGGTTACAAACTGTATCTTCAAGGAAAATTCTGCTGACTTTGGCGGCGGGATGTACAACGGCAGCTTGGGCACCGTGACGAACTGCATATTCAGTTCAAACTGGGCTGTGGACGGTGGCGGGATGTATAGCACCGGTTCAGGAGCAGTGACTAACTGTACGTTTGCCTCTAACCTGGCCGCCGACGGCGGCGGAATATACAATGGCGGTTTCCCAGTGATAACAAACTGCATCTTGTGGGGGAACACGGCGTCATCGAGTGGACAACAAGCGTACAGCATCATGAACTTGGATTTCTCAACAACTCCAAATCCCGCCATAGGTGAAGCGCCTCTTGTCATAACCTTCACGAGCACCAGCACGGTACCACCCCAAGTCGGCGCGGTGGAAGTTGTCGAGTGGTTTCCGACTGGGGCGGACGGAGGCAGTATCGCGCTACCGCCGACGGCAAATCTGCAATACACCTACGAGGAACCCGGCATCTATGACGTCGGCATGCGCATTCGTGCAAACGGAGAATGGTACCCGCCTCGTTTCTTCATTGATGGGCTGCCTAGGCCGCCTTTCATGAAGTTGAGTGTCGTCATAGTAGCGGCGCAGAACAACCCTCAGGCGCTACCCACAGCGACGCTCTGTTTCGCGGATCTTCGGCGCAATATGGCTCTTAGCCCATTGATGGCGTCGCTTATTCCGTGGCGATTTGCCCTTGGGTACCGCTTGGGTGGGAAAGAAGAAGCAGCGCGGGCAGAGTTTACCGAATTGGGATACTCTTATGTCCCGTTTGTTACCTATTCCTGCGTGGAGGGAGGCTGGCCGGGCACAGGCAACATTAGCACCGACCCTCTATTCGTCAGTGCGCCCTCCAATCTACGGATACGATCCGGTTCACCGTGTATTGACGCAGGGACGGCCGATGGCGCGCCGGACACGGATATTGAGGGTACGCCGCGACCTCAAGGCGCCGGTTTTGATATGGGCGCGTATGAATACGTGGAAGGTGGCGAAGGCGAAGGCGAGGGCGAGGGCGAGGGCGAGGGCGAGGGCGAGGGTGAGGGTGAGGGTGAGGGTGAGGGTGAGGGTGAGGGTGAGGGCGAGGGTGAAGGTGAAGGCGAAGGCGAAGGTGAAGGCGAAGGCGAAGGCGAGGGTGAAGGCGAAGGCGAAGGCGAAGGCGAAGGTGAAGGCGAGGGAGAGGGAGAGGGACCGCCGCCTTGTCTTGAATACTGGAGCACCGATACTCCCCTCGTTATTGCCGATTTCGATCAGGTGGAATCGCAAATTACCGTTCCGTACCTCGGCGTCGTAACAGACGTTAACGTGACCGTGAACCTCACCCATGGGGCGGCAGGCGACCTTGTGCTGTGGCTGAAATCGCCCTCCGGCGCGTCGGTGTTCCTGGTGTCTCAATTGGGCGACGCGGAGCCGGGGTTCGCGGATACGACCTTTGACGACGAGGCCGCGACGGCCATTATCTTTGCTGAACCGCCCTATCTCGGGACCTACGCGCCCATCGGCCCGTTGGCGACATTTGACGGCGGCTATGCCCAAGGCGTATGGACGCTCTTTGTCTTCGACGGCAAAACAGGCAATGAAGGCGTGCTCGACGGATGGCGTCTGACCTTCAACGACTCCTGCGGTGTGCCGGGCGAAGGCGAGGGAGAGGAAGGTCAATCCGCCGAAGGCGAGGGAGAAGGAGAAGGAGAAGGCGGCCCGATATCGCACGTGGCGGACCAGAACGGCGATTACCAGATCGATTTGTCGGAATTGCTGCGGATCATCCAGCTCTATAATTCGGAAGGCTACTCCTGTGCTTCGCCCCCCGGCGCCACGGAAGACGGCTATGTGCCGGGACCGGGCAGCCATGATTGCGCGCCCCACTCGAGCGACTACGCGGGCGGCGCGGACTGGCGTATCAGCCTGTCCGAGTTGCTCCGGCTGATTCAGTTCTTTAATTCGGGCGGGTATCACCCATGTCCGGAAGGCGAAGACGGATTCTGCCCGGGACAAGTATGATTGACGCTGGAAAATGAAGACGCTCTCCGGCATAACAGGCATCCTGTTCTTCATGCTGTGCGCGGTGTTAGGCTCGGACGTAGCAGCCGAGCCGCGCATCTTGATCGTCGGTGACAGTTGGGCGACGGGCATCAATGCGTTTCGTGTACTCGATGAGGTGTTGTCAGAATACGGCATAGAAGACGTTGAAACAGTTGGAAACTTCACGGCCATCGGCGGCACAACCGCCGCCCAATGGGCATCAAACAGTTTTCTCGCAATAATCATGGCCCAACTTGCGGCCCAGCCCACCATCGACACCATCCATCTCGTCATCGGTGGAAACGATGTCTTCGGCTTCATTGCGCACACCAACGTTTACTCATCGGTGCCGATCTATTTGCAGTGGCTGACTTACGTCAGTGTGATCCAGGCAAATGTTATGAAGGTGGCGTCGTATTGCCTGGCGGTTCCGCAAGTCAAGCACGTGGTTATCGCCGACTATGATTATATAAACCGAGTCCTGGCTCACGCCTTGGCAGGCTACGACTTCGGTTGGATGACCCAGCGCATGGTAAACGAGTGCTTTATCCAAGCGGGCAAGGCAAAGTTGGCCGTTGCCAAGTCACTCCAGGGGTGCGAATACGTGCAGAACTGGGGCCTGTTACAGCACCACTTCGATATCCCCGCCGGCGCGCCGGCCCCGGGCCAATACCCTGATTACTCGCCTTACCCGGGGGGTAACCCCAACTATCCTATGCCCGACGTAGCTTTCGATCCCCTGGGTCCGTTTCCCGGCGATGGCATTCATCCCAATAAAGAAGCGCACAAGGTCATGCTGCGCAATGCGGTCGAGCAATTTTATATCCACTGGTATCCGCCCACGATCGAGGGAGAAGGTGAAGGAGAGGGCGAAGGCGAAGGCGAAGGCGAGGGTGAGGGCGAAGGCGAGGGTGAAGGAGAAGGAGAGGGAGAGGGAGAGGGAGAGGGTGAGGGTGAGGGTGAGGGTGAGGGCGAAGGTGAAGGCGAAGGTGAAGGCGAAGGCGAAGGTGAAGGCGAAGGTGAAGGTGAGGGCGAAGGCGAAGGTGAAGGCGAAGGCGAAGGTGAAGGCGAAGGCGAAGGTGGGGGTGAGGGTGAGGGTGAAGAGCCGCCGCCTTGCCTCGAATACTGGAGCGATGATACCCCCCTTGTTATTGCCGATTTCGATCAGGTGGATTCACATATTACCGTTCCTTACCTCGGTGTCATCACAGACGTGAACGTGACCGTAAGAATCACCCATGGGGCGGCGGGCGACCTAGTGCTGTGGATCAAGTCGCCCTCCGGCGCGTCGGTCTTTCTCGTATCCCAATTGGGCGACGCGGAACTCGGGTTCGCGGATACAACCTTTGACGACGAGGCCCCTACAGCCATCATCTTTGCCGAGCCGCCTTATCTCGGGACTTACGCACCTATTGGCCAGTTGTCAACATTCGACGGCAGTTATGCCCAAGGCGTATGGACACTATGTGTCTTCGACGGCAAGACAGGCAATGAGGGCGTGCTCGACGGGTGGCGTTTGACCTTCAACGATTCCTGCGATGTTCCGGGCGAAGGAGAGGCAGCGGAAGGTCAAGCACCTGGTGAGGGAGAGGGAGAAGGAGAAGCCGGCTCGATAACGCACGCGGCGGACCAGAATGGCGATTACAAGGTCGATTTGTCGGAGTTGCTGCGGGTCATTCAGCTCTCTAATTCGGGCGGCTACTCCTGCGCTCCGACACCCGGGGCCACGGAAGACGGCTATGCGCCCGGACCGGGCAGCCGCGATTGCGCGCCCCACTCGAGCGATTACGCGGGTGGCGCGGACTGGCGCATCAGCCTGTCCGAGTTGCTCCGGCTGATTCAGTTCTTTAATTCGGGCGGCTATCACCCATCTCCGGAAGGCGAAGACGGATTCGGCCCGGGGCGATTGTGACAAGGACTGAAGGATGGGGTACTGGCTACAAGTGCACGAGGTAAAGTTAATGAAAGTGTCGTGGTTGGCGCGCGCGGTTTTTCTCGCATTATTGGTTACGCTCGCCTGTAGCGCCGCGTTTGCCACGCCGCGCATCCTGATCGTGGGCGACAGTTGGTCCGTCAGCGTCTGGCATGGACGGGCCCTCGATACGGCATTGCAGGAGTATGGGCTTCACGATGTCGAGTGCGTCGGCGATATCACGACCCGGGGCGGCAGCACGGCGTCTGACTGGGTAAAGCCCGACTGGCTGGCCGCGATTACACAACAACTCGGGGCCTTTCCGACCATTGATACCGTCCATCTGATCATCGGCGGCAACGACGTCCTCAGCAAGATCAAGACAACCAACGTCTTTGTAGGCTGGCCCGCGCTCATGCGCGAGAGCTGGTGGCAGGACATTCAGAATAACATACAGGCCCTCGTGAACTACTGCCTGTTACACCCGCAGGTCAGGCACGTGGTTATCGCGGACTATGATTATCTGAATCGAACCACGGTTCAAGTACTCTACTATGTCCTTGGCCAGACCTTCGATTTCGGCGGCATGACGCAAGAGCAGGTAAACACAGCCTTTATCGAAGTCGGCGTGAAGAAATTGGCCGTCGCGCAGCGTACGCCCGGGTGCTACTACGTCCAGAACTGGGGCTTGCTCCAGTACCATCACAACACGCCCGCCGGCGCGCCGCGTCCGGGCGTCTATCCGGACTACAACCCTTACCCGGGCGGCAACACGGCATATCCCATGCCTGACGCGGCGTTTGACACGGTCTACATCGGGCCGTTTCCGTTTGCGGGCGACGGTATCCACCCGAGCATCGACGCGCACAAGGTCATGGCGCGGAACGCGGTCGAACAGTTCTATCTGGACTGGTACGGCGGCGGCGAAGGTGAGGGCGAAGGTGAAGGTGAGGGCGAGGGAGAAGGTGAGGGCGAGGGTGAGGGCGAGGGTGAAGGCGAGGGTGAAGGCGAGGGTGAAGGCGAGGGTGAAGGCGAGGGTGAGCAGGCGCTGGCGATTGTCGAGTGCGTCACGTACACCACCAGCGGCGGCAAGAATAGCGACCGCCATCTGAGCGTAACGATAAAGGTCGTGGATAACCAGGGGTCGCCGGTCGGGAATGCTGCCGTGTCGATTTCCATCACGCGGAACGGCAGCGCCTACGCCACCGGCAACGCCAGTACGAATGGCAACGGCGAGGCAACCTTCGTGGCAAACAACGCGCCAAACGGCACGTACTCCACCGCGGTCACGAACGTCAGTGCAAATGGCCTGACTTTCGAGGGGTCCACCCCGCCAAACGCATTCAGCAAAGGCAGCGACCCCGTTCCCGCCTCGTATTGCCGCAGCACGGGCACGTCCGCGTCCGCAAGCGGTCCCGGCGCGGCGGTGCGCCTCGCTCGCGAGGTGAAAGCGCGGCATTCGGATGCGCTGTTCGCGGCGCCGGGCGTCGTCGGACACGGCGTCGGCCTGTCCGGTGGCCGACCGGTGATCGAGGTATACCTCGAAAACGAGAACGCGGCGGCGCGCGCACAGTTGCCGGCTTCCATCGAAAACGTGCCCGTCCGCATTATCGTGACCGGCCCGTTTGAGGCGTTCTAGACGACCTGGCTCATCGAAAAAAAGCCGCTTGCGATCCCTGATCAGGTATCGACATCGATCGGGGCGGTTCCGCCCCGCGCCAGAAAACCCTCGAGAGCCTCGATAAACTGATCGCGCATCATGGCGTTCATGTGCGTTGCCCCGTCGATTACCACTACCTCGATCCCCCGTATATGTTCGCGCAGGTTGTCCACGCCGACCTTCAGCGGATCGCGGGAACCGACGATGCTCAACATGGGTAACACGATCCCGCGAATCTCATCCGCCGAAACCACGAGGTCCTGCGCGGCGCGGAGCATCGCCGCCAGCGCCTTGCCGTCGTTGAGGTAGCGCGTGACCAGTTTGATGGTCCACGTGTGGATCAACCCAGTCCTTTCGCGGTCCGCGCCAAAGTCGCCGCTGGGCGGTTTAATGCCTCGGCCTTCCTCCAGCATCCGCGCGAGGTCCGGCGCGCGCGACAAGAAGGCGCTTTCCTCCGGGCGTTCCCAACCCGCGCCGAGCGGCGACGCCGTGATCAGCCGGTCCGGGTGCATGGCCGCCAGTTTCAGCGTCAGGAACCCGCCGAGCGAATACCCCGCGACGTGCGCCTTCTCGATGCCCAGATGGTCCATGAGCCGCACGACGTCCTCGACCATCTCCCGCCCGTACTGCTCCGGATCGTGGGGCTTGTCGCTGCGCCCGTGGCCGCGCAGGTCCGGCACGATGACGCGGAATCGCCGCGCGAGCCGGTCGATGACGCCGGGGCGTCGCCAGTTGAAGTCGCCCTGCACCGCGAAGCCATGAATCAGGATCACCGGTTCGCCGGCGCCCTGGTCCGTATAGAAGATGCGCACGCCGTCCGAGTCGAAGAACTCGCCGCTCGCGCGGGCAAGAAAGATGTAGTAGGCCAAGCCCCCGGCAAGTACGACAACAAGGGCGATGCTTGCCGCAAAAATCAGCACGAACTTCTTCATGGACATGCCCCCGACCTGTATTACTGTTCCCGCAACTGCCGTTGGATTTCACGCCGGAACACCTCGCTAAACATCGTCGTCGCGTGGTCCCCGCCGGGGACGTAGACGACACGCGCCGCGCTCATGACCCCATCGAGGTTCCGCGCCGCGTCCACGAGGGGATCGCGGTCACCGACGATGACCAGCGTGGGCACACGGTTCGCGCGCAGGGCGTCCTCGGTCACGCGCAGGTCGAGCATCGTGCTTACCAGGGCCCGCAGCGCCCACAAGTCGCAAATCCACGCGATGGCCGCGTCAATCAACCATACCTTGACCCGGCTCGGGTTCGGCGTCGGCTCGAGCGCGCGGATAAGCGGCGCGAACCCGCCGCCCTGTTCGAGCGAAGCCTCGAGCGCGCGCAGTATGGACATCTTCGGCGTGGTCTCGTCGTACCAGCCCGCGCCGCCGACCACGGCGGTCCGCAGCCGCTCGGGATGCGTCGCCAACAGCTTGAGGGTAATGAAGCCCCCGAGGGAATAGCCGACCACGTGGGCCTTCTCAATGCCCAGGTGGTCCATGAGGCGCACCGCGTCCTCGACCAGTTCCACGCCGTAGCGGCCCGGATCATGCGGATGCTCGCTCAGGCCGTGCCCCCGCAGGTCGATGGCGATCACGCGGTGCGTCTTGCGCAACATGCGGATCACCCCCGGCACGCGCCAGTTGATGTCCGCGTTGACGGCAAGCCCGTGGATCAGAATAACCGGCTCGCCGTCCCCTTCGTCCGTGTAGTGGATGCGGACGCCCCCGGAGTCGAACCATTGCCCCCGCACGCGCCGCAGCGTCAACAGATAGAATAGGAGGACGCCGCCAAACACGACAATAAAGACGGCGGCCCCGAGATAAGGCCGCCACAGCGCCAACAGCCAGCACACGGCGGCAAACAGCGCCGCCACGGCCAGCAATACCAGGCCGAGACGATACTTCATGCTCGTATGCCCTCCCCCTCGGCGCGCATCGAGCGCCCGAGGCCCGTGATCGCAAGACAGCGACGCCGCGTATCCTACTGCGCAACACGCCCGAAACACAATGCGCCGCCGTAACTGCGCCCATTACGACCGCAAACACGTGGCCATCGCGTCAGCCTGCCTTAGCAGGCTCTGCTTTGCACCCGGCTTCAGCCGGGGTGTATCGGAGGCACCCCTCCGCTATAGCACGCTTCAGCGCGGCTTGCCGTCGCCGCGCCTCAGCCCGATTCCTCTTGCCCGGGCCGTAAACGCCTTTCGGTCCGGCTTGATACCGGGCGGGATCAGGTCCTCCGGCCAGGGGAGAAAGCGGCGTGGCGTCTTGAAGAGCGGCAGTCGCGTCTCGAGTTCCCGGCGCAGCGCGGCCTCGTCCGGCGCTCGATCATCGTCGGAGCGCACGAAGGCCACCGGGGTCGCGCCGAATTCCGCGTGCGGCACGGGCACGACCACCGCCTCGCGCACGCCGGGACACCGGCACAGGACCTGCTCGATTTCCTCGGGTTGGATGTTCTCGCCGCCCGCGATGAACATGTTGTCGCGACGGCCCGTGACATGGAGATAGCCGTCCGCGTCCAAATAGCCCAAGTCGCCGGTCGCAAACCAGCCGTCGTCGGTCAGCGGGCGGCGCACGGCGTCGCCCTCGACGTAGCCGAGGAACAACGTCTTGCCGCGCACGAAAATCTCGCCGTCCGCGGCAATGCGCAGACTCCCGGGATCAAGCGGCGCGCCGGAAGTGAGCAATCGTTCGAGCGGGTCGCCCGGACGAGTCGTAGCCACCTGCGAGGCCGTTTCAGTCAGCCCGTAGCTGGTGAAGATCGGCGCGCCCAGCGCGAACGACTCGCGCAACAGGCCCTCGGGGATCGCGCCGCCGCCCAGCAACACCGCGCGCGCTTGCCGCAGGCACACGCGGCCCGCGTCCGTCGCCAGCAGCCGATGCAATTGCGTGGCTACGAGCGACAAATGCGTGACCCCGTAACGGGTGACAGATGCCTCGATGGGTTCCTCGTTCTCGGAAACGACGATTGCCGCCCCGCCGACGAGACAACGGAAGACGACCCCGACGCCCGCCACGTGGCACATGGGCAGCGACAACAGCCAGCGGTCGCCGTGCGCGATCGGCAGGTTTCGGTTGGAGAGCAGCGCGCTGTGAATGTGATTGCCGAAGCAATGCAGCGCGGCCTTCGGCGGTCCGGCGCTGCCCGACGTGAAGATGATTGTCGCCGGTTGATCTGCCCGAAACCGTGGCGGTTCGTTGACCGTCGCCGCGGCCGCCCACGCCGCCCCGAGCGGTGGCAGTGCTTGCGCACAAATACGCCCCAGCAGTTCATCGCGATAGGCCTCGGGGAAGCGCGGGTTCATCGGGCACGCCACCGTGCCTAGACGCAGCAACGCCAGAAACGCGATCACATACTCCACGTCTGGCCGCCCGAGCAGCGCCACGCGGTCGCCCGGCGCCACGCCCTGATCGCGCAACGCCGCCGTCCGTTCCCGTACGCGCGCATCGAGTTCGTGAATCGAAATCGTGCCCGCCGCCGACACCAGCGCCGGCGACTCCGGCCTCGCGGTCGCCCCGCCGCGCAGCGGACACGGAATGTCGACACGTTGTCTCATAACCTCAGAAGACTTCTTCCCATCCCCATCCTCGTCCTCGTACTCGTAATCGCCCCGCGCGATCAGCCCTCCCACACCATCTCCAGCACATCCGGGTTGACCTCGATCGGCCCATCCAACGCGGCAACTTGTAATTCCGGGTCGCCCAGCGGCAGCCGTCTGTGCAGCACGTCCGCGTCGAGAGCCGCATAGGTGTCAAGACCGACCGCGACCTCCGCGCCGCTGATGGCGGCGGCGTAATGGACCAGCGCGCTCATGCCGACCCCCGATTCGTATGCGCCGCTGATGACGATGCGCGGGGTGGACGACGCGGCGCGCAGCCATTCGACAAGTCCGTGAAAGTGCATGAGCGTCGGCTTGACGACCCACGCATGGGCGCCGCACAACACCTCGCCCAAGGGCGTATCCGTCTCGCACTCGCCGCCGATCGCCATCGCCGCGAGGTGCTCCTTGTTGTCCTGCAAGGTCTCGTCCAGGGCATACCGCGCGCCGGACGCCGCGGCAAACGCGGGAAGGTCCCGCCAGTCGCGCGTCGGCTCCTCGAAGTAATCGACGTTATACGGGGCCGTTTCGCGTGCGAACGCCACCGCCTCGGCCAGTTCCCACGCGCGGTTGGCGTCCAGCCGCAGCGCCGCGTCGGGACCGAAAGCCTGCCGTGTCGCGTGGACCGTCGCCCTGCTCTCCGCCGGTGCGTCGCGCCCCACCTTAAGCTTCACGGCGGCAAAGCCCTGCCGTGACCGCGTCCACGCCGTGCGCCGCGAGTCATGCCGCAGGTCGGGCACAAGCGCGCATATCCGCACGGTCTCGGCGCTGTGTTCGGCGATAAGGCGACGCAGCGGTATCTCGAGGTGATCGGCGGCCAGCCGCAACACGGCCGTTTCGAGCGCGAACGAGACCGAACTGCACAGGGTTGAAGCGCGCCGCAACGCGAAAGCATCGACGAGCGAGCAGTCACGCAGCCGTTTCGCGCAATCGATGAGCTCGAAAACCGTCTCGTTCTCGGATTCGCGGCTGAATCCGGGCAGCGGCGCGGCCTCGCCCCAACCCTCGATGCCGCCGTCCGCCTCGAGACGGAGCAGCCAGCCGGTGCGTGCTTCGAGGGCACCGCGCGGCAACAGGAGCGGCGTGCGAAACGGCAGTTCGTAGCGGTAGACCCGCGTCCGCTCGATCTTCATAGCAGCCAGCCCGCGGAGAAGAGGACACTGTAAAGCAGTGTGATCTTGCCAGTGCCCGCCAGTGTCTGGTTCAGCGCGGGTCCCTCCTCACGCAGTATCGCGCGGACATTGGGAATCGCCGCGATTAGGGCGAGGCACGCCGCAAGGGCGAGCCAGTGGCCGCCGGTCCACACGCAAAGCCCCGCGGGAACCGCAACGCAGGCCAGAACGACGCACGCGATGTATTCCGCCCGCGCGAAACCGCGCCCAAACCGTGCTGGCGGCGTCTTTTTGCCCGCCGCGCGGTCCCCTTCGATGTCGCGCAGGTTGTTAACCGTCAGTATGGCCGTCGAGAGGAGCCCTGGCGCGAGCCCCGCGACCAGTACCGCCGGCGTGACGGTCAGCGCCTGCACGTAGTACGTACCGCCCACCGCCACCGGTCCGAAGAATACGAGCACGAACACATCGCCGAGGCCGAGATACCCGAGAGGATACGGCCCGCCTGTGTACAGCACGCCGAACAGAATCGACAACGCGCCGATGACGACAATCGGCCACCCGCCGCGATAGACGAGATAACCCCCCGCCAGCGTCGCCAGTCCGAAAGCTATCGTTGTGGCGGTTTTCATCTGCGCGGGCGTCGCCAGACCCGCCTGGGTCACGCGCAGCGGCCCGAGTCGCGACTCCGTATCCGTTCCCTTCACGAAATCGAAGTAATCGTTCGCGTAATTCGTCCCGATTTGGATGAAGACGGCCCCGAACAGCGCGCATAACGCCGCGAGCCCGTGGAACGCGCCATCCGCCGCGGCCATGGCCGCGCCAACCAGCACCGGCGCGATCCCCGCAAACAGCGTCTTCGGGCGCGCCGCAAGCAGCCAGACCTTCCACGAGGCCGGCATGTGCTCAGCGGAGGCGCTCATTAGAGGGCTCGGCGGTGGGCAAAGCTAAAGGTCCTATAGGACCTATGCGACCCATGTTTCGCATCGCTTCATGTAGTCCTTATGGATTTCGCGGGAACTTGCTGAAATCCGGCGGGCGCTTCTCGATGTAGGCGTTGCGCCCCTCCTGGCCCTCTTCGCTCATGTAGAAAAGCATCGTCGCGTTGCCCGCCAGTTCCATCAGGCCCGCCTGGCCGTCCTCGTCGGCGTTCATCGCCGCCTTGATGCAGCGAATCGCGATGGGCGACTTCTCCAGGATTTCGCGACACCACTGCACCGTCTCTTCCTCAAGCTTGTCCAGAGGAACCACCGCGTTGACCATCCCCATCGCGAGTGCTTCTTGCGCGTTGTACTGACGACACAGGTACCAGATTTCCCGCGCCTTCTTCTGGCCCACCATGCGCGCTAGGTGCGCCGATCCGTAACCCGCGTCGAACGAGCCCACCTTCGGGCCCGTCTGCCCGAAAACGGCGTTGTCCGCCGCGATGGTCAGGTCGCACACCATCGCCAGGATGTTGCCGCCGCCGATGGCGTACCCCGCGACCATCGCAATCACGGGCTTCGGACACGTCCGAATCTGGCGGTGGAGGTCAAGCACGTTGAGCCGATGCGCGCCCGAGCGGTCGTCCACGTAGCCGCGTTCCCCGCGAATATACTGATCGCCGCCCGAGCAGAACGCCTCCGTGCCCGCGCCCGTCAGAATAATCACGCCGATCCGTTGGTCAAAGCGCGCGTCGCGCAGCGCATCGCTGATTTCATCGTTGGTCAGCGGTGTAAACGCATTTCTGCGATGAGGACGGTTGATGGTAATCTTGGCAATGCCTTCCGCCTTTTCGTAAATGATCTCCTGGTATTCCTTTGCTTTTTCCCATTGAGGTGTGTTCATGAAAAATTCGTTCCTGTTTGTGCGGCATGATTACCGGTGTTCAACGTTCATAAGTATAGGGGCAGTGCGCCATCTTGCCTCATCGCCCCAGCGCTTGTGATTGCCGTCCGGGCTGTCCAGGGGCGCATCCCCATAGATTACACGAATGATAATCGCCATAAAAAATACAGCGCAGACAATTACGGGAAACGCCCGCAGCCAGAGCCGCAGCAGCAGGCTGCTGTAGGACAATGGCTCTATCGGATAGAATTTTCGTGAGGAGCGGGGAAGGGCAATAATCAAAAAGGTCGCAAGAGCAGCATTCATGATGATCACCCACTCGGTCACGAGGCGGCTTGCGTCAAATCCCGGCAAGGCACGTTCAAAATTCGCGATGACCATAATCCACAGAAACGCCAGATAAAACACCTGGCTCCGTGCGCGCCAGGAAGTCGGCACAATCGGCAGCGGCCGCCGCAGGTGCAACAACATCAGTGCGATGACAGAGGTTGCCAACGCTGCCCAGGCAAAAAGAAACCAGATTTCCGCGGGAAATTCAATGGAGGAAAACAGCGGCGCTTTCATCATCGCCGGGACAACCTTGTTGCTGCCTTGTGTCCATTCACCCACATTCTTGAAGACATTCATCAAAGTTACAAAAAACAGGACAAAAATAACCCCGAACATCTCGGCGCCCCTGTGGCGCTTCCCCTGATCGTCGTGGGGTTTTACCATGCCTGCCAGCATGCCAAGCGCAATTGCCAGCGCAATGCCATGCCCAAACCCGTGCAGTTGTTCCATAATGCTGTGCCAGTTTGCATTTTGATAATGTGCCCAAGCCTCCGGCATGCCCCCCGGTGTCCGGTATGGATGACCCGGTATGCGAAGCAATGCGCGCAAAAAGGGCACTGCAATGAAGAAGAAGCCACCCACAAGCCCCGTAACAGAACCGGAAAAAGCGGCGCCGCCGAGTCCATAGCGCAGGCAATAGACCATGCCTGCAATAAACACGCCTGTAATGCCTGCCCAGTCATCGCTGCGCGGCGGAGTCATGCGAAAGCCGCCGATAGATTGCAATGGTATGGAGCCAAGGGTTGGCATAAGAATAAACGCCAGCAGCCAACCGCACGCAAGATACAAAATCAGTTTTGAATCGCGCCGGAATGTACCGTAACGCCAAAAATAAATGCCGCCGCCAGCAAAAAGTCCCGATAGCCATCCCAAATGTTCAGGATAATAATGTACAAAATTTGGCCAGTTTGACAGGAACGTCACATTGCCGAAAGGTTCGCCGGTTACAGGGTTTATAGCATTGGAATCACCCAGGGGAATCACCAGCGCGTTGGCAATGTGCTGGTGCAGGCCCAGCAGCCCTGTCAGGTGATATGCCGCCGCGCCCGCCGCAGCGCCCAGACCGCAGTACACCAAAAGACGCCATGCGCCTGAGAAGCGGCGATCCCATAAATCAAACAAACATACGCCAAGCAGTGCCATCAACGCCGGAAACCAGTCGGCATCGAACCAATAAAGCGGATTGTGATGCCGATGCCAGGTAGTATCCATTTTGTCAGCGTCCGGTATCACCAGCGTTTCTGAAAGCCAGGGCTCAAAAAAGAGCGCGCTGGCAGCCATGATAATCAAGACAAATGCAACAGGCACGCAAAAACTGTTCATCCGCTTCCGTTCCATCACCGCCGGAAGCGCCGCACCCATGCCGCCAATCCCTGCCCAGAGCAGTCCTTCCCAGAAGGTGGTCAAAAAACCGTAGATGCAGGTGCTCCATTGTTCCGAGCCCGCAAAGGAAATGGGATACATGTAGGAGATGGAGCCGCCAAAACCAAACCCGAGCCCGCCGAAAAGCGCGAAAAAAGCAACCCTGCGCCGCCAGTCCGACCTGCCGGACATGAGACATGCGGCAATGGATGCCAATACCCCCGCAATCATTGCTCCTGATTCATGCCCGAAGTTGCCGCGTATGCCCCAGCCGATGGAAAGGGAAAGCGCCACAATAAAAATAGCCCCCGGACGCAACCCCGGCAATCCTCGGAACCGCTCCATTATTCTTCCTCCTTTTCATCATTTGAATCCGTGCAACGCAGCGCTTTTATATCTCGCACGATATTTTATCCAAATTTTATTACAGAACACTATAATGCCACACTTTGCTACCGGATTTCCCGTCCATGTGCATTTTGCAACGTGAAAGCCATGGTGACAACATGGTTGTTCATAAAAAAAAGGGCAGATTGAGGAAATCTGCCCTAAATCCATGTTACCTTCTGCCTGTCAGGTCTGTCCATCGGCCGCAGGTGCAGAGGCTTTCACCTTGAGTTCTTTCTCCAGTTTCGCGCCTTCTTTCAGTTTGACGATAGATGCCAGGCTGTATTCATCTTCCACAGCGGTAATTTCAATACGACCGACCGTATTCTGGCGGTGTGCAATAACACGTCCGCCCACTTCGATAGGTTCGCCTTCGGTGAAAACGTCAAAACGCTGTCCCAGCGCCACACCATGTTTGGCGCCTATGTTAATCATGACAACGCCGTCGTCAGTAACATCCGCAACCAGTCCCTTTAGTTCCTGGCTGTCTGCGGTTTCCGCAAGGACGCGTTCCACAACCGCCTGTGACACATCAGTGAGTTTGTTGATGTTTACCGGTTGCGACACCTGCATGGCCAGCGCCGTGGTTTCGGTATCCACCAGCCGCAGGTACATGGTAAGGTCGGCGCCCACCTGCGCATAATCTATAAAACCGAGATACCGTGCGGATAATACGCGTCCCAGCACCTGCTGCGTGTTTGGATCGGCAAGTTCCGAGGAGCCCAGTTCCAGTTCCTGGAGCAATTGGTCAAGCATGGTGCGTTCCAGTACCTGAACGCGAGGGTCGTTCTGCAGGCGTGTTTCAATATCACGCTGCAATGCCACATCCGTACCGGCGCGTTCGAAAAACACCGTGCTCTTGCCGGGCAGCAGCGCCAGTGTAAGGGCGCGGGTGGACCAGGCATCCTTCGGTTTATCAAGCCCAGCGGCCTTCAATTCCTTGAAACGCGCGGAGAGGGATTCAATCTGGGAGCGGATGAGTTCCTGCCGTTTCAGATCGTTGGCTTCCTCTATTTCACCGCGTACTTGCTGCAGCAGCATGCTAATAAGGTTGTCGTCACTTATCTGTTGTGCCTGCACCAGCAGTTCCTGCGCCTCTTCGAGGTTGCCTTTTTCACGCTGTGCTGCTGCTTCGTTACTAAGCGGTTTGATGCCGTACGCATCTATTTCACGGGCTGCCTGATAATCGCTGATGGCGCCGTCAACGTCCCCCTGATGGTGCTTGATGCGGCCGCGGCTGTTTGCGGCTTCGGCGGCCTGCCAGGGACGTTCGGCCTGTTCTACGGGCACATCATTAATTGCAGCGGCGGCTTCGTCCACTTTGCCCAGGCGCGCCAGCGCTTCTGCCTTGATGGAGGCAGCATAGGGGTCGTTCCCTGCGAGGTCTGCCTCCTTGATGGCTTGTTCAAAATCGCCCTTTTCCAGCGCCACTTTCGCAAGGCCTGTGTGGGATTCCAGACTACCAAACTCCTTTTCTGCCTCGTCGAGTTTGCCTTCACTGGCGAGAATAAATCCTTTCAACTCTTTTGCAGACGCATCATTGCCCTCGTTGATTGCCTGATCCACCGCCTCCAGCGCCATTTCCCGGCGCTGCCGGAAAAGAGATTCTGCGGTCTTGGTCAGCAGAGAGGAAATGGAAAGTCCATCGCCAGCAAGCACTTCGTCTATGCGGCGACTTTGTGTAGTCTCTACAAACAGGGTGATGGGATACTGGCGCACCATTTCCAGCCAGTTACCCTCCTCCAGTTTGTTGGCATCTACAACGTGATACTCGATGCCAAGCCGTTCGGCAAATTCCTTCAGTTGCTCTTCATTCTGCTCTATGCCCAGTGCCACTACCTGAAACTTCTCGCGATACTGCATCTGAAGTACCTGCAGTTTTGCCGCCAGTTCCTCGCCTGTATTTGGCGCGAAACAGAACACCACCAGCAGGTAGGGGTTCTGGGCGATGATTTCATTCAGGTCAACATTTTCACCTGAAATATCCACAGCGCGGATGTTCGGTGCAGGCGTGCCCCGCGTCAAATCTCCCAACGCAATTGTTCCTGTTAACAGCATGCTTGCTGCTATTGCGGCTGATGCCAATACGTTTTTCTTGTTCACAATAGTTCCCTCGCATTCCTTGTTCCGGAGTTTCAAATAGCCGGAAGGTTGCAAAAACCCATTACAAAATCTTCAACAACAAAAACATTATAACACCAAACCCCACTCCATGTGAATAGGGGCAGGAAAAAAATCCGGGGATATTTTCATGAAGTCATTAACCTAAAAAGAGCAGTTCATCGATCCGTCATTGCGAGCATATCACCCCACGGTTCGGGGTTTTTCTTGAAAGAACTATTTGCAACCTGGGAACGCCGACGTCCTCGTCGGCTGGGTTACGGACGATAGCGCAAGGAGCCGCGAGCATGCCGACGGGGACGTCGGCGTTCCCAGGATAGCGATGCGATGGCATATACATGTTCTTAAAAAAACAACATACAAACGTCTAAATGT
>JAKQEQ010000168.1 GCA_029556545.1 Candidatus Hydrogenedentota bacterium
GTCCGAGCCCGACGAGTCGTTGCACCACTCCCACACGTTCCCCGCCATGTCGTAGAGCCCATACCCGTTCGCCGCGAAAGCGCCCGCCGGACTCGTGTAAGGGGAGCCGCCCGTCGCGTAACGCGTGTCGTACCCTTGGTAGCCATCGTCATACGGATAGTACGGAACGCCGCCACTCCAAGACGCATAGTAGTTCGCCCTCGTGTGGTCGATCCTGTCCCCCCACGGGAAACGCCTGTTTGACGCCCCGCCGCGCGCGGCGTACTCCCACTCCGTGCTCGTCGGCAGCCGGTAGCCGTTGGCGGAGAAGTTGCAGGCCCAGGTGCTCAGGTTGTAGCACGGCGTCCGCCCCTCCTTCTGGCTGCGGGCGTTGCACCACTTAACAACATCGTACCAGCTCACCGTGTGCACGGGATGGTTCGCCGCCTTGCCCGACCCGACGTGGTCGAAACTGTAGCCATGGGCAATGGCCCAGGCGTACACCTCGTCCCACTTGGCCTTGGTCACCTCGGTCGCGTCCATGTAGAACGCCTCGACCGTGAGCGAGTACGCGCCGAAGTCCGGGTCGGTGCCGCTGTTCGTCCCGCCGGGAATGCGCACCATGCCCTGCGGCACGGCGGGCGTCCGCCCGTCGTCCGCCGTGACGGTCGCCCGGACGTTCTCCGAGAGGTTGCCGCTCCAGTCCGCGCCCGCGTCCCAGACAATCTGCTTGCCGGTTCCGGGCCGCACGCCCGCGCCGATGTCGCCGGTCACGCTCGCGGCCGGCACGGGCGCGCCGTTGTCCGTGAGCGTCACCGTCACGGACAGCCGGTCGCCGTCCGTGTCCGCCGCGTCGTACCGGATGTCCACCAGCCGCGAGCCGCCGCCGCGCTGCAGCGCCCGCACGTTCGACACCACGGGATCGCCCGCGAGACAGGCCGCCGCACCCAACATGACCGCCGCCCAGAAAACCGTCCGCCGCATAGTCACCTCCGCTTTGTCAGTACCAAGCATAACACAAACATGCGGCGGGGGAGAGGACTTTTTTTCGAAAGAATCGAGAGAATCGAAAGAATCGAAAGATTCGATTGAATCGATTCCGTCGATTCTCTCGATTCTATCGCTTCCCTCGCCTCTCTACCGCACGGTCGCGCCCAAGCCTTTGAGCTGCCCGGCGAAGTCCGGGAACGATTCGTTCAGAATCTCGGCGTGATGCACCGTGACCGGCGAAGGCGCGGACAGCCCGGCCAGCGCGAGCGACATCGCCAGGCGATGGTCGCCGCGCGCGTCGCACGCGCCGCCCGCCAGCGTTCCGCCCTCGATCGTGAACCCGTCGCGGCGCTCGGTGACCCGAACCCCCAGCGCCTTCAACTCGCCGCAGAGCACGGAGATGCGGTCGGTCTCTTTGTAACGCAACTCCTCCGCATCGCGCACCTCGGTCACACCGGACGCGAAACAGGCGGCCACCGCGAACACCGGAAACTCGTCGATCATCCGCACCACCGTGTCCCCCCCCACGCGGACCGCCTGCAACGGCGCGGCCACCAAGCGGACGTCCCCTACCGGTTCGCCCGCGACCACGCGCGGGTTCTCCACCGTGATCCGGGCGCCCATCTCGCGCAGCACGTCGAGAATCCCGGTGCGCGTGGGATTGACGCCGACATCGCGGACACAGAGTTCAGACCCCGGGACCAGCGCCGCGGCAACCAGCAGAAACGCGGCGGACGAGATATCGCCCGGCAAGGTCATGCGCAGCGGGGCGAGCGGCCGCCGCAGCGGGGCGACCGCGACCGTGAGGCCTTCCACCCGGATTTCGGCGCCCATCGCGGCCAGCATGCGCTCGGTATGATCGCGCGACGGTCCCGGCTCGCGCAGGGTGCTGACGCCGCCGGCGGCCAGCGCCGCCAGGATCAGGCAGGATTTGACCTGGGCGCTCGCGACCGGCAGCGTCTCCTCGAGCGCCGTCAGCGGGAGAACGACGTGTGCCTGGCAAAAAGAGTAGGCACCTGCTTAACTGTTTACTGACAGGCTTGGTCGTCGATTGCGCGAACAGAGAACGACGTGTACCTCGCAAAAAAAGTCGGCACGTGTTTAACCGTATATTGACGGGCGTTATCGCGATTGTTTTCAACGAAAAAAAAGTTGAGCGGGGGTATTGACACGCGGTCATGAAAAAGTTAATACTGTTGACATCAATTGCGGAACGGCTGATTTTTTCAACGTCCTAGGACTCTGGGTTTCGGTTCGTCGTGATGGAGGAGTTGCCTGAAACAGGGCAACAGGTGATTTTTTGAAGTGTGGAGGCTTGAAGCCTAGGATCGTTATGGCGCCAACCCGTTGTTTTGAGGTTCAGCGTTCTCGCGTCCTTCTGACTCTTCCAGTATTCCACCGCAGACACTTTGGGACTGCCG
>JAKQEQ010000024.1 GCA_029556545.1 Candidatus Hydrogenedentota bacterium
GCGGCGGCTACGGCGGTAGTGGCGGCGGTGGTGGTCGCGGCAGCTACGGCGGCGGCGGTGGCGGTCGTGGCGGTTACGGCGGCGGCGGCGGGCGGGGCCGGTACTAGATTTGACATCGCGCGGGCCGCAAGCGGCGCGCGCGTGACAAGTCGCGGCATCCCCGACCTTTGCAGTCAACACATCCAGGCGCGGGAAAGTCACGGAGGCTTTCCCGCTCCTACTGATTCTTCACCAGCCTCCTGCCCAGTCGGCGCGCTTTTCTGACCGCGCGTGGGCAGAGCGGCTGGTGTCGCCGTTGCGCGCTCAGACCGGCGAACACGACGCCAATGACCCGTCCTCCCATGAGTCGCGCCGCGGTCTTCATCAGGCCGATCATTCCCGTGGTGAGTCTGGACAGGATGGCGGGCGCCGCCGACGAGGCTACAAGCACGACTTTCTTGTCCCGCCGCGAGTCCCGTGCCCGGGGCGCCGGCCTGCCCCAAGGCCAGTACGCGGTACACAGCAAGCGCTCGATGAAGCGCTTGGTGACCGCTGTTACCGTCCCGAAATTCATCGGCGACGCCAGCACGATCCCGTCCGACGACCGGATCTCGTCGAGGATGGCCCGCAGGTCGTCCTCGAGCACGCACGCTCCCGGCGCGGTCCCTTCCTCCTGCGTGCAGGTGCGGCAGTTCGTGCAAAACTCGATGTGCCGGTCGATCAGATAAATCTTCGTGGTCATCGCGCCCGCGTCACGCGCCGAAGCGAGCACTTCGTCGACCAATCGGTCGACAACGCCGCCTTTCCGGTAGCTGCCGACAAGCGCCGTTACCCTCGAAGCGGATTCCATTGCGTTCCTTCCTGGACTATCTTGCTTGTCTGGGCGTTCCTTCCCGGACGTTACAATACAGGGGACCGCCCGGATCAAGTGGGGTTCGTGCCATTCGATTGTGCCGCGGCCGGCTTGTGTTATGCTTGCGTCTCTTCGTGAGCATCAGGGCATTTGGCGGTAAGGCGGCATGTGGCGCGACAAGACAGTCTCGGTGATCTTCCCGACGTACAATGAGAAGGACTCGATTCGGGCGGCTATCGAGGATTTCTTTGCCTCGGACCTGGTGGACGAAGTCGTCGTGGTGAACAACAACGCGGTTCCCGGCACGGACGACGAAGTTGCCGCGACGCGCGCCCGGCTGATCCACGAGCCCCGCCAAGGCTACGGCTACGCCATCCGCAGGGGGCTCGAAGAGGCCACGGGCGATATTCTCGTTATCTCCGAGCCCGACGGGACGTTCTCCGGTCATGACGTCATGAAGTTGCTTGCCTACAGCGACGACTTGCCGGTGGTGTTCGGCACACGGACCGCCCGGGAATTCGTCTGGGAAGGAGCCAACATGGGCTTCTTCCTCAAGTGGGGCAATTATGCGGCTGGCAAATTGATGGAGTTTTTGTTCAATACGACGTTCTTGAGCGACGTGGGCTGCACCATGCGCCTGTTGCACCGCCACGTCTATGAAGCCCTGCGCGACCAATTCACGGTGGGCGGCTCCGCCTTCGGTCCGCACCTCATGCTGCTCGTTATCTTGAACGGCTACCCCTTTGTCGAAATCCCCGTGAATTACCGTCGGCGCGTCGGCGCCTCATCCGTCACGGGGAACAAGTGGCGCGCCTTTCTACTCGGGTGTGAGATGGTCGCCATGATCCTCCGCTACCGCATCGCCTCCTGGTGCGGACGCCTGCCCCGAACATCTCCGCCTGAGACAAAAGCGACGCGGCCGGCGTCGGATTCCTGACCTTGCAGGCTCTCCGCACGCCGTGCTAGTCTCGCCCCATCAACGGAAACAAGTGAACACGCCCTTTGTTTCGGGGAGAGCATCCATGACGAATGTCGCACATGAGGAGTCCTGGATCGCGCGGAATTTCGACCAGGTGGTCGCCTGCGTGGTGCGGGACTGGAAGCCCATTCTGGCGGCGACCCTCGCGCTGGCCTTGATTGGGGCGGTCGCGGGAAAACTGACGAATGCCGTCACCTCGACCGCATACTTGGCGCTGACGCCGCTGCCCGTGCGGATTTCAACCACGGAAGACGCCCTCACAAAGATGACCGCTGAACCGCTGGACGTAACGACCGTATCGCTCTTGTGCATTGGCGATGAAGTGCTCGAACGCACGATGGAGGCCTACAACGAGCGCGTCGAGGAACCTACGGCGGGAGACGACGACCCTTACGGCGTTCTCCCGATACCCGACTTGTACAAACTTCGCAACGCCCTCGAATATGAAATCACGATAGCCAAGGAAACTCCTTATGAGACGGTGCAATCCCCTGTGCTGAAGCTTACCGCCAAGGGCGCCTCGCCGGCGCAGGCGAAGCTGCTGGTGGACACCTGGGCCGAAGAATGCGTGCATGCGGCGCAGCGGTTTCAACTCGCGCGCTATAAGCCGAGCGTCGACGGATTCGAACAGCAGACCGAGGCGCAATTGCGGAAGCTGGAGGCGGTCGACAACCGGGTACGGGATTTCTGGACGAGCAACAACCCCGAACTGCTTGAGGAACAGTTGAATCTCCTCATCGGTCTCGCGCGAAATTACCGCGAGTCTATGTGGACGGTTGAGCAGGAAATCATGCAAGAACAGGCGCGCGCGGCGTCGCTTGACGCGGCCCTTGAGGGAGAGGGACCTACACTGAAGCTCCGTTGGGTCCCGCCGCAACGCTTGTTCCAGATGGTCGTTGCGGGAGCCGCCGCCGGCGATGCGCCCGAAGGGACGCAGGAGGACGTGCTCCTGATGGAGCAGGAGAACCCGATCCATACGCGCCTCGCAACCGAGGCGGCGATTGCGCGCGCGAGCGTCGCTGCAAACGAGGCAAAACGACGCAAGCTCGATGAACTGCTGGTGCAGATCGACGAAGAGCGTGCGGACCTCCAGGAACGGTCGGCGGCGGTTGAGCTCGAACTGGAACGCATCAGCCGCGATTCGGAAGTGGCGACCAGCGCCTACAAGAATGCGGTGCTCAAACTGGAATTCGCGCGCATGGCCAAAGCGCTCGAGGAACCGGGTCTGCAATTGCTCTCGAAGGGCGCGGAGTGGCCCCTGCCGCGCTATCGCCGCGCGATTCTGTTCGCCGCCTTCTCGGCCTTCGTGGGCGCCCTCACGGGCATGTTCGTATCCGTGCTTCATCGCCTGGTGTTGCACCCCGTCTTAGAAACGGTGCAATGATCTCCGAACAACACACGGTCATCGCCGCGGCGTCGCGCTGGGGGCCCGGGATTGCCTTGATGTGTTGGGGCGGCGCCGTCTTGGGAGGACTCGCGGCGATCCCGATGGTCTTACTCACCGACCTTTCCCCCTTGCTGCTCCCGGCGATACCACTTGCCGCGGTGGCGGGTATATTGGTCCTCTGGGACACACGCCTAGGTCTCTACCTTGCCGCATTCGCCATAGGTCCGCTGAATATTGTTCAGGTCGAGCTGGCCGAAGTTACCGTCAGCTTCCCCGAAGTCTTGATTCTGGCGTTGTTTCTCAAGGAACTGCTTCGTTTCGTCGCGGGCGGAGAACGCCCCCGCGATTTCCTTCCGTGGATCGCGCTGGGATTGTACGTCATGGCGTCGCTGGTCGGGGTCGCCACCGGCCTCCTGCGCGGGAACGGGACCGTCAAGGTGTTTCAGGATTTCCGCCAGTTCACCGAATACATCGTCTTATATCTTCTTGTATTGCATCGGGTCTCGGGCCGCCGGCAGATTCTCGGTCTGCTGGTGTGCTTCATGGCGGGATTTGCGCTTCTCGGGCTCCACGGCATCGCGCAACGCTATACCGGCCTCGGCATTCCCGGCATCCAGCAGGAAAGCGACCTGGTGCAGTTCGGTTCCTTGCGCAGTGGTTCCTTCTATGGCTCCACTCCCCTCGGTGCGATGATGGTGCTGTGTCTGGGCGTCACGGTCGGCGTGATCCTTTCCATTCGCGACCGGCTCATTCAGATCATCCTCTGCGGCGTCGCGGGGGTGTGCGTGATTGCGGCGGTCTTCACGCAGACGCGCGCCTCGTGGCTGGCGATGGCCGTTGTCATCGTGGTCGTTTTCCTCTCGATTCGGAAGACGCCGCTCCTGCTCGGGGCCGTGTTCTGCGGTCTCGTCGTGTTCGGCCTGACCTTGGGCGGCGAAGTCGTCGCGCGATTCAGCCAGTTGCGCGTCACGAAAGCGGAGCGGTCGCTTTATCAGCGCACCCAGTACTACGAAGCCGCGTGGCACATATTCCGCGAATACCCCCTCCGAGGCCTCGGTTGGGGATGTTATTACAACGTCAAGAGCATCGTGCGGAACAATCGCTACGTGCCCCGCGAACGCCCCTCGCCCAAAGCCGTCGCCACCGTCCACAGCGCCTATCTCCAACTGCTCGTAAAAGGCGGGCTTCTGACCCTGGGCTCGCTCGGCGTGTATCTCTTCACCTGGTTCATGTGGGTCGCGCGCGAATGGCGCGCGCGACCGCGCGACGAACTGGACCACAATCTCTTCGTCGGAACGATGGCCGCGTTGCTGGGCTACCTGTTCCATTCCGCGTTCGAGAACTTTTTCCAGTGGCCGGTCATGTCGCAGGCCTTCTGGCTCCTCTTGGCGCTCTCCACCTTGATGGCCGTGTCCCTCGTGCGCCACGGGCGGCTCGACGGACCCCTCCCGGAATCGGACCATGACGCCGCGAACGCCTGAGACGCGGCCCGTGCGCGCCGTGTTCTGCCATTTCACGGCGGATGTATGCGGCGGTTCGGACCGATCCCTCTTTGATCTCGTGACCCACCTCCCGCGAGACCGTTTTGCTCCCGCGGTCATCCTGCGGCGGGGCGACCCGCTCACACGGGAGTACGCCGCCGCGGACGTGCCCGTGATCGAGCGGACATTTGTGCCGCCGCGCCGAGCGTTCGAACCTCTGAAAATCGCCCGCTATCTCCTCCATTTCGGCCCGGCCGCGTGGGGTATCGCGCGGGACTTGCGCCGCTTGGAGGCGGACGTCGCCCACGTCAACACCCTTTTCAACGTGCAGGGCGCGCTCGGAGCATGGCTGGCGGGCTGTCCGCTCGTCTGGCACGTGCGGGAACTGGTGCCCGGGTCCCGCGCCGCGCGGGTGATGCACTGGCTCGTCGCGCGACTGGCCGCGCGGGCCGTCGCCAATTCGACGGCTGTGCTCGACTCGATCGCCCGCTACGGCGAACGGGCGCGACTGGTTTTCAACGGCATTGACGCGGAGGATTACGCGGTGCAGCGCGACGGCGCCGTCCTCCGGCGGGAATTCGGCGTGGCGCCGGGGCAGCCGTTGATTGTCACTATCGGGCGTCTCGAACCCTGGAAAGGCCAGCACGTTCTTATCGAGGCGGCGGCGCGTACACTGTTGGCGCATCCCGACGCGCGCTTCCTGGTTGTCGGCGGGGCCGCGGTCAACAAACCGGAATATGCCGCGCAACTCCATGCACGCTGCGCCGAACTCGGCATCGCGGACCACGTCCACTTCACCGGTGTCCGCCAGGACGTGCCCGATATCCTGGCCGCCGCCGATGTCCTCGTGCTGCCTTCCGTTACCCCCGAGCCGTTCGGGCGGACGCTGGTCGAGGCAATGCTCGCCGGGACGCCCGTGGTCGCCACGAACGCGGGCGGACCGCGCGACATCGTGGTTGACGGAGAGACCGGCGTGCTCGTGCCGCCCGATGACGCGCCCGCATTGGCGGCGCGGCTCGATGAACTGATTGCGGACCCCGCCCGCGCCCGCGCCATGGGCACCCGAGGCCGCGCTCGGGCGCTCGCGCATTTTACGCTCGAACGAATGGTGCGCGAGATGGCCGTCGTGCTCGAAGAAGCCGTTTCGCGCTCGTAACGACGGCACGGCGCTTTCTTTGCCGGTATCCGGCCCGGTTTGCTAAGATGCACTCCCCCCATGAACTTGGCGCGCTTGCGAGGTGCGCATACGGAGGGTGTGACATGTCAAGAATCCTGGTGACGGGCGGCGCGGGCTTTATCGGGTCGCACGTCGCGGATGCCTATATCGCCGCGGGCCACGAAGTCGTGGTCGTCGATAACCTGAGCACCGGCGCGCGCGCGAATGTCCCGGCGGCGGCGACCTTCCACGAAGCCGACATTTGCGGCGAGGCGCTGGCGGAAGTCTTCGCCGCGGAACGCCCCAAGGTGGTTAATCATCTCGCGGCGCAAATCGATGTGCGCAAGAGCCTCCAGGACCCGCAATTCGACGCAAGAACCAATATTCTCGGGTCGATCAACCTGCTCGAAGCTTGCGTGAAGCACGGCGTGCGCAAGTTCCTATTCGCTTCGACCGGCGGCGCGATCTACGGCGAGCCGAAGACCCTCCCCGCATCGGAAGACACCCCCGCCGCGCCGCTGTGCCACTATGGCGTCAGCAAGTACTGTGTCGAGCAGTATATCCGCTTGTATCACGCGCTCTACGGCCTGCCGTACACGATACTCCGGTTCCCGAACGTGTACGGTCCGCGCCAGAGCCCCCACGGCGAAGCGGGCGTCTGCTCCATCCTCGTCGGCAAGATGCTGCGCGGCGAAACGCCCGTCCTTTACGGCCACGGCGCGCCGCTCCGCGATTACGTCTACGTCGGCGACATCGCCCGGGCCGCCGTGCTTGCCCTGGACCGCGGCGACGGCGAAATCCTGAATCTGGGTTCGGGTCGGGGCGTCTCGGTGCGGGAATTGTTCGACA
This sequence comes from Candidatus Hydrogenedentota bacterium, assembly GCA_029556545.1. Lineage (GTDB taxonomy): Bacteria > Hydrogenedentota > Hydrogenedentia > Hydrogenedentales > JAGMZX01 > JAGMZX01. Next base: position 6,685 of record JAKQEQ010000024.1, read on the forward strand.
TCCTGCGCGAGTTCACCGGATTCACCGGCGAGCCCGCGCTCGAACCGCTGCGGCCGGGCGAGGTTGATCGCATATACACGACGGGCGACCGCGCCAGTGCCGTTCTGGGATGGGTGCCGGAGATGAACTTGCGCGAGGGGCTCCGCCGGACCGCGGAACACATTCGCGCGCATGGCTGATCCACGCGGAGGGTTGCAAACTGAGCAGCTTTGAAACACAGGTCGCGCAAGACCGCGAGGAACAACTGATTCCCTTGTTCTGCCTGCTGACGGACGCGCTCATCGTCTGGATCGGTCTCAACCTCGCAACACTCACGCGCCTCGAAACCCTGCCCAGCGAGAGCCTGCTGCTCTTGCAGCGGGACCGCCTTATGTGCCTGCTGCTGTACGTGGTCTCCGGGCTTGCGGCCGGCGCGTTCCGCGGCGCCCGGCTGACGGACCGCTTCGACTCCATGTACTACGCCGGGATCGCGCTCCTGGGCGCGGTGGTGCTGGCGTTTCTTTCTGTTGCGCTGCTGCCGCGCGATTTCATGACCATATCCCGCCGCGAAATCGGCCTCGGCATGCTCTTCAGCGCTCCCATGCTGGCGCTGTGGCGTTACTTCGCCACGAGCCTGGCGACCCGATTCACGGCGCTATATCGCTCGTTCTACGTGCTCGGCGCCGCAGCCGAGGCCAAACGCATCGCCAAAGCGCTCGTGGTAAACCCCGACGTACCCGCCGACGCCGAGTACCTGAGCGCACAATCGCGGCGAAGCATCGCCGCGCAAGACGCCGCCCAGGACGAGCCCCGGCGCGACGCCATCGTCTGTGTCACGGACAAGACCAGCGCCGAGTTCCTGCGGCTTCTGGAGTTCTGCGAGGCCCACTGCCGCCGCGTTTTCGTGTACCCGAGTGTATACGACACGCTCCTCTTCCAACACAGCAGCCTGCTGGCCATCGGCGGCGTTCCTCTGGTCGAGGTGGCCGGGCGCGAGCCGCAAGGCGCGTATGTCTTCGTGAAACGATGCATTGACATCGCCGTATCGCTGGTCGGCCTGCTGTTGGCCGCGCCCGTGTGTCTGGTGGCCGCCGCGGCCATATCCGCCACGTCGCCCGGCGGCGTGTTCTATACCCAGGAGCGCATTGGGCGCCGCGGTCAGATATTCAAGATATACAAGTTCCGCACCATGGTCTCGGACGCCGAGGCCCGGACCGGCCCCGTCTGGGCGGGCAAGAACGACGCCCGCGTGACGCCCGTCGGCCGTTTCCTGCGCAAGCACCGCATCGACGAAATCCCGCAGTTGTGGAACGTGCTGCGCGGCGACATGAGCCTCGTCGGGCCGCGTCCGGAACGGCCCCATTTCCACGAGGAGTTCTCGAAGGCGCTGTCGCTGTTTGATCGGCGGCTTGCAGTGCGGCCCGGTCTCACCAGCCTCTCCCACGTCCTCGGCTCCTACAGTTCCGACCCCGCGGACCGCCTGCGGTACGATCTCGTGTACATCGGCACGCTGTCCCTCTTGAACGACCTCAAGATCATGTTCTCGACGGTCCGCGTGGTGCTCGGGGGCAAGGGAGCGCAATAGAATGCGGAAGAAACGCTTCAAACACCCCGCGCGGGTGCTTGCCCTCTGGGCAGCGGTCCTTGCCGTCGTCTTCGGCGCGACGCTGCTCGGCAACGTCGCGATGGCGCGCTATGTCGCCCACGTGCGCGCCCACGACCCCGCCCCGCACCTGAACGCCGCCGAAAACTCGCTGAACCGGAACAGTTATTCCGAGGCATGGGCTCAAATCGAGCGCGCCCGCGAAAAAGCGCCCGACGCCCCCCGCGTCTATAAGGTCATGGGCGACTTCCATTTCCATCAGAAACACTGGAAAGAAGCCCTCGAGGCGTACCGCACCGCCATCGACAAAGGCACGACGTCGCACGGCGTATACATCAACGCCTTGTGGGCCCTCATCGAACTGCGCTACTACCGCGACGCAGTCGCCTTCGGCGAGCAGTGCATCGCACAGGGATTCCAGGAACCGATCTTCCCCCGATACATCGCCGAGGCCCACCTCCGCCGCGGAGAGCAGAACGAGGCCATACCGCACCTCGAACGCGCCCTCGAAGGCTACGTAAACGACCCCTACCTCATGCGCCAGCTCGCCGCCGCGTACCGGGCGACCGGGCGCAAGACGCGCGCCGCCACGCTCGAACAGCGCATCGCCGAAGTCGAGGCGGCTGTCGAACGCCTCCGAGGCGGCAAGTGATCCGGCCGTGTTGCCGACGCCTGACACAGCCGGAAACGCGCCCGCCGCGCCGTCTGTCTCCATTGTGCTCCTCACCCTCGACGGCATGCCCGAGTTCGAGCGCGCTCTCGACATGATCGCCCGCCAGGAGTACCCCGGCCCCGTCGAGATCGTCCACATCGACTCCGGATCCACGGACGGCACGCTCGAAGTCGCCGCCAAGCGCGGCCTGCAAACCCATTGCATACGCCCCGAGGAATTCCATCACGGGCGCACGCGCAATCTTGGCGCGGACCTTGCCCGTCACGACATAGTCGTCTACCTCTCGCAGGACGCCATACCCGCGAACGAATCCTGGCTTCGCAGCCTCACCCAGGCGTTCAGCGAACGCCGCGTCGCCGCCGTATTCGGTCGCCAGGTCGCCCCCGAAGGCGTAGGGCCGCTGCGCCGCTACGCCATGGAATGGACCTACGGCCCGGAGCGCGAGGTGCGCGACCTTGCCGCCATGCCGCGCCTGACCCTCGGCTCGTACCGCTTCTCGAACGCCAATTCCGCGCTGCGCGCCGAACTCGTGCGCAGGCATCGCTTCGACGAGACCTCGCCCATGTGCGAGGACCAGGCCATGTGCCGGGCGTTGCTGCACGCCGGGCACGTGGTCGTCTATGAGCCCGACGCCGCCGTCTACCATGCTCACGAGCGCACCGTCTGGGGCGAATTCGTGTGGGCCGTCGACAACGGCATCGCGCTCCGTCGCAACGGCATCCTCGGCGACCCCCGACTCGGCGGCGAAATGCGCTACGGACTCCGCCGCATAGCCGACGAACTTGCCTACTTTCTCCGCCGCGGCCGCCTCGGCCTCGCAGCAAAAGGGCTGCTTATCAACGCCGCCAAGTGGGTTGGCGTTCAACTTGGAAAACGCGAGACCCGCCTGCCCCGCGCCCTCATGCGCCGCATCTCGACCATCGCCCGCCGCGAAACTGTGGCACGGGCGTCCCGCCCGTGATCTTCCCTCTCCCTGTGGGAGAGGCTCAAGGTGAGGGTTTCCCGAGCCGACTTGAGCCATTCCACGTCCTTCAGTATGATTCCGTCCATATCGTCCATACCGTCCGTGCCGTCCACCCCCTGACAACCCCACGGAGACCCCACCGTTGGACTACCTCAAAGCTGTCATCCTTGCCATTGTCGAAGGTGTCACCGAGTTCCTGCCCATCTCCAGCACCGGCCACCTGATCCTCGTCCAGGACCGCCTCGCCCTTGGCGAGAGCGACTTCGCCAAAGCCTTCATCGTCATGATCCAATTCCCCGCCATCCTCTCCGTCGTCCTTTACTTCTGGAAGGAACTCCGGCCCTTTGGCCGCGATACCGATACCAAGGCGTCCCTCAACCTCTGGCTCAAGACCGCTTTTGCCTTTCTCCCCGCCGCCGTGCTCGGCGTGCTTCTCAACGACCGCATCGAGGCGCTCCTCGACAACAGCCTCACCGTCGCCGTGGCCCTCGTCATCGGCGGCATCCTCCTCCTCGCCATCGAATACCGCGGCCTCGGCGGCAGACTCCCCTCCGTCGCCGCCATCCCCTTCCGTTCCGCCTTCTTCATCGGATGCTTTCAATGCCTCGCCATGATCCCAGGCGTCTCCCGATCCGCCGCCACTATCATCGGCGGCATGATCCTCGGCGCAAGCCGGCCCGCCGCCGCCCAGTTCTCCTTCTGCCTCGCCATCCCCACCATGGCCGGCGCCGCCGCGCTCACCCTCCTCAAGCACGGTCTGGCTTTTTCCGCCCGCGAATGGGCCCTACTCGCACTCGGCGGCTTCGTCTCTTTTCTCGTGGCCTACGCCGTCATCGCGTTCCTCATGACCTACATCCGCCGCCACACCTTCATCCTCTTCGGCTGGTACCGCATCCTCCTCGGCGGCCTCGTCCTCCTTTTCTTCTACCTGCTGTAACGCCGCCGCTACGCCTCCCGAAGGCCATCGGGCCAGCCCGGCGACGTGGCCGCTATGACAATTATGGCCATATGTCCAGACATAAAGGCCTGTCCGACAAGGACTTGCATTTCTTGCCACCAATTCCGTACAAATTCCGTATTCCTATACGAACTGGAAATACCGCGCTTATCCCGGATACGGTGAATTTTCTTGTTGACGGGGCGGGGACTTTCGGCTAGTATATTGCGGATTCTTGGGATACCTTGTGTACCCGGTATTCCAGGACTTGTCAGTTTTCATCGAATGGCGCTTTGGGCTGAGCCAGGACAGGCTACAACTCCAAACACTAACCTGTGTCGGAATGGGAGGCAATTATGTATACGCATTTCAGAGTTAGTCTTGTGCTGTTGTCGGTATTGATTTTCGGAAGTGGCGCCGCCGACGGCCTCGAAAACGGCCTGCTCGGCCGGTACTTCAATAACACGACCGCAACCGAACCGAATGTGATGACGAGGACGGACCCCACCGTCAATTTCTATTGGCCGGACGGTGTATCCCCGGCGGTGGGTGTCAATGCCAACTTCTCTGCCCAGTGGACCGGTTACGTCAAGGCGCCCGGCACCGGTACATACACTTTCTATGTCTACACCGACGACGGTAACCGCCTCTGGGTCAACGACGTGTCGCTTACGAACCGCTGGGCGGCCGGCGCCGGGCCCGAGAACAGCGGCTCCATCGCCTTGGTTGAGGATGAGTTGTACCCGATTAAGCTGGAATTCTTTGACAGCGGCGGCGTGGGCTTCGCCTACCTGAGTTGGGAAGGCCCGAACGTCCCTTACAAGCAGATAATCCCCGCCACGTACTTGTTCCGCGATGAAGTCCCCACCGTCGTCAACGTCACCAGTTCCCTGTCCAACGGCGGCTACCGGGCCACGCAAGTCATTTCCGTCGAAATCGAGTTTTCCGAAGACGTCACCGTGACGGGCACGCCCGCCCTGCTTCTCGATATGATCACCACCGACCGCAGCGCCTCCTACGTGAGCACCGACGGCGCCGTTATCACGCTGAGTTACACTCTCGTCGCCGGCGACAACGCCCCGGACCTCGACTATGTGATCGTCAACTCATTGACCGCCGGAACCATTGTCAGCGCAGTGACCGGGAGGTATGCGGACCGAACCCTGCCGTTCCCCGGGACCGCCGGCTCCTTGAGCTACAATAAGAACCTTGTTATCGACACCGTCGTGCCGACGGTGACCGCCGCGACCGGCGGCGTGCGCAGCCCCATGCCGGACGGAACGTATCGGATAGGCGACGAGATCGATATCCAGGTCTATTTCAGCGAGCCGATGTGGGTCACGGGGTCGCCGACCCTGCTGCTCGAAACCGGCGTGTTGGACACGCCGGCGGTCTACGATTCCGGCAGCGGCTCGAACGTGCTCGTGTTCCTGTACACGGTGCAGGCGGGCGATTTCTCGGTTGATCTGACCTACCAGTCCACCTCGGCTCTCTCGCCGAACACGGCGGTTGCCGACATCGCCGGGAACAATCCCGTGGCGGCCATGCTCCCGGCTGTCACAGCGGCGGGGTCGCTCTTCGCGAACAATAACCTCTTCATCAACGGCGTGCCCATCGTCGTGAACGTTACCAGTCCCGTGGACGATGGACGCTACCGGGTAGGCGACGTGATTCCGATTCACGTCGAATTCAGCGATCCGGTCGTTGTAACCGGTACGCCCACGCTTACCTTGCGAGTAAATGATACCGGGCCTGTCAATGTGGCCACCCCCTACAGCGCGGAAGAAAGCGCCTTGATCCCCGACGGCAAGACCATGGTGTTCCTCTACACCGTCGCGGCCAATCACAATCACGTCGACGTTCGGTATCTAAACACCACGTCGCTGGCCCTCGCCGGCGGCACAATCCAGGACGAGTTGGGCAACAACGCCACCTTGACACTGCCCGCCGTCGGCGCACCCAACTCGCTCGATGGCAACAAGCAGATCGTCGTCGAGTCGACCGCGCCCACGGTCAGCACTAACGTGCGGCAGAACCCGACGACCACGCCCACGAACGCGCAGGAAGTGACGTGGCGCGTGACCTTCGCTGATGGCGGCGCGGCGGGCGCGTTGGGCGGCGTCACCGGCGTGGACGCGAATGATTTCACGATCACGCATACTGTGGTCGGTATCTCGGGCGCCGAAGTGATCGACGTTACGCCGGTGTCGGACCTGATCTACGACGTTACGGTCGATACCGGGACCGGCAACGGGACCCTCCGGCTCGACGTGCTCACGAGCGCCGGCGCTACGATCTCGGACATCGCGGGCAACCCCTATACCGCGAACTATACCGGCGGGAACATCTTCGCCATTGATAAAGCATCCCCGACGGTAACGAACGTCACGAGCCCCACCGCAAACGGCAGCTACCGCGCCGGCCAGACCATCAATATCCAGGTCGTGTTCAGCAAAGCGGTGACGCTGAACCCGGTGGGAGCCGCATATGCGTGGCTGCTCCTCGAAACGGGCGCTGTCGACCGCACCGCCCCGTATCTCAGCGGCAGCGGCACGACCACGCTGGTCTTCCAATACACGATCCAACCGGGCGACGCCTCGCCGGACCTTGATTACGTGGCGACCAATTCGCTGTACCTGCTATCCGGCTTCGAGGGCGCTACATTACGCGACGCGCTCGGGAATAACGCCGATCTGACCCTGCCCGCGCCGGCCGGGGCCGGCTCGCTCGCCGCCAATAAGGCCCTGGTCATCGACACCGTTATTCCCTACGTGACCAATGTTTCCAGTTCCTCGATCGACGGCACGTACTTCTCCGGCGGTCAGATCATTATTCAGGTCACCTTCTCCGAGCCTGTGAATGTTACCGGCGCGCCGACGCTCCTGCTCGAGACCGGCGCGGTAAAGCGCGCCGTCGCCGCGACGAACGGCACGGGCCTCCTTAACGTCAACTTCGTATATAACGTGGCGAACGGGGAAAACAGTCCCGATCTCGATTACGTGGCGGTGGACGCCCTCGGAACGGTCGGGGTCATCCAGGACCCGGCGGGCAATCTCGCCGATAGAACCCTGCCGGAACCCGGCGAACCCGGCTCGTTGGGATTCAATAATGACCTCATCGTCACGACGGACCCCGTCGTGATCGACGTCACGAGCGATGTCGAGGACAGACGCTACGGACTCGGCGAGGTTATCCCGATCAAGGTCGTCTTCAGCGAACCGGTCAACGTCCCGGGCGCGCCTACGCTTACGGTAAATTCCAATCCGAACGTCGCGGTGCCTTACACGAGCGGCGCCGGCACGGACACGCTGGTGTTCAACTACACGGTGGGCGCCCACAACAGAGACGACTTGAACTACGCCGCCACAACTTCCTTGGCGCCCAACGGCTCGATCCAGGCCGTGGACAACAGCAACAACGCCATTCTGACGCTGCCGGCGCTGGCCGCGGCGAGCTCTTTGGCGGGACATAAACAAATCGTTGTGGACGGACTCCCCCCGACCGTAACGACCAATGTGCGGCTTACGCCGTCCGGGCAGAATACGAACGCACAGGAGGTGACGTGGCGCGTAACGTTTCTCGACAACGGCCCGACCGGCGCGGTATTCCCTCAAGGTATGCTCAACGTGGGTGTGAACGACTTCACGCCGACAGTGACGGCGGGGTCCATCACCGGCGCGACCGTGCTCAGCGTAACGCAAGGCGCAACCCCGCTAATTTGGGACGTGACGGTGGACACGGGAACCGGTGACGGTAACCTGCGGTTAGACGTGCTCAACACCGCGACCATGACGGACACCGCGGGCACGCCCTATGTGGCCAATTACCAGGCCGGCGCCCTCTACACGATCGACAAGACGCCGCCGACGGTGACGAACGTCGGCAGCGGTCTGGCGAATGGGACCTACTCCGTAAATACAGTGGTCGATATCGGGCTTACGTTCAGTGAGAACATCATTCTCCTTCCGCGGACGGTGGGCGCCTCGCTCGGGCTTACCCTTGAGACCGGAGACGTGGACCGTGTCGCCTACTACCAGGCCGGCGGCGCGACCGTGACAACAATAACCGTCCGTTACACGGTTCTGGCGGGCGACACGTCGCCGGACCTCGACTACGTGAGTATCAACGCGCTCGAACTGCTCGAAGGTTCAACCTTGCGCGACGCGGTCGGGAACGACGCGGTCCTCACGCTGCCCGTGCCGGGGACACCCGGTTCTCTCGGCGCCAACAAGAACATCGTAATCAGCCCCATGCCGACGGTAGTTAACGTGACCAGCACGGTGGAAGACAAACGGTACGGCGCGGGCCAGGTGGTTCCCATTCAGGTCGTCTTCAGCCGGGCCGTCAATGTCACCGGCACGCCGACGCTGACCGTGAATTCCAACCCGAACGTTGCGGCGCCTTACGTGAGCGGCGGCGGTACGGATACGCTGGTTTTCAATTATACCGTGGCCGCGCATAACCGGGATGACCTGAACTACGCAGCCATTACTTCGCTGGCCTTGGCCGGCGGGACAATCAGGGCTGTGGACACGGCGGCGAACGCCACGCTGACGTTGCCGGCGCTTACGGCCCCCAACTCGCTGGCCAGTAACAAGGACATCACCGTGGACGGCATTGCGCCCACGGTATCGGGCATCGTCCGGCAGGACCCGACTGTGCAGAACACGAACTCGGACACCGTAGTCTGGCGCGTGACGTTTGTGGACAACGGCCCGGCGGGCGTGCACCCGCTCGGCGTCAAGAACGTGGACGTCGCTGACTTCACTCCTACCGTTACCGCCGGGTCCATGACGGGCGTCACGGTGACGAACGTGACCGAGGTCACGCCCCTCATCTACGACGTCGAGGTGGACACAGGCACGGGCAACGGCACGTTGCGACTGGATATTACGGCGACCACGCCGCCCGTCGCGACGATCACCGATAACGCCGGGACGTCGTATGCGCAGAATATCAACACCAATGCGAACACGTTCATTGTGAACAAGACGCCGGCGGTGATAACGAACGTGACGAACGGCCTCGCCGACGCGGTGGGCAACAAGTACAGCGCGGGGCAGAACATCGACATCACGTTTACCGTTGACAAAGCCATTACCTTGTTGCCGAGGACGGTCGGCGCGTCGGTCGGGCTTACACTTGAAACGGGGACGGTTGACCAGACCGCCTACTATCTGTCCGGCGGCAACAACGCGACAACATTCGTCGTGCGCTATACCGTGCAGCCGGGCGACGAGGCGGCGGACCTCGAGTACCTCAGCGTCAACGCGCTGCAGCTTCTCGAAGGTTCCACAATCCGGGACGTCTGGGGCAACGACGCCAATTTGACCTTGCCGGCCCTGTACGGCACCGGTTCGCTGGGATTCAACAAGAACCTTGTGATCGACACCGAGATACCCACGGTGGTCAATGTCTTCAGCACCACGGCGAACGGCACCTATGGCAACGGCGCCATTATCTCGCTGAGCGTCCAGTTCTCGGAACCCGTAATTGTCGCGGGTACGCCCGTGCTCACAATGGCGGCGGGGAATACGAACCGGAACACGGCTACGATCACCGGGTCCGGCACGGACACTATCAGCATGATCTACACCGTTCTTGATGGCGACTACTCGCTGGACCTGGACTACGTGGCGACGAACTCGCTGTCCGCGGGCACATCCATCCGTGACGGGATCAACGCGGGCTCGAACAACGCGGACCGCACGTTGCCCGAGCCGGGAGCGCCGGGCTCAATCGGCTTCAACAATGACATCGTGATCAACACCAGACCGGTGATCTCGTCCGTAAACAGCCCGCTGGCCGACGGCACCTACACGGTCGGCACGACCGTGCCCATCGACGTGGTGTTCAGCGAAGCAGTCATCGTTACCGGCACGCCGCCGTTCGTCAACCTGACCACGAGCACGACGCCAGCCGCCGTAGTGGCCTATGGCAGCGGCACCGGCACGGACACCCTACGGTTCAACTATGTCATCGGCGCGGGACAGAACGTACTTGACCTCAACGCCGCCTCGTTGGTGTTGAGCGGCGGTAACCTCACCGACACCAACGGATTTACGCCCCTCAACCTGAACATGCCCGCCGCCCCGAATCGGTTGATGGACAACAAGGACATCACGATCGATACGACCGCGCCGCGCGTATTGAATGTCAACAGCTCGATTGCGAACGGCACCTACACCGTGGATGCGGAAATCCCGATTACGGTCAACTTTACGGGTGGTATCCCCGTGGCCGGCGGCGGTTTCCCCATAAACAGCGTGTTCGTGGACACGACGGGCGGCGTCCCGACGCTTACCCTCGAAACGGGGACTGTGAAACGGCAGGCGACGTATGTGAGCGGTAGCGGCTCCACGGCCCTCCTTTTCGTGTACAAGGTGCTGGCCGGCGATTCCTCGCCGGACCTGGACTACCTGTCGTCGGTTGCCCTTAACTTGAACGGCGGCACGATCAAGGACTACGTGAACGACGCTGATCTGCTGCTGCCCGGCCCCGGCCAGGCCAATTCGCTCGGCGCGAACAAGAATATTGTCATTTCCGCCGTATTGGCCGAGGTGACGAATGTGACGAGCACCACGGCCAACGGATCGTACCGCGCGGGCCAGACCATCACCCTTTGGGTCGACTTCTCGAAGCCGGTTACCGTTACCGGCACGCCGCTGCTCATCCTCGAGACCAGCGCCGTCGACAGCGCGGCCGAGTACATCACCGGCAGCGGCTCCTCGACGCTGCGGTTCCGCTATGTCGTCCAGCCGGGCGACACGTCGCCGGACCTGGACTACGTCGACGTCAACGCGCTCGTCCTCAACGGCGGCACGATCAAGGACTCGCTCGGCAACAACGCCGTGCGCGACTTGCCCGCGCCCGGCGGAGAGGGCTCGCTCTCCTTCAATAAGGACCTCGTAATCGATACGACGCCGCCGGAGATTACGTCGATTACACGGTTGAATCCGCCCGACGCCATCACGAGCGCAACCTCGGTCACGTTCGCCGTCACGTTCAGTGAGCCGGTCACCGGCGTCGCGACCACCGATTTCGAACTCGCCATGACGGACATCACGGACGCCTTCTTCACCGCCGTCACCGGCGACGGCACGGATTACACCGTTACCGTCAATACCGGCTCCGGCTCTGGCACGGTCGGCCTGAACGCGAACGCGACCGACGGCCCGTCCATCGACGCGGCGGGCTACCAGCGCTCGGGCACGCTCACGGGCGAGGTCTACACCATCGACAAGACCGGACCCACCGTTACCGCGATCGACCGCTCCGTGCCGCCGGGCGACATTACCGGCCTGGCGTCGGTCACGTTCGCCGTCACCTTCGACGAGGACGCCTTCAACGTCGCCGAGGCCGACTTCACGCTGGTCGACACCGGCGTAAGCGGGGCGGAAGTCACCGGGGTGAGCGGTAGCGGCCAGAACTGGAACGTCACCGTCAGCACCGGCACGGGAAACGGCTCGATCCGGCTCGACGCCAATGCATTCGTCGATGGTCCGGCCGAAGACGCCTACGGCAACCTCCGCTCAGGCGCCTTCGAGGGGCAGACCTACACCATCGACAAGACGCAGCCCCATATCACGGCGATCAACCGATCCGTTCCCTTGGGCGCGCTGACCAACGCCGCCAGTGTGACTTACGCGGTCACCTTCGACGAAGACGTGCTTAATGTCGCCGCCGCGGACTTCGATCTGGTCACGACCGGCGGCATTACCGGCGCGTCCATAGGCACGATTGCGGGTAGCGACGCGAATTACACCGTCGAGGTGGACACCGGCACGGGCGACGGCACGATCCGGCTCAACGCCAACGATGCCGCCGACGGCCCCGCCGAGGACCTCATCGGCAACCTCCGTACCGGCTCGTTTACCGGACAGATGTACACCGTCGATAAGACGCCCCCGACGCTGCTCTCCATTACCCGCGTCGGCGCGAACCCGACCAACGCGGCCTCCGTCACCTTCGTCGCCACCTTCAGCGAATCGGTCGGTGGCGTCGCGGCGGCCGACTTCGCCATCGCCGCCTCCGGCGTCTCCGGCGCGGCCATCACGAACGTCGACGGTTCCGGCGCGGCTTACGCCATCGAAGTCAGCACGGGAACCGGCAGCGGCACGCTCGGCCTCAATGCCGCGCCCACCGACGGACCCGCAGCCGACCCGACAGGCAACCTCCGCACCGGCGCGCTGACCGGCGAGGTCTTCACCATCGACCGCACCGGCCCGCAAGTTACCGCCATCACGCGCTCCGTGCCGGCGGGACCGCGCACCAACGCCACCGAGGTCGAATTCCTCGTCCAGTTCGACGAGCCGGTTACCGGCGTCGTCGCGGGCGACTTCTCCGTCGTGGCGGTCGGTGTGGCCGGCGTTGCAATCCAGTCCATCAGCGGAACGGGTGACCAGCGGACCGTCACCGTGGCCACGCCGACTGGCGAAGGCACCGTGCGGCTCGACGCCCTGGCCGGCCCCGGCCCCGCGACGGACCTCCTCGGGAACCAGCGCACCGGCGCGCTCACGGGCGAAACGTATACCTTCGACCGCACCGCGCCTCAGGTCACGGCCACTAACCGTGCCGTGCCCGCGCAGCAGACCACGAACGCCGCGAGCGTCACTTTCCTCGTCACGTTTAACGAAAATGTGACCGGCTTCGCCGCCGGCGACTTCGACCTCGCCCTCACCGGCACGGTCTCCGGCGCGGCCATCACCGCCGTCAATGGCAGCGGTACGAACTGGACGGTGGACGTCAGCACCGGCGCGGGCGACGGCACGTTGGGCCTGAACTCCGTCACGGGCGGCCCTGGCACGGACGTGGCCGGCAACCCGCTCGAAGAGGGCTTCACGGGCCAGACCTACACGCTCGATAAGACGCCGCCGTTGGTCTCGGTCAACACGCTGCGCACGAACGACCCCACGCCCGCGCTCAGCGGCTCCGTGAACGACAACGACGCCACTATCAGCGTTACGGTCGACGCGCAGACGCTTCCCGCGGTGAATAACGACGACGGCACGTGGACCCTCCCGGACAACACGCTCGCGGCGCTGCTCGACGGCGTTTATGACGTGGTGGCGGTCGCCACCGACCCGCCGGGCAATCCTGGGACCGATACGTCGACCAACGAACTGACCATCGACACCACGCCGCCGTCGATCACGAACATTCAGTCGACTGTCCCGCAGGCGGAGCGGGGCGACGTCGTCCAACTTGCCGCGACCGTCACCGACGTGAGTCTCCTGGGCACGCCGACACTCACTGTGAACGGCAATCCCGCCACGTTCGATACGACCGTGGGCGGCGTGTACACCTACTCCTACACCATCCTCCCATCCGACCCGCTCGGGCCGACGACCATCGTCGTCTCGGCGACGGACGGACTGAATCCCGCCCAAGCCACCAACACCACGGCGCTCGAAGTGATCGACATCACCCCGCCGACGCTGCTGTCCATCACACCTATCGGCCCCAACCCGACCTCGGAAACCAACGTCGAGTTCCAGTTCGTCTTCAGCGAAAACGTACAGGACTTCGACGCGACGGATGTCCAGTCCGCGGTCACCGGCACGGGCCTCGGGGCCATCGTGCTCAACGCGCCCGTCCAAATCGACGGCGCAACCTACACGCTCAATGTCACCGGCATCCACGAGGAGGCCGAGGGGACCATCACCCTGTCGCTCCGCGCGACGCAGAACATCCGCGACCTGGCGAGCAACGCGCTCGTACTCACGGGCGTCTCGGGCATGGTGACATTGAGCAACGAACTGAGCGTGTCAGCCGTGGCTGGCGGCGGTTACTTCTACACCGGCGACAACGTGGCGCTGTCGGTCGTCCGCACGGGCGGCACCGGTCCCTACACGTTCACCTGGAAGAAGAACGGCAACCCGATCCCCGGCGCGCCGAACGCGGCCGCCTACGCATTCACCGCCGCGGTGAACGTCGAGGACCTGTACACCTGCACGGTGGTGGACCAGTTCGATAACGCCACCGTCACTGCCGCCGCGGCCTCGGTCCAGGTCCGCGAGCCCCTCGCGGTCGATGTTCCGGCGACTGTCGGCGCGTATCTCGGCGGCCCCGCCACGCTCGACGCCACCGTCACCGGCGGCTTCACCCCAGTCGCGTACCAGTGGTACAAGGACGCCGACAACGACGGCCAGCCGGACGCGGGCGAAGAGGTACTCAACGGCGGCGCGTTCTCGGGCGCGACCACGGCGACGCTGGTGATCGACCCGGTGGACGGCGAAGAAGGCGATTACTTCGTCGTGGTGACGGATGCGAATCCGACGCTGCCGCCGAAGTCGTCGCTCCAGGCGGTCGTCGTCTCCGACATCATCGCCGTGATCAGCGGCCCGGCCTTGACGATCCTCGGGCCGACCCCGAACTTCGTCCAGCTCTACAGCGACCGGCCCGCGTTCCAGATGTCTATCACGGCCACCGGCGGCATCGAACCGCTCGCCTTCGAGTGGTTCCACGCGCTGCCCGAACTGCCGCCCCTGTCGTTGGCCGCGCTGCCCGGCGGAACCACGACCGAGGTAACCATCAACCCCGCGGACATCCCGCGCGGCGACGCCGTCATCTATTGCGTCGTGTCGGACGCGGCGGGCGACCACCCGTCGGACAACGCGCTCGTCGAAATCGAGGATCATCTGTCCTTTGTCCAGGAACTTCGCGACGCCGTCGCGGAACTTGGCAAAGACTTCACGTTCGAACTCGAAATCGGCGGCGGCCTCGGCGACATCGTCTTCGAGTGGTCGAAGGACGACGGCACCAAGGCGTTTGTGCCCATCGCGACGACCTCCGAGCCGAGCCTGACACTGCCGACCGTCACCGCCGAGGACGCTGGGCTGTACCAGGTGCAAGTCTTCGACGAGGAAGAGATGATCTCGTCTCAGGCCATGTTGACGGTGAGCGCGGGCGTGCCCGCCGCCGGCCTCGCGGCGCTGAGCCTGCTCGTCGGCGCTTGCGCCGCGGGCGGCGCCATGGCGCTCCGCCGCCGCAACCCGCGTAGGGGAGGCAAATAGACAAAACACACTCGCGCAACGGGAAACCAACTGAAGCGCGGATAGTAGGCAACGAGCCGGCCCCGCTCGGACTCTCCGGGCGGGGCCGCGCTTCATTCAGCCTGGAAAACAAGAAACCCGGAAACCGTTCAGGCTTCCAGGCTTAGTCGGCATACATGGTGCCCGAGGCGGGACTTGAACCCGCACGCCTTGCGGCACAAGATCCTTAGTCTTGCGTGTCTGCCAAATTCCACCACCCGGGCGTCACACCTATCTTACCCGCCGCCGCCTTCATGTTGCAAGGGAAATGTCCTGCCGCGAGCCGATCCGCGAGAAGAAGCATCGGGAAACCGGCGCGCGAAGATGCAAGCGCGCGGGCCTTGGTAAGCCCCTCGATTACCTGTAAGCCACCGGTTTGGCCATGTGTTTCCAGAAGAACGCTTCCGGGTCGCCGAACAGTTGCAGCGCCACGCCCTGCTGCGGCAATTCGGTTACGATGCGCACCTCCTCATAGGCGGGCGGGGACGCGCGGAGCGGGTGTTCGCGCGCCCGGGACACTTCGTTCAAGGCGGAGCACGCGCCGATGAGAAGCAGAAACACCAGTATGCGCGCCCACTGCTTCTCCGTGTCCGTCGAGGCGTTACGTATCGTGGCCGCGATGTACACCTGAATGAGCAAGAGCGACGGCAGGGCCGCCTTCGCCGCGAGATCGTTATAGACGCCCAGACGATACAGCGCGAGAACCACCAACGTGCCGATGGCCGTCCAGAGCCAAAGTCGCCCGGGCCGCCCGCCCGCCGCCGCCAATCGCGGCGGACACACGGCGAGGTACACGCCAAACTCGATCAGGAAGAAGAGAAACAGCACGATCCATGCCGTGGTCATGCTGTGAAATTGCCGGAGCCAGCCGTGGGGGTACTCGGCGTTATTACTCCTGAAAAACAGCCAACTGACGAGCGCCAACATGGGCCCCGCGACGCAGTTCTGAAACGTGACGAGGCGTCGTCCGCGCACGGCAATGACCGAAACCAGCAAGTACGGAATCATGCCTATGGCAACCAGTATCGAGCCCGTTGAAGAAAAGAAAAAACACGGCATACTTGACCGAACGCGATCCTACAAGACGCAGGAACCATGCGACGCACAAATATACGCCCAGCATGGTCCATAACAGGGATGAAAGGTTCGCCGCCCGCCAGCCCATCAGTTTGTCCACCGCCGCGTGCGGCAGATAGAACGCGAAGTACGTGACCAGCGGACCACTCGCGCTGTCGCCACGCTGCACGTAACCGATCGGCCACGCCGATTCGATGAAATCCTTGAGGAACGAATTGTGCTTCATCGCGTAATCCGGGACCTGATGCGCGAAGCCGCCCATGCCGGAGAACGCAACGACCAGAACCGCGAGCGCGATAATCCCGACCTCGTTAATTATGCGCGCGCGGCGGCTTTGCCCGGTCCCCTCGCGGGGCTCGGCGTCTTCGGAATCCGACGTGCGCAACGCGCGGAACGCGGCGAAAACGCCCAACGCCAGCACGACGGAACTCGGGATCGCGAAATACCATCTCAGCCAGCCGAGCACAAAGAGATAACACGGCAGAAAGACGTGTACCAGAGAAACTTGTTCGAGGAGACTGCTGAAACGGGCTTGCTGTGTCATCACGGAATCCCCCGCGGCCCAAGCAACACGCCGTATTCTACGATATACTTTGGCGGGTTGCAAGGCAGGCATGCAAGGCAACGCCAATTTGCTCGATCTACTTGACGTAACGACGTCTTGTAGATACAATAGCACCATGCAATTCGCGTGGGACGAGGCGAAGCGGAAAGAAAATACTCGCAAGCACCGGCTTGACCTCGCCGATGTCCCGGCGGTGTTTGACGGACCCATGTATGTGGCTCTTGATACGAGAATGGACTGCGGCGAAGACCGCTGGGTCGGGATTGGGTTTCTCGGCACGGCCGTCGTGGTTCTGGTGTTCACGGAGACGGCGCACGGAACCATTCGCATTATTTCAGCCCGAAAGGCGGAAAAACATGAGCGCGAAAAGTTCAAAAAGCAAATCGGGGACCGATTGGGACTATCTGGCCTCTGAGTCGGACGCGGGAATCGAGCGATCGGACGTTCCACGCCTCGGACCCGAGTTTTGGCGCAAGGCCGCGCTGAGGATGCCGCAGAGGAAGGAAAGCATCACCCTGCGGCTGGACCAAGACGTCCTCGCGTGGTTTCGCGCCATGGGGCGCGGCTATCAGACGCGCATCAACGCTGTGCTCAAGTCCTACATGGAAGCCGCGCGAGAATCGAGGCGATAAAGGGGGGCTGCCGCGCTACGCGCGGCTTTCGGCGATGAGTTCGAGCTTGCGCCGGAGCAGGTCCGCGCGGTCGCGGCACGCTTGGTAGATAGCAAGCGTGGCCTCGGCGAGCACAAGCGGGTCCGCGCCCTCGAGGTTGTCGCGCTCGAAACGGGCTATGCCGATCAGCGGCCGGCACGGCGGATGTAGCTCGCTGTGGATGCGCATTTCCTCGTCCAGCGCCATCAATGCCGCCACCAGGTCCTTGGCCTTCGCCATGCCGCCGCCGCCGCGCAGGTGGTCGAGCAACCCGTCCGTGGCCCCGACGCCCCGCTGCGCCAGTTGCGCGAGCCCTTCGAAGTCGCCGTCGAGTTCCCGCATCCACGCGCGGACGGCCTCCGCGTCGGGACCATCGTGGCAGCGCAGAAGCCGCTGGATGCTCTCCCTTTGCTGTGCTTCCACGTTGCGCCCCTCCCCGCCCAGATGGTCGAGCCACATGAGCCGGTACGCGCAACGCAGAAAGTCCCGTTGCGTCATGGGCCGCCGTAGCGCGGGATAGTATTCAAGGCACCCGTCGGGTGCGAAGCACGTCACGTACAGGTCTATCGGCGCGAGTTCGGGCATGTCGGCGACCGGTTCCACGCGCCCCGTCTCCCGAAAGCGCAGCGCGCACTCGACGGCCCGCAGCGCGTGCTCCGGTTGGACCAGTTCGCGCTCGTCGAGCCCGCCCGGCACCTCGTGTCCCGTCCCGAGGTTGTCGCGCCGCCACTCGACCGCGCAATGCCCTTCGCCGTAGGGGCCGGTTTCTCGATAATGCACATGGCCGACCGACACCAGCGCGACTGGGCAATTCACTGCCGCCGCGATGTGCATCGTTCCCGTATCGTTGGTGACCAGGACCCGCGCGCGTTCCAAGAGCGCGCCCAACTCGGGGATCGTCGTTTCCCCGTAGAGCGGCACGGCAAGCCCCGGTGCGTGGCCCTCGAACACCTCGCCGAGAACCGCCTCCTCGCGAACCCCGACGAGCAGTATGCGCGCCTGGTATCGGTCCCGCAGCAGCCGCGCGAGGCGCGCGAAGTGCGCCTCGCTCCAGCGCTTGTTCTCCTCGCTCGCGCCCAGTTGCATGCACACCAGGAAAGCGTCGCGCGGCACGCCGCGCCGTTCGAGCAGCGCGTCCGCGGCGGCCCGGTCGGCGTCGCGCACCTCGAAGACCAGGCGCGGCGGCGACACGCCCGGTTCGAAATGCCGCGAGATGTCGCACAGATTCAGATCGTTATATTCCCGGTGGAAGATACTCGTGAAGAAGTAGGTGGTCCACGCGCCGCGCAGCACGAACTGCCCCTCGTCGCTCAGGTGCGCCCCCACCACCTTGGGAATCCCCGCGAGTTTCAGCAGCATGGCGGAGGCGATGCTGTGCGTAACGTTGTAGGCGAGGTCGAATCCTTCCTCCCGTAGCGCGCGAATACGCTCTTCGGCGAGGTCATACGCCCGTAGCAGCCGCTCCGAGTCGTTCGCGCGCAAGTCGAGGAAGAGTTCGTCTTCCTCGTACACAATGACCTCGTCAATGTCCGGGTGCCGCTCGGCGACCGCGCGGCCCATGCGCCGCACCAGCACCGCGATATGCGCGTCGGGGTACCGCTCGCGGATGCCGCGAATCAACGGCGAGGTCTGGAGCACGTCGCCCATGCGCGTGGTCTGGAGCACGAGGATACGCATCACCGGCGCTCCCGCAGCACCGCTTCGGCGAATTCACGCACTTCGCGGAGATAATGGAAGACCCGGGCGGCGTAAAGGTCTTCGCCCACGCGCTGATCCTGCATCGCGCGCAGGCTGTCATACGTGAAGAGCGCATCTGGCGGCCATAGGGCCAGATACTTGCCCAAGTCGCTGTCCGCGCCGACGCGCTCCATGATTTCTTTGCTCGAACGCTGCACGCGCACGCCCCGCTTGAGCAGGCGCGCGCCGTGCCGCTCGAGGATGAGGTCGAGCATCTGTTGCGCGCGCCGTTCGTAGGTGTGATCGCGCAGCGCGCGGTCCCGCGCCGCCCGCGCGATGGCTTTCCGATCGTCGGGATGGGCAAGAAAGTAGTCGATACGGGCGCGCAATTCCGCAAGATTCGTAAAAGTCGGCAATTCCGTCTCGAAATCGAAATGATCTTCGAGACCGACGCACGGATCGCAGAGTTGAAAGCCGCCCGCCGCCGCGATCTCGAAGACTCGCGGGTTGATCGCGTCGCAGGCCGGGTCCACGCCCTCGCGGCGGTTACTCGAGTGCAGGTTGAGGTTGATCTTCGACGCCGCGACGATCTTCATGAACTCCTCGGGACTGAAACGCTGGTCGCGCCGCTGCACCAGTCGCGCCAGGGCGCGCTCGGTCCAGTTCACGCCCCAAATCTTGAAGTCGTAGTCGGTCAGCCCGCGAAATAAGCGGTTGCGGTTGTAATAGCCCGCCCCCGCGAACGAGAGATCGCAGCCGAACTCCGCCCGTTCCTCCGCCGTCAATTCCGCGGGCCGGTGTACCGCCGGGTCGCAGCCCGTCTGGACGAACGCATGGTGCTTGCAGCCGATGGCCTCGAGTAGCGCGTCGAACTCGCCCGGCTGAATGTGGAAGAAGTAATCGTATTCGAGCGCCACCTGTTTCCAATAGGGCATGTGCCGCCAGTTCTCGACGAACCAGAACGCCGACACCGTCCCGCTTTCCGCGAGACGCGCCGCGAAATTCGAGCGAACCGGCGCCTGCGCGAGTACGATGCAAATCTCCGGGTTGAACTCCGCCACGCGGGCATAGGTCCATTCCCCGAGCAGGTTGGTGACCATCTGGCCGAGTTGCGCCTTGGCGCGGGCGTGCTCGACGCTCCCCGTCACCGCTTCGTAAAGCGGCCAGCCTTCGGCGTTATCCACCGCGAGCGTGCGATGACCCAGCGCGCGAAACGCATCGGCCAGATACCGCGTAATCGGCAGCGACCCGCCGTACATCGGACCGACCACCGCCACGCTGAAGCGCACGCCGGAAAAGGCCTCGCGCGCCAATGCGGCGCGCAGGGCGTCCACGTACCGGGGATGCAGCCGCGCCGTCGGCGGGTGTATCAGCACTTGCGGCATCCGCCGCGCAAGCGACCGGAACGCCTCCGACGCCGCGACAGCCTCGACCTCCCCGATACCAAGCGGAAAAGCGGCCTCCCCGAGCGGACCCTCGAGGGCGCGGCGCGCCACGGCGGCGTCCGGCTCGACGGCGGCCGCCTCGAAACCGCGCGCAAGCAGTTCGCGCACGTGATAGCCCAGCCCGAGCCCGATGACGAGCACGGGCCGGGAGGGATCAAGCCCCGCCGAATCGACGAGTTGCGCCGCCTCGCGTTCCGGGTCGTAACGGCTGTGCAGCAGCACCTGCCCGACCTTGAGCGTAGGCTTTCCCGACCGCGCTTCGATGATGCGCACGTCGTCGCGGTCGGGCGTGCCGCCCAACTCCGTCTTCCATGCGTCAGCGGGTCGCATCATCAGCCTGTGTCTCGGTCCTCGATTTCGCGCAGGAGTTCGCGGGCGCGCGCGTGCTCCGGTTCGAGCAGCAAGACGGTGTCCAGCCGCTCCCGGGCCGCCGCGAGGTCGCCTTGCCGCAGCCGTAGCGCGGCGCAGGTACACGCCAACTCGGCGTTTCCGGGATAGAAGTCCGCATAGCGTTCGATCACGGGCAGCGCGTCCTCGACCCGGTCCAGAGTTTCGGCAAGCGGCGCGAAATGCTTGAGCAGCGCCGCATGCTCGAGACTGCTCTCCAGCGCCCGTTTCAGGCAATCATACGCCTCATCGGCTCGCCGTTCCGCCAATGCCGCCAGCCCCAACGCGCCCAGCGCGCGCGCATCCTCGGGGTGCGCCGCCACCGCGCGCTCGAGCAGCGGCCGCGCCGCGCCGGCCCGATTCATCCCCACCAGCAAAATGCCCAGTTCGCCCGCCACCGTCGCGTCCTCCGGGCGGATCGCCGCCGCCTCGCGCAACAGTTCCTCGGCCCGCGTCAGTTGTCCCGCCCGTGCAAGCGCTTTCGCCGCAACACGCCGCCGCTCGCATTCGTCCACGCCCGCCGCATGCAGCGCCAGCGCCGCCGCCACCTCCGCATGGCCCTGTTCGAGGGCCGCGCGCGCCCGCGCGAGCCGGTCCGCGCCGGGATGTCCCGCGATCACACGATACTGATACGTGCGCAGGTCCGCGTACTCCGCATCGCTCACGCCCTCGATTGTGATCTTGCCCATCCGCACCGAGCCGTCCGGTCCGAGCGGCAACAGGTCCTCGCGCCCCATCGAGAGCGGCGCGAGCTCGCACAATTCAAGGCCCGCATCCCGGACCAATCCCTCGAGTTCGACGCGCGTGAAAAACCGCAGGTGCGTGCGGTCCAGGATGCCCCGGTCCATGTATTGCCATCGCCCGAGCGAGAGACTCTCGATCACGGCGTAGTACCGCACGTTCGGGATGCTGATCACGATGACGCCGTCCGGCGCGAGCACGCGCGCGAGTTTTCGCAGCGCGGCGGCCGGGTCGACGAGATGCTCCAACACGTCCGCGCACACGATGCAATCGAAGCGCCCGTCTTCGAAGGGCAGGTCCATCGTCTCGATGCTGCCGACAATCACGCCGTCAAGGACGCGGCGCGCCTTTTCCGCGGCGTGTTCGACTACCTCCAGGCCGCTCACCGTGATGTTCCGCCGCTGGCGCTTGAGCAGCCAGCCGAATGCGCCCGCGCCGCAGCCCACGTCGAGCACGCGCCGAGCGTGCAACGGGATGAACGGCAGTAATTCCGGGCGCGGGCATTCGTAGTACTCGCCAAGCTCGAAATCGGCGTCTTCGCGACCCAACGCGCCCAGAACGGCCCGAGTGGTGTCGAGTATTTCCCGCACGCGATGCGAGTAGGTGTGCTCGCCGAGTACGCACGCGAGCCCGGTCTCAGCGATGCGCGCGCGTTCGTCTTCATGCTCCAGGTAATAAGCGATCAGGTCGAGCAGTTCGTCGTCGTTGCGGTAGACCACGAGGTGCTTCCGGTCCTGGAAGAGGTCCTCGAGTCCGTCCGCCTCGTCTGTGATCACAAGCGCGCCCGACGCCATGCCCTCGAAGACCCGCATGTTCACGTCGCGGTTGACGCAGGCGTTCACGACGATCTTCGCGCCGGCGTAAATGCCCGCCATGTCTTCAGGCCAGGCCTTGCCGATGAAGCAGTCTGGAAAGCGCGCGCGCACGGCCTCGAGCAGCCGGGGCCGCCGCGCATCCTCTTCCGTGCTGAAGCTGCCCACGTAGGCCACGTCGAGCGCGCGAGCGCGGGACGCGACATTGTGCAGCGCGGGACTGCACGCCAACGGAACCCAGAACACGTGGCGGATGCCCGCCTCGCGGAAGGACTCCACCTGCCCTTTCTGCGCGAGAAACACGCAATCGAACGGACGCGCCATCGCGAGCCGAAGTTCCGGCGCGATATGCGAGTCGATGAGATACGCGATCTTCGGCGCGTCGAGCGCCTCGAGTCCCTCGGGCGCGGCCTTCGGGCCGGAATCGACCCACAAATACAGGTCCGGCGCATAGCCCTCCGGCAGCCCCGCCGCCACGTCCGCCCAACTGGCCTCGAGCGCCAGGTTGACGGCGTGGGGGAGATACGGCGGCGTGGGGGCCGGGAACCCCCACAGGGCCAGCACGTCCTCCGGCACGCGATAACCGGCGGTAAGGACGTTATGGTTCTCGCGCAGCGCCTCGTCGAAATAGCGCCCTGTGGTTATGGGCGACGCCATATAGTGGAGCAAGATGTTCATTCGTGGCGTCGCCGCCGCTGCGGCGGTGGCCTGTGGGCCGCCGAAACGTTTCGCGCCCTGGTCCGCCGCCTCGAAGATGGCAGCGCGCCAACGCTCGACAAACGCCTCCAGCGGAAACTTCCGCGCCACCGTCTCCCGGCCCCGCGCGCCGATTTCCCGTGCCAACTCCCGGTCCCGAAGCAACGCCTCGATACGGTCCCGTAGCACGGCGGCGTCGTAGGACACAAACCCATCCACGCCGTCGGTTAGGGGCGACGTCGGATTCGCCAGCGCGACGATCGGCAAACCCGTCGCCATCGCCTCAAGCGTGACGAGGTTGTAGCCGTCCTCATAGGCCTCCCGCGTCACATGGAGGAGACACCGCGATCGGCGGTAATACGCGCGGAGTTCGTCGAACGACCGCGCCGGCATCGAGTCCGGGATGCCAGGGTTCTCCCCGATGACCCGATGAGGCAGGCCGGCCACAACCCGCTCCTGAAAATCCACGTCGAACATGAGATTGCGGTCGCGCATCATGTTGCCGACGCGCAGCACGCACGCCTCCTCGCCCGTGTATCCGCCGTATTCCTCGATGTCGATCCCCGGCGGGATCACCCGGCCCGGAATGCCGTAATCCGCGCGCTTCGACTCCGAAATAAAGATGAACGCAAACCATTCCCGCAGGCATCCGATGAGTTTCCAAAATGACTCCGCCGGGTCGCCCCGGTCCGTTTTCGCCGTCGTCGCCAGGAAGGACCGGCGGTTATGGCACACGAGCAGCTTCGGGACCGACGCCTTGCGAACATCCAGCGCGTTGTTCTCATTGTGCGCAATGACCACGTCATACCGGCCCGCCATGAGGTCCGCCCGCCACTGTCCTTCCGGCACGAGCACGAGATTCGCGGGCTTCGGACGGTAATGCTCGAACCAGGGTCTGGCCAGGACGCCCCGCTCGTATTGCCCCACGTGCAGCGTCAGCCCGGTCTTCGCCATGAGGCAGAGGTAAGGCTCGTGAAAATTGAAGGTCAGAACCCGGGGCGCCTTCATATCAGCCGGCGGCGGACGCCGCCCGCTCGCGGAGCAACCCGACGATCCGTTCCTCGCGCTCCGCGCGCGGCGCCAGTTCGTATTCGAGAAGGTCCCCCAGGAGAATGCAATCCCCGTTTTCGAGTGCCTCCGCCGCCTCCTTTAACTGCGCGTTCAGATCGTCGTGCAGGGCCTTCAGTGAACTCCCGTCAAGCGACATCGAATCGAGGTCAAGCCGCAACGCGTTCGCGATCAGCAATTGGCGCGTCTTCACGTGGCCCCAAAGCACCGCCAGTTCCTCGAACGGCTCGAATCCATCCTCGGGCGTCTCCCCGTGAAACACTTCCGCCAGACTGCGGCAGGCTTCGGGGAGGTTCGGCAACGCTTCGGCGAGCTCGATCAGGCATTGATTCACCAGTTCCGCCACGGGCGCGCTGCTCACTTCGATGGTCGTGACGGCTTCGGTCGGCACATCGCTGAGCCGCGCGATAAGCGCGTCCGGCGCGATGCTCTTACCGTCCACGACGATGCTCAGCATGGCGCGTTCGCGTTCGCGCAGCCAACTCTCGATGGCCGCCGCCGCGGCGAGCGCGTCCGCCGGTTCGCCGGTGAACTCGAAGTTGCGTTCTCCATCCACGATCACGTCCATGGGTGCGCTCCTGCGGCTTAGCGAGGGACGAGCCCCGAAACCGCGTCGATATTCGGCGCGTTGGCCGCCTGCGCGTTCTCCGCGTGAATGGCCAGGTACACCTCGCGCCGGTGCACCACCACGGCGCGCGGCGCCACGATGCCCAGTTTCACCTGGTTGTCTCTGAGATCGAGCACCTTGACCTCGATGTCGTTGCCGATCATGATGCTCTCATTCTCCTTACGCGTCAGCACGAGCATGGCTGCTCTCCCGGGCTTCCGTGCCCTTCTTGGCCTGCGCAAGGAAAAACTGGATCGGGTAATCCGGCTGATCCAGCACGACTTGTCGGGCCAAGCGACGCTTCGGATGGACCACAATCGGCGCGCGCAGGTTCGTGCGTACCAGCGCGGGGTCCTCCGGCACCACCAGCAGCGTATATACCTCCAATTCCTCGACGCTTCCTGCCCCCAGTTCCGTCAACTCGACTGCGCTCAGAACCACCTTGTAATCCGGTACCAGCGCCCGCGGGTCAACCACCAGAAACGCCAAATCCGGCGTATCAACGGACTGAAGCCATTTGACCGGCCCCTGGGTCGGCCCCGGAAGCAGCAGATATTGAAGCTGAGAGGCGAAGCCGATGATCGGTTGCGCGAACGTGATAACCGCATCGGGTTCGATCGTGATTTCGCCGAATCGCGCCGTTTTCACTATCATTCGGGCTTCCATCCGCGGCCGGACGCCGCGTCCCTTCCTTTGCGTCTCGTGGACCCGTTTCCGCGCGCCGACGCGAGACCGGTCCAACGTAAGCGCTGACCTGTCACCGTAGTATGCCGCAAATGCCTGTCCAACGCAACGCCCAGGAGCGGGGGACCTGCGGCAGGAGAGACCGCGCAGGCGTAAGTTCTCTCTCTTGATTGCGGAGATGCGGAGAATGCTCCGCAATAACCGCGCGGCAATACCCCCCTGCGATGTGCTGCCCTCTCCCGTCGCTTCCAGAATTACTGGGATGCCTGCGCGGCTTGATCGCCCACTTCTCTTACGCAGGCCCCGGTGTTCCCCGGTTCGGGGTGTTTCCAGTCCGCGTGGTGCTCATGCGCCCAGACGTCGCTGACCTTGCCGCCGAAGAGACTGCGCAGGCTATGCGGCACGACGACGGTGGCGAGGTACACGTGGGCCATGAGCAGGACGATCATGACGAGCCCGGCCACGTCGTGAATGGTGTACAGGAGTTCCTGGCCCGCGAAGTGTGCGTCGCGGTTGAGGCCCATGAGTACACCGGTGACGATGAGCGCGCCGAAGGCCGCCACAACCATCCAGAAGAGGACTTTCTGGCCGGCGTTGAATTTGCCGGCGGGCAGGTGGCCCTTCACGCCGCCGAGGTAGCCGCCGGCCTTGAGCAGCCACTTGAGGTCGCCGCGCGCGGGCAGCATCGAGAGGAGCCAGACCAGGACCATGATCAAGACGCCCACGGAGGCGACGTAGCCGAAGTAGGTGTGCCAAGGCCGGGCCCAGTGGGCGAGCGGGTCGCTCTTGCCAAGCAGGAAGCAGAACCCGGTCACGGCGAGAAACACGACGGTGGTCATCGACACAAGGTGGCTGAGCCGCTCGTGGATGCGGAACCGCACGACGTTCGGCGGGCCGGCCGGGCTGCCGCCCTTGATGCCGAAGATGACGAAGTGCAGGATTATCATCGCGAGCACGGCGAGGACGGCGTAGGGGGATAGCGGCTTCAGCACGGTTTCGCGCCATGCGCCTATAAGCAGGTCCTGCTTGTTATAACCGAGCGCCTCGTACATGGGTCTCGTGGCGGGTGTGCCGTCGGCGGTGTAAGGGTCCGTGGCGATGGAGCCGAAGAAGAAGTGCGCGTCCGCGGCGTGGCAGTCGGCGCAGCCGTTCGCGCCGAGGGCCATCTTCGCCGGTTCGACGCCGTGTGAGACGGTCCAGGACAACCGTTGGGCCAACGCGGCGATCTCAGGATGCGTCGCGGGGTCAACGGGCTGGACGGCGACTTCGTATGCCGGGGCGATCCGCATCTCGCGGCGTTCCCAGACCATCTGGGGCGGGTCCCAACTGCTTTCGCCGGGTCTCTCGACCCGTTCGTGGCGGTCGATGCGCAGGAACGGCGCGCCTTCGGCGACGGGGGGCATCTCGGTCAACGCGCCATCGTAGGGATTGCGCCAATCGGCGATCTCCACGCGATACACGGTCTCGCCCTTGACGTAGAACAGGTCGCGGTCCGCGAGGCGCGGCGCGGTTTGCTTGAGCGCCCACGCGACCGCTGCGATTTCCTCGTCGGTGTTCGCCTCGGGGAACGAGTCGTTATTGTCGTCATGGATTTTGACGAGTCGGCGTTCTTCCGGCTTGAACGCGGTGAGCTTGCCGGTAATGGCCGCGGCAAGTTCCGCCTCGGACGGCCCGGGGGCCTCCGCTGTCTCCGCCGTTTCCGCGACCTCCGATGCGCCTGGCGGGGTTTCCTCCGCCGGAGCCTGGTCGGCGGGGGCTGCGGCGTCTGACGAGTCCGACGGGTCCGACGAGTCTGACACGTCCGACACGTCCGTCGGGTTCGCCTGAGCGACTCCGACGGCGGGCGACGGCGCGCCGTCCGCGGTATGGCCGGGATAGAGGTAATGCTTGTATTCGTCGTCGTGCAGGAAGTTCCAGGCCGCCTTCATTTCGCGGGGAAACAGCGGTCTTGCGAACTCGCCGTCCATGATCGCCCAGAAGACGCCCAGTTGATAGCCTTCGGGATGGATAACGCCGCCGTCCTTGGCGCGCGCGAAGGCGAAGGGGGATGCGGCGATGGTGGCGCCGGGTCGGCGAGGCTGGAGCGTGCTCTGCACCTCGCGCATCGCGCCGAACTGGAGGTGGTACGCATTTCCGCGAAATACGCCCACTGCATGCTCGCCGGACGCGCGCGATTCAAGAAGCGTATCCAGTGCGAACAGCATGGCGGCGCGCGCGGATTCCGCTTCGAGTCCGCCGAGGCGGGCGACCTCGTCGCGGACGCGGAAGGGCTCTTCTGACAGACCCGGTGCGCTTTGCCGGATAGGCGCATCCGCCGGGACGATCATTTCCGCCGCCTGGGTCAGTTCCTCTTGCGTGAACGGCTGGAAGCGGCTGTCGAGCACGTCGCTCAGGATACTCCCCCACATGGCGCCGAACATCCAGGTATCTGCGGCGCTCGGGTCGGTCTCGAAGGGCAATTGCCGCCAGTCGCCCGCCACGGTGTCCACGACGCCGGTCCCGATAAAAGGCCGCGTCGTAATGTGGCACGCCTCGCAGCTGATTCGTTCCAAGTGAAGGTACGGCAGCCACTCGTGCTTGTAATCCGGCGCGCCCAATACCTGTTGCTCGTGGCACTCCTTGCACGAGAGCATCGAGTCATCGAGGTTGTCGCGCACGGTCTGGCTGGAGGACGAGCCCTTGGCGAAATTGTGGCGGAGGTCCCCCGGGTGGCACTTGAGGCAGGTCATGCCCTGTTCGGTGTGGACGTCATACTCGTAATGCTGATGCCACGTGCTGCCACGTTTCTGCACGCTCGAAATGTCGTGGCAGAACAAGCACTGACGGTCGCCGGGCCGCTGGATGGGCAGGTGAACCGTACCGTCGGCCAGGAACAGACTCTTCTTGTAGTAGACATTCGGGGTCTGGCCATCGGCCACCGATCCCCAGACATAACCCAGGCCCGAAGCCGCCGTCGCGGCCCACTTAAAATTAAGCTTCTTGATCTGCTGTGCCCGTATTGAGTATTCGTAACCCGCGAGGTGGCAGATAAAACAGTCCGCCTCCATCACACCGGTGAGTTCCCAGGGCGACTCGTGATAGTCGCCGTCGCCCATGTACGCGAGTTCGCGGTCGAGCCGGAGCGCCCGGTCGTAGCGTTGGCCGGCGCGGTCGTACTCGGCCGGGCCACCGCCCGGATGACAGACCCCGCAGCTGACGATCCACTCGAAGGGCGTCATATCCACGTGGTCGGGGTCGTCGAAATACTTGGGCGAGAGCTCGCGCTGATAGAGCAGTTGCCACTTGCCGAAGAAACCCGGGCTCCGATGCGGCGAAGTGCCTGCCGTCGCCGGGGATTCGGCGAATAGTTCGTCGCGGCCCGTCATGAAGTGATAGCCGTGGGTGACGCGGTCATAGTCGTGGCACGCGCCGCAGGTATTGCGCGTGCTGATGGCGCGCGGGATGCCTCGCACGTCCTTCGGATCGACGGGCTGGCCGAATTCGTCCTTCGTGGGGTCGATGATTTCGCCGTTCTCGTCGAGGAGGTGGAACGGCGGGCAGGCAAGCGGCAGGGTACGGATGAGGTCAGCGTTGAGCGCGCGGCTGTCCTCGACCAAGGGGCGACCGATGTACTTGTCGAAGTTCTCGATCTCGGATTGCGCGGACTCTTCTGCCGCGCCAGGAACCAGCGTCACGCACCACACCAAAACAGCCAAGGCCGCGCGGGTAAACGAAGTTCTTACCATGACACGTGCGTCTTTCCTTCCGGGGAGAAGCTGAGGTCAGCCGCGGCGCGGAAACGGCCCGCGCCGCGGCGGGGGTACTTCCGAGTCTAGCTGACGACCGACGGGTCAGGCGTCGGGAAGTCGAATGTGTACCACGCGGGGTCGATTTCGACCTCGCGGCGTTCCGCCATCGCGATGTAGCCGGCCAGGCCGAGAATGGTCGAGCGCAGGCCCACCATGACATTGGACTTGGGCGCGCCGCCGTTGCGGATATAGTAGGCGAAGGCCTGGAACTGGAGCTGGTCGATGGACTTCGTATTGTCCACCACGATCGGGTCGCCCTGCTGCTGCGCCTTGTTCGAGAGCTGGAGCGTGCCGCCCGAGGTGATGACTGTCGCGTTCTGCTGCGAGGCGGCCTGCGCGCTCGAACTGCTGGCCCACTTGACCTTCGAGGTCGGCTCACGGAAGAAGTAACCGCCGTCCTCGGTGAGTTCGAAGGAGCCTTCGTCGCCCTGGATCAGTTCGCTGCAGCCCTTCTTCGCGTTGGCCGTGATGCTGGAGTAGACGACACAGACTTTGTACGGCTCGTTAATGCGCAATTTATCCTGCTGGTCGTTCCGCGCGTTGATGGCGTAGTAGCCGCGGCTTTCGGGCGTGATCTCGTACTCGTAAATCACGTTGACGTGGTCATCCACCTCGCGTCCGTCGCGCCAGTAGTCGAGGCCGCCGTAGCCGTACACGCGCTTCGGCATCGCATCGAGGAACCACGACGCGATGTCAAGCTGATGCGTCGCCAGTTCGGTCATCAACCCGCGGGAACTCTCGTTGTACAACCGCCAATTGAGGTGTTTTTCGAGGTCGCGGATAAATTTCGCCTCTTGCGGCGAGAGCCGCCGGTCGGGAAGGGGGCGGCGCCAGTCGTTGTTGCGGTGCCACTGGCAATCGATATGATTGACGCGCCCGAGGACACCCTCGTTCCACGCGAGGTTTACGGCGCGATTGTACAGGGGATTGTAACGGCGCTGATGGCCAACCTGGACGAACTTGCCCGTTTCGTGGCTCTTCTTCACCACGTCGCGCGCCTGATCGATCTCGTAGCACATCGTCTTCTCGGAGAAGACGTGGCAGCCCGACGATAGCGCGTCCATGATCATCTGATAATGCGTGTGCAACGGGGTCGCGATCACCACCGCGTCCAACTGCTCCTTCGCCAGCATTTCGCGGTAGTCGAAATAGCGGGCCGGTTGCACGGCGCGGTCCAGGCGCTCCTGCTGCGCCGCGGTCAGGCCCGTGTCGCCCGCCTCGAGGAGGATGCCCGCGTTCGACAGCCACGCCAGCTTGAATCCGTTCTCCTGGTGGGGCCGGTACACGTCGCACACCGCCACGATATCCACGTCCGGGCAGCCCAACAGGCCGTCCCGCACGTGGTACGAGCCCTGGCCGCCCGTGCCGATGCATCCCACGCGCACCTTTTCGTTCTGCGCGTAGGAGAACGGCGAATAGCCTGTGGCGATGGCCACGCCCGCCGTCGCCCCGGCGGCCTTCATGAAGTTTCTCCGGCTTACTGTGTCGCTCATGAATCCTGCTCCTCTTGACTTGGAAAGTTTATTCGCACCACCCGGGGCGCGCCGTTTTCCGACAACACCAACAAAGCCCGGTATTCGGGATGGGCCGCGCAATAAGCCCGGGCGCGCGCTTCCCCCATCACGAAGAAGGCCGTACTTAACGCATCCGTCTCCATGGCGCCCGGTCCCACAACCGTGGCGCTCGAAATCCCGGAGACGGGCCACCCCGTCTTCGGGTCCACAATGTGACCATACCACTTCCCGTCCAGTTCCAGGAAGTTCTCGGTGCTGGACGAGGTGGACAAGGATTCATTGCTTACCCGGACTTCTGCGATATGTTCACCTTCCTTATTATACGGGTTCCGGATGTGAATCGTCCACCCCGCGGCTCCGGGCGGCGCGCCGATGGCCTCGACCGTACTGGTGCCCGAGTGCAAGACGGCGGCCCGTACGCCTTGCGCGCGCAACACGTTCGCCGCGCGTTCGAGTGCAAGGCCCTTGCCGATCCCGCCGAAATCTAGCCGCATCCCCGGCGTCGCAAAGCGCACGGTCTGCGCTTGTTCGTCTACGGCGACCTTGTCCAGGCCGACCTTGTCGAGCGCGGTCCGGATTTCCTCGTCCGCGGGCAGGTGGCCGTCTCGCGTGTAGAATCCCCAGAGATCGAGCAGCGGACCTACCGTTACGTCGAACGCGCCGTCTGTTGCGCGGTGTACGCGCTTGCAATCGAGCAGCAAATCAATCAATGGGGAAGACACCGCAACCGGCTCATCCGCCGCGCGCCGGTTCACTTGGGAGGTCTCGCTGTCGTCGCGCCAATTGCTGATCCGCCGTTCGATGGTGTCGATAACCGCGAAGGCCTCGTCGGCCAGATGGCGCAGTTCCTCGACTTGCATGTTCGGGCGCGGGGCGACGAGGATGCACTCGAACTGCGTACCCATCGCCATATGCTCGAACGTGGCCAAAGGAAGGTCTGGAATCTCCGTTGTGTCATTCGCTTGGGCAAAGCAGCAGCACAGGATTGCGGCGGAGGCAATAGTCCGCAGACCCGGGAATCCGAGATGAGGATTTCCAGTAAAACGATTAAATATGGCCGTTTTAGCGGCGTTATGCGGGACTCGCGCCATGGGAAGTGGGTCTCCGCGCCAATGCTTCAGTTTACCATGATGTGGGGGCGACAGTAAAATTGGGCGTGCACAGTCGCGCGTTGGCGATGGCTGCCGGGCCGTGGTACCATAAGGCTGCCCGGACGGGGGAAACAGCGTCGAAGGGATACAGTGGCCGTGGCGGTGAACCGTACCCAGCTAGCCAGGATGATCGAGCACAGCCAGTTGCGCGCGTACGCGACGCAGGTGGATATTTCGGAGTTGTGCGACGAGGCGCTGCAGTACGGGTTCCACGCGGTGGCGGTGAACCCGGCGTGGGCGCCGTTCTGCGCGAAGAAGCTGGCGGGGTCGCGGGTGGGCGTGTGCGTGACGGTTGGGTTCCCGCTCGGGGCGAACACGGCGCAAGTGAAACTCGAGGAGGCGCGCGACGCGGCGCGCAACGGCGCGACGGAACTCGACATGGTGATCAACATCGGCGCGCTCAAAAGCGGCTACCCCGGCTACGTCGAGCGCGAGATAGCCGCCGTCGTCAAAGCGGTCCGCGGCATCCCGGTCAAGGTCATTCTCGAGACCAGTTACCTCACGCGGGACGAGAAGATCGCGGTGTGCGAGATGAGCATCCGTGCCGGGGCCGCCTTCGTGAAGACCTCCACCGGCTACGGCCAGGGCGGGGCCACCATCGAGGACGTGACGCTCATGAAGCAGGTGGTGGGCGACCAACTCGGCATCAAGGCGGCGGGCGGCATCCGGACTTACGGCGACGCCGTTGCGGTAATCCAGGCGGGTGCGACGCGCATCGGCACCAGCGCCGGCGTGGAAATTTTCGAGGACGCGCCACAGTAATCAATCGCCATATCAGTGCGTGGCGGCATGACCGCGCGCTTACGGAGGAACACGAACATGAAGGCTGCACGCAAGGACGCGATGGACCGGCGGGAATTCCTGAGGACGGCGACGGCAAGCGCGGCGGGGATCACGGTCCTCGCCTCAGGCACGGCCACGTCCTATGCCGCAAACGACAGATTTGAGGTCGGCATTATCGGCTGTGGGGGGCGCGGTATTTGGATTGGCGACCTGTTCCAGAAACACGCGAACGCGAAGGTCGTGGCGGTGCATGATTACTTCAAGGACCGCGTGGACTTGGCGGGGAAACAGCTCGATGTCCCCGAAGACCGCCGGTACGTCGGACTGGAGGGTTACAAGGACTTGGTAGCGAGCGATCTCGATGCGGTGGCCGTGGAGAGCCCGCCGTACTTCCACCCGGAGCAGACAGTGGTCGCGCTCGAAGCGGGCAAACACGTCTATCTTGCGAAGCCGATCGCCGTGGATGTGCCCGGCTGCCTCGCGATCATGGAGGCCGCGAAGGCGCACGCGGGCAAGCTCAGTGTGCTGGTGGACTTCCAGACGCGGAACAACGAACTCTTCCGCGAGGCCGCCCGACGCATCCACGAGGGGGCCATCGGCACGCCGGTCTACGCGCAGGCGTATTACCATTGCGACCGGCTCGGCAAGCGGAGCGACCAAGGCGGCGAAATCGGACGGCTGCGCAACTGGTGCTTCGATATCGCGCTATCGGGCGACATCATCGTCGAGCAGAACATCCACGTGCTCGACGTGGCCAACTGGTTCCTCGGCGCGCATCCGGTCGAGGCGCGCGGGTGCGGCGCGCGGCGCGGCCGGACGGATATCGGCGATTGCTGGGACCATTTCATCGCGCAGTACCGCTATCCGAACGACGTGCTGCTCAGCTTCAGTTCGCAGCAGTTCGCGCCGGGCTGCGACGACCTCTGCACGCGCGTCTTCGGCACGGAAGGCGCGGCGGACGCCCATTACGGCGGCAATGTTTCGATTCAGTCGCGCAAGGACCACTGGCCGGGCGGCGAAACGAACCGTATCTACCAGGAGGGCGCGGTCAATAACATGAAGGATTTCCGCGCGGGCATCGAGAGCGGCAACCTGATCAACAACGCGGAGGACGGCGGCACGAGCACGCTTACCGCGATCCTCGGGCGCATGGCCGCCTACACTGGCGAAGCCGTTACTTGGGAACAGATGCTGGCGGCCGGGGAGGCGCTCGACCCGAAACTCGACCTTCCCGAGGATGGTCCTTACACCAAGGCGTGGCTCCGACAGGGTTGAGCAAGGAGGCGCCGGCGGCGGGCGCGCGCAATGGCCCGGCCAAGACGGGGTCGAAGCGGTGGCGCGGCCAGGGGCGAACATGGTATGAATGGGCTTCATTCGGAATGAGGCCCTTATGTGCGCGAGTTCGTTGAACGGTTTTGATATTGTCACGCGGCACCTCGTGATGGAGAAGGACCTGAACCCGGAGGGGCATCTCTTCGGCGGCGCGATGCTGGCTTGGCTGGACGAGGCCACGGGCATCTACGTCATGGAGAAGATCGGCTATCCGGATTTCGTTACCGTGGGGCTCGATAACGTGTATTTCAAGGCGCCGGGGCACCGGGGCGACATCATTACCATCTACAGCCGCATCGTGAAGACGGGGGCGTCGTCCGTGACCGCCGAGACGAAGGCCGTGAATCACGAGTTGCACTCGGGTGCGGACCGCGAGATTATCACGTGCCGATTCACGTTTGTCTGCCTGAAGGAGCATCAGGCCTATCCGTATTTCAAGAGCCCGGAGTATCGGGTCTGGCAGGAAAAGCAACGGGGCGCCCCGGCGCGCGATTGATCCCCGCGCCGCGCCCCCAACCGGCAGGAGAATCCATAGCATGACATCGTCAATGAATCGCCGCGGTTTTCTGCGGACTAGTCTGGCGGGCGTCGGCGCGACGGCCGCCGTATCGACCGCGCTTGCGGCCGCGCCCGAGAAACGCTACCAGGAAGGCGTCAGCCCGTGGCCGCTGGCGCTGAACGCAAGCACGATCCGCCCGACGCCGCCGCTCGAAAAGATTCGCATTGCGGCGGAAACCGGCTGGGACGCTCTCGAACTGTGGATAAACGATCTCGAACAAATCGAGAGCGAAGGCGGCAATCTCAAGGAGGTCGCCAAGCAAATCGAGGACCTCGGGCTGTTCGTGCCGAACATCATCGGCTTGTGGGAATGCATGCCGCCGACGGAAGAGGCGTTCGAGCAGTCCCTGGAGAAAACGCGCGAGCGCATGCGCCGTTCCGCGGACGTGGGGTCGCACTACGTCGCCGCCATTCCTGCGCCGGACCGTGAAGATTTCGACCTCAAGTGGGGCGCGGAGTGTTATCGCCGTCTCCTGGAGATTGGCCGCAACGACTACGGCATCACCGTCGCCTTCGAGTTCGTGGGCTTCCTCAAGGGCGTCCACCGGCTGGGCCAGGCCGCGGCCATCGCCATCGACGCGGACCACCCGGACGCCTGCATCATCTGCGACACGTTCCACTTGTATCGCGGCGGCACGGGCTTCCAGGGCGTGCGGCATCTCGCGCCGACGGCCATCGCCAACTTCCACTGGAACGATATGCCCGCCGATGTTCCGCAGTTCGAGGGTAAGGACGAGCACCGCATCTATCCCGGCGAGGGCATCTTGCCGCTGACCCAGGTGTTGAAAGACCTCAAGGCCATCGGCTACGAGCGCACGCTCTCGCTCGAACTCTTCCGCCGCGAGCACTGGGAACAGGACCCGAAAGTCGTGGCCGAGACCGGTCTGCGCAAGATGCGCGAGAATATCACCGCGGCCGGGGTGTAGGCCGGAAACGAGACGAGCCATGTCCGCCCTCTGTGTATCCCTTAGCCTGTGCGCCTGTTGCTGCGCGGCGGCAGTGCTCCCGGACACGGCGCCGCTGACGTGGGAAGGCGGTCTCGGGCTGCGCATGGTCGCCGGGATCGACGCCTACCTCACGCGCGCCACCGAGGAAATCGGCGCGCGGCGACACGAGCAGTGGCGGCGGGACACGTCCTCCGCCGAGGCCTATGAAGCGTCAGTCGCGCCGAACCGCGAGCGATTGCGCACGTTGCTCGGCGTTGTAAATACGCGCGTTCCCGTCGAGATGTTGCCGGACGCCACGCTGGACCGTCCGGCGCTGGTGGGCACGGGCACGGGATATACAATACATGCGGTGCGATGGCCTGTGCGTGAGGGCGTTCACGGCGAGGGGCTGCTTCTCGAACCGGAACAGCCGCCGCAGGCGTCCGTGGTCGCGCTGCCGGACTGTGACTGGACGCCCGAGATGCTGGTAGGTCTCGAGGCGGGTGTGCCGGAGGCCGCGCAATACGCGCGGCGGCTCGCGGAGTCGGGCTGTCGCGTTCTTGTGCCGCTGTTGATCAACCGGGACCACACGCACTCGGGGAACCCGGCATTCCGCATGTTGAACGAGGCGCACCGCGAGTTCCTCATGCGCATGGCGTTTCACATGGGCCGCCACATCATCGGTTACGAGATTGAGAAAGTCCTCGCGGCGATCGATTGGCTCGCGGCGCGGTATGCGGACCGGCCAGAACACAGCGTGGGCGTTTTCGGCTACGGCGAAGGCGGGCTCATCGCGCTGTATGCGGCGGCGCTCGATACGCGCATCGCCGCGGCCGCGGTTTCGGGGTATTTCGGGCCGCGCGAGGGGCTCTGGGAGGAGCCTATCTACCGGAGCGTGTGGGCGCTGCTCACCGAGTTCGGCGACGCGGAGGTCGCGAGTCTCATCGCGCCGCGCACACTCGTCGTCGAGGCCGCTCGGCATCCCGAGGGTGTCGAACCGCGCAAAGCCAAAGCCCGCACAGCGGCGGGCGCGCCGGGCCGTATCGTTACGCCGTCCATCGAGGCCGTGCGCGGCGAATGCGCGCGCGCCCGGAAACTGCTTGAAGGTTTGACGCCGCCCTGGACGCCGGGGCTGGTCCAGCCGCCGGAGGAACTCCCGGGCGGCGACGAGACGTTGACGCGGTTTCTCGATGGGCTCGGTGTCGGATCGTTGTACCCGGAGACGGAATTGCCAAGGATATTGGGCTCGCCGGTAAACGCCGCGGCGCGGCTTAAGCGCCAGTTCGACGAACTGGTCGCATATACGCAGGGGCTCATGCGCGAGGCCGCCACGGTGCGCGAAGTGTTCTGGAATACGGCCGACGCTACGTCGCTCGATGCGTGGGAGGCGTCGATGCCGCCGTACCGCGATTACCTCTGGGAAGAGGTGCTGGGTAAACTGCCGCCGCCGACGTTCCCCATGAACCCGCGCAGCCGCGAGGTCTTTGACGAGCCTGCGTACCGCGGCTACGAGATAGTCCTGGACGTATACCCCGATGTCTTCGCTTACGGCATTCTTCTTGTGCCGAAGGAATTCGCGCCCGGCGAACGGCGGCCCGTCGTTGTGTGCCAGCACGGCCTCGAGGGCACGCCGCGCAAGGTCGCCGACCCGGGTCAGCACGACCCGGCCTACAACCAATACGGCTGTCGGCTCGCGGAACGCGGCTTTATCGTCTTTGCGCCGCAGAACCCGTATATCGGCGGCAACGCGTTCCGGCAACTCCAGCGCAAGGCCCACCCGCTCAAGCTGTCGCTGTTTTCGTTTATCGTGCGCCAGCACGAGCGTATCCTCGAATGGCTGCGCGCGCTTCCGAACGTCGACCCGGACCGCATCGGCTTCTACGGCATCAGTTACGGAGGGAAGACCGCCCTGCGCGCGCCCGCGCTGCTCGACGGCTACAAGGTGGTTATCTGTTCCGCCGATTTCAACGAATGGATTTGGAAAGTGGCGACGGTGGACGCGCCGTTCGGCTATATGTTCACCCACGAGTACGAAATGCTCGAATGGGACCTCGCCCACACGTTCAACCACGCGGAAATGAGTTGGATGATCCTGCCCCGCCCGTTCATGGTCGAGCGCGGTCACCACGATGGCGTCTCGATTGACGAGTGGGTCGCCTACGAATACGCCCGCACCCGCCGGCAATACGCCCGCCTCGGCATCGGCG
>JAKQEQ010000033.1 GCA_029556545.1 Candidatus Hydrogenedentota bacterium
CCCTCGCCCTCGCCCTCGCCACCCGCGGTCAGGCACACGTCGTCCACAAAGAAATTCAGCGCGCCTGAGCCTACTTCCGTGCGACTCTCGAA
The DNA here is from genome assembly GCA_029556545.1 of Candidatus Hydrogenedentota bacterium. Taxonomy (GTDB): domain Bacteria; phylum Hydrogenedentota; class Hydrogenedentia; order Hydrogenedentales; family JAGMZX01; genus JAGMZX01. The sequence continues at coordinate 93 of JAKQEQ010000033.1, forward strand.
GCGCAGCAGATGCGCACCGCCGTCCGCGTACGCGGAGACGTCAAGCCCGACATGGGTGTACGGATTGTAGGAAGCCGCGTTTGCTTCCGTCACCTCGAAGAGCAGATTGCCGTCAATGCGCACGCGCATGTAGCCGGTGGTTCCGGCGGCCGGAATCTCGAGGTAGAATTCGAGTGCGGCCGATCCTGTCGCCGGTATGGAGACCATTTGTTCGACCGAGCCTTCCTCGATGGCCGAGCTGATACCACCGAACCACGTCCACCACGAGCCAGTGCGCGGCCCGGTGCCGCCGCCGGTGCCGCCGCATGACCCGAGATCGCACAGCGGCGTTCCGAAATTCGTGGAAGCCTCGGTCCAGAACGCATTGGGCGTTCCCGCCTCGAAGCCGCCGTCTTGCGCCAGATTGCCTACGCACTCGCCCTCGCCTTCGCCTTCGCCTTCGCCCTCACCTTCACCTTCACCTTCACCTTCACCTTCACCCTCGCCCTCGCCCTCGCCCTCGCCCTCCGCGCCCGCGGGCACGAGACAGAGCGACATGTCATTTGTGAGGGTGGTGTAGGTGCTCCCGTCCCACTGTCGCGAACTGGCGTCGCCGGTTGGGGAACTCATCCACATCAACCAGCAACTGGCGTTGCCGGTGCTCTTCACGGAAATCCAGCCGGTGGTCAAGGTAATGTCGAACGGCAGCGCCGCCTCGTACCGATACAACGGGAACCCGCTGTACGAAGCGCCCGTCGCGGTTTTGGTTGCCGAGACAGTCGCCGTATTCCACTGAGCGCCGGGCGCGCCGGCATTGTCTTCATAGACCGTAACAACGATGTTGTCCGATCCCATCGAGCACGTCGCCCACGAGCTGCCGTTATAGAAAGCGTTGAGGCCCCACCACCGGACCACGTTGACCGGCGCGGAAAGGCCGGAGAAGTTCTCGACCACATAGTATTGGGTGTCGGCGGAGGAGGTGGCGGCGTTCCAGGCATCGCCCGTCCCATGCGGCAATTGCGACACCAGCGAACCCGACGGGCAGGACTCTCCCGGCGTACTGCCGCTGGTGATCTGCAACTGATAGTTGCCGTAGGCGCCGCCGTAGCCCGCCGCACGTACAAGATAGCTCGTGCCGCCCGTCAAGGCCAGGCTGGCCTGGGACTGCACCCCGCAGGAGTCGTCGTTGCACGCCAGCACGGACGGGCTCGCGCAATTGTTTGTCAACACCCCGAGCGTCGTGTCGAAGTTGCTGCCGCACAGCGAGACCGTATAGGTGGCGGTGGCGCCTGGCGTGAACGAGAACCACACGTCCTTCACGTCGCCCAGCGGACCGCTCCCGCAGTCGAGTTGCATGCTGCCCGTGGCGCCCGCGGTGTTGCCGGTGTATACCGTGTCCGCTACGACGGTCTGTGCATTGGCGCACTCATCGTTGGCGGGGGCCGGCGGCGGCAACTGGCACGAGGTCTCGGTCGTAATCTTCACGGCGCGGCACGCCGCCGCTACGTTAGCCTGTTCCGCGCCGCCCAAGGCCAAGTTGACCGCCGCCTGTTGGATCGCGTTCGACAGGTCGAGATAACTGGCCGAGGCCGTCAGCAGGTTCACCTGGCATTCGTAGAAGAGGTCCGCCGTCAACGAGATGCCCATGGCGGTTACCGTCTCACTGTTAAACGTGTCGCCATCCGTGAGCAGGTAGCACAGCTTGTTGCCTACGCCCGAGTTCGTGTGGACGCCGTAATAGTCATCCGAGCTGGTCCACCAATTCGCATGACAGGTGCTGTCCGGGTCGCCATAGTCGGGCGGATTCGCCATGCTGCGGATCGCGCCTATGGGGAGGTCCTCTCCCATGAGCCAGCGCACGCCGGAGGTATCCGTGCCCGCGCCGTTCGTCAGATCAACGAACTCGCCCCAGATGTCGGAGAAGGATTCGTTGATCGCGCCGGACTGGGCGAAATAGATAAGGCCTGAAGTATATTCGGTGACTCCGTGGGTCAGTTCGTGGGCCACCACGTCGTCCGCCGAGGCGTAGCCTTGCCCGAAATACATGCGAATGCCGTTCCAATAGGCATTCGGGTAGGGGCACGTCTCGCCAGCCGGGCAGAACCGCACGGTCGCGCTCAGCGTGTAGCCCGCATTGTCGATACTGTCGCGCCCGTGCTCGTTGAAATAGAAATCATAGGTGTGGCCGTAGTAGTCATATGCCGCGTTTACATCCGCCACGCCCGACGGCCCCTGGCCTTCCGATCGGGCCAGCGTGCCGGGGTCTGAACTCGTGTTGTTGGAGTCGTAGATCATGCGGTTCTTCGCATGCATTATCAGCGAGAACTGTAGCGCGATCTCGCCCGTGTGCGCATCAATAAAGACCTGCTCTTTCACGGGGGCTTCGTCGACCGCCGCGACGACCAGTCGCCAGACGAGGCGGCTCGCGCCGGGAACGCCGAGCACGTCCGGCGCGAGAATTTCGAGTGTCGGGTCGCCGGCGACAGCCACAGCAACTCCGGCGTATTGCGCGGCCACTGCGGCGAGCGCGTTTTCTTCCGCGGTGCCCGCGCTGAGTGTGGGAATCAGGGAGATTTTACCCATGTCGAACGGGAGCGTTTGACGCAGGATGTCGCTGAACGCGCAGCGCACGCCATTTTCGGGACCGACCTGGACCAGCGCCTGCGCGCCGAACACGGGCAGGCCGCCGTAAGTCTGCTGGAAGCGTACATACGTGCCGCCGGGGCCCTTGGTGACGCGATCGACCAAGAAATCGACCGCGCCGCTCTCGATGCCGAACGCCGCCGCTTCCTGGCTCAGAAACGCGCGCGCCAGCACTTCGGGCGAGCCCGAGACCCCGCGCACCGCGAACCGGCCACCCGCCGGCGCGCCCACGAACGTCACCGCGCCGTCGGGCGCCTGGGTCAGTCGCGCCTCACCACCGCCGACCTGGGCCGCGAGCAGCGCCTCGACCCCGGGCTGGGCGAACGCCCCGCTGGAAACACATAGCAGCGCGAGCGCAAGCCAACATACCCTTTTCCCCGTAAAGCACCCTACAGAACCCTCATTCGTGAACATTGCTCCATACTCCTCGGATCGTATTTTCACGCCTCCAAATGAGACGGAAAAGGCCCTCTTGTGAAGACCGCGCACACCTTTGGCCTCATACAATGGACTACCTTCATCCCTCACGTCGTTGACAAGTCTGAGCTACCAAGCGACCCCTATTCTAGCAGAGACAGGAAAAATCCGCTAGGAATTTTTTGGGGCCCCGGCCTGAGATTCGCGTTTACTGGACGGCGCATGCGCGCGGCGCGCAAAATGCGAAAAATGCCACAAGCACCGACTACTGCTTACCGCGCTCTGCGGCGGCGGGGCCGTCTTCTTCGAGCGAGCGGAAGTGGGCGACGACCGATTCCCCAAGAGCCTCCAGGTGGTATCCGCCTTCGAGGAGGGACACGATGCGGCCGTCCGCGACGCCGCGGACACGTCGCGTCATCTCGGCGTAGTGCTCCGTTTCCAGCAGTTGATGGCCGAGCGGGTCCCGCGCGTGTGCGTCAAACCCGCTGGAAATGAGTAGGAAATCGGGGTCGAAGCGCTCGAATTCGGGCAGGATGTACTGATCGAGGGCGCGGATCCACTCGTCCGGCCCGATGCCGGGCGGCATCTGCACGTTCAGGTTCGTGTTGTTCTTGCCCCGCTCGTCCGGGAAACCCGTGCCGGGGTAGTGCGGGTGCTGGTGAATGCTGGCGTAATAAACCGAGTCGTCGTCGTAGAAAGCATGCTGCGTGCCGTTGCCGTGGTGAATATCCCAGTCCAGAATGGCGACTCGGGCGAGGCCGGCCTCGTCGCGCAGCCAGCGGGCGGCGATGGCGATATTGTTGAACAGACAGAAGCCCATGGCCCAGTCCCGCTCGGCGTGATGTCCCGGCGGGCGCATCGCCATAAAGACGCGATCATAGCGTTTTTCGAGGACCGCCTGGCACGCGGCGATTGCGCCTCCGGCGGCCAGCAGCGCCGCCTCCCACGAGCCGTTGCCCATGACCGTGTCGGGGTCGGGATAGGGCAGATGTTGGGCGCAGACCCGCTCGATGGTGTCCACATGGTATTCGCTGTGGACGCGGAGCAGTTCCTTGCGCGTAGCGGGAGCGACGTCCACCCGGGGCGGGTCGATGCCCGCCTGCTGGAAGGCGTTCAGAATGGCGCGCAGGCGCTCGGACGACTCGGGATGCCCGAACCCGGTATTGTGCCGCAGCGCTTCGTCGCGAAAAACGAGACCCACTGATGCCATGCGCACTACCTCGGGACCACATGGGACACCTCATTTTAAGCCACGGGCGGCGCACAATCAATGAGACTATGAACGGGGGCGACGAACAGCGGCATGGCGCGCCAGGCGCCGCGCCGGCCGGGACCTGATCAACCGTCGCCGCCCATGTACTCGGCGACCGTGAGCCGCTTCACCTCCTGGTGCGCCACGAGATACATAAGGGCGCTCATGACAGCGCGCGTGCCGGTTACGACCCAGGCCATACCTACGGCGCCATAGCGGGGGACGATGTAGAGTCCGAGGGCAAGGGTGCACACGAAACGGCCGCCCTCGAACGCCGCAATCAGGTGGGACCGGCCCAGCGAGTAGAGGGAGGTGACGGCGGGCGCGCACCCGAGCGACACGATGATTCCGGTAAGCAGGATGAGGAAATAGAGTTCGGTTCCGACGTACTTCTCGCCGAAGAACAGGTGGCGCAAGGTTTCCGCGAAAGGCATGAGCAGGCTCATGCCGAGACAGAAGAATAGCGACGGCACGCGGAATGACCCAATGAAACGGCGCAGGTCGCTGGCGTTTTTTAGCGCGCTCGCCTTGGGCAACAGGACGTTGTAGAAGGTAAGCAGCACGAGTTCGCCAAGGAGCACGAGACTCACCGCGGCTCCGTAGCAGCCCAGCGTCTCCTGCGGCAGGCGAAACATGCCCAGAAGCAGGAGATCGAGGCGCTGTGTCAAAGTAGTGAAGAAGGTCGCGAGGAGAACCCATTTCGCGAAGGCGAGCAGTTCGCGCGTTACGGCCATCGTCGCGTCGGCCGTGAATACGCGACGCGGCAGCAGCAGCCACGAGACCCCCCACATGGCGGTCGGGGCCGCCACGTACACGGCCAGATAGGCCCAAATGCGGCGCACGTCGAGGAGAATAAGCAGGACGACCAAGCCGAGCCGCAGGGTCGAGCTGAAGAACTCGAAACCGGCATAGCGTCCGAATTGCTGACGCGACTGGAAGTAAGATTGGGCGAAGCCCCACATGGACACCGCAGCGCCGCCGAAGAACGCGAGCGTCACGGCGGCGACGGTCACCGAAGTGACCTCGTCACTGGAAAACAGGAGCCGCAGTAACGGCTTGGCCGCGATGACGCCCAAGAGCATCGTCGTCACGAACACAACGCACTTCATGTAGAACATGACGGTAAAGTATGCGAACGATGCTTCGCGGTCCGTGTGCAGATGTTTCGAGGCGAAACGCACGAGGCTGGTGTCCAGCCCCGGTCCCGTAAGACCGGCCACCACCGTCATAATCGTGAAGAGCAGGTAGAACTGCCCGTAGCCCGCCGGTTCGAGGTGGCGCGCCACCAGGATGTTGCCTAGAAACGCCGCGCCCGAACCCAGCACACGCGCGCCGAGGACGGACACAATCGCGTTCAACCAGGAAAGGTAGCCCTGACCCAGCAAGCGTTTGACGGCCTCGTCATCGACGAACACACGCGCTCCCGTCGCGGCGCGGCCCTACATGGCCCCGCGCCCTCGAAGTACCGCCGGAATGGTTTGCAGCAGGATACGGAACACGAGCCACAGCGACCACTGATCGATGTAGGCCAGGTCAAGGTCCACTGTCTCCCGGAACGAAAGGTCGCTGCGTCCGCGCACCTGGGACAGGCCGGTCATGCCGGGTTTCACGCTCAGGCGGCGGCGCTGGTTCCAGGAATACTGGGCGACCTCGTGCGGTAACGGCGGGCGCGGCCCCACGAGACTCATATGGCCCGCAAGAACATTCAGCAGCTGAGGCAATTCGTCAATGCTGTATTTGCGGATGAACCGGCCCACCCGCGTCAATCTTGGGTCGCGGCGCACCTTGAAGATCGGGCCTTCGGCCTCGTTCAGTTTTTCGACCTGCCGCCGCAGTTGTTCGGCGTTGATCACCATCGAACGGAATTTTACCATCTTGAACCGGCGCTGGTTTTGGCCGACGCGCTCCTGGAGAAAGAACACCGGGCCCCGCGAATCGAGCTTGATCACGATGGCGGCGAGAATCAAGAGCGGCGACAGCGCCAGTAACGCCAGACCCGATACGATGATGTCGGTGGCGCGCTGCAAGAGCAGTTGCGCCTGATTCTCGGGTATGCTCGTCAAGGCCAATATGGGGATATTTTCGAGTTTCTGAAAGCGGCTCGTGGCCAACCGCAGGGGGAACAGGTCCGCGATCAGCCGCACGCCGACGCCGACGCCTTCGCACAGGTACGCCATGCTCTGAATCGTCTCGTAGCGCGAACTCACGGGCAAGCCGATAAACACTTCGTCCACCACGTGACGGGTCAGGACCTGCTCGAGGGATTCGAACTTGCCGAGCAACGGGATATTGAATTCTTCGAGCATGCGGCAGCGGTCGGGTTCGTCCTCGAGGATGCCGACGACGTGATACCCGAAGTGGGGGTTGTCGTGAATCGTGCGGAGCAACTCTTTCGTGCGCGGGTTGGCACCGATAACAATCACTTGGGTCGTGTTTCTGCCGCGTGCGCGTAGTCTCCATAGAAACACTTGAACCAGCGAGCGGAACAGAGCGAGCACCACGAACGCGCCGCCCGTAAACCACAACAAGAATGCGCGTTGCAGCGCCAGATTCGTGAAAAACGTCACCATGAAGCCGGAGAAGATCACGGTGGCCACCACGGCCTTGGCCACGTCGTAGATCACCAGCGACAGATGATCGCGACGGCGAGACACAAACAGGCGCTGACGCGCGGCGAGGGCAGGCCAAGCCAGCACAAATGCGGCGCAATAGGCCAGATCCATTTGCACCTGCCCGAGCAGGGGAAGCGCTCCCCCGGGCGGCAAATCCATGTAGGAAGCGAAGAACGTAGCGGCGAAGACGCAGACCGTGTCGCCGAGGGCAAGCAGACCGCTCCAAAATGTAGCGCGATTCGTGTGGGGGGGCATGATACGCCTCTCCCTTCCCAGCGGTTGCATCACGTTGCGGAACACGAATTCCGTCGCGCGATGCCCCACGGCAAGAGCGTACTGCGATTCCTGTACTTTTGTCAACCAAAAACCGTCGCGCGCGATGCGCGTATTATTCGAAGAGGGACAGGGGCTCCAGCGGATCGGGGGGGTGAAAAACGCGATAGAGATCGAGCAACACCTCGGCATCCAGCGCCGCGTAGGCAATCTGCTCGACCGTGAGTGGGCGCGAGGTCCAATCCGAGGTCTGGAGCGTCTTGTCCATATAGATGCCGAGTTCCCGCTCGCACACCTCGTTAAGTTTGTGGCCGCCTTCGACGCCGCGACGATGCTTCCTGCGCGAGGCGGGCAGCGTGTCGAACACGTTGCGGATACGGATACCGCGTTTGGCGAACAGGTCTTCCTCGAACTGCGCGTTGTGGATGACTTTCTCGACGTGGGCATCCTCGAGCAGCGCTTTCACGGGACCCCAGTCGCCGAGCGTCAATGCATCGATCAAGTATGTGCGGTCCGACGCGCCGCACTGGATAAGGCAAATCCGGCGAGGCTCGTCGAGCGTCGTCTCGACATCAAGGCCAATTCGCGGTTCGCGCGCCAGGCGCGCGCAAACCTCCGCGACTTCCGCGTGTTCGGTCAATTGAATTACAGGGTTCCGTGGTTCGATCCCACCTGGACGCCGCGCGAAAAGGCAAAGCGTTGCTCCGTCGTCCTCGAACTCGTGCGTCTGCGTTTCCGCCACCGAACAGTCGGCCAGCAATTCGCCGAGATATTGCAGGGCGGCGTCGCGCCCGGGTCTTCCCGCCCGCGCCGCGATGCGCCGCCAGTTGCGCGTGATGATCAGCATGCGCCCGCCGGGCCGGACGTAACCGAAGGCACGGGCAAGCACGGCGCGCCGGTTCTCGTCGGTCTTCAGGCGCGTGAGCAGGTAAATGAGACAAACGACGTCGAACGTCCCGGCGGGCTCGCGCGCGTAGCCGAACGGCGGATACGGGTCGTAGCCTTGCGCACGGAACTTGCGCGCCTTGAGCCACGCGACGTCGGCCCCGCGGCCGCAGCCGTAACACAAGACGCGCTCCGCGGGGCGCAACAGCCGCGCTTCGAGCAGCCGCGCCAACTCCGGCGCGGGATCGCCGCGCACATGCTCCAACGCGGCCGACCCGCTCTTCGGGGATAAATCCGGCAACGACGTCTCCTTCCGGTTTGGAGAACGGAACAACCTACCTGATACACCGATTCCTTTCGCGGGCGCAACCACGCCGCGCAAGGCTCACGCAAACACGCGGTACGTCAGGCGTCCGGCGATGAGCAGCAGCACCGCCGCCATGACGACACGCCGCCTCGGCAGGGACAGGAGGGCGTTGATGCGCACGCCGGGAATCGAGCCGAGCTGGGCGCCGACGAACACGAGCGGCGCCAGCGAAAGGGCCACGTGGCCGACGGTCCACCGGCCCGGAAAGAGAGGAGCGGCCTGGAAATGGGCCACGGAACCGGCGATGCTCGTGGCGACCATTACCATGTTCGACAAACCGACCGCGCGCGCGTTCGAAACGATGCCCGCCGCTAACGCCAAAGGAATCAGGACCGCGCCGCCACCCGTGCCCGTGGCCCCGCCCGCCGCACCCGCGGCCAACCCGATGAGCACCGCAAGAATACTATGACGATGCACGCGCGCCTCCGGCACAATGCTTTCCTGGAGGAACAGGGTGCGAATGCCGACGATAACCACGAAGACGATAAACACCACGATAACGGCGCGGCCCGACATCTGCGTCGTGATCCAGGCGCCGAGATAACTGCCCACGATCGAACCCGCCCCGAGAACAGTCGCGAGCCGCCACGGCACATAAACGTGGTCCTTGTTCAGCCGCCAAGCATTCACGAGCGAGACAAAGATAATGATGAAAAGACTGGTGCCCTTGGCCGTGTGTTCATCCATGTGGGGGACAAACGCGATGAAGGCGGGAACCATGAGCAGGCCGCCGCCCAGCCCGAGCGCGGCGCTGAACAACCCAACGCCGATGCCGAGCAGCAACATGCCAGCCACGTACACGAGGAGGCCCATCAGTCCGAAATCCCGCTTGGATATCCCGGGCGGGAGTGTAGCAGATTCATCGCCGATGCGCACCGGCGGCGTTCATGGAAGGGTGCGCTCACGATAGGCGCTGCCGAGGAGGTAATCCCAGATCGGAAACGTGATATTGAAGTTGTACCGCTGCATCAGCTGGTGATGATGGTGCACCAAGTGGTGGCGGCGGAGCGCCCGCACAATGCGGAAACGGCCGATTCGAGAACTCTCCGGCCAGTGGTAGACAAGGTGGAACCACTCGTACAGCAGGTAGTACCCGATGGCCACGATGAAGAACAGGCAACCCGCATTGCGCCCGAAGAGGAACGCCGCCAAGAGCGCGAGCGGCAGCGCCGTGGCAAAGACGAGCCCTATGGCGAACGCGGGAAACAGGACGTACAGCCACTCGCGGTGATCGCGGGCGGCCATGTCGTCGTGCGGGAAGTACACGTGATGCACCAGCGTGTGCCGGTCGAACAAGGCCGCAATCCACCACGTGCGCCGGTGCATCGGCCCGCGATGGGCCAGCCACTCGGCCAGATTTGCGACCAGGAACGCCGCGGCCAGGAACATCCATTCAATGGGTTGAACGTCGTCGCGTAGCAGCGCGGCGCCCGTGATCGCGCTGAGGGCCAAGGCATTCGTGGCTCCGAAGTATACGTAGCCGTTGTACCATCGCGAATGGTAGAAACCGCGCACCTTCGCGCGGTAAGGCGGGAGCGCCATTTCCGCCGTCAATGATTCGCTGTCGCTCATTCCGAAATCGCCTTCCCACGTGCGGCATGCCGCGAGGCGACTCGCCGTGCTACCATTAGGGCCGATGTCGCCCGCAGCATGCCTCGCGTCGAAGTGGAACATCGATGAGGACCGGGTCTATGCCGGAGGCGTTCAGCGGGAAATCGGCCAGAACGGCGGCCAAGTCTTGGCCGCGCGTGGACCTTTGGACATTATGGACGATATGGACGGCATGGACAATAGGGACGAATGCACGGGAGCGGCTCGCGAGTCCGTGTCCGTCAATGAGGAAGGGCGGCAGAAGATGATCACGCTCTCGACAGCGGAACAAGACATTGTCGACGCGTTCGCGCGTCGCCGCCCCGACTTGAGCGGGTGCATGGGCGCGCTGCGCGACGCGCACGCGGCGCTGGTGCGCTGCTACGACGGCGGGGGCACGCTGTACACGTGCGGCAACGGTGGGTCGAACGCGGACGCGATGCACATCGTAGGCGAACTCTGCAAGAGTTTCGAGCGCAAGCGCCCCCTGGCCCCCGAGGTCGCCGCGCGGTTGCGTGGGCTGCCTTTCGGCGAGGAACTTGCCGCCCACCTCGAAGCGGGGCTGCGCGCCCACGCCCTCGGGTTCAACGGGTCGCTCAAGACGGCGGTCGAGAACGACTCGCCTCTGCGGGATATCGCCTTTGCGCAGGAGTTGAACGCCCTGGCGCGGCCCGGCGACGTGCTGCTCGCGCTTTCGACGTCCGGCAACGCGACCAACTGCCTGATGGCCATGTCGGTGGCGAAGGCGCTCGGGGCGACGACGATTGCGCTCACGGGGCCGAAGGGCGGCCGGATGGCGTCGTGCGCCGACGTCGCGGTCCGCGCGCCGGGCGATTCGACAAAGGAAGTGCAAGAGGCGCACATCGCGCTGTGGCACACGCTGTGCTGCCTCATCGAGGCGCACCACTTCCCGGAGCCTCGCGGGTGACGTGGCACGGGCGTCTTGTCCGTGATCGAGGACCATGGGCGGGACGCCCATGCCACGAACGAGCATGACTGGAGACCTTCGGTCGGCGCCGTGGCGCGGTCCCTGCCTTTGCGGAACGCTTCTGCGGGCAAGCGGGAGACCGGCCACAACGGAGACGCCCATGCCACGATGGGAGCAGGCTTCTCATGCGGATCGGGATAGACGCGCACGTGATAGGCACGCGGGCGGGCGGCAATGAGACCTACATGCGCGCGTTGCTCGAGGCCTTGGCCGCGCATGCGCCCGAGGCGGACATCCGCGTCTTTCTGAATCCGGGCCATCGGGAACCGGCGCTTACCTTCCCGGTTGTGCCACTGTCCACGCATTCTTCCTACAGGCGGATGCTCTATGTCCTGCCGCGGCTGTGCCGACGGCTCTCTCTCGACCTCGTGCACATCCAATACACGGCCCCGCTCTGGCGGCCCTGCCCCTACGTCGTGAGCCTGCACGACCTCGTCGCGTATCATTTCCCCGAGACCATGCCGCTGTTCGATCGGCAGCGCCTGCGCGCACTCACGCGCTTCACGGTCCGGCACGCCGCCCGTATCTTCGTGCTGACCCGCGCAGTGCAACGCGACATCACCGAGCGTTTCGGCATTCCCGAGGACCGCTTCGACCTGGTCCAGCCGACGATGCCGTCGTTGTTTCGGCGCGCCTCCGAGACGGACAGTGTGGACGACGCCTTGGAGCGGGTGCGCGCGCGGTATGGGCTGCCCGAGCGGTTCATCCTCTACGTGGGCCTCATCCAGCCGCGGAAGAACCTCGTGCGACTGGCCGAGGCTTTCGCGCGGCTGCGCCGGCGCGGTTTCGATCACGCGCTGGTCATTGTGGGTAAGCGCGCCTGGCTTTACAAAGACGCCGTCGAAGCCATCGCCCGCCTGGGCATTCAGGACCGGCTTATTTTCACGGACTACGCGCCGCACGAGGACTTGCCCGCCCTCTATGCGGCGGCGGACGCCTTCGCCTACATATCGCTCTATGAAGGTTTCGGGATTCCAGTCCTGGAGGCGCTTGCATGCGGCGCGCCCACGCTAATTTCGACAGATCCGGCGCTCATCGAGGTAGCGGGCGGCGCGGCGCATCCCGTGGACCCACTCGACGTGGACGCCATCGAAACGGGGCTGGTCCGCGTTCTGTCGGACGTGGCCTTCCGCGAACGAGCCCGTCGCGACGGCCCGGCCCGAGCGGCCCAATTCACCGGCGCGGGCATGGCCGCCGCCGCAGTGGCGGGCTATCGCAAGGCCGTGGATTGAACTCGCCTGCAGGTTGGATCGCAGGCTTCAGCTCGGATCGTCCTCCAGATTCCGCCGAGACGTCGCGCGGTCATCTCCCAAGGCGCGGCGAATGGTAAGGGCGAGGTCCTTTGCGATGATGGGTTTCAGGACAAATTCGCGGATGCCCATCGCCCGCGCGTCCTCCGCCGTGATGGCCTCGCTGAATCCAGTGGCGAGAATGATCGGGAAACCCGGGCGTTTTCCCAGCATGCGCCGGGCGAGTTCCGCGCCGGACAACTCCGGCATGGTTTGATCGAGGAGCGCCAAGTCGTAGGCGTCCGGGTCGTCGAGGAAATCCTGCAAGGCGCTGCGACTGCCGGTGTGCGACGTGACTTGGTATCCGAGGCCGCGCAGCATCTCGGTCCACATGCTGACCAATTGCGCCTCGTCATCGACGACGAGTATATGTTCTGAGCCGCCAAGGTCTTCGTCCGCAGGCTCCGCGCGCCGCAGCGCCGCGTGGTGCGAGCGCGGCAGGTAGATGCGAAAGACGGCGCCGCGCCGGTAATCGCTCTCGACGGTGACCACGCCGCCCAGCGAGGTGACAATGCCGTGCACGATGGCCAGGCCCATCCCTGTCCCCTCGCCCACAGCCTTGGTCGTATAGAACGGCTCGTAAATACGGCTGATGGCCTCGGGGGGAATGCCGTGCCCCGTGTCCGAAACGGTGAGCAAGATATAGGCGCCGGGAAGCAAGATGCCCTGGGGCATGGTGACGGGGGCATCAAATCGGACCGCCTCGAGGCGGACTTCGAGGACGCCGCCGTTCTCGCGCATGGCGTGCTCGGCGTTGGACAGGAGGTTCATCACGACCTGGTGCATCTGTACCGGGTCCGCGAGGACCGTCCCACAATCGGGGTCCAGGGCGTGTCGCAACACGATGTTTTCCGGGAGGGCGGGGCTGAAGAGGGCAAGCGCTTCGTCGACGATATCGTGCATGTTGATGGGCGCGCGCTCCTCTTCACTCTGCCGGCTGAATACGAGGATTTGCCGAACCAGTTCCTTCGCGCGATTGCCGGCTTTGAAGACCTCCTCGAGATACCGGCGATAGGGAAAGTCCGCGTCGGCCTTCACCAAGGTCATTTCGGTAAACCCGAGGATCGACGACAGGATGTTGTTGAAGTCGTGGGCGATGCCGCCGGCGAGCGTACCGATGGCCTTCATTTTCTCCGCCTGCCGCAGTTGGGCCTCGAGTTTCTCCTTATCCCGTTCCGCACGGCGACGGTCCGCGATTTCCGCCTCGAGGCGCTTGTTGACCAAGGTGAGGTCGGCTGTCCGTTCGGCGACCCGCCGCTCGAGGTCTTCGTGCGCTTTGCGCAGGGAGTCCTCTGCCCGCTGGCGCTCCTTGAACGCGCCCAGCAGTTCCGCCGCTGTGCGCAGCATGCGCACCACTTCGGCCTCCCACTTGTCGCGGCGGGGTCCGTTTGCGAACGCCAGTACGCCGCGCCAGTCGCCCTCCCACCCCACCGGCAACATCAACAGGCTGCGCGCGCCCAGACGCGTGACCAGCGCTTGCTCTTCCGCGGCCACCGTGTCCTCGCGAACTGTCACGGCGTGTCCCGCCGCCAAGGCCACGCGCCAGGCGGCGGCCGCGCCGGTGTAGGAAAGGCGGCTCGTTTCCTTGACGGAGGCCGGTCGCGCCGCCTCGGGATCATAGGCCTCGGCTACCCGCCGCGCGGCCAGCGCGCCGCCATCACTCTGCTCGTTCTCGAAAAACATTACACGGCTGGCCCCGGCGGAAATGCGCAGCAGTTCGAGCGCGTGGGCGAGCCCCTCGGCGCCCACGGACTCCGCCTGCAGTGTCTGCGAACACGCGGCGAGCCCCTCTTCGAAACGCAGCCGCCGCGCCAGCGAGGCCTCCGCCCGGGCGTGATCCCCGAGTTCGACGCGCAGTTCCTCGTTGCGCTGGGCGAGTTCCTTGGTGCGCGACTCGACCTCTCCCTCGAGCCGGTCTCGCGCCGCCTTGAGTTCCTCCTCGACCCGCTCGCGGACCGCCACGTTCTCGGCGAGTTGCCTGCGTTCCGCCTCGAGTCGCCGCCGGCCCCACTCGAGTTCGAGCATCGCGTAGTACAAGCCAGCCACCAACAACAGCCCGCCTGTTCCCACCAGGGCGTTCTCGATGAACTGGTGCACCGCATGTTGCTTGCCAAGCAGGGGAACATCCTTTACGGCGTCGAATTCATCCGCGATATCACTGAGTTGGAACATCACCAGGAATAGGATCGCGAACAGCAGCGCCCAGTGGACAAGCGGGGGCAGGCGGCGAATGTTCGAGAACACCAGGAGGAAGGAGAGGCCGAGTATGCTCATCGCAAGCAGGCCGGTGATATCCCGGGTCGCCCCCGAGATATAGTCGAATTGCACGGCGTAGCGTCCGCCGACCTCAAGCACCCAACACACGCTGAGCAAGAGACCAGTAACCCAGATCACGCGCTGCTTGCGGCGTGGATCATCACCCTCGACCGAATCGCCGGAGGCATGGGGAATATCGGAATATGGTTTCACGTGACGCGCGGCGGGCTTCCTCCGCATAGCGAGCTACTTCCTTCATCACCGGCCTGTCCCGCAATCCCCAAATATCGAGCAACCTCTTTTCGCGGTGATAGGTCTTCACCTTAGCACGTTGTCGCGCCCATCGCAAGCATCCATTTTCACGCCGTGATCGACGGGCAGTCCATGGCCGCAATTGATCCCTTGGTTCGGTTCCCGTATTATTCGCGCGACGTAAGAGACTGAATTCATTGCGTATTCTCGGCATATCGGCATACTACCACGACAGCGCGGCCGCCCTGGTGTGCGACGGCGACATTGTCGCCGCGGCGCAGGAGGAGCGCTTCTCCCGCGTCAAACACGATCTCGCCTTTCCCAAGGACGCCATCGCGTACTGCCTGCGCGCCGCCGGGCTTGCGGTCGCCGACCTCGACTACGTGGTCTTTTACGACAAGCCGCTCGTCAAGTTCGAGCGCCTGCTCATGACCTATCTGAGCACCGCGCCCAAAGGGCTGCTCTCTTTCTTCGACCAGATGCCGGTGTGGCTGAAGGAACGGTTCCTGATGCGCAACACCATCCGCCGGGAACTGGACTACCACGGCGATATCCTGTTCTCGACGCACCACCTCTCCCATGCCGCCGCCGCGTTCTTCCCAAGTCCTTACGACGAAGCGGCGTTGATCACGGTGGACGGCGTGGGCGAGTGGGAGACGACGACCATCGGCGTGGGCCGCGGCAACAAGGTCGAAATCCTGAAGGAGATTACCTTTCCTCATTCGCTCGGGCTGCTGTACTCGGCATTCACGTACTTCACCGGGTTCAAGGTCAACAGCGGCGAATACAAGCTCATGGGGCTGGCCCCTTACGGTGAACCGGCCTATGTGGACCTAATCAAGCGCGAACTCGTGCATATCCGGGACGACGGCTCGTTCCGACTGAACATGAAGTACTTCGCCTATTGCGCCGGACGCCGCATGACCAATGCCCGGTTCGCGAGGCTCTTCGGCGGACCGCCGCGCAAGCCGGAATCCAGGATTACCCAGCGCGAAATGGATATCGCGAAGTCGGTCCAGGTCGTCACGGAGGAAATTCTGCTGAAGATGGCGCGGCACGCCCACGAAATCACCGGCATGCGGCATCTGGCCATCGCGGGCGGCGTGGGGCTCAACTGCGTCGCGAACGGGCGCATCCTCCGGGAGGGCCCCTTTGACGATATCTGGATTCAACCGGCGGCGGGCGACGCGGGCAACGCGCTCGGCGCGGCGCTCTTCGCGTGGCACCAGTTGCTCGACAAGCCCCGCGTCGCGCATTCCCGGCGGCAGAAGGCATCCTACCTCGGTCCCGAATTCTCGGACGCGGAGATCCGGGCCTTTCTCGACCGCGAAGGCATCCCGTACACGGAACTGCGCCGCGACGAGATACCCGGGCGCGTGGCGCAACTCATCGCGGACGGCAAGGTCGTCGGCTGGTTCCAGGGCCGCATGGAATTCGGGCCGCGCGCGCTCGGGAGCCGCAGCATCCTCGGCGACGCGCGGTCCCGCGAGATGCAGTCCGTGTTGAACCTCAAGATCAAGTTCCGTGAGTCGTTCCGGCCCTTCGCGCCGACGGTGTTGCGCGAATTCGCGGACGACTACTTCGAGTTGCGCGGCGCGGAAAGCCCGTACATGCTGCTGACGACCGCCGTGCGGCCCGATCGGCTGCGCCCGCTCTCGGAAGAGGAAGAACAGGCGAAGGGATTCGACAAACTCAAGGTGGTCCGGTCGGACGTGCCCGCGATCACGCACGTGGACAATTCGGCCAGGGTGCAGACCGTCGCGCGCGAGGACAACCCGCTCTATTACGACATGATCCGCGCGTTCCACGAGAAGACCGGCTGCCCGGTCATCATCAACACCTCGTTCAACGTGCGCGGCGAGCCGATCGTCTGCACGCCCGAGCACGCTTACGTGTGCTTCATGCGCACGCGCATGGATTACCTCAGTATCGGATCGTTCCTCCTCGACAAGACGGAACAACTGCCCTGGAAAGAGAAAGAAGACTGGCGCCGGCAGTACGAACTGGATTGATCGCCAATGCACATCGACATCCGAGACAAGAGCGAGCAGCGCAAGTTCGGCGTCGTCATGGCCGTCGCCGTCACGGCGCTCGGGCTGCTCCGTTGGGGGCTCCACGCCTGGCGCGGCCACGCCGAGGGACCGCCCTACTACTTCCTCGCCGTCGCGGCGGTGTTCCTGTTGCTGGGCCTCGCAACGCCTTTCCTCCTGCGGCCTGTGCTGTTCCTCTGGCTCAAGTTGTCGCTGGCCGTCAATTGGGTCATGACCCGCGTGCTGCTCTCCCTCGTCTTCTTCCTCATGATCACCCCCGGGCGTATCCTCATCCGCCTCTTCGGCCAGGACCCGCTCAAGCGCGAGTGGCCCGTCGATCAGCCCTCCTTTTGGGAGACTCCCGAGGAGGCCCCCAAGGAATTCGAGCGGTATAAAGACCAGTTCTGAGGGTTCTCAGCGATAGCGTCGATCGCGACAATCGCCGACTTTCCTACGTCCGCCGGCGGCGGCATCAACCCTCCCGCGCACACGCGAGAGTCTACCTTTTCCCCGAAGGAGCCGCCGACCCGCCGAAGGCGGAGCGGGCTTAACACGACGCGCGGTCCGTTGTTGTCCACAGTTTACCCTGCGACTGCTTATCGAAAAAAGTGCTTGACAACGGGAGTCCCTTCGGCTATAGTAATGACGGACGGTTTGGAGAGTCCAGTGCAATGGTGGACAGGGGTGTCGCAACGCGCGGCGTGAGCCGGGCGGGGGCGCGAACGATGATAGTGTGGGGATACGCAGGGCGGACAGCCCAGGAGACGGCGGGGCGCTTGCCACAAACACGGGGGAATCTCGTATTCATTAGCGGTACCCGTGTGTCTCGTACTACGCGCGCGGTATCCACCGCGCGGAAACTCAGGAGGGTGAGGACATGTCACCTGTAAGAAGAACCGTGCTGTTCGTGGCGGCGCTGGCTATCGGCCTCTTGCTTGCGGTGGCGCTGGTCCGGGCGGCAACCCCCGGTCAGGATTTCGAGTGGCTGTCGGTGTCGGAAGGCGGCATTCGCATCGGCGCGGTCGCCGGGGAAGGCGAGGGACCCGTCCCTCTCCCGAACACGCTCGAATTCGCCCCGGCGCCCAACGGGGCGGGCATTCTGTTTCACGACAGCGGGATGGCTGTCGCCGTGGACGCTTCGTACGTGCCGAAGGCCTATCTCGCGCTGCTGGCGGGGGAAAGCCCCACGGCGCTCCTGTTGTCACAGGACACCGCCATGATGTCGGGGCGTTTCGAGTCCGGCGGCGAAGGGGAAGGCGAGGGCACCTATTTTGTGCCCGGTTCGAGCATCATTTGCGCGGCGGACGGCGATGTCATCGTGCGGCTGGCCTACACCGGCGAAAGCCAGGGCGCGCAATCCTTGTTCGGTGACGCTCCCACTCCGGAAAGCCGCCTCGCCGCGACGTTGGAATACATCCTGTCGCGGCTCCCGATACGTTGGCCCGCTGAACGATAAGGCGTCGTGCCATGAATAAGCATAGTGGGGTCCAGGGTGATCCGCCGTTCGGATGGGCGGCGTGGGTCTTGTTGTTCTTGTGCGGGATCATTCTCCAAGGATGCCCGCCGTACAACTTCTTCATCATCGCCGATGAGGCCAATCAAGCCGTGTTTCTCATTAGCGGCCATACCGGCGACGTGTTCTGTGGGCCGGTTACGACGCACGCAGAACCCGAGAGCGATGCGTTGTCGCGCCATTCTGATCGTCCGGAGTTCGTGGTTGAAAACCCGGAGGGCGTCATCGTCGCCCGCGTGGACGGCAGGACGGGCGCGCTCTACCTCATGGGCGGCTTCCATCGCGAGCCCGACCTCGAACGGACAGCGGCCCTCGAGTTCGTCGTCACGGACGGCAACGGCGTGCCGGCGGCGCTTATCGACGAATACGGCAACTTCAAGTACCGCGGGCACATGGGCATGGTCCTTTGGCGTCTCGTCGCTGACGAAGATTACCAACCCTGCGGTACCGTGGATGTTACGTTGACTGTCTATTACGACGGGGAGGATTCGGTGACGGCGTTGGGAGTCCGGGAAACCCTTCCGCCGGGATGGACCTTTGTGGAACTGCTCGATGCAAGCGCCTCCCCGGCTATCGCGCCGGGAACCGGCGCCCGCGTGCTCGAATTCGCCTGGGTGGATATCCCCGAATTCCCGCTGACCCTCAGCTATCGCGCGCGCGTCCCCGGCTGGGCATATGGCGATCAGGCCATATCCGGCCAGGTGCTTTACCGGGCCGACGGCCCCGAGCGCGAGTCCGCGGTGATGGTGACCGTCCTCCACGAAGGCCCCGGCCTCGAGGGCGACTGCGGCGAGGGCGAGGGCGAGGGCGAAGAAGGCGGCCCGGGATTGCGCGGCGGCGAGGAAGGTGAATCCCATCTGCTCGATGGCGGCGAAGGGGAGGGGCAGGCATCGACCTGTTATGGTGGCCGCTGCCACACGGCGGATCGGGACGGCGACAATCAGATCAACCTGACCGAACTCCTCCGCATCATCCAGTTTTACAATTCCGGGGGTTTCCACTGCGCTGACGAACCATCGAGCACCGAGGACGGCTACGTCCCCGGTCCAGGCGCGAATCACACGTGCGCGCCCCACGACAGTGATTATAAGCCTGAAGGCCCGGACTGGCTGATAGCACTCACGGAATTGCTGCGGCTGATTCAGTTTTACAACAGCGGGGGCTACAGATATTGTGATGCGACAATCGCGGACTCCTGCATGTGCCAAGAGTCTGAGGACGGCTATCTTCCGCCATTCCTGGAATGGGACATCCGGCTGCCGGCAGCGCTCGACGACCGGATGTCATGCGTGCGGACGAAGGTAGCTCAGGAAGGACAAAAGGCCAAGATGGACCCCGTTTTCCAGATATTATCGGCTATCGACGAAGGAGAGGGTGAAGGCGAAGGAGAGGGAGAGGGAGAAGGAGGTGAGAAAACAGAGGAGAAGGAACTTGACACGGGGCAACTTGTGTATACCCTTCTGGTACTGTATGAAATGTACGATGAGGCGGCGTTTTTCATGCAAGACGTCTGGCTGACCGGTGAGCAAATACTTGAACGGAAGACAAGGCCCGAAGACGAGCAGGACTGGCAGGACCGGATGTTCGAGGCGCTGGAGTCTTTGCAGCAGCCCTGCGCGGGAGAGGATCGCGGGGTCTGGGGCGCGTTCTGGGCCGACACCGCGGAGAAGGATCAATTGCCCATGGCCGCCACCTACGAGGCGCTCCGCAACTTGCTGACGCTTTACTCGCGCCATTCCTGCCGCATCAAAGAGAGTAATTCGGTCATATTGCGGGATGTCCTGGACTGCGCGGCGTATGCCGTGCAGGACGACCTGTGGACATACTGGGATGCCTGGGTGCGCGGGGGCGAAGGGGAGGGTGAGGGGGAAGACCCCTGTCGCGCGGAAGATTGGGCGCCGGAAGGCTGCGAGGATGAAGTCTCCGGGGAAGTCTGGCGCGCGCTGCACGAGGACGCCTGGGCGTTCAGCAACCGCTACCTCAGTGTGCCGTTCACCGCCGTGGCCCTTGGCGAGACGCTGGGGCGTCAGGGCAATGACCCGCGATACGCATGTCTAATCCGTGACGGTAAGCGGCTGTTGGACGAAGTGGTGATGCCTCGGATATCGCAATTCGGAGAACGCGAGTTTCTCAGCCCGACCTATCACGGGGTCATGCTCGACAAGCTCTCGCTGATGTACGGGCTCATCC
Organism: Candidatus Hydrogenedentota bacterium; assembly: GCA_029556545.1. Lineage (GTDB taxonomy): Bacteria > Hydrogenedentota > Hydrogenedentia > Hydrogenedentales > JAGMZX01 > JAGMZX01. The sequence goes on from JAKQEQ010000033.1 coordinate 20,629, forward strand.
AGGATCCTCATGTCCACGCACAAGTCAAAGGGCTGCTCGATTACATCTGGTACGACATCGCATGCAACTGGTGGGAAGCGCCCGAGACGACTGTGACCGCGGAATGCTGCGGGGTACAGGAGTATGTGAAGGCCATGCTTGGCGCGCACAGCCGCGTGCCGGCCTCGGGGATGGACCGCGGGAGACTCTTGGACCTGCTGCGGGCGTTCGGTTGGTACCGGATACCGAAGAATGCGCAAGATTCGCTGAAGCCGCCATACTCGGAATACAATTTCTCGGCCTACATTTCGAGCTATCGGCCGCCGGACCTCTCAGGATACACCCAGCAATTTGTCGAGGGGGAGTTTCGACAGGTGCGGGAGACCTACGGCGAGGACGCGCACCAGTTCGCCGGCAATTTCATTTGCGACCGCTTCGCGCTCGCCACGGCGCACCAGGAGTTCATCGAGCCCCACGACCTCACGCTGACGAGCTATCTGCTGCCGAGACCGGCGTCCGACAGTCCGATCGAGCCGCTGCCCGGCTATATCGTCATGGACGCTTGGCAAGACCCCTATGGTCAGATGCCGACGAAGCGCGGATTGCAGAAGAAGTCCTATCACGTGCCCGCGTTTATCGTCTCGGACCAGTATCGAAATGTCGCATTGTATCTGGCCTCGAGTCAGGTGTACGAGAAACTGTACGACGACGGCCTCGTCTGGCCGTGTTGGGCCCGGCGTCTCGCGGGTAAGCCCTCCGTCCAGGAATATCTGCGCCGACAATTCAACCGCGCCTATGGGGACTTTCAGAATTCCGAGGCCGCCTATACGGACTACCTCGCAACGGATTTCGTGTTCCCGTGGCTGCTCCGGTGGAGTAACCCGGGCGACAACTGGCGTATCGAGGAGCCGGTGTGGGACGTTGATCGGATGAAAGTCTATGTCGGCGAGGTGTCCATTGACCCACCAAGCGATTCATACCAGACCTTTTCAACGAACATTGGCACGGAAGTGCTGGGCGAAGGGGAAGGCGAGGGCGAAGGCGCATTCGAAGTCAGCGAGCCCGTATACTTCCTCTATCAGCACTTGGCGGAAGCGCAGGGGGAGACGCGCCAGATTTACGTTGGCGCACGGGCGGTATGGCGGCGCACTTGGGAAGGAGCGCAGAACGCTCGGGTCCTGCTTGTCCGCGAACCAGCCGTCCCGGAGGTCCAATTTGAGGGTGCAGAGGTCCCGAAATCCGGGCAGAGTGTGAGTCTCAGTGACTTGATCCGCGTAATCCTCCGCAATCTCGCGATCAAGACGGACGATCCGCTTGCGGTCGGTAGTTATGTCACGCTCCCGCCGAGCGAGGGGGAAGGGGAAGGCGAAGGCGAAGGCGAAGGGGAGGGCGGGGGTGAAGGGGAGGGGGAGGGGGAGGGCGAATCACGGGTGGATGTGCGCGCCCTCATTCCCATTGCGGGCACGTACAATATCGAGGCGCGGCTTCGATGGCTGGGCGAAGGGACGCCCGCTGACCTCGACGAACTGCTCGAATTGACGGTGGACGGCAATCCGACTCAGATTCAGAATGCTTCAATGTGTCCCGCCGTCACCCTGCCCACAGGCTGCCCGGAGCCGGTCGACGATTGTTTGTGGCACTGGGTTAAGATTGCCGAGGTCGAGTTGGACTTAGTGGACTTGAAGCCGACCAACCATGACGTTTTTCTGGCCATCCTGAGCCCGAACATTGGCGTTGACGCGCTACGCTTCAGACTGCAGGACGCATTGCTCGGAGACCCCTGCGTCGAGTGGAGGCGTGACGCGCTCAGGAGACATCGTATTCGCCTTTCCGTCATCCATCACGATGATCGCGGCAACTACCTTGGGATGGGCAACGGAGTCGCGGGCGCCGCGTTTCTCGTGATGATGGGCGTGCAGCCGTCCGGCGCGAACCCGCAGCCGCCCTTCGAGTTCGCGAATCTTTCCGCGTTTCAATCCGCGTTCGAATCGATCGAACTCTCGCCGCCGGACGAAGGCCCCGGCGATCAACTCGCGTTGTCGGTGAACCTTGACCCGCTGTACTCGGGCGAGTCGCTGACGGTGGAGGCGGACCTTGACGATCTCGTGAGGGATGCGCCGCTCCCGCCGCCGGAAATGCAGGGCCCGCTCGAGGTCAGCGTCAATGGCGGAAGCTATCAAGCGCCGTGGCCCAATTCCCCGTTTCCGTAAGTTACGTGGCTGAACGCGGCTCTGGAGGAACATGTCGTGTGGAAAATAGTCTGCCGCGGTTCACGGCAATCCCGGCCGTCGCGCCGCAATCGCATAACGCGGCTCTTCTTGCCGTCGCTCTTGGCGGTGCTCCAAGTGTCATCGGTCGTTGCGGCCGTAATAAACGTCCCGGCTGACCATGCGACGATCCAGGCGGCCATCGATGCCGTGGAGGACGGGGACGAAATCGTTGTGCAGCCAGGACGTTACGTCGAAAACATCCGTTTCCACGGGAAGAACATCACCTTGCGCTCGGTGGATCCGGAAGACCTGGCAGTCGTGGAGGCAACCATTATTGACGGGAATCAGGCAGGGACCGTTGTTACGTTCGCTGGAACCGAAACGGAGGCCTGCCTGCTAACCGGTCTTACGATTGCCAACGGGTGGAGCGAATACGGCGGCGGCATCAATGGAGGCAGGCGCTTCGGTGCGCCGGGCACGAGCACGCGCGCGGAGATTGTATCGAACATCATTCGCGACAATACCGGCAGCGGCGTTCACGGCTACGCCGGCCGCTTGACGGACAATGTCATCGTTCGAAATGACTCCGAGGAGTGGGAAGAATGCATTTGGCACGACCTTGGAGGCGGAGACGGGTATTGGGAGTGCTACTGGGTTGGGGGGGATGATGGTGGGGGGTGCAGACTGTGCGGTGGGCTGATCGAACGCAATTTGATAATCGATAATTATGCATTTGTGGAAGGCGGCGCACTATCATATTCCACGGGAACAACCAGATATAACCTGATTCTACTGAATACAAGTTGGGGCGATATAGTTAGCCGTCATAGTGGGGTCCTTGAATCGAACATCATAGCTGACAATGCGTCGGATGACGGCGCTCTGGGAGGCTGTGGGTCCGTTGTGAATAACATCGTAGTGCGGAACAGAGGAAATGGTATCTCATTTAGCGGTCAATCCGGCCGCATCCAAGGGAATTTCATTGCGAACAACAGAATCTACCAAATCTATGGGTCCGGCAACGTCTATGGAAATGCATTGGTGGGATCCGCCTCATTCACTGGGCTCATTGTCAGGTGCGACGGCGTGTATAACAACGTAGTGGCATTCAACGGCACGCCGACATCGGGGGGCCGCGTACTGTCTTCAAGTAGCGACGTGATCGGAAACATGATCGCGTATAACCAATCGTACGATTCAGCTATTCTTCACGGTCGTGGATTGATCGCGAACAACACGATAATTGGAAATAGGGTCAGGTATCAGTCCGGCGGCATTAGCGAAACACCTGAATTATTTACTTCGCATATAGTGATTATTATAAACAACATCCTTTGGAATAACAGGGGACCGATCGAGGATCAGCTTTATGATAGCGACATTCCCACTTATAGCTGTATCGAGAACGACGTATCAGGCGAGCCGACGAATATTTCGCTCGATCCGAAGTTTGTGGACCCGGAGAACGGGGATTTCAGCCTTCGTCCGGACTCGCCGTGCATTGACGCGGGGGCCTATGTGCCCGAGGCGGCGTTCGATATCCTGGGGCGTCCGCGCGGGTTCGACGGGAGCCCCGAGCCGCGAGGGGACGGCTCGGACTTCGACATCGGGGCCTTCGAGTTCATTATGAATATCGTCGGCGAGGGGGAAGGCGAAGGCGAGGCCGGGCCGCACAGCGCGGACCTCGATGCCGATTGGCGGATTTCGATGCACGAGCTGTTGCGGGTGGTTCAGTTCTACAACACACATGGATACCATTGCGCCGAGGGGACCGAGGACGGTTATCGACCGGGACGGGAAGCGGAATCACCACAGAGGCACAAAGAACACAGAGGAATCACAGAGGATACGGAACAACGCGGCTGGGTCAACCCGCTGGAAGTGACTCGCTCGCCCCTGGTCGAGGCGTACATGAAGAAGCACGGCATCAAGTTGCCCGAGATACCGGAGCAACACATCAAGCTCTGGCGCGCCTGGGTGACGAAGCAGAGTACGACGCAGACGAAGGTCCAGGCTTGCGCGCCCCATTCCAGCGACTACGCCCCGCAGGACTGGCACATCAGCATCACCGAATTGCTGCGAATCATCCAATTCTTCAACGCCGGCGCGTACCACCGTTGCGACCACGGCGAAGACGGCTTCTGCCCCGGCGCGCCGTAGCACGGGCGTCCCGCCCGTGATCGAGGACCACGGGCAAGATGCCCGTGCCACGCGAGGAAGCGCGTGCCGGCCTTGTCGGCGGACTTGACATCGGGGTTTTGCGGCGGCTACTCTACCGACCGTTAGGTATCCTGAGACCCGAACGAGGTCCGGGGGCCTGCGTGGCCTCAATACGTGTTTTTCGAGGATCAGCCTCCGGCTGGTCGGTTTTGGCGCGGGAAGTCCGGGGTAATGCCGGACGGCGAGCGGAGCGGCCATGTCGAAAGACGCGCACCAAGAGTTGAAACGGATGCGGCGCTGGATGAGCGGCTTGGGCTCGGCGACGCTGGCGGTGAGTGTGGCGGGGACGGCCTGGTTCGATACGGCGGCGGTGGCGGGTTTGTTGTTGGGCGGCGCGGCGGGACTTGTCGGGTTCTGGCTGCTGGCGACGCGCGTGGAGCGGTTGCGAGGCCGCATGCCACAACACCCGGAGCGGTTCTGGGCGGTGTGGACGGCGGCGCGGTTTGGCCTGTACGCGGCGGCGTTGTTGGCGTCGTGGTTTATCGATCCGGCGCGGCTTTACGCGCTGATAGCGGCGGCGGCGGGGCTGTTGCTGATGCAGCCGGTGCAGATGGCGGCGGCGTTCTTGAGCCTGAACAGGGATATAGTAAAACAGGACGATGACGGGAAGCGAGTTGAACGGGAGCCCTGAAATGGGCTACCGTCCCGCTCTCCGCCCCAATCGCGCTCCCGCTCCCCGGGGCAGCGGGTCGGGGTGAGGGTTCGCGGAAGAATTCCCGGCGCTTCTCGCGGGGTTGTTGTGTCGGTTTTCGCTTGGACACGCGGGGAGCGGCGGGGAAAGGGCGAAGCGCGCGGTCAGCCGGGTTGTCGCGCGCGCGGGAAGGCACGGAAGGTGACTATGAAATCGCTCATCGATGACATTCTGGCCGTGGAAGGAAAGGCGAATACCGCTCTGGAGGAGGCCCGCGCCCGGGCGAAGGCGTTGGACCTGGAGGCGGACGCGGAGCTGCGGCGCATTGAAGAGGGTGTGGCGACGGACGTGACGCGGCGCATCGCCGAATTCCGCGCGGAGGCGGAGAAGAAACACGCGGACGAGGCCGCGCGGGCGCAATCGGAGCATCAACAGGCGCTGCGCGCCCTCGAACAGACGCCCGAGGCGGTCATCGCAACACAGGCGCGGCGGGTCGTGGCCCGTTTTCGCGAGATGTGAGTCATGGCCATTGACCGCATGAAGAAGGTGACCCTGCTCAGCCCGGTGGCCTCGGCACAGCGGCTGATGAAGGAAGTGCACCGCCTCGGGGTGGTGGAGGTCACGGACGCCTTCGACGAACGCCGGGAATTCCGGGACCAACTCGATCGGCACCAGGTATCGACGGAAGAAATCGACCGCAATCTCCAGAAGATCAATCTAATTCTGGCCCTGCTTGACCAGTTCGCGCCGGAGCAGCGCGGCTTTATCGCGGGACTGGCCCCTGTTCCCCTCATCATCGACTCGAAGGAACTGGACGACGCGCGGCAACACTTCGATTTGGAGGGGCATTACGCGACGGCGCAGGAATTGGACGCCGTCTACCGCCGCACCGAGCGGGCCATCAGCGAAATCAACAACCAACTTCGCGATCTCGAACTCTACGAGGACCTGCCCTTCATGGTCGCGGACCTGGCAAAGCCGGTCTGGACACGACTCGTTTTCGGCCTCATCCCCGTGGGCGGGCTCGCCGATTTGGCAGCGGACGCGGAGGCGTCGGGCGCCCTCGCCTGGGGCACCGTGGTCCCCGGGCCGTACCACCGTAAGAACGGGAGCGCGGGCGCGCCCCCGGCGTCGAGCGGCAAGCGCGGCGAGAAGACGCGCGTGGTGTTCGCGTTCCTAAAAGACCAGGAAGAGGCGGCGCGCGCGGTACTTGCGGCGCGCGGTTTCGAGGAAGTCGTGCTGCCGCAACTTTCCGGCTACGTGCGGGACCACATCCGCGAGTTGAAGGCGGACCTGGCCCAGTTCGAGGAGCAAGCGCGCGAAGTCGCGGCCCGGGCCGCGGAACTGGCGGTGCACCGGCGGTCGCTGCTCGTTCTGAAAGCCTTCTGGGACGGCAACAAGAGTCTGGCGCTCGCGCGCACGAACACCGCCGAGGGCAAGTGGGTGAACGTGGCCACCGGCTATGTCCGCGAGCGTGACTTGCCGGCGCTCGAACAGACGCTGCGCGCGGATTTCCCGGGCGTGTCGCTTCTGGTTGAAGACCCCGCGCCGGACGAGGACGTACCGGTCAGCCTGTCGCTGCCGCCGCTCGTGCGGCCCGTCCAGTTGCTCGTGAACATGTACGGGCTGCCCCGTTACTCGGGGTTCGACCCGTCGCCGTATCTGTTTTTCAGCTTTTTCCTTTTCTTCGGGTTCTGCTTCGGCGACGTGGCCTACGGGACCATGTTGATCGCGCTCAGCCTGTATATCATGAAACGGACCCGTCCCTACGAGGGCGTCTACAATTTCGCGAAGCTGCTGTTTTTCGCGGGGTTGCCGACGCTGGTGTTCGGGTTCCTGTTGGGCTCGTGCTTCGGCGATCTCTACAAGGCCGAGTACTTGGGCGAGGGCAATCCGCTCCAGCGCGTGATGCAGGCGACGACGGTGCTCGATCCGATGGAACAGCCTGTGGTGCTGCTACTCGCGGCTCTGGGCATCGGCGTGTTGAACCAGTTTTTCGCCATCGGCCTCAAGATGTACGGTCTGATCAAGCAGGGCGACAAGTGGTCGGCGGTTTGCGACGGTCTGTTCTGGCTGATCGCGCTTCCCGGGTTCATCGTGCTGGTCAGCGGCATGTTCATGACGCCGCCGGCGCCGCTCTATTACGTCGGGCTGGCGCTGTTCCTCGGGGGCGCGCTCGGCTTGGTGTTGACGCAGGGGCGCGAGAGCAAGAACCCGATTGCCCGGCTGATGACCGGTCTGGTCAGCCTCTACGGCATCGTGGGCAGCTACGGCATCACGGCGTTCATCGGCGACACGATGTCTTATTGTCGTCTGCTGGCGCTGGGACTGACCACCTCGATCGTGGCGATGTCGTTCAACATGATTGCGAATCTGCTGCGCCCCGTTCCGTATGCCGGAATTTTCCTGTTTGTCGGTGCGCTGCTGATCGGGCACATCTTCAACTTCTTTATCAGCGTCATGGGCGCGTTCGTCCACTCGATGCGTTTGATCCTGGTCGAGTTTTTCGGCAGGTTTTATGAAGGCGGCGCGAAACCGTTCACGCCGCTTGGATTCGATTCGGAAGCGGCCATCCTGCGCAAGAGCGAGTCGCGGTCCGCGTAATCGCGGTGGCGGCGCGGCGCGGGGTGGGCGGTATTGGAAGAGCCCATGGGCGGTCGCGGGAAGCGGGGCTTCTCGCGGACGCCGGGAAACGGAATAGGAACGGAGATAGGAAATGGACCACCAGCTTGCAATCGAAATCGGACGCGGACTGGCTATCGCGGGAGCGGGCCTCGCGGTGGGGTTGGGCTGCTCGGGCTCGGCCAAGGGCATCGGGATCGCCTCGAAGGCGGTCGGCGGCGTGCTCAGCGAAAAACCCGATCTTTTCGGGCGGCTGCTGGTCTTGCTGGCGCTGCCGGGCACGCAGGGCTTCTACGGGTTCATTACGGCCATCCTGATCTTTGTGAGGTCGGGGCTGATCACCGGCGAGATGGTCTGCACACCCGGCACGGGACTCGCCCTGTTCGTGCTCGGCCTGGGCGTGGGCCTGGCCTTGTTCTTCTCGGCCACATGGCAGGGCGAGGCATCCGCCGCGAGTATCGCGCTGGTCGCGCGCCGTCCCGAGGCCTTCGGCCGCTCGATCATCCTGCCCGCGATGGTCGAGACTTACGCCGTCGTCGCGTTGCTCGTGGCGATTCTGGCGATTAACTGGCTGACCGCGGAAAACGCCGTGACGGCGTTTATTCGGTAATGACGCGACTTGCATCGTCCCGTGATGCGCGGCGCGCAGGAAGGATAGCAGACCATGGCGCTTGAGCAGATAAGCCAGGCGGTGCTCGATACCGCCCGCACCGAGGCCGACCATATTCTGAAGGCCGCTCAACTCGCCGCCGAGAAGAAGGCGCAATCGGGCCGGGAAGCGGCCGAGGCGGAGGGCGCACGGCGCTATCAAGCGGCCCAGCGGGCCATCGAGGAGGAATACGCGCGCAAGCTGATCCAGATCAAGGGCGCGGCGAACAAGGAATCGCTCGAGAAGAAGAACGCGCTCCTGCGCAAGGTCTTCGACCGCGCCCGCGAGGATATCCTCGGCCTGCCAGCCCAGGAATACGCGGCGATCATGCGCGCGCTCCTCGAACGCGCCGCGGAGAACCGGGGCGGCGCCGTGCGCGCGCACCCGGATGACGCACCGCTTTTCGAGCAATTGCTGCGCGATTTCAACGCGGGCCGCGAGGCCGCGCTGCACGCGCGACTGGACACCGCGCATCCATTGCCGGAGCGGGGCGGTCTTGTCTTCGTGAGTGAGACGTTCGAGGTGGACCAAACGCTCCGGACCTTGTTGACCGATGTCGAGTATGAACTGGCGCCCGCGATTGCCACCGAGGTTTTCGGCGCCTAGCGCCGGTCCGGCAGATGCGCCGGCCCGTGATGTAAGGGATAACGAGTGGTTCCGCTGACTATGAACCAGCACCAGTGGGGCTTCGCCTGTGGACGCATCAGCGCCCTCGAGGGCCAACTGTTGCCCGAGGACCTGTTCCACGCCTTGGCGCCCCTCGAGCGCGTTGAAGACATCTTCAACCGGCTCCAGGATACCTTTCTGCGCGATTACATGCCCTCGGGCGGCGTGCATTGGACGGACTGGACCTCGACCATCGACACGTATTTCATCGATCAAACGCTGTCCCTCCGTCAGGACCTGCCGATACCGGCGCTGGCCGACCTGTTCCTGCTCCCCTTCGATTACATGAACCTTAAGCGCGCCGTCCTCAACCGGGGCCAATATCCCTTCGGCGCGAACGTATTCTCGACGGACCGGCTCTCGGACGTGGCGGGCGGCGACGCCAGCCTGCTGCCGGACGAGTTGCGCCCGCTTGTGGCCTCGCTCGCGGCGATCGGCGGCGGCGAAGGCGAAAGCGCGCTCTTGACGGACATGGCGCTCGACGGCGCCTACCTGCGCCACGTGCTGGCCATCGCGCGCGAGGTGGACGCGCCGCTGGTCTCCGCCTGCCTCGATCTGCTGGTCCTTGGGCGCGCGGTGGTCGTGTTATGGCGGGGCGCGCAGTCGGGCCAGTCGCTCAAGCGTTACGAACGCCACTTCCTGCCTATCAGCGCGTACAACGGCGTGCTCGAAGAATTGATCGCCACCAGCGACACGGGCGCGTGGCGGCCCCTTATTCCGGGCGCAGTGGGCGACGTGTGGGAGGAGGCGCAGCAGAGCGCGGAAGAAGACCAGATCATGCATTTCGAGCAACTGCTGGCCGACCGCATCACGGCGCTGGCGCGCCAGGGCAAGCTCCAGACCGCCGGCCCCGAGCGGGTCTTCGGCTACCTCTGGGCGCTCAGCGTCGAGGGATACAACCTGAAACTGATTATCAGCGGCCGGGTCAACGGCGTGGACCCGGACCTGCTCAAGCGCAGACTGAGAGCGTGCTATGTCTAAGGCGGTAGTCGTCGGAGAAAAGGCCCTGATTCTGGGCTTCAAGGGCGTCGGTTTCGAGATCGTCGACGCGGCGGACGGCGCGAAACTGCTCACGGAGTTGAACATGCTCGCGCGCGACCCCGAAGTGAAACTGGTGCTTGTGACGGAGTCGGTCGCCGCCGAGGCGCCCGAGGCGCTCGCCCAATTTCGGGAAACAAGCCGCGCGATCTTGACGACGATCCCGACGCACAAGGGCAGCCGGCATATCGGCTTTAACGAAATGAGGAAAACCGTCGAGTACTCGATCGGCGTGGACATGTTAGGCAAAGAGTAGGGCGCAGCGGCCCCGTTCGGAGGGTAATCCTCCCGCGGCGGACCTTCAGCCGGGAACACAAGGGTTGACACTATGAGCAGCAATCAGGGTGAAGTGGTCAAGGTCTCCGGGCCTCTTGTAGTGGCACGCGGCTTGACTGGCGCCCGTATGTACGAAATGGTGCGCGTGGGCGAGGCGCGCCTCTTCGGCGAGATCATCGAGATTCGCGGCGGCGACGCCTCGATCCAGGTCTACGAGGAGACGGAGGGCATCGGACCTGGGCAGCCGGTTTTCCGCACGGGCGAGGCGCTTAGCGTCGAACTCGGGCCGGGCCTGATCCGATCGATCTATGACGGCGTGCAGCGTCCGCTCGACAAGCTGAACGCGGAATTCGGCGATTTCATCGTCCGCGGCGCGGAGAGTCCCGCGCTGGACCGCAAGGCCCAGTGGGACTTCGTGCCGACGGCGAAGGTCGGCGACACGGTGGCGCCCGGCGACGTGCTCGGGACGGTCCAGGAGAGCAAGCTCGTCATCCACCGGATCATGGTTCCCCAAGGTATCAAAGGCAAGGTCGCGAAGATCGGGCCCGTCACCGGCAACGTCGAGACCGTGGTCGCGGTCGTGCAGACCGAGAGCGGCCCGGTCGATGTCAGCATGCTGCAACGCTGGCCGGTGCGCCGGGGCCGGCCCGTGCAGCGCAAGCTGCCGCCGTCGGACCCGCTGATCACGGGCCAGCGCGTACTCGATATGTTCTTTCCGATGACCCAGGGCGGCACGGCCTGCGTGCCGGGGCCGTTCGGCAGCGGCAAGACCGTGGTGCAGCATCAGCTCGCCAAGTGGGCCAACGCGCAAATCATCGTGTACGTGGGCTGCGGCGAGCGCGGCAACGAAATGACCGACGTGCTCATGGAATTCCCCGAGTTGAAAGACCCCGAGTCGGGCGAGCCGCTCATGGAACGCACGGTGCTCATCGCGAACACCTCGAACATGCCCGTTGCCGCGCGCGAGGCGTCCGTGTTCACCGGCATCACCATCGCGGAGTACTTCCGCGACATGGGCTACTCGGTGGCGCTCATGGCCGACTCGACGAGCCGCTGGGCCGAGGCCATGCGCGAGATGTCGGGCCGTCTCGAGGAAATGCCGGGCGAAGAAGGTTACCCGGCGTACCTCGGTTCGCGCATCGCCAGCTTCTACGAGCGGTCGGGCAATGTCGTCTGCCTGGGATCGGACAACCGGCCCGGGTCGCTCTCGATTATCGGCGCGGTCTCGCCGCCGGGCGGCGACTTCTCGGAACCGGTCGTGCAGGCGACGCTGCGCGTCGTGAAGGTGTTCTGGGGGCTCGACGACAAGCTCGCGTTCGCCCGTCACTTCCCCGCTATCAACTGGCTGACCTCGTACTCGCTGTACCAGGAGGTCGTGGACAAATACGCCAACGAACACCTGACGGCGCAGTGGCAGGCAACGCGGCAGCGCGCCATGAGCATTCTGCAGCGCGAGGCGGAACTCGAGGAACTCGTCCGGCTCGTCGGCATGGACGCCCTGCCGACGGAAGACCGGTTGCTCATGCAAGCCGCCAAGATGATCCGCGAGGACTTCCTGCACCAGAACGCCTTCGACGAGCGCGACACGTACACGTCGCTGCCGAAGCAGTTCCGCCTGCTCTCCGTCATTTTGCATTACTACGATCAGGCGAAACCGGCGCTCGCCGCGGGCGCGCCGTTGAACAAACTGCTTGCCCTCGAGGTTCTTGACGACGTATCCAAGGCGAAGCTCATTGCGGAAGACCAACTGGATGCTTTTGACGAGTTGAAGAACAAAATCACCCAAGCCATTGACGCGGTGCCGCGCTGACGGGCGCGGCACGGGCATCTCGCCCGTGATTGGCGCTTATGTGTGTCGTCGCGGAATTTTGGCCGAAGGACCGGTGACATGATAGGTGCGCGATTGCCGGTCGGGAGTGGCCAATGAGCCCCGAAGGGGCGGTGACATGATAGCCCAGGGCAACGCCCTGGGAATAAGGACATGCAACAATGCACAGCCCTGAAAGGGCGAAACAAGACGGCGCAAGCCGAGCGCGATGTTGCGCCCTTTCAGGGCTTAAATTGGGATTTGCCCGTTTTCCCAGGGCGTTGCCCTGGGCTGATATGTGGCGGGCCTTTGGCCCGCGGGTGTCGCGCCCGTGATTTTGGGCAAACGCCCACATGCGGCGCGATCCGTCGACGGCGGATGCGCGCGTCAACAAAGGCATGAAAGAAGGATAAGGCCGTGGTTACGAGAGAGTATCGCACAGCAAAAGAGATTATCGGGCCGCTCATCCTCGTCGAGGGGGTGGATGGCATTACGTACGGCGAACTGACGGACATCAAGCTGTCCGACGATTCGCTGCGCCGCGGGCGCGTCCTCGAGGTTAACGGGGACAAGGCCGTCGTCCAGGTCTTCGAGGGCACCAGCGGCCTCGCGCTCGAGGACATCGCGATCAAGTTCCTCGGGAAGGGCCAGGAACTGGGCGTGTCCAGCGACATGCTGGGGCGCGTCTTCGACGGATTCGGACGGCCCATTGACGAGGGCCCGGCCATCATCCCCGAGAAGTGGCTCAACATCAACGGCAGTCCGATGAACCCCTATGCGCGCGATTATCCGAACGAGTTCATCCAGACGGGCATCTCGACCATCGACCTGTTGAACACGCTCGTGCGCGGCCAGAAACTCCCCATCTTTTCCGGGTCCGGCCTGCCCCACTCGCGCATGGCCGCACAGATCGCCCGACAGGCAAAGGTGCTCAAGACCGGCGAGAAATTCGCCGTCGTCTTCGCCGCTATGGGCATCACCTTCGAGGAAGCTGAATTCTTTATTGCCGACTTCCGCCGCACGGGCGCCATCGAGCGCGCGGTCCTCTTCATGAATCTCGCGGACGACCCGGCCATCGAGCGCATCGCCGTGCCGCGCATGGCGCTGACCGCCGCCGAGTTCCTCGCTTACGAAAAGGACATGCACGTCCTCGTCATCCTTACGGACCTCACGAACTACTGCGAGGCGCTCCGCGAGATTTCCGCCGCGCGCAAGGAAGTGCCGGGCCGGCGCGGTTATCCCGGCTACCTCTACACCGACTTGTCCACGATCTATGAGCGCGCCGGGCGCATCAAGGGCAAGAGCGGATCGATCACCCAGTTCCCGGTGCTCACCATGCCCGAGGACGACAAGACGCACCCGATCCCGGACCTCACCGGCTACATCACCGAGGGCCAGATCATTCTGAGCCGTCCGATCCACGCCCAGGGCATTTACCCGCCCGTGGACGTACTGCCGTCGCTCTCGCGCCTCAAGGACAAGGGCATTGGCAACGGCAAGACGCGCGAGGACCACGCCGACGTGATGAACCAGCTCTACGCCGCCTACGCCCGCGGCAAGAACGCGAAGGAGCTCGCGGTCGTGCTCGGCGAGTCGGCCCTGAGCGAGGAAGACGTTCTGTTCGTGAAATTCGCCGACGCCTTCGAGGACAAGTTCATCCGCCAGGGCGAAGACGAAAACCGGACCATCGAGGAGAGCCTGGCCCTGGGCTGGGACCTGCTCGCCATGCTCCCGCGGGCGTCGCTCAAGCGCGTGCGCGAGGCCTGGATCGAGAAGTATCATCCGAAGAAGGCGGCAAGCTAGAGGTCGAGAAAGGAACGAATCTGCGATGCGTCTCGCGGTCAATCCGACACGCATGGAACTGCTGCGGCTGCGCAAGCGGCTCGTGGTGGCGAAGCGCGGCCACAAATTGCTCAAGGACAAGCTCGACGGCCTGATGAAGGACTTTGGCGTCTACGCCAAGGAATACAAGGAAAACCGGCTCGCCGTCGACGCGGAACTGCCGCATGTCCTCAAGTTCTTCGTGCTCGCCGAGGCGACCTCGTCCCGCGCCATCACGGAAGACGCGCTCGACCTCACGCGGCAGGAACTCGTTATCGAGGAGAAGTCGCGGCGCGTCATGAGCGTGGTCATACCGCACCTCGAAATCTCCTTTGGCGAAAGCCGGGGCGGCTACTCGTTCATCCACACCTCGCCGGACCTCGACAAGGCCATCGCCGGTCTCAAGGCGTTCCTGGACCAGTTGCTCCGCATGGCGGAACTCGAGGAAACCGTCCGCCTGCTCAGCAAGGAGATCGAGAAGACGCGCCGCCGCGTCAACGCCCTCGAACACACGGTCATCCCGCGCATGGTCGAGACCATCAAGTACATCAAGAACAAGCTCGACGAGATGGAACGCTCGACCACCAGCCAGCTCATGAAGATTAAGGCCCAGCGCATGGCCCAGGCCATATAGGGCTCTCAGCTATCAGGGGTCCTGTCCGCGTGCACCGCACAGGCGAATGCGCAACTTGCCGTTCCTTCTCCTTGCCGTGATGTTTTTCCGCGCCTGCATGTTCGACCATGGCGTCCGCCCGCGTGTCATGGTTCCATACGTCGAGCAGGCCGCCAAAGCCCCCCTTGGCATCCCGGATTTCAAATATGAGGCCTTGGCCGATGGCCTGCGCGCCCTGTCTGCCCGGCGACCAGGCGCCCCGGTCGGCGTGACGGACTTTCCGTGGGCTTCGGGGATATGCAATACTGCTTATGCTTGCGGATGTTCGCATCCGTGCGGATGTTCTCATCCGTGAGTGCACGGAAGAGGTTTTTTGAATGCGCTATTACAGCTTCGAAATTGTGATCGAGAAGGAGCCGGAGGATGTAGGATACTTCGCCTACAGCCCGACGCTGCCGGGATGCTTCAGCAATGGCGCCACGATAGAAGAGGCGAAACGAAACATCCGAGAGGCGGTTCAGCAGCATGTCGCCAGCCTGGAAGCGCACGGGAAACCCATCGAGCAGCATGAGCGTCTCGTTCACGTCGAGGAATTGACGGTTGGGGTTCCCGAATGAGCCGAATGCCGCAGGTTACGGCTCGATAGATTGTTCGGTTTCTGAGAAGCCAGGGTTTTGCGGACGACCGGCAGACGGGAAGCCATTTGACGCTCTGGCATGAAGAGCGATGTATCTCGGTTACGGTTCCGGTGCATTCCGGTTGCGACATGGGACGCGGGCTGGCGGTGCGCATCCTCAAGGATGCCGGCTTCGCTGTGGACGATTATCTCCGTCTGAAGTAATGGACAGCACCCCGGCGGGTCAAGATATTCACACTGCCGTCTTCGGTCCGTCTCGGCGTACCTGACGACGAACCCTTGCGTAACTTCCTCGCGGACAAGCGCGTCCACGCGCGGACTCGGCGCGACCACCGCCATCGTCGTCTCAATCACCGTGCCGCGAACTCGTAGAGGCACGCGCTCAGCGGCGGCAGCCGGAGCAGTTCGGCGTCGGTCACGGCTTCCTCGCGCACGGTAACGAGCGGGTCTTTGCCCGGTTCGTTGTGCGCCATGGCGTCCGGGCCGGTAAGGACCCACCGGCGACCCGCGCCGAGGGCGCAACCGGCGACGTCCAATCGCAGCTCCCGCATTTCGAGCGTCGGGTTGACCACGCCGACGGTCAGCGCCCGGCGGTCGTCGGTCCACGCGGCAGCCACGTCCAGGGGATCCGGCGCGTCCTCAACGGTGACGGGGACCGTGCCGTAATGGCGGCGGTAGAGTTGCAGCGCCAGCCCCGTCGTGTCGAAGGCGGCGGCGGTCTTGCTGGTCTTGATGCAGCCGATGACGTTCACGGTCTGCGCGTAGTTCGCCATGAAGATGATGTCGCTCGCGCGGAAGTATTCGTGCAGGCCCATCGCGACGCCGATCGCGTCCTTGAGGTAGTAGCGAGTGCCCAGCTCGCCGTACACGTGTTCGCCGTACCAGTAATTCCACTCATCCATGCAGATGGGAATGGTCCTGCCCGCGAGCGCGGGAATCATCTCGTGGGAGCGGCGATGCGCCTTCACTTTCTGGCGAATCACCTGGCGAATCTGGCGAACGTGCGTGGACAACCGCGGGTTTCCGCCGCAGTAGAAGTGCTCACTGAGCAGGTCCATGTGGTCCGCGCATTCGGCCAGCATCGTGTCGGACCACTTGCCCGTCGCGCCGACAGCGACGAGCTTGATGTTCGGGTCCGCGGCGCGCATGGCCTCGGCGAAGGCGTTGTGCTTCTTCACGTAGTCTTCGAGGGGCATGTGGCCCAGTTGCCAGTCGCCGTACATCTCGTTGCCGATGCCCCACCACACGACGCCGCAAGGCTCGGGATGCCCGTTTTCCGCGCGGAGGCGGCCCATCGGCGTATCCGCCGCGCTGTTCGCGTACAGGAGTTCGTCAACCGCGAGCGTCACGTCGCCGAGTCCGCTGTTCACCACCACGAGCGGCTCGGTGTTCAACTCGCGGCAGAAATCCATGAACTCGTCGATGCCGAAATCGTTGTGCTCGACACCCAACCATGCGGGGTTCTTGCGCGGCGGACGCTTGTCCGGGTCGCCGATGCCGTCGCGCCAGTCGTAGCCGCTCACGAAGTTGCCGCCGGGCCAGCGGTAGACCGGCGCGTCTAGTTCCTTCAGTAACGTTAGCGTGTCCGCGCGCATCCCGCGCACGTTGTCGCCGGGCATCAACGAGACCGCGCCAATATCGACCTGCCCCACGCCGCGGGCCAGAATCTCGAGGACACCGTCTTCCGTTGTAGTGTCCGCCGTGAATTCGAGCGGATACGTGCGGAACGCGCCCGCGAAATTGCCGAGCGTAATCGTCTGACGCCGCGCCGGGCCCGCGCCCCAGACGAGGCTGATCTCGACGGAGGCGAAGTCGCCCGCGCCCGCAAGCACGATGCGTCCGACATATGCCTTGCCGGCTACGAGGCCGAGGCCACCGTGCGCGATGCCCGCCGGCGCGGCCTTGGGCGTGACACGCGGCATGTGTTCGCCGACATAGGGCGCTTCGCGCGTCATGGCCACGGCGGCCACGTCGCCGATCGTGCGCCAGGGCGAATCCACCTCGCCGACGCTGTGGAAGAACTTGCGGTCTTCGAGCATTTCGGCCCAGATGCCGCCGTAGATGCAGCGGCCCAGGTGCTCGATGAACTGCCCGTAGATGTATTTCGAGATGGTCGTGCCCGTTTTCGAGGTGTCAATCCGCACGATGGTTTGTGGCTCGGCCTGCGCGATCGGTTCGAGGGCAAGGTCGTCGTACCACGCCTTGCCCGAGGCGGTCCCCCAGCCGCCCAGGAGACAGTTGATCTGAACCTCCTCGATTTCCTCCGTGTCAAAGACCAGTTCCACCCGGGTCCAGTCCCGCGTGCCGGTAACCGCCTCGGTCTGGAGCGGCTGCATGTTGTGGAGGTTCAAGAGCGCGCCGAGCCCATTGTGCGGTGTCACCTGGTCCGTCTTAATCCAGCCGCTCAGCCGGTAGCGCGACCACGGCGCAACCGGCGCGGTAATGCACCATGCCGCGTCCGCGCCGTCTTCGGACACCACCGCAACGCAGCGCCCGCCGCCGCGCCCCGCCGCCTCGTGGGTGAACGTCGCGCGACCACCCCAGGTCTCGGTCTTCCATCCGGCCGGGGCGTCGCCGGCCGCGTCCTCGAACGAGGCGTTCACGATGCCGTCGGCCATGACGTTTCCTCCCGCCAGCGTCAGCACGGCGCACAGAAGCAGCGATCCGGTCCACATACGTGCTTCGAAACTTGCCGTAATCATCACAGGTCTCCCCTTTTGCTTTCGCCGCATTATGGATTTTTCGCAGCGCCCCGGCAAGCGGGCGGTCAACCGTGGATCACGCGACCCAGCAGCGGCGTGTGGACGGTGATGGCGCCGTCGGGGCAGTATTCCTGGCAGCAATAGCACCGGATACACCGCCGGTAATCGTGGCGCGGCGGGACGTCCTGCCCCGCCGTAAAGTCCACGGCCTTCGGCGTGAGCGGGCAGACCTTCACGCACGTGCCGCAGCGGGTGCAGACCGCCGTGTTGATCACCGGGCGCGGCACGACGGTCTCGCGCATGATCCGAGAAACTATGCGCGGGATTGTCCCCTTCGCGCCGGTCCGCCTCCGATCCACCTTGAAGTCGCGCACTGTGAACCGCTCGATGGGCGCGCCCACCAACTCGATATCGTTGCACGCGCCAAGCCCCATTTCGACGCCGGCGCGAATGGTCGGCACAAGTTGCGGGTCGAGATTGACGAGGCGGCAGGCTGTCGCGTCGAGTGCGACCGGGTCTTCCGAAACCATCAACACACCGACGGGCCTCGGTGTACCGCCGCGGGGACCGTTGCCCTCCATCGCGACCACCGCATCCATGACATAAAGCCTCGGGCGCACGAATCGGTTCAGGTCCACGAGCATCCGCGCGAAGGGTTCGAGGTCCGGCAGCCGCGCGTGAAATTCGCCCTTGAGAAGGCCCGTGATACAGCCGAATTGGTTCTTGATCGCACCCGTGACGCGCGTGAGGGCGTGCGTCTTTAGCTTCGGCAGCGAAACGACCGCGTCGGCGTCAAGCACGCCCTGCGCAATCGTAAACTGCTTGATGAACCGGCCCTCGGGAAACGAAATCGTCTTGCCCGAGACGAAATCCGCGAAGGGGATGCCGAGTTCCTCCGCGACCTTGCCCAGTCCCGCGCGGCGCGCCGCGCTCTCCGGGCGTCCGAAGCCCGGCGAGTCGCCATAAGCAAGGGTTGCGCCGCATCCGGCGAGCCGGCGCGCCACGGCCTTGAACACGGCCGGGTGCGTGGTCACGGCTTTCTCGGGCGCCGCGCCCGCAAGCAGATTCGGCTTCAGCAGGAGCCGTTCGCCCGGTCTCGCGAAACGTTCCGCGCCGCCCAGCAGCGCCAAGGCTTCGTCCACGGCCGCCGCGACGCGCGCCTCGTCGTAGTCGGGACAGCCAACCACGGCGACGGTGCTCATGCGAACGTCTCCCGCGCGTTGGGTCTGGCTTGGGTGTGGCGCAGTGGTGTCATGCGTCTCCTCACGCCCGGGGCTTGAGTCGCCAGGTGAACGCCAGCAGCACGATCGCCGCGACGGTGCTGGCAAGGATAAGGCCAATCACGACGTGCCAGGCTGTCTCCTTCCCGTGGGACACTTCGAGCGCGTCCAGAAGCTTCCCGAAGCCGACAGCCTTCACGGTGCGCCCGAGGTAGCCGAAGAGGCCGATGAATCCGGCGGCGGTGCCGATAGCCTTCTTGCCGGTCAGATCGAGCGCGATGATGACGATGAAATTGATCACCGGGTAGATGAAGAGGCCGACCGCCGCCAGCATGACCATGTCGAGCCAGAGAAAGCCCGCCGGGGTGAAGAGTATCGTGGTAAACGCCGCGAGAATGGGCACGAGACACAAGACCGCGACCATGCCGCGGCGCCCGCCGATCTTATCGGACAGCCACCCGAGCAGGATCGTCGAGGGAATGCCGCCGAACTCGATAGCCGTGACGGCCAAACCGCCGCCCGTGAGCGTCGCGCCCTTCATCTCGCGCAGGTAGAGCGGTCCCCAATCGATCATGCTGTATCGGGCAATGTAGGCGAAGAAATTGGCGAAGGCCAGCAGCCAGATGTATTTGTTTGTCAGGACGTAATCGACAAGCAGCTCTCGCGTGGTCAGCTCGCGCTCGGCTTCGCCCCGCGCCCCGTGATTCCGCGGATAGTCATTGTTGTATTCCTCGATGGGCGGCAGCCCGACGGACTGCGGCGTGTCGCGCAGGCGCAACAAGAGATACACCGCCCCAATCATGGCCAGGACGCCGGGGATAAAGAAGGCGTACTCCCAGCCGCCCCAACGTTCGGCGGACCACCCGGCGAGATAGCCGGCTATGCCGCCGCCCACGTTGTGCGCCGTGTTCCAAATGCTGAACGTGAGCCCCCGCTCGCGTTCGCTGAACCAGTGGCCCATCGAGCGACCGCACGGCGGCCAGCCCATCCCCTGGACGAACCCGTTCAAGATCCACAGAAACAGGTGCATGGGGTAACTGGCCACCGCGCCGAAGGCGAAGTTGCACAACGCGGTGGCGAACAGCCCGCAGGCCATGAACACGCGCGGATTGCTCCGGTCTGAGAGCGCGCCCATGATGAATTTGCCGAGGCCGTAGCTCAGCGCGGTGGCGGCGAGGAGATTGCCGATCTGCGCGTGTTGGAAGTGCAGCGCGGCTTCCATGTCCTTGGCGACCACGGAGAGGTTGTTGCGCACGAGGTAGAATGCGGCATAGCCGAGGAACGTGGACTCCATGATCCGCCACCGAAACCGCGGATATAGGCGGCGCACCTCGGCGTCCGGCAAACGCGCGATATGGGGCGCGGGCGCGAAAGCCCGGCCCAGACTACCCGGAGACTTCATGCTGGTCCTCCACCACGCACCCGCGTGTAGCGCGCGGACATAGTGGGTGTTTTGCCCCCTCCGATGCAAGCTTGATCCGGCGCGCACGCCTCAGCCGACGCGAACCGGGACGCGGCAAGGAACCCAAGCGACTCGTGAACTGCGAGACGCTCCTGGTTCCCGGTCCCTGATTCCTAGTCTGCGATCCTTCTCGCCCGACGCACGCGCAATGCCACCAGGCTTGCGACAAACGCGAAGATCGCGACGTCGCCCCACCGCGATGCGCCCGAGGCGTCGCCCGCGCCGCAGCCCAGGAACCGAATCAGCTTGTTCGTCGTGCCCGTGCCGAAGACGGTACGGGTGGCACCGCCGCCGCCGGTGAACACCACGGTCCCGAGATAGTCGCGTTCCTCGGTGGGCGCGAAGCGGACGACCACCTCGACGCTCTGGCCGGGCGCAAGGCTGTAGGCGCTGGTCCCGACGATGCTGAAGGGCGCCAGGGTCGTGGCGAAGCCGTTGAGCACCCCTCCGCCGACATTGACCACGGTGAATCGGTCATCGATGGTCCGGCCCCGCATTACCTGGCCGAACTGGATTTGCGGCGGGATCACGGCGATGCTCGCCGCCCCCTCCGAGGCAGTCACGAACGGCGCGATAATCGACAGGGCCGTCAGATCGGCCTCGACGCGCCCGCCGCCAACCGCAAGGTTGCGCACGGCGTTGGTGGTCCAGTTCCCGCCGGACACGCGCACTTCAATCCCTATAAAGGGCACATCGATGACGTTCGACGGATGCGTGTACACGTTCACCGTGGTGGCGGGCGGCGGCTGTACGCCTTCGAGCACGATACGTATGGGGTTCGCGACAAGCCGCGCGTTCTCGATTTCCTGGAACGTCACGCCGTCGTTGTCGCTCACCAGCAAGCTGACTTCGAGCAACTGCGCCCCCGGGACAAGGCCGCCGGTCGGCTGCGGCGCGACGTTCCCCGCCTGTTGCACGCCGAGCAGCGTCGCCAGGTCGGCGGCCAGCGTTACCAGCAACACCGCGGACTCGCCCTCGGTCAGCAAGTTGCCCGGAACGATGACGGCCGCGCGCTGGGCCACGTTGTCCGGGTTTGCCAGCGCCATGACGACCGGCGCGCCGGGGCCGCTCCACGTGACGGCGCCGACGCTCCGCAGGGCGCCCGTCGCCGGCACGAGCACCACGCTGATGTAACGGTCGCCCACTACGGCAAGTGTCTCGAAGGGCTTGTCCGGATACCCGTTGTTGTTGCCGTCCGCGGCGACGGGTGCGCTCAGCAGCGTGAACGCGGCTTCGTCAAGCACCTGGGGCAAGCCGGCCCCGAGCCCGGCCGCACTGGCGATAACGTTGTGCGTACCGCGCGCGAGGGTGGCGATATTGGCGACCGTCACCGCATAGGGAGGCGCCTGCGCCGCGCCGACGAAGCCGCCGTCAAATTGGTAGACCACGGCGGCGGTGTCCTGCGAGCAATCTGTAAACGACGTCAGGGTCAACGGCAACTTGGAGGCGTTCTGCGGCACGAACAAGGTCGTGTTGTTCATGGGATTCGTGAGCGTCACACTCGCGAGGCCGCATTCGCCTTCACCCTCGCCTTCACCCTCGCCTTCACCTTCGCCTTCACCCTCGCCTTCACCCTCGCCCTCACCCTCACCTTCACCTTCACCTTCACCTTCACCTTCACCTTCACCTTCACCCTCACCTTCACCTTCACCCTCACCTTCACCTTCACCCTCACCCTCGCCTTCGCCTTCGCCGCTCGCTGTGAGTTCATAAGCTCCGATATCGTAATCCGAGCCATCGCCCGTGACCCGGCCCTGACCATCGCCATCAAAACCGCGCGACGCCCCGACTATGTCCCTGGTCACGCCGCCGAGCGCCTGGCTGCTCGTGTTGGCGCCGCGGTCCACGCACGGCGAGCCGGGCAAGAGCCGGAAATCGCGCTCGGCGGGATTCGCGAGCCGCGGGTTCTGATCGATGTTTCCCGTGCCGTCATAGCCGCTCTGTATGTTGCAGTAGGTCACCTGCGCGGCAGCCGCCTCGCCGAAGACCGGCACGCCAAGGCTCGCCCAGACGATGCAGTTCGTGATTATCGCGGCGGATTCGAGGTTGGCGATGCCGCCGCCGTAGCTGGCCGTGTTCGCGTAGAGGGTGCAATTGCTGATAACGGACTCCGTGCCCACGTTGAAGACCGCGCCGCCGAATTCGCTGGCGAAATTCAGGTGGAAGATGCTGTTCGTGACTTGCGGCGCGCTCCGTTCGTCGTCCGTGCCGCCCAGGACGCCAAGACTCAGGATTGCGCCGCCGCTCTGCTCCGACTGGTTGTCGTAGAAGCGGCACGCGCGCACGACGGGCGAGGCCGCGTTGTTGAAAATGGCGCCGCCGAAGTTGTCCGTCACGTTCTCACGGAAAAGGCACTCGACAATAGTCGGATTGGCTTGGAGGTTCGCGATCGCGCCGCCACCGGAGAGGGCTGTGTCGCCCGATCCCGGCGCGCGCCTTGCAGCGTTGCGATCGAACGTCGAGCCGGTGACGCTCGCATTCCCGTCCACGTTGTTGAAAATGGCGCCGCCGAGTTCGGCCGCATTCTCGGTGAATACACAGTTGATGATTCGCGGTTCCGCTTCCATGTTATGGATAGCGCCGCCGCTGAGGCCCGCGCGGTTGTTGGCAAACGTGCAGTTCTCGATCCTCGGGTTTGCGCCGCCCAGGTTGAACATGGCCCCGCCGACCTCGGTCGCCTCATTGTCCGTAAATATGCAGTTGGCTATGGTGGGCGAGACCGTATTGTTTATCATGCCGCAGCCCGATACCCCGCGGCCGCCCCGGACCGTGAAGCCATCCAGGGTGGCGAAGCCCGCGCCCGTAACCACGCGAGTCGCCGGCGCGCCGCCCGCCGCCTTCGATCCGTCAATTACGGTGACGTTGTTGACGAAATCGCGCTCCTCCCTGGCGACTTCGCCGCCCGCAAAACCGCCGTAGACGGCGATTCCGCCACGAAGCACCAAGGAGCCGGCGCCCTCGCGCATCTCGTCGTACACCCCTTGCGCAACCCACACTTCGTCAATGCCCAAGAGGCGCGCTTGCGAGATACCGGTTTGAATTTCGCGGTAGGCTGTCGCCCAGCGCCGTCCATTTTGCACCGTGTTCGTATTCGCCTTATCTACGTAAATCACATCATCCGGCTCTTCGCCTTCGCCTTCGCCCTCGCCCTCGCCTTCCCCTTCGCCCTCGCCCTCGCCCTCGCCCTCGCCCTCGCCTTCGCCTTCACCCTCGCCTTCGCCTTCGCCTTCGCCTTCACCTTCACCCTCACCCTCACCTTCGCCCTCGCCGCCGATATTCTCATCACCAGTATATTCATCGAAGCCCATGTCATAGTCCGAGCCGTCGCCCGTCACACGCCCCGCCTCGTCACCGTCAAAGCCCCGGGCTTCACCGTCGTAATCGGTGGTCACACCGCCCAGCGCCGCCGGGCTGGTGTCGCGTCCCGTGTCCACCGAAGGCGAGTTGCCCAACAGGCGGTAGTTGGCCGCGGCGCGGTCCGCGAACAGCGGGTCCGACGAGATATTGCCCGCTCCGCCCGGCGCGCCGCTACCAATGTTCGAGAAGTCGGCGCCAATGCGGCTGGTGTCCGTATTGCCGATTTCCTCGCCTGAAGTGTCGGTCGTGTTGAACCAGATAATGGTATTCGTGAGCGATGGGCGCGCATTTCCGGTGTTATAGATACCGCCGCCCCGGAACACCGCCGAGTTATCGGCGATGGTGCAATTGACGATGCGGGGCGAACTGTTGGCGTTGTTGATGCCGCCGCCGTGGACATTGGTGCGGTTCTGGGCCACCAGCACGTTGCGCAGGAGCAGGTTCAACTCGCCGTCGTTCATGATACCGCCGCCGCGCGTTGCCGCGTGGTTGCCCACGATGCGCGTGGCGTCGATGGTGACGTTCACGCCCGCGCCGTGATACAGCGCGCCGCCCTGTTGCGCCGACTCGTTATCCCGGAAGATACAGCCGCTCACGGCGATAACGGCGTCGCCCGCGCCATAGAGCGCGCCGCCGAATTCGCCGGCGCTGTTTCCTCTGAAAACACAGTTCGTGAACGTGGCCACGCCCGCGCTTGCCGCCACCGCGCCACCGCGACCCGCTTCGTTGTCGCTGAACGTACACGCCTCGAACAGGGGAGTCCCTCCGGCGACGTCCACCGCGCCGCCGAACCCGGTCGCGTTCCCGCGCCGGAACGCGCAGTTGACGAAATGCGGCGCGGCCGCGCCCAGAATGCGGACCGCCCCGCCAGCGGCTTCCGGGCCCGTCACACGATTCAGGACGAACGTGCTATTTGCAATGACCGGCGACACCCCGTCAATCACCATCGCGCCGCCGACCGTGGCGCCGTTGCCGTTGCGAATGGTGAATCCGTCAATCCGCGAGTCGTCTGCGGGAACGATGACCGAGTGGGCAAGCCCCGAGTCGGCCGCAACCCATGCGATGACGGTTGGATTCGCGGCTATGTCGCGCTGTATCAGCGCCGTCTCGTCCCCGGCGAACCCGCCGTAGAGGCGCACGCCCTCGCGCATTTCGAGGATCCCGCTCGGACCCCGATTCTCGTTGTAGGCGCCCGCCGCCACCCAGACCTGCCCGCCGCCAAACACCGCCGCCGCATCAATGCCTGCTTGCAGTGTCGTGAAAGCGGTTTGCCAACTTGCACCGTCCTCCACGTCACTGATATTGCTCTTGTCTACATATACTATCTCGCCTTCGCCCTCGCCCT
>JAKQEQ010000034.1 GCA_029556545.1 Candidatus Hydrogenedentota bacterium
CGAGGAGCACGGTTACCAGACCGTCGTGGTGGACACGGCGGACTGGGCGGAGATGCTCGCGGCGCAGGACGTGTGCGAGCGGTTCAACAAGTCCGGCATCGAGGACTTCGGGTACGGCAAGGGCTTCCAGTACGTGCGCGAGTCGATGCAGGGCATGCTCTGGGCGCTGCACAACCTGCAGTACAAACACGGCATGCACGTGGTCGTCGCGGCGCACGCGCGCATCCGCAAGTTCGACGATCCCCAGCAGGCCGTGAGCTACGACCGGTTCACGCTGAAGTGTTCGGACGGCGTGTCCGCGATGCTGCGCGAATGGGTCGACGCGGTCCTGTTCGCCAACTACAACACGATGGTCGAGACCGGCCAGGACAAGGTCGTGCGCGCGAAGGCGGGCAACCGCCGGATGCTGTACACGAGCCACACGGCGGCCTACGACGCCAAGAATTCCTACGGCCTTCCCGACGAAATTCCCATGGACTACGAACAGCTGCGCCCGTACATCGAGGCGAGCTACGCCGGGAAGATCACGTACAACCCCGCCCCGCAGTCGCAGGAGGAACTCATCGCCAAGAAGCGGTACCAGGACATCGCCATCTCGCTGGCCGCGTCGCTCGGCGGCCTCGAGTACGTCAAGACCCTCCTCAAAGAACAGAACGCCACCTTCAAAACCATGACCATCCCGGAATGCGAGGAGTTCGTCGAGACCGTCCGCGACCGGGTCACCGCGGAGATGAACCGCCGCGAAGGAGAAAAGAACCATGCCGAATAACGACATTCTGGATTGGAACGACCGCATCGAGGACGACGGTTCCGGCGAATTCACGATCCTGCCGCCGGGCGAATACGCCTTCAAGGTCACCGGCTTCGAGAAACAGCACAGCAACAACAGCCAGGCGCCGATGGCGAAGGTGACGCTCGAAGTCGAGCACGACGGCGAACTCGTCAACGTGTTCGACTACCTCGTGCTCACGAAGAAGGCGGAATGGAAGCTGTGTTCGTTCTTCCGCTGTCTGGGCCTCAAGAAGCACGGCGAGCCGTTCGTGATGCAGTGGAACCGCGTCGTGGGCGCGACGGGCCGCGCCAAACTGCATGTCGAGAAGTACACGAAGAAGGACGGCAGCACGGGCGAATCCAACAAGGTGAAGCAGTATCTCGACGCGCCCGCGGGACGCGCGTCCGCGCCTTCCGCCGCACCCCCGCCTTCCAAGCCCGTCGCGTATGCCAACCATCCCGACGAAGACGACGACGGACTGATCTGAGGAGGACCGCGCCATGAAGATCATCGAACTGCATGTGGAGAACTTCAAACGCCTGAAGGCGGTCACCATCCGCCCCGGCGAGAACAACGTTGTCGAGATTTCCGGCCGCAACGCCCAGGGCAAGTCCAGCGCCATCGACGCGATCTGGGCCGCGCTGCAGGGGTCGGCGGCGTTGCGAAGCACGCCCGCACCCGTCCGTAAGGGGGCGGAGAAGGCGGAGATACGGCTCGATCTCGGCAAGTACGTGGTCACTCGCAACTGGACGGCCACGGGGAATACTTATCTCACTGTGACCACCGGCGGCGAGTACAAAGCCAAACTCAATTCGCCGCAGAAGCTCCTGGACAACCTCGTGGGCGACCTGTGCTTCGACCCGCTTGCGTTTACGCGGCTCGGCGACAAGGAGCAGGCGGACATGGTCCTGTCCCTGCTCAAACTGGACCTCGGCGACCTAGACCGGCGGCGCGAGGACGCCTACGAGGAGCGAAAAGCGGTCAACCGGGACATCTCCCGCGCGAAGGCCGAACTCGACGGACTGCCCCGGACCGACACAGATATCCCGGAGGAGCCGGTCGACGTGAGCGCACTCCTGCGGGAACACGAAGCGGCGATCAAGGAGACGCAACGGCTGAACGGCGTCATCGCGAAGGCGGAGACGCTGCGCAAGCAACTGGCCGAGGCCGAGGAGCAACTGCGCCGTGCGCAGGAGCGCGTCGACCGGTTTAAGGTCGATCTGGACGCGGCGGAGACCGAGACGGAGAAGGTCGTCTATCCCGATGTCGAGGCCGTCAAACGGCGCATCGATGCCGCGGGCGAGACCAACCGGAAGGTCGAGGCGGCGCGCAAGCGGCGCGACCTCGAAGGCCGCGTGGCCGCGCTGATGGAACAGGCCGAGCGGCTCACGCAGTCCATCTACGCCACGTTCCAGGCGAAGCGGGACGCCGTCGCGGCGGCGCGGATGCCGGTCGCGGGCCTTTCCTTCGATCTGGAAACCGGACGCCTCACGTTGAACGGCGTCCCGCTCAAGCAGGCGTCGCGCAGCGAGCAGTTGCGCGTGGCCGTCGTGATGGCCATGGCGCAGCATCCCGAACTGCGCGTCATGCGCATCGAGGACGCCTCCATCCTCGACGCCGAGTCCATGGCGATGCTCAAAGGACTCGCGGCGGACAACGACTACCAGCTCTGGATGGAGGTCGTGGACGAGTCTGGCGAAGTGGGCATCTACATCGAGGACGGCGAGGTCTGGGCGTCCAACCTGCCAGGCGCGCCGGATTCGGGGCTGCTGCCCACGCCGCCCGTCGCCCCGCCGGTCACCGAGGAGGAGTTGCTGTAATGGAACTCCGCCCCTATCAACACCAGGCGCTCGACGCCATCGAGAAGGGCTGGGATGAGTTCCGCCGGCAGCTGCTGGTGCTTCCGACAGGGACGGGAAAAACGATTGTCTTTTCCCATCTCGCCGCGCGGGAGAGCAGCCGCGGACGGCATACGCTCATCTTGGCGCACCGGGACGAGTTGCTCCAGCAGGCGCAGGAGAAACTCAAGGCCGCCACGGGCCTGTCTTCCGCCCTCGAGAAGGCGGACAGCCGCGCTTACGAACTCTTCGGCGACGGCTTGTTCGCCACGAAACCCCACGTCGTGGTCGGCAGCGTGCAGACGCTCGGCAACGGGCGTCTCACGCGGTGGCCGAAAGACACCTTCGACCTCGTGGTAGTGGACGAGGCGCATCATGTTCTGAGCGACAGCTACCGGCGCATCGTCGATCACTTCGACGGGGCGCGCATGCTCGGCGTGACGGCGACGCCGGACCGGGGAGACAAGAAATCGCTGGGCGCCGTCTTCGAGAACATCGCGTTCGAGTATCCCATGCCCCTGGCCATTCGCGAGAAGTTCCTCGCGCCGATCCGCGCGAAACTGCTTCCGTTGCGCATCGACCTGAGCGCGGTGCGCACGACCGCCGGCGACTACAACGCCGCCGATCTCGACGCGGGCATCGAGCCGTACCTCAAGCGGGTCGCCGAGGAGGTCGCCAAGAATGTCGGCAATAGGAAGACGCTCGTCTTCCTTCCGCTGGTGCGGACCTCGGAGATGTTCGCCGCGCTGCTGCGGGGCCAGGGCATCCGCGCCGAGCACGTGGACGGCGGTTCGCCCGACCGCGCGGACATTCTTGAACGATACGCCCGCGGGGATTTCCAGGTGTTGTGCAACTCGTCCCTGCTGCTCGAAGGGTACGACTGCCCGGACATCGCCTGCATTGTCTGTCTGCGCCCGACCAAGGTGCGGAGTCTGTATCAGCAGATGATCGGACGGGGTACGCGCATCGCGTCGGGGAAGGACGACCTCCTTATCCTGGACTTCCTCTGGCAGTCCACCGAACACAGCCTGTGCGTGCCCGCCACGCTCTTCGCCCGCTCGGACGAGGAGTGCCGTCAGATGATGGACCTCGTGGCGCAGGGCGGCGGAGGCGTCGGCGAAGTCGATCTGCTCGACGCCCAGGCGGACGCCCAGAAGTCCCGCGAGGAGACGCTGGCGCGGCGGCTGCGCGAACAGATCCGGAAGAAAGCGCGCATGCTCGATCCCATCGAGTACGCGCTGAGCCTGCACGACGACGACCTCATGGAATACGAACCGACGATGCCGTGGCATTTCCTCGAGGTCACGGAAAAGCAGCGGACGTCGCTGCAGAAGTTCGGGTTCGACCCCAACATGGTCACGTGCCGGGGCCACGCCAGCGCCGTGCTGGACCGCGTCTTCGCGCGGTCGCGGCTCAATCTCTGCACCCCGAAACAGGCCGCCGTGCTCCAGAAGTACGGGTACGACGCCTCGAATCTAACCTTTGACGAAGCCAGGAAACTCCTCGACGCCATCGCCGCCAACGGCTGGCGCAGGACGGCGTAAGGAGGCGGCGAGGATGTACCACATCGTAATCGACCCCGAATTCCAGTCCCTCATTCCCGCGCTGGGCCGACAGGAGCACGAAGCCCTGACGCAGTCCCTCCTGCGCGACGGATGCCGCGAACCGCTATCGGTCATGGAAGACGTGGATGACTGCGGCGACATCTGTTACGTACTGCTCGACGGACACAACCGTCACGAGATTTGCGAGGTCCACGGTCTTCCCTACGAAATCCGAGCGATCAAAGGGCTCATGTCCCGCGAGGAAGTCCGCCAGTGGATCATCGGCAACCAACTGTGCCGCCGGAACCTCACGGAGGAGCAGGTCGCCTACTACCGGGGCGAACATTACAGACATGAGAGATTCGAAGTTCCCAATCCTACTGGCAGAAATCAGCACGCGGAGGTTGGTGATCAAAGTGATCATCAACCTCCGGAGAAGACCGCAGAGAAGCTCGCCCGGCAGCACGGGGTATCGCCGGGCACCATCCGCCGCGACGCCCAGTACGCCGAGGCCGTCGACCGGCTCGTATCCTTTCTCGGCCCGGACTTCCGCCGCCGGTTGTTGGCGCACAAGACGGGCCTCACGAAAAAGGACGTGCTTGCACTTGCCGCCTTTGACGACCGCCGTCTCCAGCACATCGCGGACAAAAAGATGGATCTTAAGAAGTGCGCCAAGACCAAACGGCGGTACCTGAGAGAGAACGCGCCCATTCAAATGGAGTTCGCGTTCATCGACACGTGGCGCACACGCGTCGCCGAGGCCCGCGACGCGCTGCACAACGGGGACCAGGACGCGGTGGACACCATTCTCGCGGAACTCCTCGACGAACTGGAGAAGGTGAAGAAGCAGCATGCGGCCCGCTGAATACCTGGACAATCCCTGTCCCAAGGGCGCGCGCAACAACACCCTGTTCGCAGCCTGCATGTCCGCCCGCGAGGCGGGCTGGAGCGAGCCGCGCATCCGCTCGGAACTGGGGAACAAGGCGGCGCGGGACGGCCTGTCCCCGGCGGAGATCGCCAACACGATCAACAGCGCCATGTCCCGGCCCCTGTCCCCGCGCAGACCCGCGTATGACGGGCCGGAGGAGTTCCTTGAGTGGGATGCGGTTATCGCGGACGAGGAGCCTTCGCCGCCTGTTTCTTCGCAGACAAAGGACGTCGGGTTGCCCGGACCAGCGCCCGGATTCGCGCGGGAGGATTTTCGCGCTTTCCTGCACGCGCTGTTCCGGCCCGAGGAGATCATCGCATACAACTCGGACTTCCAGACCGAGGAGGACGGCCATGTCCGTCCGCGCGGCAGGGGCGTGTACGTCCGCACCTGCGCGGACCTGGACCGGGCCTGCTCGCGCGAATCCACGGCGGAGGCGCTCAACGCAAAGGACGCCGCCGGCGCGTGGGTCCGTCTCAATCCGATGGACGGGAAGGGCATCGCGGACGCCAATGTCGTCGAGTACCGGCATGCGCTGGTCGAGTCGGATTCGCTGCCCGTCGAACAGCAATGGGCCGTACTCGAACGGCTCAAGGTCCCCTGCGCCACGGTCGTCCACAGCGGCGGCAAGAGCCTCCATGCCGCCGTGCGCATAGGCGCGGGAACGGACCGTGCGGAATACGACCGGCGCGTGGCCAAGCTGTACTCGATCCTCGAACAGGAGGGATTGCGCGTAGACCGGCAGAACCGGAACCCCTCGCGCCTGTCCCGGATGCCCGGCGTGACCCGTCTGGGACGGCCGCAATACCTGCTGGCAACGAATCTCGGGTGCCCGTCCTGGGAGGCGTGGATGGAACACCTCTGCGCCGATGAGGACATCCCGTTGCCCGAGTGCTGGCGCGATCTTCGGCGCAACCCGCCGCCGCTCGCCCCGGAGATCATCCACGGCATCCTGCGCAAGGGGCACAAGCTGCTGCTCGGCGGTCCCTCGAAGGCGGGCAAGAGTTATGCGCTCATCCAGTTGGCGGCGGCCATCGCGGGCGGCGGTTCCTGGCTGGGTCATCCCTGCGCGCAGGGACGCGTGCTGTACGTCAACCTCGAGATCGACCGCGCGTCGTTCGTGCAGCGCGTGCTCTGGATAGAGGGCCACATTCCTTTCCCCCCGGAAAACCTGTCCGTCTGGTCCCTGCGCGGGCGCGTCATGGAACTCAAGGCGCTCAAGTCCCGGCTCATCCAGTGGCTCCGGCACCAGCAGCCCTTCGACCTCATCATTCTCGACCCGATCTACAAGACCAACGACGGCGACGAGAACAGCGCGCGCGACATGACCGCTTTCTGCAACAGCATCGAATCCATCGCCACGGACACCGGGGCCGCCGTCGCGTTCGCCCACCATTTCTCCAAGGGACAGCAGGGCGCCAAGGCCGCTATTGACCGCGCGTCGGGTTCGGGCGTGTTCGGGCGCGACCCGGACGCCGTGGCCACGCTGTCCGAACTCGAGGGCGACGATTGCGCGGGGTTCCTGCTCGAATGGACGCTCCGCGAGTTCGCCGCGCCACCGCCGGTAGCCTTGCTGTTCCAGTGGCCGGTCCACCGCGTCGAGAAACTGCTCAACGACCGTAAGGTGAAGGGCGCGCCCGGTCGTCCCCAGGCGGTCACCACGCTGGACATCGTGAACGCGCTCGATGTCGTCGAGGGCGAGCC
>JAKQEQ010000038.1 GCA_029556545.1 Candidatus Hydrogenedentota bacterium
TGCCTGAGAATGTTCTCGACCACGACGATCGAGTTGTCCACGAGCATGCCGATGGCGATGATCATCGAGACCATCGAGACAATATTCAACGACATACCGATGAAGAACATGACGACCATCGCCACGACAAGCGAGGTCGGAATGGACAGAGCGACGAGCAGGGTGGGCCGGACCCGGAAAAGAAAGAGGTAAAGGACGATGATGGCCATGATGCCGCCGTAGATTCCGGAGTCCCGCAGGCGCTTCAGCGCGGTCATGATCAACTCGGACTGGTCGAAGAAGACCTTGGTCTCGACGTCTTCGAACTGCGGGTCCTCCGGCAGGGCGTTAAGCACCTCGCGCACCGCCCGGCACGTGGCCACCGTGTTGGCCTCGGACTCCTTGATCGCGAGCACGAAAGCGCCTCCCTTACGATCGATAGTGGCCTGGCGATTCGGCTCGCGGGTCATGTAGCGGACCCGGGCGACGTCGCCGAGCCGGACGCCGTTCGGCGTGACGACGATATTGCGGATGTCCTCGAG
Organism: Candidatus Hydrogenedentota bacterium; assembly: GCA_029556545.1. Classification (GTDB taxonomy): domain Bacteria; phylum Hydrogenedentota; class Hydrogenedentia; order Hydrogenedentales; family JAGMZX01; genus JAGMZX01. The sequence goes on from JAKQEQ010000038.1 coordinate 522, forward strand.
GTTGCGGTACTCGCCGACCGTGCGCACAAAGTACTTTCGGTCGGCGTCCAGCAATTCCCCGATCGAGAGGTTGAAGCTCGATACGCGCAACGCGGCCACCAACTCATAAAGCCCGAGATTCATGCTGCGCAGCGTGTGCTGGTCGAACTCGATGATCACCTCCGATTCGGGTCGGGTCGTGTAGATGACCACGTTCGCGACCCCGTCGATGCGCCGTAGGCGCGGCTCGAGGATGGTGCGCACGCGATGAATCAGCTCTTCTTCATCGCCTTTCGAGAGCACGGCGAGGGCCACGATGGGAATCGAGCGCGAACTGAATCGCTCGATGAGCACCTGGTCCACGTCCTTGGGCATCCGCAGTTTCAACCGCTCGATCCGGTCCCGGACCTCCGCCGTGGCCTGCGTCATGTTCGTATCGAGGTTGAACCGCAAGTGAATGAATACGCCGTTCGCGTTCGAGATGGTGCGGATGCTGCGCAGGCCGGGGATAGTGCGGAATTCCCCCTCGGCGGGAATCGTGACCTCCTCCTCGACCTGCTCGGGCGAGGCCCCGATGTAGGGAATGCGGCAGTTGATAAAAGGCGGGCTGACCTCGGGCAAGAACTGAAGCGGGATGCGCGTCCACGCGATGACGCCCAACGCCAGCATGCACAGACTAAGCATGACGGTGGTAATCGGGCGCCGTAACGAGAGTTCTACAATCGAGAGTCTCACGTCTTGTCGCGTCCGCCGAACAGGTCGTACACCATGGGGATAATCATCAAGGTCAGCAGCGTCGAGGACGTCAACCCGGCGATGACCACCACCGCCAGCGGCTGCCGCAACTCGGCGCCTTCGCCTGCGGCCACCACCATCGGCGTAAGCCCCAGCACCGTTGTGACCGTCGTCATCAGGATCGGGCGCAGCCGCACTTTGCACGCCGCGACGACCGCGTCGCGTTTTGGCATGCCGCGCGCGCGTAACTGGTTGATGTAATCCACCAGCACGATGGCGTTATTGACCACGATGCCGGCGAGAATGATGCCGCCGAGAAACACCATGATGCTGAGGTCGATGCCCGTCCACCACAAAGCATACACGACGCCGACAAAGGCGAGGGGCACGCTGAACATGACGAGTATGGGATGCAGGACCGACTCGAACTGGCAGGCCATGACGACATAGACGAGGAAGATGGCGAGCGCCAGCGCGAAGCGGAGACTTTGGTACGAAACCTCGAGTTCGCGGTTCTGTCCGCCGAGTTCGTAGTAGTAGTCCTTGGGCCAGCGAATGGTCTGCAAGGCGCTTCGGATATCGTTGGAGACCGCGCCGAGGTCGCGTCCCTCGACGTTGGCCGTAATCAAGACCACCTGGCGTTGATCGATCCGGCGTATTTCGCTCGGGCCCCGTTCCTTGCGAATGCTCGCCACGGACGCAAGCGGCACCGGCGGGAACCCGTCCGTCACGGCCACTTTCGCCAGGTCCTGCTCGTTGCTCATGTATTCCTGCATCGTGCGCACACGCACGTCGATCTTCTCGCCTTCCTGGTCGAATTTCGTCGCGACCACGCCCGCCACTTCGCGGCGGAGCCGCTCGGCCACCTGTCCCGGCGTCAGATGCAGTGCGGCCAGCTTCGGACGATCGAAGGTAATGATCAGCTCGGGATACCCCTCCTTCACGCTCAATTCGGGGTCCTTCAATCCGGCGATGCCGTTCACGCGGGCCAGCGCCTCGCGGCCGATCTGCTTCAACTGCTCCATATCGTCCCCGATGATCTGTACTTCGACCGCCGTCTTGAAGCTGAACATCGTCGGAAGCGTGAACGTGATATCCTCGTCGGGCGTCACCGCGCGCGCGATCTGGCGGCGCAGTTCGTCCGTGATCTGATCCTGCATCGGCGCGGTCGTCCGCGGGTCCTTCAAACGCACCGTGAATTGCGCCATGTTCTCGCCCCGCTCGCGCCGGGCTTCTGATTTCTCGGACCCAATCTCGACGGTTACGGACTCGACCAGCGGATGGGCGCGGACCACCTTCTCGATGCGAGCCGCGCGTCCTTCGGTTTGGCTGAGGCGCGTGCCGGGCGGGGCCTCGAGCCGGATGCCGAATTCGCCTTGTTTCATCGCCGGGATCAGTTCCTGACCGAAGCCCCGCGCGAGCAGCGCCGCGTGAACGGCCAAGGCGAGCGCGCTCAGTAGGAGAACAGGTGAAAAGCGGAGCGCATGCCGCAACGTCGCCCCGTAGAGTTCCCGGAACGCGTTGAAGCCCGCGTCAAACAGCCATAACGGGAATCGGAATATGAACCCCAGGATGCGCCGCAGCGCAAAGAGGCTTCCGAAGACCACAACGCAGACGAAGAACAGGGCCGTCACCAGCACCGTAACGGCGGCGCGCAGCGCAACCTGAAGAGGGTACAGTGCGATCAGGAACGGCAGGAACAACAGCGCGCCCAGGAACGAGATTGCATTGATCGCGCTTGCCTCCTCCCGCAGTCGGCCCAACGACGCCGCCGTGGGATGGAACGTATCCTTGAAGGAATCCACGAGGTACGCGCCAATATACCGCATGCCCATGACAGGGACCCACGCGGCGGACTCGATCCGGCCTTTCCCCTGGTCGTGGCGCAGTTCACGGTAGGCACGCAGCAACCAGACCACCTCGCGGTCGCTTGCCAGGGAAAGCCGCTGCCTCGAATACACCATCGGTATCAGAAACAGCGCGACCAGGAGCGACGCCAGGAGTGAAAACGTGACGGTGAGCGCGAGGTCGCTGAACAATTGGCCCGCGATGCCCTCGACAAACGCGATGGGAAAGAAAACGCAGACCGTAGTCAACGTCGACGCCACCACGGCGGACGCGACCTCCTTCGTGCCGCGTTCCGCCGCGTCTACCGTCTCGTCTCCCTCCTCCTTGCAGCGGAAGATGCTTTCGAGCACGACGATCGAGTTGTCCACCAGCATGCCCACGCCGAGCGCAAGGCCCCCGAGCGACATGATATTGAGCGTGATTCCGCGCATGAACATGGGCAGGAACGAGGCGATGACCGAGATGGGAATCGCCACGCCGATTAGCATCGTGCTCTTCAGTTCGTGCAGGAAGAGGAACAAGATAAGGAGCGCAAGGCCGCCGCCGATGATCGTGGCGGAGCGCACCTCATTAATCGAGCCCTCGATAAACCGCGACTGGTCCGTGATCACGTCCAGATGCACGGCGCGGGGCAAGCGGTCCAGCAGCGTGGCCGCCCGTTCCCGCTTTGCCAGAACCTCCTCGGCCTCCGCGCGACTCATCTCCTGGTTGTTCCGGAGCGCGGTCTGGATTTCCTGGCGAATCGCAACCTCCCGCCAGGCGCGACTCCAGAAACCGATCTCCCGTGGGAATCCCAGCAGGTCCTTGACCATCTGGCAAACGCGGACGGTGTTCGCGTCGCCCTCCTTGAAAATATCGATTTCGACGGCCTCCCGACCGTTGATATGCACGATGGTCTCACGTTCCTTGGTCCCCATCTGCACGCGCGCCACCTCTTCGAGGTATACCGGCCCGGTCTCGAGCATCGCAATGACGCTGCGCCGGATTTCTTCGACGTTCTCGAATTGATTCAGGGTGCGAACGAGGTACTCCGTCTTGCCTTCTTGAAGGCGGCCCCCCGACAGGTTGATGTTCTGCTGGGCGAGCGCGTTTTCGACCTGGGCGAGCGAGAGGTTCTTGCTCTTGAGCACTTCCGTGTCCACCAGGACCTGGATTTCCTTCTCGCGGCCGCCCTTCACCGCCACCTGCGCGATGCCGACCTGCGCCTCGAGATCGCTCTTGAGATGCCGCTCCGCCGCCTCGCGAATCTCCGTGAGCGCCTGCAACGTGGTTTCCGGCGACGCGTCTTCCTCGAGGCCGGCCGGCGTAATGGCCACGCGCATGACCGGGTCGAGCGTCGGGTCGTAGCGGAGAATGACCGGTTTTTCGGTAACCTCCTTGGGCGGGTCAAACAGGTCCAGGCGATCGCGAACGTCCTGCATCGCCATGTTCATATCCGTGCCCCAGGTAAACTCGAGGATAATCTCGGACAGGCCCGGCGAGGATACGCTGTTGATCTCGACCATGCCGCTGACGATGCTGAGCATCTCTTCGAGGGGGCGCGTCACGAGTTTCTCGACGTCCGCCGGCGCGGCCCCTTCGTACTCGGTGCGTACGGTCAGCGTGGGGTACGAGATGTCCGGCATCAGATTGATGGGCAGGTTCTGATAGGACCGCCACCCGAAGACGATGAGGGTCAGAAAGAGCATGGCCATCGTCACGGGACGGCGAATGGCGATGCGGTACTGCTTCCGCGGCTGTTCCTGCATGGGTGCTTCGCTCATGGGGAGGCTATCTTACCCTGTATTCGCCGCGGAATACACGGCGCCGGAATGATTTGGCGCAATGGCGCGCGCGCCGCGCGATCACGTGGCCCCGGCGGCGCGTGCCGCGCGGGCGTTGCGCCGTTCGCCACGGGCCAGCGCCAGCGCTTCGTCCGCCGTCAGGGAGGCTAGCGCCCCAATCTCCTCCTCCGCCGTCGTGATCTTCACCTGCGAACCCGGTTTCAAGGTGTGTTGCCCGAGGGTCACCACAAGCGTTTCTTCGTCAAGGCCTTCCATTACCTCGATATGATTGCTGTCTTCGAGGCCGATCTTTATCTCGATGCGATCCGCAACCAGGATCGGATTCTTCTCGGCGGTCCGATCAGGTGCGGATGCGGCCGGCGCCGACGCCTCGGACTCCGCCGCTTCGGTCGCCGCGGCATCGAGCGCGGCGGAATCCGTCGCCTCACGCACGACCATAACGTACTTGCGCGTATTTTCCTCGATCACAGCGTCCTTGGGCAGCATCAGCACATTCGCGTGGGTCTCCATGACCAGTTTGACCCGTGCAAACGAGCCTTCCCTCAGGAAGGGTCGCGCCTCTTCCTCGAAATCGAGCACCACCTTGACCGTCCCGCTCAGCGGTTCCACGCTCGGGTTAATCCGCCGTACGTGGGCCGCAAACTCGCGCCCGTCCACCGAATCGATGCTTACCTTGGCAATCTGGTCAAGCCGCAGGCGCGGCAGTTCCTTTTCCGGCGGCATGATGGGCAGGATGTAACTGGCGGGGTCCACGATTCGAAACACGGGCACGCCCGTGGCCACCATCTGGCCCTTCTGAATATTGCGGAGGGTGACGACACCGCTAATCGGCGCCGTTATGGTCTGGTTCTCGAGTTGCAGTTCCTGCAACGCGAGCATCGCCGACGCCTGTTCGTGGGCAAATCGCGTGTTTTCCAGTTCGAAGGGGCTCAGGATGCCCTCCTTCTGCTGCTCCGCCGCCTTCTCCATGTGAAATTTCGCTTGCTGCACGTTCACCCGCGTCTGGCGAATCTGGGCCTCGAGTTGCTTCGTATCCAGCCGCGCCAAGACCTCGCCTTCCCGCACCGCCTGGCCCTCCTCCACAAAGACTTCAAGACACTCGCCGACCCCCTCAGACACCACCTGGACATGCCGCTCCGCTTCCACGCGGGTCGTCGTCTCAAAATAGGATGAAATATCGCCGCGCGACGGGCGCGCCGCCTCGACCGGCACCAGCACCATCTCATCGAGGCCGCTGATCCCCGTCTGGTTCGGGCGCATCCCCTGGACCGTGTTGCCGCACCCGGCCGCAAAGACCAGGACGACACACACGCCAAAGCACATCACGATATGTCGCATGGAACCTCCGTGCTCATGCCATATTCCCGCGCGCGCCGCCACCACCGACCGCCGAAAGCACAGACTACCCAGCATGAGCCGCCAATAACTACCATTTGGACCCCTGATCATTACGTGGGGTTTTGCTTTTCCTGTGTCCGGCAGCCGTCCCTTGGCCCCTCCGGACCTTGTCCGGTTGCAGACTTTGAGGCGCTGCCGCCACCCACCATTAGCGATTCCTCCCACTAGACTGCTGTGAATTATACCAGATATTGCGCAAATACACAACATTTTGTTGCATGTCAGCTCGATAAGTACAAGATATAGCGTCTAACCGAGCGGCATGGCCACCATGGGTGCCATAGGTTGTATCCCATGACATGGGATTCCGGACAAATCTCAGCCGCTACGGAAGAAGCCCGCGCACGACTTCGGCCGCTTGGGCGATGCATTCGGGCAGCCTGGACACGTCCTTTCCGCCAGCCTGGGCCATGTCGGGCCGACCGCCGCCGCCGCCGCCCACGATGGGCGCGAGTTCCTTGACGATGTCGCCCGCCTTGATGCGCCCGGTCAGGTCCTTGCTCACGCCGACACACAGCGAGACCTTGTCATCCTGCGCGGCGGTGAGCACGATCACGCCGCTGCCCAGGCGATCGCGCAAGTTGTCAAGCACCGCGCGCAGCCCCTTCGCGTCTTGTCCCGGCGCCTCCGCCGCAAGCACCTTCACGCCGTTGATCTCGCGGATCTGGCTCATGTAATCGACTGCGGCGCCGGTGGCCGCGGCCTGTTTCCACTTCTCGACCTCGCGCTGGAGGCGGCGATTCTCGTCGAGAACGGCACGGACGCGCTCTTCGACCTCGTCCGCGTTGGCGCTGAGCAGCCGGGCGAGGTGGATCAGTTGCCGGTCCCGCGCCTGGAGCGCATCGACGCAGGGCTCGCCGCACACGGCTTCGATGCGCCGCACGCCGGCGGAGATCGCCGATTCCGCGAGAATCTTGAAGTAGCCGATCACCCCGGTGCGCGGCACGTGCGTCCCGCCGCAGAGCTCGAGGCTGACATCGCCCACCTCGACAACGCGGACCACGTCCTCGTATTTCTCGCCGAAAAGGGCCATCGCGCCCGCGGCGCGCGCCTCCTCGAGCCGCCGCTGCGCGGTCTGCACCGGTTCGTCTCTGCGGATGTATTCGTTCACGAGCCGCTCGATATCGAGCAGGCGGTCCAGGTCGATGCCCTCGAAGTGGGTGAAGTCGAATCGGAGCCGGTCCGGCGCGACAAGCGAGCCCGCCTGGTGGACGTGGTCGCCGAGCACGTTTCGGAGCGCGGCCTGGAGCAGGTGCGTGGCGGTGTGGTGGTTCATGACGGCGGCGCGGCGCGGCGCATCGACAAAGGCGTCCACCTTGTCGCCCACGCACAGAACGCCCCGCAACATGCGGCCTTTGTGCACGGTCATTTTGCCGACAGGCCGCCGGGTCTCGGTAATTTGCGCGTTACCGTTCACCGCGTCGAATACGCCCACGTCGCCCACCTGACCGCCGGCCTCGGCATAGAACGGCGTCGCATCGAGGACAAACTCCGCCTCCTGGCCTTCCGAGGCGTGATCGACCCACTCGCCGCCGATGATAATCGCCTGGATGGTGGCCTGTCCGCTCACGGCCTCGTAGCCGATGAAACGGGTCTCGCCGACCTCGTCATGCACGTGCCGGTAGACCGGCGCGATGGCGTCCTGCCCGCTGCCGGCCCAGGCACTGCGCGCTTTCTCGCGCTGGCGTTCCATGGCGGCCTCGAACCCGGCGCGGTCCAGGGTGTACCCGCGGTCATCGGCGATATCCTGCGTCAGATCGAGCGGGAACCCATACGTATCGTAGAGACGGAACAACTCCTCGCCCGGTACGACCTTCGCCCCGTTCCTGTCCATCTTCTCGAAGACGTCGTCGAGGAGGTCCATGCCGCGAGCGAGCGCGCCCGCGAAGCGATCCTCCTCGATATGGATGATCTTCTCGATTTGGACGCGCCCCTCGACCAGTTCGGGATACTGCTGCCCCATACGGTCGATGACCGTGTGGCAGACCTGGTGCAGGAACGGCTTCTCGAGCCCGAGTTCGCGCCCGAAGCGCGCGGCCCGCCGCAACAGTCGCCGCTCGACGTAGCCGCGCCCTTCGTTTGAGGGCAGGATGCCGTCGGCGATCATGAACGAGAGGGCGCGCACGTGGTCCGCAATCACGCGAAACGGCACGGGCCGCTCGTCATAGCGCACCTTCGTAAGTGCCTGGGTCGCCTCGATAATCGGGAAGATGCCGTCTGTGTCGAAGACGGTATCCTTCTGCTGGAGCAGGGCTGCGAGGCGTTCGAGACCCATGCCCGTGTCGATGCCGCGGTTCTTGAGCGGGGGCCGCGATCCGTCGAGTTGTTGGTCGAATTGGGGGAATACGAGGTTCCAGAACTCGAGAAAACGCTCGTTCGGGTCATTTTCGAGGGTGGCGTTCGGGTCGATGGCCGCGCCCCGATCGTAGAGCAGTTCCGAGCACGGCCCGCACGCGCCGGTGTCGCCCGCGGGGCCCCAGAAATTGTCCTTGGCGCCCAAGCGTGCGATGCGCGATACCGGCACGCCGATTTCCCGCTCCCAGATGGCGTAGGCCTCGTCGTCTTGCTCGAATACGGACACCCAGATGGCGTCGGCGGGCAATTTCAGGACCTGCGTGCTGTACTCCCACGCCCACTGGATGGCCTCGCGCTTGAAGTAGTCGCCGAACGAAAAATTGCCCAGCATCTCGAAAAAGGTGAGGTGACGCGAGGTCTTGCCGACTTCATCCAGGTCGTTCGCCTTGCCGCCCGCGCGCAGGCACTTCTGCGACGTGGCCGCGCGGCGATACGGGACGGGAACCTCGCCCGAGTAATAGGGCTTGAACTGGACCATGCCCGCGCTCGTGAACAGTAGCGTCGGATCGTTGCGCGGCACGAGCGTGTCGCTGCGCTCGACCACGTGGCCGCGCTGCCGAAAGAAATCGAGGAAACCTGCCCTTATGTCGTCGCTTTTCACCGTAATCTGCTCCCGCTTCGACTCGAAGAAATGGGGAATACGCCAGTTTATCAAATCTATGCGCATCCGCGCACTTCGCGAACACTCACGGACGATGGGGGCGTGCATAAGCGGCGCGCGTTCGCTACAATCCTTCGACAACAACGGAAGGACACGCGCTGCATGGCCAAGACGAAACGCATCCCGGATCGCGGCGAACTGCGCCTGGCGGATACCTGGGACCTCAAGAAGTTGTTCCGCTCGGACGCGGCTTGGGAGAATGGGTATGCCAAACTAGCGGACATGATCCCCCTGTTCGCGAGGTTTAAGGGGAGGCTCGGGCAGTCGGCGAAGATGTTGCGCGACTGCTGCGATTTTGATGTCGCGTTCAACCGGCTCGGGGAGAATCTCGGCGTTTACGCCTACCTGAAGTCCACGGAAGACGTGACGGACGACCGCTACCAGGGCATGCTCGCGCGATTCACCTATCTGGCCACGCAGGCGAGCGAGGCGGCGAGTTTCATCGCGCCCGAGATTCGCGCCATCCCGAGGAAGAAGATGGACGCTTTCCTGAAGCATCCGTTGATCAAGCCCCACCGTTTTCAATTAGAGAAATTGCTCCGCTACCGCCCGCACATCCTGTCTGAGAAAGAAGAGCGGGTACTGGCGATGCAGGGCGAGGTCGCGGGCACGGCGGGCAAGGTCTTCGGGCAGTTGAACGACGCGGACCTGAGGTTCGGGTTCGTGACCAACGAGAGGGGCGAGCGGATCGAACTGACACAGGGCACGTTCCGCAGCCTGCTCGAATCGCCGAAGCGCTCCGTGCGCAAGAAGGCCTTCGGCCTGTTCTACGCCCAGTATGACACACACAAGAACACGCTCGCGGCGACCTTAAGCGGCGCCGTCCTGCAGGACGTCTATCACGCCCGCGTGCGGAACCATCCTTCCGCGATCGAAGCGGCGCTCTTCGGCGACAAAGTCCCCGCGGCGGTCTATGAGAGCCTGATCCAGGCGGTGCGCGCGAACCTCGAGACCGTGTACCGGTACCTGGAACTGCGCCGCCGCGTATTGCGCCTCCCCGATATCCACATGTACGACACCTATGTACCCCTCGTGCGCGCGGGGAGAACGCGCATGCCCTACGCCAAGGCCGTGGAGCATATCTGCGCCGCGCTGGCGCCGCTCGGCGAGAACTACGTGAAGACGCTGCGGCAGGGACTCTTGACCGGGCGCTGGGTGGACCGTTACGAGAATCGCAACAAGCGCAGCGGCGCGTTTTCCTACGGGACCTACGATTCGCCCCCCTACATCATGATGAATTACAAGGATGACGTGCTCGACAGCATGTTCACACTCGCGCACGAGGCCGGCCACTCGATGCACTCGTATTACAGCCGGAAACACCAACCCTACCAGGATTCGCATTACAGCATCTTCGTGGCGGAGGTCGCCTCGACGTTCAATGAGCAGTTGCTGAGCGGCCACCTGCTTGAACGCGCGCGGGAACGGCGCGCCCGGGCGCGCCTGATCAGCCGCGAGATTGACGAGATTCGGGGCACCATCGTGCGCCAGACCATGTTCGCGGAGTACGAGAAGATACTCCACGCCGCAGCGGAGGCCGGCGAACCGCTTACGGTCGAGCGCCTGCGCCAGGAGTACGGCAAGTTGCTGCGCGACTACTTCGGGCCGGATTTTGCGCTCGACCCGGCGCTTGAACTCGAGGGGCTGCGTATCCCCCATTTCTACAGCGCTTTTTATGTCTACAAGTACGCGACGGGCCTCTCCGCCGCAATTGCCCTGTCCCGGGCCGTGCTCGAAGAGGGAGTGCGGGCGCGCGACCGTTACCTCACGTTTCTCTCGAGCGGCGGCTCAGCCTATCCCCTCGACCAATTGCGGGCGGCGGGCGTCGACCTGGAGAAGCCGGACGCCGTCGCCGCGGCTATGACGCGTTTCCGCGAACTGGTCGAGGAACTGGAGACCTTGCTATAACGTGGACCGGGGGAACGGCGCATACGCGGAGCGCGCGTTCCATTTTTCCAGGAAGGAGACCAGAAATGCGCATGATTTGTCTTACCCTGACCCCGCTGGCCTTCACCGCGTTGGCGGTGAACGCGCAACCGCTTGCGGCGGACTCCTTGGACGCGCTGACGCGCCAACAGGACTACGAGGCGCGGCGCGCCAGCAGTTCGCACGAGGACATCACGCGCAACGGCGACGCGCGCGGCATCGACAAGGGCGAGACGCTGGTCCTCATGGAGGAAGAAGGGCCGGGCGTCGTCACGCACATCTGGCACACCATCGGCTCGTATGACCTGTTTCATGGCCGCTCGCTGGTGTTGCGCGTCTATTACGATGGCAACGAACTCCCGAGCGTCCAGTCGCCCCTCGGCGATTTTTTCGGGATCGGACATGCCGCGTGGCGCAACCTGACCTCGCTCCCCGTCACGGTAACCTCCCACGGGCGCAGCCGTTCCTGTTACTGGCGCATGCCGTTCCGCGATTCCATCAAAATTACCGTGACGAACGACTCCGAGATGCACGACGTGGACTCCTTCTACTATTACGTGGACTGGCAGAAACATGAACGCCTGCCGGAGGACACGGCGTACTTCCACGCCCGCTACCGCCAGGAGTTTCCGGCAAGACCCGGCAATTACACGATCCTCGATACCCGGGGCCGCGGCCACTACGTCGGAACGGTCTATTCGGCGCATCAGATGGAGTCGGGCTGGTTCGGCGAAGGCGACGATTTCTTCTATATTGACGGGGCGGAAGCACCGCAACTGCGCGGCACGGGCACGGAAGACTATTTCAACGACGCCTGGGGCTTCCGCGAGTTCTGCGCGCCCTATTTCGGCGTGCCGATTTACGAGGGCGTCTTGACCGGCGACCGCGTCACGGCCTATCGCTGGCACATCCCGGACCCGGTACCGTTCAGGGAGTCCCTGCGCGTGGTCATCGAACACCGGGGCAGCGTCTTCAACGATCGCGCCAGCCTCGCCAATTTCGAACTCGGCAACTTCGAGGAACGCTCGGATTGGCTTAGCTCGGTTGCGTTCTGGTACCAGTACCCCCCGGCGCACGTTGACGAGCCGCTGCCGCCCGCGGCGGAACGTGTCGCCCCCTATCGCATGATCAAGGGCTCCGACCTGACCTACCGCGCCGACCCGCCGTTCCTGGTCATGGCCATGGACCCGTTCCTGGCTTACATTCCGGGCGTGGCCGACGCGAAGATCGAATTCGACCTCGAAATCCCGGAGGATGGGCGCTACCAGATCAGCGGCGTATTCCTGTATGGCATTCCGTGCGGCGTGTATCAGCCGTACCTCGATGACAAACCCGTCGGCGGCCCGCGCGATTTCGTCATGGGGCAATACGACCCTTATTGGACCTCCCTCGATACGCATGATCTCAAGGCTGGCACGCACACGCTCCGTTTCGAGGGAACCGGCAAGCCGTCGCCGAACGCCCGCGTGCTCCTGCCGAACATGAACGGACTGGGCGTCGCGGCGCTGGTGCTGCTGCGCTTGGACGACATGGAAGGCTATGTGGCGGTTCGCGACCGACTGCTGGAAGAGAAGAAGTAGGCGGCCAGTGGTGAGCGGTGATGGATCGAGTACGAGTGCGAGTGCGAGGACGAGTACGAAACGGGGCGCCGTGCAACGGTTCGTGTGGTCCACTATAATAATCGCCGGTTGAACCGGGGAGCGGGTGAGGAGAGGCCATGCTGAAGAGCATCAACCAGTGGGTGTTTCCGGCGGGCATGCCGCCGGAGAAGGCGCTGAGCCTGGCGGCGGAGGCGGGATTCCAGGCTTTCGAGGTGTGCCTGGGCGAGGACGGCCCGACATCGATTACGGCCTCCGAGGAAGACCTCGACGGCCTGCGGCGGCACGCGGACCGGTTCGGGCTCGAACTGAGCAGCGTCGCCACGGGCCTTGGCTGGCAGTACCCGTTGACCTCCCCGGACCCGCGGGTGCGCGACAAGGGCAAGGAATGCATCGAGCGCACGGCCCGGGCCGCGCATGTGCTCGGGGCGGACGCGGCGCTCGTCGTGCCGGGCGTGGTCGACGCCGGGACCTCGTATGACGAGGCCATCGAGCGGGCGATCGACGCCATTCAGGACCTGCTTCCCCTGGCGGAACAACTGCAGGTGTGCCTCGCCATCGAGAACGTCTGGAACAAGTTCCTGCTGAGTCCCGTCGATATGCGCGATTTCATCGATCAGTTCGAGAGCCCTTGTATCGGGGCCTACGCGGACGTCGGCAACCTGCTGGTCCAGGGCTACCCCGAGCAATGGCTGCGCATCCTGGGCCGGCGCGTGCGAAAGGTCCACATGAAGGACTTCAAGCTGTCGATCGGCAATATCAACGGCTTTGTCATGCTGCTCGAAGGCGATGTAGACTGGCCGGCGGTCATGGCGGCGCTGCGGGCCATCGGGTATCAGGGACCGCTGACCGCCGAGTATGGGCCGTATGCCCACGGAGTCGAGACGACCTTGCGGCATCTTAGCGCCGCCTTGGACGCGATCCTGGCGCTGTAGTGCGCGTGGGCCTCTGGCCGCGCTTGACCGAGGAGACCTTCGGTCCGTGCGGGTGGCTCGGTCGGGAGACCGGCCACAGCACAGGCTGTTTGCGACTGGAAGGGAGGACGTAATGAATCTGGCAATCATCGGCTGCGGCGGCATCGGCCGAATGCACGCGGAAATGGCCGCGCGCTGCGGTCTCAAGATCGTCGCCTGTGCGGACAAGGACCCCGACGCCGCGAAGGCGCTCGCCCGGCGGTACAACGCCTTGGCTACGACGGACGCCGACGGGGCGATTCGCCGGCCCGACGTCGATATCGTGCTCGTGACGACGCCCACGCCGCGCCACGCGGGCGTGGTAATAGACGCGGCAAAGGCGGGCAAGCACATCTTCTGCGAAAAGCCGTTCGCGAGCACGGTCCAGCAGGGGCGCACGGCCATCGCGGCGGTGAAGAAGGCGCGCGTCAAGCTTTTCGTCGGCCACGTGGTCCGCTATTTCCACGAGTTCGAGACCCTCCGCGCCCAGATACAGGCGGGCAAGATTGGCGAGCCCGGCTACGTGAAGATGTACCGGGGCGGCATTTACCCGGGCGGCCCCTCGAGTTGGTTCCGCGACTACGCCCAGAGCGGCGGCGTAACCTTCGACTGCATGATCCACGATCTGGACTGGCTGCGCTACATGTTCGGCGAGCCCGATCGCATCTTCTGCCAAGCGCTGCGCCGGTCCGAGCCGGAAAAACTCGACTACTCGCAGGTCACGCTGAAAATGAGGAACGGTATGCTCGCGCTGGTCATCGGCACGTGGGCGCATCCCGCGGGATTCCAGGTGAAGGTCGAGGTCTGCGGCAGCGCGGGCATGCTGCAATTCGACAGCAACATCTCATCGCTGAGCGCCATGAAACGCGAGGTCAAAGGCGCCGGTCCGACCATGATCGTGCCTTCGAGCGCGGAAGACGTCAGCCCTTACGAACTCGAGTGGCGCGACTTCATCGGGTGGATCGAGGGCAAACACGAACCGCGCGTAACCCCCGAGGACGCGCTGCGGGCGGTTGAAATAGCCTTGGCGGCCTTGAAGTCCGCCGACACCGGAAGGCCGGTCGAGTTGTGAGGATAAATGGGTCTCATATGACCTATATGACAGGCACGCCGGGGCGTTGGCCTTCGCGGCGCCGAGTTTTGCGCGTTGCCGGCGCACGTTGAGGAGACTACGTTCATGCCGAAAATCGGAATCATGAGTTTCGCCCACATGCACGCCTACAGCTACGGCGCGTGCCTGAATGCGTTGCCCGAGGCGGAATTCGTCGCCGTTTGGGACGACAAGCCCCGGCGCGGCAGAGCCGCGGCGCGGCAATTCGGGGCGACCTTCGTCTCGAAACTCGAGAAATTCCTCGATTTGGACCTCGACGGCGTGATCATCTGTTCGGAAAACGTCAAGCACCGCGAAATGACCACGTTGGCGGCGCAGGCGGGCAAGTGGGTCCTTTGCGAGAAACCGCTGGCCACCAACGTGGCTGACGCGCACGCCATGATCAAGGCGTGCGAAAAGGCCAAGGTCGGCCTGGGCACGGCGTTCCCCTGCCGCTTCGCCGCTCCCCTGCGCGTCGCGCGGGATCGCATCGTTTCGGGCGAGTTCGGCGCGGTCTATGCCGCCGCCTGCACCAACAACGGTTCGAACCCCGGCGGCTGGTTCGCCGAGGACATGTTGTCGGGCGGCGGCGCCACCATGGATCACACGGTCCACGTGGTGGACGTGCTGCGCTGGATCACCGGCAAGGAGTTCCGCAAGGTGTACTGCGAGGCCGGGAACGTGCTCCACCGGGACACCCTCGAGACGGACGACGTGGGGCTGCTTCAGCTCGAGATGGAGGGCGGCGCGCAGGTTTCGCACGTGGCGAGTTGGAGCCGGCCCAAGAGTTTCCCGACCTGGGGCGACGTGACCATCGAGTTCATCTGCGAGAAGGGCGTGCTGAACGTGGACGCCTTCAATCAGCGGGTGGACGTATACAGCGACGCCGCCATGAAGGCGGAATGGGTATCCTGGGGCGGAAACCCGGACTTGGGCCTCGTGCGGGACTTCGTCCGGGCCATCATGGAGAAACGGCCACCCTGCGCCACGGGACTGGATGGACTCCGCGCGACGGAAGTCACCGTTGCCGCCTACGAATCGCTGAAATCGGGCAACGTGGTCAAGATTCGGGCGTGATTAACGCCCGATCAGGCGCGTGCGTCTCGATACCCTCAAGCCCAACCGGAGCTTTAGATACACTCCAGGCCGCTTGGCGCACGTCACGCGCGGGCTCTACGGCCAAGTCCCACGGAATGAGGAACAACGAGTGATGGTTTCTCCGCCATTGGCCAAGGACGACGATGCCGTGCCTTCACGTTGGGCACATTGGGTACAGGGCCGACGGGGCTACGCGCTGGTAGTCGCATTGGGGACGCTATTGGCGCTGCCAACACTCGCCACCGGATTCTTCCTCGACGACTACGCGCACTTGATGGCGATAGACGGGCGCAATCCCGTTGCCGGACCATGGAACCTGTACGTGTTCGCGCCGGGCGACGCCGCGGAAACAACGCGCCTCATAGACGAAGGCCCGTTTCCCTGGTTCACCGACCCGAACCTCCGGGTCGAGTTCTTTCGTCCGTTGGCATCGGCGACGATGCGTCTGGACCGCGCGCTTTTCGGCGACGCGGCATGGGCCTATCACCTGCATTGTGTGCTGTGGCGTGTGGCGCTGCTCTTGGCGGTGGGCGGCGTTGTTCGTCGGGTGCTGCCGGGCGGTCTGGGTCTGCTGACGTTCCTGCTCTTCACGGTGGACGAAGCGCATTGGTTTACGGCGTTGTGGTGGTCGCACAGACACACGTATGTCGCGGCCACGTTCGGGTTCGCGGGACTGCTGGCGCATCTGCACTGGCGTGACACCGGCTGGCGGCCCGGTCGGGCGCTCGCCCTGCTCGGCATAACCCTTGGCCTGCTCAGCGGCGAAATCGCCCTGACCATTCTTGGCTACTTCTGCGCCTATGAACTGTGCGCCGGGACGGGTCGCCCCCGGGATCGGATGCGCGCAATCGCGCCATTGCTCCTCTTGGGCGCAGTGTACGTGGTCGGCTACACGGGAAGCGGTTTTGGCGCGCGCGCCGGGGACTGCTACGTCAGCCCTATCGCGACCCCGCTGGCGTTCTTGGCGAAGGTTCCCGAGCGTTTCCTTATTCTGGCGGCCACGCAGTTCTTCTCGTGGCCCGCGGAACTCGCGGCGTTCGCGCGCGCCGCCGTGCTGCCCTCGGCCGCGGTGGGCGCGATTGCGCTGGGACTGGTCGCGCGCGCGTTACGGCGCATCTGGCCACACATCGAGCCAGCCGAGCGCAAAGGGGTCGCGTGGCTGGCGCTCGGAGGCTTGCTCGCCCTGCCGCCGTTTCTGTCGCCGTTCACCTCCGGGCGTCTACTGCTGGTGTCGTCGCTGGGCGGCGCGGCGGTCATCGCGGTCATCGCGCGCGCGGCGTGGCGTCAACGACGCTTCCGCTCGCTCGGCGGAGCCTTTATCGCGCTGCATGTGATGGGCGCGGCCCTGGCGTGGCTGGCGCTTTCGCCGGGCTTTGCGCTTGTAAACCGACACTTCGAGCAGGCCGCCGAAAACGCTCCTTTGGACGATACGCTGATCGCGGACCAGCAGGTCATGGTGATCAATCCGCAGGACCCCGTGCTTGCGATCTATACCCTGGCCATGCGCATTCACAAAGGCCACCCGGAACCAGCCGCATGGCGGCCCCTGTCGCTGGCCCCGCACGACCACGCGATCACACGCACGGCGGCCAACACGTTCAACCTCGAGGTGCTGGACGGTGAAATGCTCGCGACCTTGGCCGAGTCCATCGCACGCGGCGCGGACAATCCCCTCACGGTCGGCGAAACCCTGCGCTTCGAGGACTTCGAGGTTGCCATTCTCGAGAAAGGCGCGCGCGGCCCAAAGAAGGTGGCATTCCGCTTCCGCGCGCCCCTCGAAGACCCGCGCTATGTCTGGCTCGCGTGGGAAAACGGCCTGTTGCGGCGATTTGAACTCCCCGCCGTCGGCGAGACGCGGATACTACGCCGCACCCTGCACGTCGCCGCGTTGCTCGGCGGGGCGTGATTCCGCCGCGAAATCGACGGATAACTTGTCGAAATCACAGGAGCAAGTGGTTTGACGCCGGTCTTGGCGGAAGTGTTTGGAAGACAGCCGCAAGAAACTTGCGTTATCCGCCAAACCTTCAGCGAAGCTTCGGCACCCTCCGGATTGCGAATAGGAGAGTGTTGACCCTTGGCACGGGGCCACCTAATGGGTGTCCCCGACAGTCGCAGGTCAGAGCGAGTTTAGAAGCCTCTCATATTCCCCATGCTTGCCTATCCAGAACCACACTATCATATCACCTTCGAGAATCCCTACGGCCCGGTAGTTCAGGGACACACGTATTGAATAGGCGGCGCTCTTCGCGCTGACCTGTTTGAACCGCAGGCCGGGATGACTCGGGTCTTTCGTGAAGCGCTTGAACGCGTTCACGGCCTGCTTCTTCACCCCCGGCGGAAGGGCGGCGCACAGTTCTCGAAAGCGCCGCGTGGTATGCGAATTCATAGGGCGTCCGGGTTCAGCGGCAACGTATCTCCATCCCGGTATTCCGCGCGGGCTTCGCGCGCCATCTCAGCCAGAAGTCCCTCCGATTCCTCAAAGAGTTGCCGCCACCGTTCCTCCGAGGCCACATCCTCGAGAAGCCATCGTCCCAGCGCGTCCTGTTCCGCCTCCGGCAGAGATTCCGCTTTCTCGAATGCTTGTCGCAAAAGATGCGTCATCGCCGTTTCCTTCATCATGCAGCATATCCGCGCTCACTTTAACATGGGGTATCCAACTGGGACAAGCCGCGTCCCGAGACAACTTTGTGCAAAGCGCGATTATCACGATTCCTTGTTGTCCTCTGATCAGCGCTGATTCCAGTTACGGAAGTCGGCGTCCATTCTCCGTCGCTCGGCTTCCGTTGTCGCAGCGTAATGGCAGGTATGACAGTGAAACAAATCGCCGTTTCCGGCCATTCGCATCAGCTTTCGGTGATTGTCCCAACAAGGAACGCAGTAAGGTCCCTCGCCAGAGCTTCGCCAGTACATATTGTCCCGAAACGCCAAGTCCTCCTGGATCTCCCATTTCTTTTCCAGATTGGCCACCTGTTCTCGCAGGCGCAAGTTCTCCTGCTCAAGATTCACCGCGTCAGCTTGAAGATCAACAATTCTCTTATAGAGATCGATGTTACCGATCTGCTGAACAAGCGTTACAATTTCTCTGATGTTGTCGACTAGAGGCACGGTCAACTCTCCCAAAGTGCCGGTCATTGCTACGAAAGGCATGCTCTGAAGTCGGCCTGATGGCTTGTAACAAGGTGTCGCATTTCGCGACCAATCGTGACCTTGCTTTCTCTGGAATCACGCACATCCCCTGGGTACTTATCAGCGCTACCCCTCAGGACCAACAAAAAGCCCCATGATTATGTAAATTGGTGCTATAAGCCAAGTGAACAGGCTTAATATGAGATATAGTATTGGGTTTTGGGCTATTGTGTAAGCCATCCAACTATATTTTGTGTCACTCATCGCCTTTTCCCCTGGATACACAAATCACTCCCTACCACACCATGATAAACTGCCATATCACGATCACCACGAACAACGCGCACGCAACGAGTTTACAACCAGATAGGCCTTTTTCAGTTGAAATCGAAGGTAATTCCCAGAGCCGCAAGCAAGATCCATAGAGGGGTCAACAAAGCACTGAGAACCATCTTGACAGCCCATAGGAAGAAACTGTCATCGTATACTACAAATACATGCTGTTGCTTATCCATTGCCTCTAAATCCTCCTTTTACCGCTTCGCGCGATCAAACACCCCGAGGATCAACTGGAGCTCTCCAGCCACTTCGCCGGACGAGGAAGCCCGCAGTAACGCGCCCACAGGATGAACAGGCTCAACTTCCTCCGCTGTAAAATTCTTATAGCATGTCCGCTCGGAGAAGTCAAGCTTTTTCCATTAGGCGCTACGCGGCGGAAGCGTCTGCTCTGTCCCCATTTTTTAGAAATCCTTTCGGCGGATTCTCCGGCGTCACGTAGGTGTATGGCGTGGTTTCGGGTACGACGCGCACGGGCGTCGTGAACACGTGGGAGAAGCCGTCCGCCGCGCTGAACGTCAGCTCGACCATGTAGGCGGTCCAGCCTTTCTCCGGCGTCTCGACGTGACCGACGTACACACCCGGTTCGGCGGGCGCAAGTTCCGCGCCGCTCCAGACGGCGCCGACCTTGTAGGTGCGATATTCGCGCGCTTCGGGATTGGTCGCCCACCAGAGCTTGACCGACACGGGCTTGTCGCGGGTCTCGGCGCGAACCGTATTGGCGTCGGGAAAACTCCAGGCGTACTCGGGCAACCGCGCGCCGGAGATGACGGCCTGATGGAAGGCCAGCAGGCCGAGGGGCGCGTCGCTCGGCATCAGGGCATGGCCCACGTTCGGTACGTACCGCAAATACGTGGGACCCTTCAGGTCGTCGATATAGAACAACGACGAATCAGGCAGAAAGAACTCATCCTGCGTGCCGTTCATGATCAACTTCGGCATGGTCAGGCGGTCGCGGTACTCGTAAGGCTCGACGAGTCTCATGAGGGCCGCGAATTCCGGCGTATCGAGCCACTCCATGATTCGCATCTCGACATAGTCGTCGATGGCGGGCGCCCACTCGCCGTAAGCGGCCCAATGATGCCGGAACGACGGCACGAGGTTGAGCAGATCGATTACGGCGGGCGCGATGGCCACGACGCGCTTGTCCACAACGGCGGTGGTCCAAGTCGTCCAGCCGCGCTTCGATCCGCCCGCGACGACAAAACCCGCGATGTTGATGCTGCCGCGCTCGGGATCCGCGCAGAACGCCTGGATAACGTCCATTGCGCGCACGGCGCTCTTGGTCATGGGCAGACGCAGCGGCCACGTCTCATCGCCGGTAAGCATGTACTTTTCCCATGTATAGGCGATGGTGGCATCCTCCGAGCGGGAGCGCGTTTCGTCGGCGAATCGGAGCGGCTGACTCGGCACCTGGTTCAGCGCGGCGGCCACCGACCGGGTCTGGCGCGCAATCTGCACGACCATCGGGTCCGGCGCCTTCGGCGGGTCCGCGCCGTTTCTGCCGCCGCTGATATACAGCAGCGCGGAGTTATGGGCGACCTCGCGCGGCATGATAATGGTCAGCCAGTGTTTCCAGACCGGGCGGTCCACCTCCTCGGGAGTGCGCCACGCCTGCGAGGTCAACTCGATGATGTAAGCGGTCCATTCCGTCGTCTCCCGGGTGTCGACGAGGCGATACGCGAAATGTGGGTCGGGCGCATACACGTAGCGGTCCAGGGCCGTCGGCGCTAGCGTTTCCCGGGCCGTCGAGGCGGCGGGCGGCTGTGCGACCACGACGGACGGCAGGACGAAGAAGGCAAGAACAAGTAACGTGGTACACAGAAGACGCGAGCGCAAGTGCATGACGAACTCCTCGAACCTGACGCGATTGCGGTTTCCGACTTTGACCATGCGGCGCCGCGCGCCGTTTCAGGCAAGAATTCCCGCGACGCAGGCGGTGGCGAAGCAGGCGAGGGTCCCGGCGACGAATGCGCGCAGGCTGAGCGCGGCGATCTCGGCGTGCCGTTCGGGCACGAGGGCGGCCAGCGCCCCAATCATGATCCCCAGGCTGCCGGGGTTCGCGAAGCCGCACAGGGCGTATGTCGCAATCGTGATCGAGCGCGGACTGATGGCCTCCTCCCGGATCAGCGGCTGCAACTGCTGGTACGCGAGAAACTCGTTGAATACGGACTTCACGGCGAGCAGTTCGCTGACGGCGGGCACGTCGCGCGGCACGACGCCCATGAGCAGCGCGAAGGGCCGGAAAACCCAGCCGAGCAGTTGCGTCGTGGTCCGGCCCGTAACGCCCGTGACCGCGTAATCGAGCAGGTAGATCATGCCCACGAACACAATGAGCATCGCGCCCACGTTCAGCGCCATATTCAGCCCGAGCGCGCCGCCGCGGGACGCCGCATCGAATACGCTGTGGCTCTCGACGGGTATCCGTATGCGCACGCGCCCCGCAGTCTCGGGGTTGCCCGTCTCGGGCACGAGCAGTTTCGCCATGACGAGGGCGGCGGGCGCGCTCATGATCGACGCCGCCAGCAGGTGCCCCGGCGACGCGCCGAAGCCCGCGTACGCCACCATGACACTCGCGGCGATGGTCGCCAGGAACGCCGTCATGAGAGTGAATATCTCCGAGCGCGTCATCGTCTTCAGGTAGCCGCCGAGGGCGCTCACGGACTCGATGCCCAGGAACACCAGCAGCGCCGCGCCGAAGGTCTCCGCGCCGGAGGTCTTGAGCGTGCGCCGCATCAGCCACGCCATGCCGCGCACCACCGCCTGGATAATGCCGAAGTGCTGGAGAATCGCCGCAAGCGCCGAAACGAAGATGATCACCGGGAGCACGTGGAACGCCAGGACCGCCGCCACGGGGAAATTATCCGCCGCCTCGGGCCCCTCCGCGCCGATGACCGTGACGCGCTCGATGATGAATACGCGGTACAGGTTCCCGAAGACGAACTGCGCGCCGGCGTCGCTGGCCTCGGTGATCACGTCGAACGCCCGTTTCACGCCCGCGAAAAAGACCAGCCCGAACCGCGTGCGCAGGATCAGCAGCGCAAACAGGACCTGCAAGCCCACGCCCCACGCCGCGATCCGCCAGGAAACGCGCGACCGATGCTCGGACAGCAGCCACGCCAGGCCCACCATCGCCGCCAACCCGCCCAGACTCACCAAACGCGGCAACAACTCTGCCATAGAACCTCCTTCACCTCGTTACGGCCGGTCTCCCGGTCTCCGTGGCACGGGCGTCCCGCCCGTGACTCCGGACATGGGCAAGATGCCCATGCCACGCTTGCTGTGGCCGGTCTCCTGCGTGCCCACCGTAGCTTCAGCGAAGGCGGGACCGAGCCACCGGCCCGACCGAAGGTCTCCGATAAACCAACCCTCACCCTCTCCCTCGGGAAGAGGGAATGATTACGGCGCGATGAGTGCTTCAAACTCGTCGGTGTAGCGTCGGGCAATGTCGGGACAATGCAAAATCAATACGTTCTCGTCGTTCTGGTTCTCGGCGTTCCTGCTGAAATTGTAGCTGCCCGTGACGACCGTGGCCACATCAATGATGATGACTTTGTGGTGCATGTTGTACGAATTGCGGTCCAGGTGGATTTCCGCGCCGCGCGCGGCCAGGAAATCGTCGCGACTGTAACGGTCCGCCGCGTTACGCGTCTCGAAGAGGCCGCGCACGCGCACCCCGGCCCCGATCCGCGCCGCCATCGCCTTCGCAATCGGTTCGCTCGTGAATGAGAACGCCATGAAATCAATGGTGGAACGCGCCACCGCAATCTCCGCGAGGATTTCCTTCTCGACGCCGTCCTCCGGCGCGAAATAGCACTCGACGACGACGGGCCCGAGCGTGAACATGGGTGTCGGGGTATTCCGGGGCGACCGCGCGCCGAAACGCCGGTCGCGGTGCATCTCGAGGAATTCCGCCGTGTAGTTCTCCGCCAACGGCTTCGCGGCTATCAACACCGCGTTGTTGTTGTTGCGGTACATGCAGTTGTACGTCGCGTTTGTTGAACCCGTCCACACCCAGAGATTATCCACGACGCAGAATTTGTTGTGCATGAACGCGCTGCGTTTATCGAAGACGACCGGAATGCCCGCGCGCACGCACGCCTGCACCGCGTCGCGGTTCTCGTAATGACTGTCCGAGACGATCCCCACCTTGACGCCCATCCGATGGCGATCAATCAGCGCAGCCGCGATGCTTTCGAGTTCCAGGTCGTAGAACGCGGCGTGGATCGATTCTCGCGCGCCACGAATCAGCGCGATCAGGTGATCGTCGATGCCGCTCGGATTTGCGGGTGATGTCGGCGCGAAGAATACCCGGATTTCGCCGTCCGTCGGCGGGCCGTCGACAAAGGCGTGCCGCGAGGCGTCTTGCGCACCGACCACCAACCACGACCATGACCCGCCTTGGGCCGCATACAGCCCGGCAAACGCGACGCATAACAGCGCCACGAGGGCGAATACAAGCCGCGCGCGACCCCGTTTCTTCTTCGACCGCCGTTTCATGGACGCGAATGTATCACACCACCGCGCGGAGGGGAAGCGCGGCGAACCGTTGCGGTTCCGGCATTAGGTCTAGGGACGAAGTGGATGGGATGGACGGATGACGGCGCTAACGATGCGCCGCCGCGTCCAGTTCCTCGAACGCGGCCTTCATCAGCAGCGGCCAGACAAGCGTCGCGTCCGCGTGGATTTCCGCGTAGCGGCCGCCGTCTTCCGGCGCGACGAACTTGCCCCAACTCACCCCCTCCGAGTACGTGCAGCCGGACAGGCCGCCCCAGTGTACCGGCTCCGGGCAAATGCGGACGCCGTACTGAAAACGCGGCTCTTTGATTGCGATGCCGAGGCGCGCCGCCGTGATGTCGTAGTACGGGGCCACTTGCTGCGCCCAGTTCCGCGGCACGCCGCCGCCCACGGTGACGATGCCCAGCCGCGCGGCGCGCCCGATCAGCCGGGCGAACTCCTGCAAGTCCAGGAACGGGTTAAACGACGGAACCGCCTCGAACACCTCATCCGGCTCCAGGGTCTGGCCCGCGTCCGTCTTCCCGCGCGCGCGGAGGGCGGCGTGCATGGCGTGGGTCGAGAAATCGAGCCCCATCTCGCTGTCCGTGAACGCGGGGATAAAGACCGGCACGCCTTTGCGCCACGCGCTACGCAGTATGCCCGGTCCCTGGTCCATCGCATCGAGCCGCTTGCCTACGGCGCGGCAGAACCGCGCCGACGACCACACGCCGCCCTCGGGCGCGTCGCGGTCGAGCACGTCGGCCACGAGCCGCGCCACGTCGTTGAGGTTGGCTTCCATCTCGAGGGTGTCGTAGATGCGGTTGTAGCCCTTCTCGAAGAGTTCCGCGTCGTCCGCGAGCGGATCCACGGCGTAGTGCGTCAGACCGATGGACTCGGTGAGGCCGTGCGCCATGAGCGCGCCCGTGGCGACGACCGCCTGCACCATGCCGCGGTCGATCATCTCGCACATGATGCGGCCCTGCTTCGCCACGGTCATCGCGCCCGAAACCGTGAGCACGACGGCGCACTCGGGGTCGCGAGCCATCGCGAGCAGGATGTCGAGCGCGTCGCCAAGCTGCCGCCCGCCGAAGGCGGTCCTGCCCATGGCGCGCAACAGCCCGGCGAAAGAATCGACGGCGTCGAGGTCGAGGCTTTCGAGCGGGCGCAACCCATCCTCGCGCCCGTCATGCAACCGGCGTGTGATCATGCGAAGGACACCCCGCGGAAATTGTCTTAACAGGCGGCGAGGGCCGCGTCTCGCTCCGGCGCTTCCTCCGCGCGTGCCGGCAGATGGAACCGGGACATCTCGGTGATCGTGACGTCGCCGAGGTCCAATTCCTCCCGGATGTAGCGGAGCACATCCCGGGGCTCCGTATTGCCGCACGTGAACACGTCCATGGCAATCAGGCCCAGATCCGCGTAGGTATGCGCCGAACAATGGCTCTCATCGAGCATAATGACGGCTGCAAAACCAGGGGGGGAGTCGCTACCGAATTTGTAGCGAATTTGCGACACGACCGTGGAACCGGCGCGTTCCGCCGCTCGTGCCATCACGGAGAGCACGAGCTTATCGTTCAGACAAAGTTCCCGCGAGACGTTGCGACAATCGATGAGAAGATGCTTACCCTTGTGCAACTCATAAACCCTCCTCTTGAGTTTCCGGACTCCTGGCGCCGCCTTACGCTTGGGTCTCCTTACTGAAGGAAGGCTTGGGGTCGGCTCGAATGTCTGTTGTCCTAACAACAACCGACTGTTAAGAGCGACATATAGTAAACATGCAGGCAGCAAGAAATCAAGCATTTTTTTCGCGCCGATTCTTGCCGTCTCGTTCGCGCCTTCGACGACGGTCCCGCGCGGTTCGCCGCGCCACGCCCGCCATCCTCATCCTTTCCACCCCTATACACCGCCCGGCGCCGTTTTATTCGCCTCGAAGCCAATCCCGGCCGCTACTGCCTTCCTGTTCGTTCTCGTTCTCGCGCCTCGCGCCTCGCGCCTCGAATTTCCCGTCCCGACGCGCTATCCTAGCGCCGCTGCCACAAAAATCACCGCCGGAGGGAACGATACGATGCGCCTGAAGAGTCGCCTTATCCAAGTCGCCTATGCTTTATTGCCGTACCTTCTCCTGAGCGTGTCGCTCAACGCCTGCGCGCAGCCGAAACCCGATCTCGTCATGCTGCCCATGTCGGACGGCGTGCGCCTCGCCACCGATGTCTATCGCCCGGCGGGCGAGGACCCGTCGCCGGTGATCCTCATGCGCAGCACCTACGGCCGCGGAGGCGGGGGTGTCGAGGACCTTCTCGCCCGCGGCTACGCCCTCGTCGTTCAGGACGTGCGCGGCAGGGGCGACAGCGAGGGCGAGGCCTATGTCTTCAACGCGGACGGCTGGCGGCCCGGCCTCACGGACGGCGCGGACACGGTCGCCTGGATCAAGGCGCAACCGTGGTGCAACGGGAAGATCGGCACCCAGGGCGGCTCGGCCCTCGCGATTACGCAGATGCTGCTGGCCCCCGCGACGACGGACCTGCTGGCCCAATGCCTCGAAGTCGGCCCCGCGAGCCTGTATCACGACGTCGTGTACACCGGGGCCGTGTTCCGCAAATGCCTCATCGAGGGCTGGCTCAAGGCCATCCAGGAGCCGCATCTCATCGATGTTTACAAGGCCCATCCGACATATGACGACTTCTGGGCGTTCTACAACGTCGTGCCCAAGGCCGGGCAGGTCACCGCGCCGGGGTTGTTCATCGGCGGCTGGTACGACATTTTCGACCAGGGCACCATCGACGCCTTCCTCGCCCGCGAGCGCGATGGCGGCGAAGGCGCGCGCGGCCGAAATTACCTAGTCATGAAGTGGTCCGGTCACGGGCCCGACAACAAGGAATCGGAATACCGCTACAACGAGAACCGGTTCGATCTGAAGATCGGCGACCTGCGCCGCGCCTTCTTCGATTATCACCTGAAAGGGGACGAACTCTCGTTAGACGGCTGGCGTAAGGTCCACTACTACACGATGGGCGATGACACGACCCCCAACGCGCCCGGCAACGAGTGGCGCACCGCAGACGCCTGGCCCCCGTTCGAGACTGTGCCGACTTCGTTCTATCTACACCGTGACGGCGGCCTCGAAACCGCGCCGCCCGCGAGCGACGACGCGTTGAGCTTCACGTTCGACCCGGCAAATCCGTTTCCGACCCTCGGCGGACCGAACCTGCTCATCCCCTTCGGCCCCTTCGACCAGCGCAAAATCCGCGCGGGCCGCGACGACCTGCTGATATTCGCGACCGCGCCGTTCGAAGCGCCCATCGAGGCCACCGGGCGCGTCTCGATTATGCTTTACGTTTCCTCGGACGCGCCCGACACGGACTTCACAGCCAAGCTGCTCGATATCTACCCCGAAGGCGACGCCCGCGAAATCAACATCCTCGACGGCGTAATCCGGGTCAAGCACCGCGACAGCCTCGAATCCGCCGCGCCGCTCCTGACCGGCCCCGAGGAGGTCGTGCGCGTGACCATCGACCTCTGGAGCACAAGCTGGGTCTTCAACACGGGTCACCGCATCGGCCTCCACGTGTCGAGCAGCAACTACCCGCGCTTCGAGGTCAACCCCAACACCGGCGACGACTTCCCCCGCGACGGCGTCCCCATGCGCCCCGCCCGCAACACCGTCCACATGGCCCCCGGATACCCCAGCGCGCTCGTGCTGCCCGTCCGGCCGCAGACAAGTTCCGGATAACAAATGCTCGGCCGAATCCCCCCGTACTCATTGCCTCGCTGCCGCACTTGCCGTGGCCTCGCGACCGCCCCGCCTACTCCCGCTCTTTGAGGACCTCGACGAGGTCGAGGCGGCGGACTTTGACGTTGACGGCGAGGTTGGCGATGAGGATGAAGGCGATGGTGAGGATGGTGGTGACGATGAGCGTGCGTGGTTCGATGTGGAAAGGCAGGCGGTAGAGGTCGGAGTCGTACGCGCGGATCAGGAGCCTGCACAAAGCGAAGCCGCAGGGGAACCCCGCGATCAGGCCGAGGCCGCCGAGGACGAAGTTTTCGACGTACAAGATGCGGCCCACCTCGGAGATGGTCAAGCCCATGACGCGCAGCGACGCCAGTTCGCGCTGCCGTTCGGCGAGCGAGACCGAGGTAACGTTGTAGATTACGGCGAAGGCAATGACGCCGGCAAACAACACGAGCATGACGTTCATCACCTTCATGCTCTGCGCGATGGTGTCGAGCACGGCCTGGTAGGCCCGATCGCGCGAGACGATGGAGGCGATGGCGGCCACGTCGCGCAGGACGACGTCCGCGTCCGCGTTCCGGCCCTTTTCGGTGCGCAGGAGCGCGGCGTTCATGGCGAACGGTTCGTCGAGCAGCCGACTCAGCGCGTCGATGTTCATGTAGGCGCCAATCCCAAGATACTGCCGGTAGACGCGGCGCACGACGACCTCGCGCTCCTTCTTGATACGGCCCATGAGCGGCTTGAGCGTTACGCGGTCGCCGACGGCGACGCCGAGGGTCCGCGCGACGTGTTCGTCGAGGCTCAGGCCGTCCTCACCAACGTCAACGTGCGCGCCCTCCGCGTCGAGCAGGCGTTGCAGCCGCGCGTCGCGGGGCAGGCCGGTCACGATGATGTCCTTCTTGCGCCAGCCGTTGCGCATCTCGAAGGGGTATTCGAGGACCGGCTCGGCTTCGCGCACGTGGGCGAAGCGCAACACGTCGTAGTAGGTGGGCTTGCCCTGTTCGAGTTGGAAGCTGACCTTCAGGTCGTGGCGCTGCATTTCGTAGAACTGCATGTGCAGCCCGTAGCGAAAGGCGTCCACGGTGAAGAAGCCCACGATGAGGATGGCGGCGGAGACCATGACGCCGAAGGCGCTGATGCCGGCGCGAAAAGCGTTGCGCGAGATGTTGCGGCAGATCATCTTGCCCGCGAAGCCGAGCCGCCGCCAGACGCGCGTAAAGCGTTCGAGCCAGACCCGGTGCGCGTGACGGGGCGCCGCGGGGCGCATGGATTCGGCGGGGTGGATGCGGGCGGCGCGCAAGGCCGCGCTGAGCGCGCCGAGCACGGCGAACCCGAGCGCGATGCCGACTGAGCGCGTGAGCACGTCCGGGTAGACGCGCGCTTCGAGTAGCGGGAACTGATAGAACTGGACGTATATCTGGACCATCTCGTACGCGAGCCACTGGCCGACGCCGAACGCGCCGACCGTGCCGAGCGCGGCGAGGATCAGGGCGAATTGCAGGTAGTGTACGGCCACCTGGAGATTGGTGTAGCCGTAGGCCTTGAGCAGGCCGATCTGGGTGCGCTCGGTGCGGACCATGCGGTTGAGGAGCACGAGCAGGATCAGCGCGGCGATGCCCTGGAAGATGGCCGGCACAATCCGCGCGGACACGCCAAGCCCCTTGATCTCGTCGGAAAGGAACCGGTTGGAAATCTGGTCTTCGCGTTTCGTCTTCGCGAATACGCCGTAAGACTCGAGCGTCTGCTCCGCCCGATCGAGGACGCCGTCCAGCACGGCGATCTCATCCACGACGCCGATGATGTTGTTGCAGGCCTCGCGCATGTCGAGGGCCGTCTCGGCGAACGGCTCGGGCACCCACAGAATGCCGAAACGCTCGAAGCTGGGCACGAGTTCCTGGACGTTGCGGATCATGTACACGTACTCGGGCGAAAGCGCAAGACCGACGATCCGCAGCGGATAGCGCCGGCTCTCGATCGAGACATCGATCCGGTCGCCGAGGGCGAGGCCGTTGTGCAGGGCAAACCGCTCGTTGACAATCACCTCGTTCTGCGCGCCCTCCGAGAAGTAACGACCCCGACGCAGGCAAATATCGTTGAGCACGGGCTCGGGCGTCTCCGGCATCGAGATGAGGCGTCCGATACGCGACTCGCGCTCGCCGGGAACGTCGACCTTCACGTCCTTCACAATGCGGCCACGCACACGGCGCGCGCCCGGAATCGCGGACAACCGCGCGGCGACCGTACGCGGCGCGCGCTCGAGATATATCTCGAAATCGGCGAAGCGGTACTGCGCGTAGTAGGTGTCGCGCGTCAGCACGAGGTTCCGATAGGCGGAGGCGATGCAGATGTAGCAGGCCGTGCCGCACAGCACGACCATGATGACGGCCAACGACTGCCCCGGCGTCTTCAGCAGTGCGCGGAGCAGTTTCTTGTGCAGGACGCGCATCACCACTCCAGTTCGTCGGTCGTCAAGCGCCGCGCGTTCACGACGATATCGCGCGCGTGGCCGTCCGACATGCGCACGACCCGGTCCCCCATGCCGCCGATGGCCGCGTTGTGCGTGATGACGACCAGCGTCGTGCCGAGGCGGACGTTGATGTCGCTGAGCACTTCGAGCACCACCTTGCCCGTCGAGAAGTCCAACGCACCCGTCGGCTCGTCGCAGAGCAGGATTTCAGGCCGCTTCGCCACAGCCCGCGCGATGGCGACGCGCTGCTGCTCGCCGCCCGACATCTGCGACGGGAAATGCGCGCGGCGCGCCTCGAGGCCGACCAGACGCAATGCCTCGATGGGCGCTATCGGGTCGTCGGCAATCTCCGTGGCCAGCGCGACGTTCTCCTCCGCCGTGAGGTTCGGCATGAGGTTGTAGAACTGGAACACGAAACCGATGCGCGAACGGCGATAGCGCGTGCGCT
The DNA here is from genome assembly GCA_029556545.1 of Candidatus Hydrogenedentota bacterium. GTDB lineage: Bacteria > Hydrogenedentota > Hydrogenedentia > Hydrogenedentales > JAGMZX01 > JAGMZX01. The sequence goes on from JAKQEQ010000038.1 coordinate 30,551, forward strand.
GTGCGTCCGTGTAATTCGTCAGCACTTCGTCGCGGAAGTACACCTCGCCGGCGGTCGGCGCATCAAGCCCGCCGATGATGTTGAGGAGCGTGCTCTTGCCCGATCCGCTCGGGCCGAGGATCACGAGGAACTCCCCCGCCGCCACGTCGAGCGTCACCCCGCGCAGCGCCGAAACCGTGACCTCGCCCATGCGATAGTCCTTGCAGAGGTCGCGCACGCGAAACACGATGTCCCGGCCGTTTCCCGCGTCCTCCGACATGATTTCATGGCTCCCTTCCGGCATCCGCCGCTATTGTACGGGCAAACGGCGGCTGCTTCACGCGCGGGGCGCTTCGGGATCGATCGCCGCCGCCAGCAGTTCCGCCATGTGGATCGGGGTGCGCGGCGTCAAGTGCGCGATCTGGTGGCGGCAACTCGTGCCCGAGGCCACGACGCGCGCCGTCTCCGGAAGCGCGTTTAACATCGCCACCAGCGGCTCGGCAACCTTGACCGATACGTCGTACTTGCCGACTTGCGCACCGAACGCGCCGGCCATGCCGCAACAGCCCGTATCCAGGAGCGTCACGTCGTTGCCGGGGATGCGCCTCGCGACCCGCGCCTGCACGGCGGCATCCGTAAGCGCCTTCGCGTGGCAGTGCGCGTGGATGGCCGTCACGCGCGGCGCCTCGCCAAACCGGAGCGCGTCCGGCGTTTCCACGAGCAGATTCTCGACGAATTGCTCGAAAAGGAAGCAGCGTTGCGCGACGGACTCCGCACCATCGAGGCGCAGTTCCCGGTAGTCCTCGATGAACATGCTGAAACACGACGCTTCGAGGAACACGATGGGGTCGCCCGATTCCCGCAGGCGCGTGAGATTCTCCCGCCCGAAGGACGCGGCAAGATCGACGCGGCCCATGCTGAACGCCGGGCGGCCGCAGCAGGCGTGCCCGAGCGGCACGACGACCTCGAAGCCCGCCGCCTCGAGCACGCGCACCGCCGCGATGCCGATGTTCGGCTCGTGGTAGTTGCAGAAGCAGTCGTTCCACAGGATCACCCGGCCCCGCCGACCCGCCGAGGGGATGGGCCGCGCGACGAACCAGCGGTCGAACGATTCGTCCGCATACGGCGGCAGGGGACGTCGCGCGTCAATGCCGATTGTCGTTTCCATGAGCCAGCGCAGCCAGCGCCACTCGAGCGAGGCGTTCGCCAGACGCGGCAGCGTCGCGCCGACGCGGCCCAATCGGTCCACGCGGCTGAACAGCCGCTCGGCGATGCTCAGGCCATTCTTCCGCTGACGCGCGTGCAGCAGTTCCGCTTTGAGCAGCGGCAAGTTCACGTTCGACGGGCATTCCGCGGTACAGGCCCTGCACGACAGGCAGTAGGCCAGCGCCTGTTCGAGTCCTTCGGAATCGAGCGGGTGCGCGTGCGCGTCGAGCCGGCGTTCGAGCACGGCGCGAATCGCATTCGCGCGCCCGCGCGTGGACATGATCTCCTCCCCCGTGGCGGCGAAGGTCGGGCACATGGTCGGCGTGTCTTTCCGGCAGCCGCCGCAGCCGTTGCATTGTTCGAGGTTTCCGACGAAGCTCTTGTCCTTCGCCGCAAACGCGAGCGCGGGCGCGAAGGGCAGGTCGATGCGCGCGCCCGCGCCCTGGCGCAGGTCGCCGTCGATCCGCGCGCCGTCCGGGAAGATTTTCCCCGGGTTCATGATCCCCGTCGGGTCGAATATTGCCTTGATCCGCCGCATCAGGTCGATCAGTCCCGGTCCGATCTGTTCTTCCAGGAACTCCGCGCGCGCGATGCCGACGCCGTGCTCCGCCGCAAGCGAACCGTTGAACTCGCGCGTCAGTCGCGATATGCCCTCCGCCACGCGCCGGAACTTCGCGATATCTTCCGCCTTGTGCAGGTCCACCACGGGCCGGACGTGCAGCAGCCCCGAGGCCGCGTGGCCGTAGTAGGACGCCTCGAGGTCCAACGGCACGAGCAAATCGCGCACGCTCGCCACAAACTCCGGGAGTCGCTCCGGCGGCACAGCCACGTCCTCGACGCCCGCCGCCGGCTTCGCGGGACCCGCGCACCCCGACAAGAGAGACAGCCCCGCCTTGCGCAGGTTCCACACGTGCGCCATCTCCGCCGCGTTCTTGCAGACATACGACCGCAGCCCGAGGTTCATGCGCGTGAGCGCTTCGAGCTTGTCCCGGTCGTCCTCGTAGAACTCGACCAGCAGGATCGCCTTGCACGGTTTGCTGTCGAGTCCGAGCAGGTCGCGCGCCGCCTTGAACGGAAGCTGGCCGCGCGTCTGGTCGAAGAGCACGTCGTCGATGTGCTCGATGCCGACCGGATCGAGTTCAAGCAGGCGCACCGTGGCCTGCATGGCCTCCTCGACCGACGCGAAAAAGAGAATGCCGAGGCCCTTTTGCTTCGGGATCGGCACAAGACTCAGTTCCGCGGAGCAAATGGTCGCCAGCGTGCCTTCGCTGCCGCCGAGCAACTTGCTCACATCGCGCGGATGGCGCAGATACCGGTCCACCGCGTAGCCCGGCCAGCGTTTCACGATCCGCTCGTGAAACCGCGCGCGAATCTCGTCCGAGAACGGCGCGATCAGGCGATCGATCTCGTCGACCCGTTCGGCAAGACCATTCTTCTCGACACCCACCTCGACGACACACCCGTCCGCCAACGCCACCTCGAGGCTGCGCACGTGGTCGATGGTCACCCCATAGATTGGCGCGCGCGCGCCGCTCGAGTTGTTCGCGATCATGCCGCCGACCGTCGCGCGCGAACTCGTGGCCACGTCCGGGCCGAAGCACAACCCATGCGGCTGGAGGTAGGCGTTCAACTGGTCAAGCACGACGCCTGCGTCCACGCGAACCGTGCGCGCCTCCTTGTTGAAGTCAAGGATGCGCCGGTTGTGACGGCTCAAGTCAATCACCAGCCCCGGACCAATGGCCGCACCGGCCAGGCCCGTGCCCGCGCCGCGCGGCGTCGCCGTAAGACCCGCGTCCGCCGCCGCCCGCACCACTGCAGCCGTCTCGCGTGCCGACTTCGGGAACGCTACAGCTTCCGGCACAATCTGGTAAAGTGACGCGTCCGTGGCGTATAACTGCCGCGTCAAATCGTCCGTGCGGACCTCGCACACCGCCGCGAGGGCTCTTTCTTGCGTTGAATGCATGGGACTCCTTTGGAACGGGAATATCGCCTCACGCGTGCCGGGATTCTACCCGAATCGCGCGGAGACTCCCAACAGGCGGACGGGGCGGACGGCACACGACCCGCCCGCCTGGTCCAACGCGGCGCCGTTGGGCGCCTATTGCAGTTTTCGGGACCGGTGGGTAGAATAGACATAGCGCGGAGAAAGGACTCTAGACGCGTCCCGGACCGCGCGTGTCGTGAAGCATGTCAGATATAAGGAGACGCGCTTATGGACAGGAACACCGTGCTGGCCTTGTGCGCGTTGTGCGTCGCCGTTGCGTTTTGCCTGATTCTCCTGGACGAGACCGCTTACGCGGCGCGGGAGGACGGATTAACCGGCGACAAGGCGCTTGCCACGAAGAAAGGGCTGGATGCCCTCGAGACGAAGGAATTCGACAAGAACAAGTTGCCCGGCAAGCTGGAAATCGGCATTGCCGTCGGGTCGCTGTTCGCGATGATCGCCGTCGTCAAGTGGCTATAACCACACAGTGAGACGGGGGCCAGTTGCCCCCTGGCGCAGGACGCTCTTCACGAGGAACGTGCCGTGACCGAACGCATTCTGGTGCTGGACGATGAGGTCAGTATCACCGAAATGATCGGCCAGCACCTCACCGACGAAGGGTACGTCTGCGAAACCTTCACCTCGCCGCGCAAAGCCCTGAAACGCCTCGCCGAAGGCGAGTTCGCACTCCTGATCACCGACCTGAAGATGCCGGAAATCAACGGTATGGAGGTGGTCGCGCGCGCGCGAAAGCTCGATGACACCCTCGCGATCATCGTCGTGACCGCCCTGCTCGAGGTGACGAACGCCATCGACGCGATGCGCGCGGGCGCCGACGACTATCTCCTGAAACCCTTCAATCTCGGCGAGATTTCGATGGCGGTCCAGAAGGCGCTCGAGAAGCGGCGGCTCGTCCTCGATAACCGCCGCTACCAGCACGAACTCGAAGAGCGCGTGCGCGCGGCCACCGCCGATCTCGCCCGCACCAACGAGGAACTGCGACATACCAAGGAATACCTCGAGGACCTGCTCGACAGCACGGTGGACGCCATCCTCACGGTGGACCCGAAAACACGCGTTTCTTACGTGAGCGCGGGCGCGCGGGCCATGCTCGGGTATCGCGACGCGGACCTGGTCGGCGAGCCCATCGTGCGCCTGCTCGCGGGTGGGACACAGGAACTGCGCTACATCCGCCGCATGTTGCGCGACGAACAACGCCTGCAAAACTACGAGTCCGAGTTGCGCCACGCCGACGGGCATATCGTGCCCGTGAGCATGTCCATATCCCAGGTGCGCGACGAAACAGGTCGGCCATTCTCGACCCTCGCCATCTGCAAAGACATCACCGAGCAGAAGCGGCTCGAATCCGAGCTGAAGGAAATGTCCATCCGCGACGGGCTCACGGGGCTGTTCAACCAGCGGTACTTCTATGACCGGCTCGAGGCGGAAATCGAGCGCGCACGCCGCCAAGGCCACCCGTTGTCGCTGCTGCTGTTCGACATCGACCAGTTCAAGCATTACAACGATTGTCACGGCCACCTCGAGGGCGACCGGGTCCTGAAGGCCATCGGCGAGGTCGTGTTGGAATGCACCCGTGAACACGTCGATATCGCGTGCCGCTACGGCGGCGACGAATTCACGGTCATCCTGCCCGAGGCCGACAAGGAGCAGGCGCTTAGCATCGCCGAACGTATCCGCGCCACGTTCGAGGCCCGCCACTTCGACAAGCTGACCCTCAGCATCGGCCTCATGTCCTACCGCGGCGGTTCGCTCCGTTCCTTCATCCGCTCCACGGACGCCATGATGTACGACGCGAAACGTTCCGGCGGCAACCGCGTGTACGTCTACGACTACAACGCCGACGAAACCGCCGACGCATAAGCCGGGCCCCAAAGCTCCCTTCCCGCGCAATCCCGCGAAGAAGCCTTGCTCCTCCGTCGCGAAAGAATCGAAATTGATTGCGGTTGCCGCTTGCGCGAGAATGGGGACGCCATGTCGGCGATCGAGATACTCTTATTCGTGAACTACCTCAAGACCGAGCGCGGGTTCTCGAGGCACACGCTGCGCGCGTACATGAACGACCTCGATCAGTTCTGTGATTTCGTGCAGCGAGGCGCGGCCGCGTTCGCGCACCCCGTCGGCGAGCCGAGGCCCAAGGCGTCGATCGAGGCCTTGCGCCAGGCAACCCGCACGGAGGTACGCGCGTTCCTCGCCCACGTGCAGACGACCGGCGGCACGGCGCGCACGGCGGCGCGGAAGCTGGCCTCCCTGCGCGCCGCCTACAAATTCCTGGTCCGGCGCGGCTTGCTCGAAGACAACCCGGCCCAGAGCGTCAAGTCGCCCAAGCTCAGCCGCGAACTGCCCGAGGTGCTGTCAATCCCCGAGGTCACGGCACTCCTCGAAGCGCCGGACACGGCCACGCCGCTGGGCGCACGCGACCGGGCGCTGCTCGAAACCCTTTACAGCGGCGGCATCCGCGCGGCGGAATGCGCGGGGCTCCGTATCGGCGATCTCGACCTGGGCCGGGGCGTGATGCGCGTGCTGGGCAAGCGGAACAAAGAGCGCATCGCACAATTAGGCTCGTTTGCGGCGAAGGCCATCGAAACGTATCTCGCCGCGCGGGGCCAACTCGGGAACCCCGATCACGACCTCCTTTTCGTAAACCACCGAGGCGGGCCGCTCACGACGCGGAGCATCCAGCGCGTGGTCGAGCGGTACGCGCGCGCGACACTGCCCGGGCGGCGGGAGGTGTCGCCCCACACGCTGCGCCACACGTTTGCGACGCACATGCTGAACGGGGGCGCGGACCTGCGCGTGGTGCAGGAACTGCTAGGCCACGAGAGCCTCTCGAGCACGCAAATCTACACGCACGTGAGCATTGACCGGCTCAAGCAGGTTTACCACGACGCGCACCCCCACGCATAACACCCGGTCAGCCGACTGCGCTTTCCTCGACGGGTTCGTGGGCCCAGTAGGTAGTGTCGACAAAGCGCTGCCAACTCATGAGTTCGTGGCGGGGGATGCGCGTGCCGAGCCGGGGCAGCCACTGCGGCCGCGCCGGACGCCGGATCAGCGGCATGTTCGCTTCCTCGGGCGTGCGGCTGCCCTTCTTCAGGTTGCAGCGCACGCACGCCAGCACCAGGTTGTCCCACGAGTCGCCGCCGCCGCGCGAACGGGGGATCACGTGGTCCACCGTCAGGTCCTGCTTCGCGAAACGCCGCCCGCAGTACTGGCACTGGTGATTGTCCCGGGTAAAGATATTGCGCCGCGTGAACGGGACCTCGCGATGAACGAAGCTGTTGAACGCGCTGAGGATGATCACTTCCGGCAACCGAACGCGAATCCGAGGCGTGTGGAGGAATCTCCCATCCTCGTCGCTGTCTTCGTCGGCCGAGAGGTCGCACCAGGCCTCGAAGCTGTACAGCGAGTAGTCGGCGGGATGGACGGCGCGCGCATGGCCTTGATAGAGCAGCGTGATCGCGCGCCGGGCGGAAGCCACATTGACCGCCACCCAGGACTTGTTAAGCACGAGCACATGTCCGTCTACCATGCCGCACCTCATGCTTCCCCAAGGGAACCGGGTGAATTTGATGCCCAAGTATAGTGACCCTCCGCCCTCAAGTCAACGCAAACGCCCCACGCAAGCGCCCCACGGCCCCACGGAACCGATACGGAGCGCCGGAGGGGCCGACGCCGGAGAAGAAAACCATTGCGGAAAAACACCAAATGGCGTATGCTGGATACGGAACGAAGAGCAACTAACGTGCGCTCAAGAAAGGGGTATGCGACCATGAAAGCCATCGGTGCATCCAAAGGGGAAGTGTCAACCAAGCGTTTCCACAACATCCTGCTTGCCAACCCCATTGCCGTCTCCCTCCTATGGGGACTGGCGGGGGCCGTCGCCGTCATGCCGGGTATCGCATACGCCGACAGCCCGCCGGCCGCGCCGTGCGAGAACAACATCGTGCTCGACGGGGGTTTTGAACTCGGCCATCCGAACCCCCACTGGGCGGAATTCTTTGATCCCGGCTTTACGGAACAATTGATCACAAATGACTCGCTGCTGGCACATTCGGGGGACTGGTTCGCGAACCTCGGCGGATCGGCCGAGGGTGACGACCTGATGTTGCAGCAGGAGGGCTTGATCCTACCCTACGGCGCGTCCGCGACGCTGCGGTTCCAGTTGCGGGTATTCCCGGACTGGTTCTCGGCGCCGCTGGTCGTGAAATTGGACGATTCCGTCGTGTACACATTGAATCCGGCGGACTCGGAGCCGTACTGGGCGGGTTATGCGCCGGTTGTTGTAGACCTGTCGTACCTTGCGGACGGCGTGTCTCGGGCCTTGTCCTTCTCGACGTGGGCGGCTGGCGGGTATACGCCGGCCGTGTACATTGACGACGTGTGCCTCGACGTGATCGGGCCGGAGACCTGCCCGCTGAACAGCCTGTGGTCGCAACCCCCGATGGGCGCGCTTCCGTGGACGAGTGACGCCCAGTCGGACCGGGCGCTCGCGGACAACTTCTTCAGCCTGAACGGCCCGATCTATGACGTGCACTGGTGGGGCTACTACACGGGCGACGCGCCGGCGCCGTGTGTGCGGAACCCGAACGAGTATCGGATCGTATTCTACGAAAACAACGCAGGGGAGCCGGGTGCGCAGGTGGCGGAATACACGGTGACGCCGACGGTGACGGACACCGGCATGGTCTTGCCGGAACTGGGCTTGTCCCTGATGCGCCATGACACGGTGCTCGATCCGCCCCTGGCGCTTGAAAACGGCTGGGTGTCGATCAGCGGCATCGGCGATGCCTCGGGCTGTGAGTTCCTTCCCGCATCGTCGAACATGGACGGCGTCCTGCGCTATATCACATCGGAAGGCGTGGAGATGGAGCCGGATATTGACGCGGCATGGTGCCTGACGTGGGACGCCGCGGAGGGCGAAGGCGAGGGAGAAGGAGAAGGAGAAGGAGAAGGAGAAGGGGAAGGCGAAGGCGAAGGGGAGAGCATGTGCGCAGACTTCGACGACCTTGTCCTGATGACCGAGTACCACGTCGGCGACACCTTCACTACGCAGGGCTATACCTTTGAATGCAAGGAGTTCTTCTGGCTCCCGAGCGGCAGCACGACCACCGGCTTCGCTATCGTCGAGGCGACTAACCTTGCCGGCGGGTCCGGTTATGAGATGATGATCAATAACATCAACGTGGAGATTGCGTTTTTCGGTCCCGCCCCCGCGCCGTGCGTCCGCTTCCGGTATGGCGAGTATGGCGGCAACCTCAACCTCGAGGTCAACGGCGATTTCAGAAACTTCGACAACTTCGCCGACATCCACGGGACCATCGTCGGCGACGTGGCCGTCGTGGTTATCCCCACGGGTGACAGCACCGGCATCGTCGAACTCCGCGGCTGGGTGTCTACACTCAAGCTCGGCGGCCAGGAATTTTACATCGACGACCTGTGCCCCTTCTGCGAGGGCGGCGAAGGCGAGGGCGAAGGCGAGTGCGCCACCTTCGACGACCTCGTGCTGATGACCGAGTACCACGTAAGCGACATGTTCGCAACGCAAGGGTACACCTTCGTGTGCAAGGAGTTCTTCTGGCTCCCGACCGGCAGCACGACCAGCGGAACCGCCATCGTCGAGGCGGCGGGGCTTTCGGGTGGCTCGGGCTACGAAATGATGCTCGGCAACATCAACGTGGAAATCAGCTTTGTCGGCGCGCCCACGCCGGAGTGCCTCAGCTTCCGATATGGCGAGTACGGCGGCAACATCAACCTCGAAGTTAACGGCGATTTCAAGAACTTCGAGGACTTTGCCGACATCCACGGAACCGACATCGGCGGCGTGCCCGTCGTGGTCATCTCGACAGGCGAGAACACCGGCATCGTCGAACTCCGCGGGCCGGTCTGGCAAATGAAAGTCGGCGGCCAGGAGTTCTATATCGACGATGTCTGCCCCTTCTGCGAGGGCGGCGAGGGCGAAGGTGAAGGGGAGGGAGAAGGCGAAGGGGAAGGCGAGGGCGAGGGGGAAGGCGAGGGTGAGGGCGAGATCCCGAACTGCGCGGGGAACCTCGTCCGTGACCCAGGGTTCGAGTTAGGAACTCCCAATCCCTATTGGGTCGAGGAAATCAGCCCCGATTTCGGCGAACCCATCATTCGTTCCTCGTGCGGGAACAGCGGCAACTACTGCGCCTGGCTGGGGCTGTCGGGCGCAATCGAGAGCATTCCCGCCGGCATCTATCAGCAGATCACGATTCCCGCCTCGTCCGCGGCCACGCTGCGTTTCCTGCTCAAGATAAGCGGCGGGAATCCGGGTTCGGAAGGGGAGGTTCCGCCGGACCTCATCAATTTCAAGGTGCGCATCGACAGCACCATCGTGTTCGCCCTGGACGAGGTGATGGAGCCGTATGCGTCCGGCTACGCGCCGGTCACGGTCGACATCTCCGCGTTTGCGGACGGCGGGTCGCACGTGCTGCGGTTCTCAACAGTACAACTCGCGGACTACGACGCCGACCCGAGCATTGACGAGGTCTGCGTGCAGGTCCTGGGGGCCGGCGGATTCAACGCGGACCAGAACAAAGACTGGAAGATCAATCTGGTCGAGTTGCTGCGGGTGATCCAGTTCTATAACTCGGACGGCTTCCATTGCCTCCCCGGCACGGAAGACGACTACGCCCCCGGCCCAGGTGACCGCACCTGCGGGTTCCACGCCAGCGACTACAATCCCCCGGACTGGCGCATCGGCCTCACCGAGTTGCTGCGCTTGATCCAGTTCTACAACTCCGGCGGGTTCCGTTGGTGCCCCGATCAGGGCACGGAAGACGGCTTCTGCCCCGGCCCGGCGTAAGGAAAGCCGGAGAATTGGCCTACTCGCCGTTTCTCCGCTGGCGGCGCTTGTGGTAGAGGCGCTCGGTGAAGCCGCCTTCCCGTTCGAAGGCGGCGGCGAGCGACTGTATCTGGCGGTCCAGCAAGGCGGCCGCGACGCCGATCAGGACCAGCGCGGCGTTCGCGGTGATCTCGGGGTAGGTGACTTGATGGACGGTATGGACGACATGGACCTTATGGACGGTCCGCCTTGCCTGCTCTGTCCGTCTCGTCCATAGCGATCATGCGCTTCCTTCACCCAGGCCGCCACTTCGTCGGCTGTGGCGCAGCGCCAGGCCACCAGCGCCTTCCGCCGCGGGTCCTCCGCGTCCCATAGCGGCAATCCGCGCTGCCGCAGGAAATCCTCATAGTCCCTCCGCAGTTCCTCGAGACTGGCTCGCGCCACGTCCGTCAACTTCAATTCCGTCTTCTTCGACGTACCCGAAACCTGGCTCCCCTCCGCGATATTCTGCACCCCCGAGCGCGCCGCCTGCACCATCTGGTCCCGCGTGCGGCTCCATCGGTCGATGTAGCGGTCACAGAACCGCACCGTGACGTCATAGACCAGTTCCGCCAACTGAAAACTCTTCAACTTGCGGTAGCCCCCGTGCTTCCGTATCAGCGGTTCCTCGTCTCTTCCTTCTCTCCCGTCCATCTTCTCCCTCCTGTTCATCTTCTCCCTGCCGTCTCTCCCGTCCCTCCCGTCCATATCGTCCATCCCGTCCATCCTACCCCCTGCCCACTCCACGCGCCAATCCGCACCGCACTTGGCAATCCGCCCCGGAATCGGTATTATCGACCCTCACGCGGACGACACAACCCAGGGAGCCCACAATCATGACGAATCACGACGAACAGACCGGGCAAAAGAAACGGGACCTGTCCCGCCCCATACTTCTCGCCGTCTTGGTGTTTCTGCTGGCGGCGAACGTAGCCGGCTACGTGGTGTACAAGGCCCGCCTCGACGAGGCGATGGCGGCCGTCGCCCAAGTGTCCGACGAGGCGCAACCCGCGGTCGCCGCACCGCCCGCCGCGGCCACGGAAGCGGACCCCGCGCTCGCGTCCTACCGCATCGTGAACGCGCACGACCACCTCTACATGCAGAAACACCTCGATAAATACTTCGCGGCGGCGGACCGCCTCGGGATCGTGCGCACCGTGTTCGTGGCGAGTTCCGACTTCACGATGAAGGGCGCCGGGAACGACCCGCGCAAAGGCAACGCCTGGAACACCCGGGAAATCCTCACCTGCGAGCGCGCGCACCCCGACAAGATCGTCACCTACTGCACGCTGCACCCCGACGACGAGAACAAGGTGGAACTCCTGCGACAGTACATGGCCGAAGGCGCGCATGGACTGAAACTCTACACTGGCCACAGCAACTTCTACGACCGCCCCCTCGACGATGAATCCATGATCCCGGCGTACCAGTTCTGCGAAGAAAACAACTACCCCATCTGCTGGCACGTCAACCTGAGCCAGCCGAACTACATGAACCAATTCATCCAGGTCATGGCGAAATTCCCCAAGCTCAAGATGATCATCCCCCACTTCGGCGTCACCTTCTACCGGCCCGGCGGCGAAGCCTGGAAGAAGTTCTGGCAACTCGTCGATCAATACCCCGGCATCTACACCGATTGCAGTTGGGGCACCCGCAACATCCTTGTCCACGGCCTCGAAGTCGTCACCGCGAACGTGCCGACGTTCCGCGAAGCGTTCATCAAATACCAGGACCGCATCCTCTGGGGCACCGACATGGTCGTCACCGGAAACGCCGAGAAAACCGAGGCGTGGATCGAGTCCGTCCTGCGCGCCTGCCGCGAAATGCTCGAAAAAGACGTCTACTACTTCTGGATGGCCGCCGACGGCTGCGCCCACGCCTACGCCGGCAACAAGAACCCCTATGGCCGACTCCGCGGCCTCGCACTCGACCCCGAAGTCCTCCGCAAAATCTACGAGACCAATTACGATGCCTTCGCCGCGCTCAAGGTCGGGTCATAGCGCGGCGTCTTGTTGTGGCCGGTCTCCTGACCGCGCCACCGGTCCGACCACGAAGGTCTCCAATGCGAACGGGCGTCGCGGGGTGATGGAGACCTTACGGTCGCGGGACTGGCTCGGTCAGGAGACCGGCCAGAACAGAGACCGTGCCCGCCTCGATGGTCGGCTTCGGGACCGCATCGCCGCGCAGGCGCAAGCCCTCGATATGACACTCGATGGCTTCCCGAATCCGCTGCTCGACCTGCTCGCGCGTCTTGCCGGTGGCGATACAGCCGGGAAGATCAGGCACGTAAGCCGACCAGTTCCGCGCGCCGCATTCGTAGATCACCGTGTATTCAGTCATGGTTGATCATCCAATCGGCTGTCATGCCTCGGCGCGCAGCGCCGCGCCCACTTTCTCCGCCATTCTGTCCATTTCCTCGCGCCAGTCGGCGCAGAGTTCGAGGGCGGCTTCGAGGTGTTTGCGCGCGGCGGCCGCGTCGCATTCGAGGTGGCGGGCGAGCAGCGGCGCGCCGAGGCGGAGCATGTACTCGCGGTCCTGCATCAGTTGGACGGCGAACGCCTGCATGAGCGCCTTGTGCGCGCGGAAGGCCCAGCGCAGCGCGCTCTCGGCGTCTTCCGCGGAGAGTTCGGGGACCCGTTCCGCGAGGGGCGCGGCGAAGGCGTCCACGATGGCCTGTTCCTCTTTCGGGCCGACGCTGCGCGCGGCGTCGCGGATCAATCGTCCCAATTCCGGCCCGCATTCGAGCCCGACCCGCATGTCCATCGCCGCTTCGAACACGTCTTCGGCCAGGTTCAGGGAGAGCCCCGTCCGCGCGCTCAGCGCCTTGATCTTCCGCGTCGCGTAGTATGTCGCATCGACGTCGTTGGGGTAATGATGGGCGTAATGGTCCGCGCCCCAGACGCCGTTATGGGTCGCGAAACCGGTCGCGAACGACGACGGGGCCAGGCGCTCGAATTCGTAGTGGGTCAGGCGCTTGATGGCCGCGTCGACGGTCGGGCGGAGGCGCGCCGCGCCGTTGAAGTCCGGCAAGGTAGCCCCGAAGACGGCTTCGAGCGCCTCGGGCCCCAGGACGCGCGCGACGACGTAGGCGTGCATGGCGGGTCCCCAGGCGACGGCCGGCGCCGCCGCGATCAGCAGCACCACCGTGAGCGCCGCGATACCCGCGCGCGCCGGGTATGTCCCGGCTACGCCACGTGCCGCCACTGGGTCTCCTCGACGACGGCACGCCTGCTGCGCAAGACGCTCGACAGCATGGCCACACCCTGTTCCGTGAAGGCGTAGGGCAGGTGCTTCCGATGCTGTCCGCGACCTGTCTTTAAGGTCACAATTTGTGACCTTAAAGCCTCGGCCTCCTCTTCCGTCAGTCGGAACGTGAAATCCACACATCTTCACCGTTCCTTGCTTGCGGCGAAGCCGATGGCGCTTCGGCTCTTGGGCGCGGGCGGGCTCATGAGTTGCCGGATGGCGTCGAAGACGGCTTTGAACTGGGCGTCGTACTTCTTTTCGAGATTGGCGAGTTTTTCGGCCAGGTCGGCGTGAGATGTGAGTAATTGGCGCAGTCGGACAAAGGCGCGCATGATTTCGACGTTGACCAGCACGGCGCGCTTGCTGCGTAGAACGCTCGACAGCATGGCCACACCCTGTTCCGTGAAGGCGTAGGGCAGATAGCGCCGACCGCCGCGCCGCGCCGCGTTTGAGGTCACAATTTGTGACCTCAAAGACTCGGCCTCCTCTTCCGTCAGTTGGAACATGAAGTCTTCCGGAAACCGCTCGATATTCCGTTTGACCGCCTGGTTAAGCGTCTTCACCGCAACCTGATACAGCGCCGCCAAGTCCGAGTCCAGCATCACCTTCTGGCCTCGGATGAAGACTATCCGCGACTCGATCCGCTCCAGGGGAACAGGGGACTTGTCATTCGCCATAGCCGAATTCCTTCAGATTCGCCCAACTTAAAATCACAATCTGTGATTTCATCATCCAGGCCATCCTGCAAGACAGTCGCCATCAGCAACCCCGCGCGGTCGTTCATGGCGCGGCCTCGATGCGCCGCTGGCGTTCGAGGAAGCTCTCGACGAACGGGGTCGCGGGCCGGCGGAGCACCTCGTCCGGCGTTCCGACTTGATGGACCTCGCCGACTTTCATGACGGCGATGCGGTCCGCGAGCGCCAGGGCCTCTTCCTGGTCGTGGGTGACGTAGACCGCGGTGATCTTGAGGCGGTGCTGGAGGTCGGCGAGTTGCGCGCGCGTGGCGTGGCGCAATTCCGCGTCGAGGTTGCTCAGCGGCTCGTCGAGCAGCAGGATGGCCGGGCGCACCGCGAGCGCGCGCGCGAGGGCGACGCGCTGCTGCTGCCCGCCGCTCAACTCGGTGACGCGCCGCTTCTCCATGCCGTCGAGTTGCACGTAGCCGAGGGCCTCGGCGACGCGCTTGGGAATCTCGCGCTTCGGCATGCGGCGCGCGCGCAGGCCGAACGCCACGTTCTCGAAGACGTTCATGTGGGGAAACAGCGCGTAGCTCTGGAAGACCATCGCCGCGTTGCGCGTCTCGGGCGGCGTATGGGTCACGTCGCGGTCATCGAAGAAAACCGCGCCGCTGTCGGGCGTTTCGAGGCCCGCAATCAGCCGGAGCGTCGTCGTCTTGCCGCAGCCGCTCGGCCCGAGCAGCGCGAAGAACTCGCCCTGCGCGATGGCGCAGCTCAACCCGCGCACGCCGCCCTGATTGCCGGGGTACAGTTTCGTGATCGCTTCGCATCGGACGCTGCTCATGGCGCGCGGAACACCTCGCGCTCCCAGCGGTCGCACCACGCGGCCTCCTTCGCCGCAAAGACGCTCCAGTCGATGGGCATCGGCTCGATGACGTCCGTCGTCATCCACGCGGGGAGTTGCGCGGGGTCGATATCCGTCCGCGCGGGCAACTTCGCGTAGGCGTGCGCCTGGTGCGCCAGCGCCTCGCGCGTCGTCACGAACTCGTAGAACGTGCGCGCGCCCTCGGGGTGCGGCGCGTTGTTCACGATCGCGATGCCGTCCAGCAGCACGGGCGTCTCCCGCGGCACGACGCAGTCGAAGGGAAACCCATTGCGCTCGCGCTGCATCACCACGTCGGGCTGGAGCCACACGCTGATCGCGCGCGGGTTGCGCTTCACGTGGTCGTAGAGCAGGTTCGGGCTCTCAGCGAAATGGGCGACCGCCTCCTGGAACCGTTTCAGCCACGCGATGCCCGCGTCCTCGTCCGCCGCGCGGGCGATCATGGCGCAAAGGAACGTGCGCATCGTGCCCGAGGCGAGCGGCTTGCGCAGCACGATTCGCCCGCGCCATTCCGGGTCGAGCAAGTCGTCCCAGGCGCGCGGGGCCGCGTCGCGGCTGAGACCGTTCGTGTTGAACAGGATGGCCAGCGGCGAGCGGTACGTGGCGTACCAGCGGTCCGCCGGGTCGTGCGCGTCCGCCGGGACCGCGTCCGCCCACGTCGGCCGGTACGCCGCAAGCAGCCCCGCCTCGGCGGCTTGCATGAACAGCGTCGACGGCGCGCCCCACCACACGTCGCACGCGGGCCGGTTCCGCTCATTCGCGATGCGCCCGTGGACCTCTTTCGCGCCCGCCGCAATCCACTGCAGGTCGATGCCGGGATTCGCCTCCTCAAACAGCCTCTCGTAGTCCCGCAGCACGTCCGCGCCGTGGGGGCTGTACACCACCACAACCTCGCGCGACGAACACGCCGCGGCCAGCGCCGCCGCGCAGAGAAGAAGTATGCTTTGCCGGATCATGGGCGCAAGCATAGCCGATGCGGCAGCGGCCCGCCAAGCATAAGGCGGCGGGGTGAATGCGACACGGCCTTCGGAGCAGCGCCCTGCGACTACGAGCGGGGATCGGCGGGGCGCAGCACGACGTAGGTCGGCAATCCCATCGCGCCGAAATACTCCATGACTTCCGCAGCGGGCATGGCGGAGGGGTTCTCCGCCTGATACTTGATCTTCACGTACCCTTCGAGGCGCTCGAGGACCCGCGCGTCTTTCAAGGTCGAGGTGTTCATGGCGAGGCAGTTCTTGCACCACGTGGCCCAGAAATCGATCAACACCGGCTTGTTCTCGGCGCGCGCCTCGGCCAACCCTGCTTCCAGCGACGATAGCCAGCCGTCTTCGTCCGCCGCACGGACGCTCGCGGCCACGGCGTCGCGGTCCACGAAGTACCGGTCGTTGAAGCCCAGTGCCGCGTGGTAGCCGTAGTACGCGGCGAACGCGAGAATGAAGACCCCGAAGGCCTGCTTCACCCGCTCCATCCATGCGCCGGGCTTGGGCAGAAACGACAGCCCCGCGCCCGCGAAGGGCCACGGCAGCGCCATGCCCACGCCGAGCAGGAACGGCAGCAGCAGCGCCGCCGTCATGCCGGTGTTGTAGAGGTCCTGCGCGTAAACGATGGTGTAGATCACGACCGGCGCGACACACGCCCCCGCCAGCAGCGCCGAGACACCGCCCATGAAGAAGGCGATGCCAAAACTGCGTTTCTCGTTGCGCCGCACACCGACGTGCGCCTGATACTTCGAGAAATCGATGTAAATAACATCGAACATGGCCAGCCCGAGCACGACGAAGAGGACCGCAATGCCGCCATTGAACCACGGGCTCGCGTTGATCGCGCCGAACACGGCGGACAACCCGAGCACCACGGCCAGCCCGAGCAACCCGTAGACGAAGGCGATGGCGAGGCCGTATGTGCCGCCGAGCGCGAAGCCGCGCAGCTTCGACCCGGCCCGCGCGCCCGCGCCGATGATCGCGAGGTTGATCGGGATCAAGGGCAGCACGCACGGCGTGAGGTTGAGCATCAGCCCGCCGCCGAGAACGAGCAACACGATCATCAACCCGCTTCTGCCGGCGAATCCGCCTGCGGCGGGCTTGCCCGCCGCCGCGCGGTCCAGAAACGCGAGAAACGAGTCCACCGCATGGTAGCCGATCTCGCTGCCGCTGATGACGAACGCGTCGGCCAGGGGCCGCCACGCCGCCGCGGACGGCGCGACGGGCGACGCTTCCGCCGCATCGGGCGCGGGCGCGTCCGGGGGCATTGCAACGGCGCTTTCGCCGCCCGCGCCGACCTGTACGGGGATGCGCACCGCGAGTTCGGCGGGAAACGCGCAGACCTTGTCCGTGCACGCTTGGTACTTCAACGCGCCCGTGACCGCATACGCGCCCTCGGGCAGCGAGTCCGCGAGTTCGAGCACCGCCTCGATAACGAATTCCTCGCCGTAGACCTCGAGCGGCGTCGGTTGAAACTGCGGCTGAAACATCTCCGATTTCGGGTAGACCACCTCCGCGATGCTTATGCCCTCCGGCGCTTCGAGGGAAATATCGGTCGGGTAGGCGTCCGGGTCCTTCGGCGCGTGCGCGTTCACGTGCCAGCCTTTCTCGAGCCGGAACGTGATCAGCGCGCGCGCCTGGCCGCCCGGTGCGACGGCTGCGGGCTCGATCTTCACCGAGTATTCGATCTTCGGGCCGCGCTGCGCCGATGCCGCGCCCGCGCACAGCGCCATCGCCAAGCCAAATAGAAGAGCGTATTTCGCGCGCTCGATGTTGAACATGGGACCACTCCTCGGCGGTTCGAGAAATACACTGCCTCGGGATTATGACGCACCGGAAACGGAAACGCCACAGCGCCGCGCGCGGGTGACAGGCGGCGCGCGGCTTATCCGAATAGAACAGACGCACCGGCCCGCTTCATTCCGGGGATCACGCGGCGCCGTCGGGGGCGGCATCGCGACGCCGCCAGTACGTCGTGAGCAGGCTCGCGGTGATAATACACAGGAACACGAAGAAGACCGCGGGCAGCGTGGCCTTCTTGTCGAAGTGCTCCTTCGCAATCACCACGCCGAGTCCGGCGTTCTGCATCCCGATCTCGATGGCCAGCGTGCGACGCCGCGCGACCGCCATCCGGAACAGCGCGCCGACGCCGTAGCCCGCCGCCATGCCATACAGGTTCAGCAGCACGTCCGCGCAGAGCAGCGTAAGCACGATGATCGGAAACACGACCGCCGCCTCGATCACCCCCTCGCCGTTGACATCGCCGATTGCGGCGGTGATCGACGGCAGCGAGTCGCGGTTTATGGCGATGACCACGCTGCAAATGAACACGATGAACGTGGCCGAGATGGCGGGGAACACGTCGATGACGGCCTCGATGCGCGCGCGGGCGACGTAGCGCAGGCCGAACCCCGCCAGCAGCGGGACCACCACCGTGAGCATGAGATCGACGAACATGCCCGTGAACGGCACGTCCATCGCCGCGCCGGCCAGCAGGTACGTGACGCCCGGCGTCATGATCGGGCACAGCAGCGTGGACGCCGTGGTCAGCGACACCGAATACGCGGCGTCCGCCTTCGCGAGGTAACTCATGACGTTGCTCGTCATCGCGCCCGGCGCGGCCCCCGTCAGGATCAGCCCGACGGCGTATTCCGGCGGGAGTCGGAACGCCTTGCCCAGCAGAAACGCGCCCAGCGGCATGATCGTGTATTGCGCGCAACAGCCCACCACGACCAGCCAGGGTTTCCGCCCGAAAACGCGGAAATCCTGCGGCTTCAACACCACGCCGATGCCGAACATCGTCAAGGCGAAGAACCACTTCATCCCCTTGCCGATATACTGGAACGCCTCCGGCCAGCAATACGCCGCCACGCCCCCCAGCACCACCCAAATCACCAGATTCCGCGTATAGTATTGCAGCGCCCGATTGAACATGGCCGCCCTTCCGCCTCCAAGACCTCGCGTGTACCGACCGCAACGCATCGTATCACATCGCCGCTGATTTGCAATCCGCGACGCCGGAAGGGCATCATGAGGCTCTCCCCGCGCGCATGTTCCACAAGGTCTGCGCGGCATCCGTGCAAGTAAATAATGGTCGAGGACGGCTTTTCATGAGCAAACAGGTATTCGATCCGGCGCCGACGCCGTTCAACTTCTCGAAGGCGGAGGAGAACGTGATCCGGTTCTGGAAAGAGCGCGGCATCTATCATAAGAGTCTCGAACAACGAAAAGACACGCCGAAATTCGTATTTTACGAAGGCCCGCCCACGGCGAACGGCCTGCCCCATCCCGGCCATTGCCTCACGCGCACGATCAAGGACATCTTCCCGCGCTACAAAACGATGACCGGCCATTATTGCGAGCGCAAGGCCGGTTGGGACACCCACGGCCTGCCGGTCGAGATCGAGGTCTGCAAGGAACTCGGGATTCTCGAGGGCGGCAAGGCCGCCATCGAGGAATACGGCGTCGAGCGCTTCAACCGCGCGTGCGTCGAGTCCGTCTTTCGCTACCAGCGGGAATGGGAGGAACTCACGGACCGGATCGGTTTCTGGGTGGACCTCGAAGAAGCCTATGTCACGTATCATCAGAGTTACGTCGAGAGCGTCTGGTGGGCGCTGAAACAACTTTTCGATCGCGGCCTGCTTTACCAGGGCCACAAGGTGGTCTGGTGGTGGGCCCAGGGCGGCACCGCCCTGTCCGCGGGCGAGGTCGGCGAAGGCTACCGCGACACGGACGACCCGGCGATCACCGTCGCGCTCACGCTCACGCCGGAAAGCACGGAGCGCCTCGGCCTGAGTCCCGCGAAGGCCCACCTGCTCATCTGGACCACGACGCCGTGGACGCTGATCAGCAATTGCGCGGCCTGCGTCGGCGCGGACATCGAGTACGCCATTGCAAAGATCGAACAGAAGGACGGTTCCCACGAATTCGTGCTGCTCGCGGCCCCGCTGGTCGAGAAGTATTTCGCAAAAGGCGCGGAAGTGGTGCGCGGCGTGCGCGGCGCGGACCTCGTCGGGCTGCACTATGAGCCACTCTTCAATTACGGCCCCCCCGAGCGCATCGCGGGCGAGGACGCGCCCCATGACATCTGGTGCGTCATCGCGGGCGATTTCGTGGACCTCGAAACCGGCACGGGCATCGTGCACATCGCGCCGGCCTTCGGCGAGGACGACTACCGCGTCTGCAAGGACCGGGGCATCGGCTTCCTCTGCTACGTGAAACCGGACGGCACGTTTGACGAGCGTGTGACGGACGTGGACCCCACGGATCAGCAGCCGTTGGCGGGCAAGTTCTGCAAGGACGCGGACAAGGGCGTCATCCGCCTCCTGAAAAACCGCCACCTGGTCCTCAAGCAGGAAACGTACCGCCACCCGTACCCGTTCTGTCCCCGCGCCGAGGACGAACCGCTCATCCAGTACGCGCGGAAAAGCTGGTTCATCCGCACATCACAGTTCGTCGCGGACTTCCTCGCGAACAACAAGGCGATCAACTGGCTGCCCGAGCATATCCGCGACGGCCGCTTCGGAAATTTCCTCGAAAGCAACGTGGACTGGTCCCTCTCGCGGGAGCGCTACTGGGGCACGCCGCTCCCCGTCTGGGTCTGCGAAAAAACGGGCCATATGGAGGCCGTGGGCTCGTATGCCGAGTTGCTCGCGAAGCCGGACGTGCAAGGCACCGAGGTCTGGGAGCAGGCCAAGGCCGCGCATCCCGAGTTCAGCGACCACCTGAAGGTCCACAAGCCGTACATCGACGCGGTGACGTACCGAAGCCCGAAGGACCCGACGGCCCGCATGCGGCGCGTGCCCGAGGTCATCGACTGCTGGTTCGACGCGGGCTGCATGCCCTTCGCGCAATGGGGCTACCCCCACGCGCCCGGCTCGGACCGGCGGTTCAAGGAATCGTTCCCCGCCGACTTCATCAGCGAGGCCATTGACCAGACGCGCGGGTGGTTCTACGCACTGCTCGCCATCAGCACGGTCGTCCACGGCAAGGACGCGCCGTGGCCGCACCCGTTCAGGACGTGCATCTGCCTCGGCCACATCATGGGCGAAGACGGCACGAAACTGTCGAAGCGGCTGAAGAATTACGCCGAGCCGAAGGTGCTCTTCGAAAAATTCAGCGCGGACGCGCTGCGGTGGAGCTTCATCGCGAAGAACCCGCCCACGAGCACGGGCCGCCTCTCCGAGCACAACGTCGAAGAATCTCAGCGCGAAGTGCTCATCCGCTGGTTCAACGTCTTCAGCTTCTTCACCATCTACGCGAACCTCGACGGCTTCGACCCGGCGGACGCGCCCCCCGACGTGCTCGCGCGCGTGCTCGCGGGATCACCCGATCGGTCCGATCGGTCCGATCCGTCCGATCCGTCCGATCCGTCCGATCCGTCCGATCAGTCCGGCGTCGCGCCCTACGCGCCCGTCGCGCAACGCGCCGAACTCGACCGCTGGATTCTCCACGAACTCGCCCGCACGACCCTCGAAGTGCGTCGCGCCATGGACGCCTACGAGTGCCATCCCGCCGCGCGCCTGATCTCCGAGTTCATCGACAGCCTCTCGAACTGGTACGTGCGCCGCAGCCGCGCCCGGTTCTGGGCCTCCGAATGGACCCAGGACAAGGCGGACGCCTACTGGACCCTCTACGAGTGCCTGCTCACGCTGTCGCGCCTGGCCGCGCCGTTCCTGCCCTTCTTCAGCGAGACCGCGTGGCGCACGCTCGTCAAGCCCGTCGAAGGCGCGGTCGAGAGCGTCCACCTGGCCCCCTATCCCGACGCGGACCCCGCCGCCATCGACCACGCGCTCCTCGACGACATGGCCGTGACCCGCGAAGCGGTCAGCCTCGGCCTCAGCGCGCGGCGATCGCGCAACATCAAAGTGCGCCAGCCCCTCGGCCTGTGCGAACTCGTCCTGGCCGATGAAAGCCGGAAAGAGGGCCTGACAAAGCACCTCGACCTCATCATGGAGGAATTGAACGTCAAACAGGTCGAATTCACCGACGCCCCGGAACAGTACGTCGCCTACGAGGTCAAGCCGAACTTCAAGGCGCTCGGCCCGAAATTCGGCAAGAAGATGAAGGCCGTCGCGACGGCCTTGGCCGAAGGCGACAGCGCGTCCTTCTACGCGCAACTCCAGTCCGGGCCGGTCCGCCTCGACGTGGACGGCGATCGCCTCGAACTCACCGGCGACGACCTCGAAGTCCGGCTCACCGCGAAGGAAGGCTTCGCCGCGGCCCAGGGCAGGGGCCTTGTCGTCGTCCTCGCCACCGAAATCACCGAGGAACTCCGCCGCGAAGGCTGGACCCGCGAATTCATCCACACCATCCAGAACATCCGCAAAGACCAGGGCCTCCCCTACGACGCCCGCATCGACGTCGCCGTCCAGACCGCGGACCCGGACCTCGCCGGGCTCATCGAGCAATTCCGCAGCACCATCAGCCATGAAGTGCTCGCATCGAGCCTCGTCATCGCCCCCGGCGACGACGCCCCCCGCGTCCAAGTCGAGGACGACGAGATCGGCCTGCGCGTGACAGCGAAGTGATCGCAACCTGCGGGCCGCGAATCGGGGAAGGAAGTAAAGAACTGCTCGCGCACCCACCCTCGAACGCTTGCCCAGAACGGTGTGCGGCGTCGCCGGCTCGGGCCAGGCGCTCCTACAGCACACGAACCAATCCGACTACGGCTGCTTCCGTCAGGACCTGACCGGGTTTGCCGGCGGCCCGTTGAGTAGGACCCAGCCGTCAACGCCACGTGCGCCGCGCCTATAAAGAGCAAGACGCCCTCAAGTGGGAATTCAACCTCGCTGAAGCGGATTGCGAGTTACAGGACACCGCTAGTTTCCCGTCTAGCGCGAGCAAAATCGGCGTCGAATTCACACTATTCGGCAACGAGCGACTCTAACAGACGCCCCCGCGGACTGTCAAACGCAACCCGCCCGCGCCATGCCGTCCCTCTTGCGCCGTGATGCGCACGCCGCGTGTTCGGCGCGCGTCCTGAAACGGTCAGGCCTGCTGGTCCGCCGCCTTGAGTTCCTCGACGAATTCGATGTACTGCGTCATCGCGTCGTCCTGCGACGTGCCCTCGAGAGCCTTCCAGGCGTCGTACTTGAACCGGCCCGCCGGGTTCAGCATGCCGGGGCGTTCCCCCGTGCAATCGCCGGCGCTCGCCTGCTTGTACAGCGCGTACAGGCGCAGCTTCGCCATGTTGTCCGGCGCCTGGGACAACTGCGTGACTTCCTGGCTGGCTTGCTCGAAGCGGGCTTTCAAATCGTCGGACATGGCGGCGTTCCCCTTCTCAGTTGGGTCAATGAAAACACTAAAGACACGAATTTCAAGAGACTTATACCCGATTTCATGCCCGGAATGCAAGCGCCGACCGACACCCGCCAAGTATTGCATGCGGCCCGGCTGGACGCCTAGAATGGAAACGCCAGTTGTATTGGACGAGTTGGAACGTCGAAATGACCCTGCGACTCTCGGCATACGGGCGGGCGTCCGCGGTACCGTCGCCGGTGAACCGGATGATGGCGGAGTTCGCCACGGATTTTCGGGACGGGGTGGACATCAACCTCGGCGTCGGTTACGTCAACGAGAAGACGATCCCGGACCGGCGGCTGGTCGAGGCGCTTGCCGAGGTGGCGGCCCACCCCGAGCGCTACCGCCAAGCCTTCAACTACGGCGGGCCGCACGGCTCGCCGAATCTGGTCCGCGCGTTGCGGCGGTACTACCTGGAACACCGCATCGGCGGGATCGACGAGGCGCTCTTGGCCCGCAAGGAAATCGTCATCGGCCCGAGCGGCGCCACGAGCATCCTCGACGCGCTGGCGGACGCGTTCGAGCCGGGGCTGGTCGTCACCGCCGACCCGATGTATTACATCTACTGCAATTACCTGGAGCGCAAGGGCTTCCGCGTGGTCACCGTGCCGGAGGACCACGAAGGCATCGACCCGGACGCCGTCGATGCCCGCCTCACGGCGCTGGGCGACGCGGTCCGCGACCTCGCGTTCTTCTACATCGTCACCATCAACAACCCGAGCTGCGCCATCCTCTCGAACGCGCGCCGCCGGCGTCTCGTGGAACTCGCCGCCGACTGGTCGCGCAGGCTGGGCCGCACCGTGCCGCTTTTCTTTGATCAAGCCTACGAGTGGCTCCTGCACGACCCGGAAGCGGAACGGCCCGTCTCCGGCCTGTGTTTCGACGATGCGGACGTGGTCCACGAGATCGGCACGCTCTCGAAGGTGCTCGCGCCGGCCCTGCGCATCGGCTTCATGATCGGCCCGCCGGGGCCGCTGATGGACGCCGTGGTGCAGAAGACGAGCGACGTCGGCTTCAGCGCGCCCTTGGCCAACCAGGAAGTCGCCGCGTACATGCTCGAACACCACATTGCCGAGCAGCTTGCGCACGTGAACGCGGGCTATCGCGCGAAGGCGCGGGCGGTCCGCGAGGGCATCGACGAAATGCTCGGGCCGTTCCTCGAAGACCGCGGCGGCGGCAGCGCGGGTTTCTACTTCTATCTCACCTTCCGCGACGTGGCCACGGACACGGGCTCCCCCTTCTTCCGCTACCTGACCCGCACCACCGGCGACCCCGAAATCGACGGTCCCGCCGCGCAACGCAACCCGCGCGTCATCTACATCCCCGGCGAGTACTGCGTACACCCGGCGGGCGCATCGGTCGCGAAGGGCCGCCGCCAACTGCGCCTGTCCTACGGATTCGAGGAAGTCCCGGCAATACTGCGGGCCGTCGCCATCATGCGCGAGGCCGCGGACTACGCCCGCGCGCGCCGGGACTCCGAACGCCCCGCTTGCCCGGCATCCTGATCTTGCGGGCGCCCCGGCGCGACGGTCACCGCTTTGCGTTGCCAAGCGCGATCCGCGCGTTGCGCAGCATGCCGCCGTGCTTCGCGCGCCGGACGGGCGTCCCAGCGAACCGCGCGTTGAAGGCGTCCTCATCCTGTTCCGCGAGTTCGGCAAGCGCGGGGTGGGCGACGCCGGGGCGCGGATGAAACGCCGCCTCGTCCGTCGTCTTCGCGAATCGGTTCCAGGGGCAGACCTCCTGGCAGATGTCGCACCCGAAGACCCAATCGCGGAAGGCCGCGTGCAGCGCTTCCGGGATTTCGCCCCGGTTTTCGATCGTGTGATACGAGATGCACAGCCGCGAATCGACAACGCCCGGCGCGACAATGGCCCGGGTCGGGCAGGCGTCGATGCACGCGCGGCACGATCCGCAGCAGTCCTCGACGGGACGGTCCGGCGCGAGTTCCACCGTCGTCAGAATGACGCCGAGAAAGAACCACGAACCGAGATCGCGCCGTAATACCAGGCTGTTCCTGCCGATCCAGCCCACCCCCGCGCGCGCCGCCCAGGCCCGTTCGAGGACCGGCCCGCTGTCGATGCGACAATACGTCCGCGCGCCCGGCTCGAATCCCTCGACTGTCGCCGCCAGCGCCCGCAGCGGACGCCGCAGCACCTTGTGGTAGTCGCGGCCCCACGCATACGCCGCCACCTTCCCGGAGCCCGGCGGCTGCTCGGGCCGCGGATGATGATAGTTGCGCGCCACGACGATCACGGACTTCGCGCCTGGCAAGAGCAGTTGCGGGTCCTGCCGCGCGGCGCGTGTCCGCGCCATCCACGCCATGTCCGCGTGATACCCCCGTTCGAGCCACGCGCCAAGCCGGTCCTCCGGGTCCGGCGCCTCGGCCCGCGCGATGCCGCAGGCATCGAAACCGAGTTCGCGCGCCGCCCGCTTCATTTGATCAGCGCGCGCGGCAACAGAATCGACCGCATGATCGCTCATGCCTCGGGCGGGTCCGGGCGCACGTCGGCGGGAGCGGGCGTCTCGACCGGGGTCGGCGCGCTTGCCGCCGCACGACGTCCATTATCGCCGGACTGTTCGATGCTGAACAGTTCGTCCACAAGCCCGAAAATGCGCGAGACGGCGCGGCGGCTGCTCTGCAGCGCCTGGCGTTGTTCGAGGGTGACCGGCCCGAGTTCCTCGTTCAGCAGGAGTTCGATAAACCCGAGCACGGCGGACAGGGGCGAGCGCAGCCGCCGCGACACATTCGCGAGGAACATGGACTTGAGCGCGTTGACCCGCTGCAGTTCCTCGTTGATCCGTTCGAGTTGCAGTTGCGCGAGCCGCGTCGCCTCCTGCATCTCCTTCTGCTCCGTAATGTCCCGCCACATCGACACGAAAAACCGCTTGTCGCCATGGATAAACGCGCGGATGCGCATGTCGATGACGCGCTCGTCGCCCGAGGGCTTTAACACCACCGCTTCGCCGTGATATTCGCCGCGCGCGCGCAACGTCGCCAGTTTGTTCGGCAGGGTCCCGTCATCAAAGAGATAGGCGCGGATGCGCTGCCCGATAAGCTGCTCGCGCCCGACGCCGAGGAACGCGCAGGCTGTGTCATTCGCGTCCGTGATGAATTCGTTCTCGTTGTGCGTCAGGATGGGCTCGCCGGCGCTGTCGAGGATCATCCGCAGCGTCGCCTCGGACGAGGCCAGCGCCTGCGCGCGGCCTTCGGCGGCGATCTCGGTCTCCATGAGAAACTCGCTAAGCGAACCCATGACCCAGCCGCCCATCACGATGGCGAGGAACTTCGCGGCCACGATGGACGCGGGCGTCTCGACGGCGAGGAAGTACTGCTCAAACAAAATGAGGCCGCCGTAACACACACAGCATAGGAACGTGACCAGCAGGCCGCCGCGGGCCAGCCGCGAGTACGTGTTGAAACCAATGATGAACAACAGGTACAGCACGAACAGGGGGCTGTCCCCCGCGCCGACCAACCCCACGATCATCGTAATCTCGGCCAGGTGCAACAGGAAGTTGAGCGGCGAGATAAACCACTCGTGGCGAGCCGTGGCCAGCACCCAGTGCACAAACAGATTGTGCAGCAGGACGTACACGCCCAAGCCGAGGTGAAAACTCAGGCGATCGGGCCGATACCCGAGCAACAGCAGGCCAATGAGCGTCAGATACGCGAGATACCGCGCCGCAAGCACGGTCCGCTCGATGTTCAACACGAGCGTCATGCGCGGGTCGGCCGATCCCGGCCCTTCCCCGCGCTTTGCCGCCGCGATAAACGCTCGGATGCCGTCCGTGTTCACGTTAAGATTCCGCCATTCCCAGGCCGACGCGCCCCCGCGTCCCCAGGCAGTTCATCATAGCACAGCCGCGCCTATTCTTCTCTTTCCCTGTTTCCCTCTTTCCCTCTTTCCATATTCAATCATCCTCATCCCCCCGCGCCGATTCTTCACGTGCGCAAGCCCGCGCCCGTGTGCTATTCTCTGGATTCTTTCCCGAAAAAACGCTATCACGGAACACACGCCGGGAGGTCTCATGGCGAAGGGAATTACAAAACGAGCGGACGACTACGCGCAGTGGTATATCGACATTGTACTGAAGGCGGATATGGCCGACTACTCGCCGGTCAAAGGCTGCATGGTCATCAAGCCGAACGGCTACGGCATCTGGGAACGCATCCAGCAGCATCTTGACCGCATGTTCAAGGAGACAGGGCACGTCAACGCCTACTTCCCGGTGTTCATCCCCGAGAGCTTCCTGAAGAAAGAGGCCGAACACGTGAAGGGCTTCGCGCCGGAATGCGCCGTGGTCACCCACGGCGGCGGCAAGCTCCTCGAGGAACCGCTGGTCATCCGCCCCACCTCCGAAACGATCATCTGGTCCACCTACAAGAACTGGATCAGTTCGTACCGGGACCTGCCCATCCTCATCAATCAATGGGCCAACGTGTGCCGCTGGGAAATGCGGACGCGCCTCTTCCTGCGCACGACCGAGTTCCTCTGGCAAGAGGGCCATACGGCCCACGCCACCCACGAGGAAGCCGAAGAAGAAACCGTTCGCATGGTACACGTCTATCGCAGGTTCGCCGAGGAATACATGGCCATGCCGGTTGTGGTCGGGCGCAAGACGGAGCAGGAAAAGTTCGCGGGCGCGGAGCACACCTACTGCATCGAGGCGCTGATGCAGGACGGCAAGGCGCTCCAGGCCGGCACCTCGCACCACCTCGGCCAGAACTTCGCCAAGGCCTTCGACGTAAAGTTTCAGGACCGCGACAAAGAATTGAAATACGTGTATGCCACGAGTTGGGGCGTGTCGACGCGGCTCATTGGCGGCATCGTCATGACGCACAGCGACGACAACGGCCTCGTCATTCCGCCGCGTCTCGCGCCGCTGCCCGTCGTCTTCGTGCCCATTTGGAAGAGCGACGCCGAGCGCGACGTGGTCTGTGAAAAGGCCCGCGAGATCACCCGGGACTGGGACCCGCTCTTCTACCGCATCGACGATCGCGACCAGTACAAGCCCGGCTACAAGTTCAACGATTGGGAGTTGAAGGGCGTGCCGATCCGCGTCGAGATCGGCCCCCGCGACGTCCAGAACAACACCGTAGTCGCCGTGCGCCGCGACACCGGCGAGAAGCAAGCCCTGTCCATGGACGGCCTCCGCGAGCACCTCACGCGTCTGCTCGACGATATTCAGAACAACCTTTTCGCGCGGGCCGAGCAGCGCACGCGCGACAACACGCACACCGTCGATGATTACGAGGAATACAAGGCGCGCATCGATCAGGGCGGCTTCTTCCGCGTGTTCCTGGACCACGCCAACCCGGAAGTCGAGGCGAAACTTCAGGAGGACACGCGCTCGACCGTGCGCTGCATCCCCTTCGACGCGCCGGACGAGGAAGGGCCGTGCATGATCACCGGCAAGCTGTGCAAGGGCCGCGTCATCGCCGCGCAGGCCTACTGAAGTCGCCGCGGAACCCTCGCCAATTCGCGCAATCCGCTCCGCGTCTCTTGTGGGCAATCGGGCATTGTTGCTATAAATGCTGGCAAGGTCCGTATCGTGTTTCGGGGCGGGGCGCGCCTCTCCCCGCGGCCTGAGACGGCGCGACACGCCGTGCAACAGGAAGGGAACAACCATGAAGCACCTATCGGCGATACTGGCAACGGCTCTTATGCTCACGTCGGGCGCGTGGGCGGCCCCCGAGGAGGCCGCCTCGGCCGCACCGGAGGGCTATGCCCTGGTCTTCGAGGATGATTTCGGCAAAGGACTCGACCGCTGGGAATTCACCGATCCGAAGGCATGGAAAATCGTCGAGGAAGAAGGAAATTCCGTCCTGGCCCTCGTGCGGCCCAGCAGGTACGAGCCATCCGTCCGCTCGCCGAAAAGCATCGCATGGATCAAGGGGCTGGACGTCGGCGACTTCGTCCTCGAAGTCGACGCGAAACAGACGGGCCGTGAATACGGCCACCGCGACCTCTGCTTCTTCTTCTGCAAGCAGGACGAGTCCCACTTCTACTATGTCCATCTCGCCACCGCCGCCGACGACTACGCCAACTCGGTCTTCCTCGTCAACGGCGCGCCCCGCGTCTCCATCGCGAAGGAACGCACCTCGGGCACCGACTGGGGCTCCAACGTCTGGCGAAAAATCCGCATCCGCCGCACCGTCGCCGACGGACACATCGAGGTCTTCTTCGACGATATGGACACGCCCGTCATGATCGCCGAAGACACCACCTTCACCTCCGGTCCCATCGGCCTCGGCTCCTTCGACGACATCGGCCGCTTCGACAACCTCCGCATCTGGGCACGACCGGCGAAGCCGCAACAATAGTTCCCTCTCCCCGAAGAAGAGAGTTGGAGTTTGTAGTTCACGCTTTAGCGTGTCTTCGCCAGACCCGCCGCTTCAGGAGCAAGCTGAAGCTTGAACTACGAACCCATGCGCCGCCCGCAACCAAGAACTGGTAGGAAGCGGACGTCCTCTACATCAACTTCCGCAAACCCGCTTGCGCCACCGACAGCGAACTCACCGATGACGACATCATCATCCGTTACGACGGCGAAGAAGTCACCGGCCTGACAGTGTTGCACGCCAGCCGCCGCGCGCGCTAGGCTGACGCGCCTGGGCGCTTGGCATTCGTGGACACGTTCGCGGGACGGCTGTACGATGGGTATCAAGAGTCCGCGATTTGTGTCACTGCCGCGGAGGGAACGCACCAATGGACCGTACACCGCCGACGTGGGGCGAAATCTCGCCCGAGCGCCCGCTGATCATTCTGCAGACGAACAATCGCTTCGGGGATTCGGACGAAGACTTCGGCGACCGGAACGATCCGCTGGCCGAGGCGACGAGGCATGGCCGCGAGGCCGTGCGCGCGTTCCGGGAAGCCGTGCCGGACGAACTCAAACCCTTCTGCCAGCTTCAGCTCGAGGTGCGCGTGCGCGATCATCAGGCGCGGTACGATCGCTTCCGCCGCGTGTTCGACGAATTGCAGGCGGCGCACGTCCCCGCGAACCTGCAATTCGCCGACCCACACGACATGTACGTGTTCGACCCGGAATACGTGGACCGACTCGCGCGCGAGTACCCGTGTATTCAGAGTTACACGATCACGGAGATCAACTTCGAGCATTACCGCGCATTCAACGTGCCGCGCTACGCGCTGTCGCCCGAGGCGCGGTACGCGATGGACATCATCGACCTCGCGGCGGCGCGCGGCAAACACTTGAGCATCTCGTTGCAGGGGCTCAAGTGGATGCACATCGGCGCGGACGTGCTGAATCAGCCGCTACTCGACAAGATCGCCGCCCACCCGGAGTACGTGCTGGCCGTAAACGAGCACATCGGCCCGCAGCACCTCCCGCGCCAGACTTCCGTGCTGGGCATGTGGATCGCCGGATGCGTCAACCATTGGGGCGTCGAGCCGCAGTCGTGGTGGTTCGAGAACGGGCGCATGATCGCGCCGGGCGTCTTCGGCCAGTTTCAGCCGGACAACACCCGCATCATGCCGCCGCCCCTGTACCGCGCCATGATCCTGCAAGGAGCGCTCCTCGGGGCGACGGTCTACCAGTTCGAGCCGTTCTGGGACCTCTTCGATTACGACAACGCGCGCTGCTGGCGCGACGTCATCGCGCCGACCCTCGCCGAAGTCATTCGCGAACGATTGATCCCGACGCGCGACCAGGTCGTAGAGCGAATGCAGGTCGCCTACCAATACAAGCTCGCGCGCGATATCAACGAGTTTCACGAGAACCTGCGCGACGTGGACTTCACACATGACGAGGGTTTCCTCGCGCGCGCGGCCTACGGTGTCTGGGAACGATTTCTCGAACACGAACTCATCCCGAACAAGCGCCGCTATTTCTTCATCCCGCTGCTCCCGCCACGCGCGCCGCGGGCCGTGCTCGACCGCTTCGCCCACGTGATCCAACCCGGCGAATGCGATTCCGAGGCCGAGTACACGACGTTATTGAATCGGTATTACCCGAAGCCCACGCACGACGGCGCGGCGTGGACCGCGAGCATGAACGGCCACTTCTACGTCATGCAAACGCACGAGAACCTGTATGAGCGCCAGACGTGGGCGGCGGACTTGCCGAAGCCCGTGCGCGGCGCTGCCGCGACCCGGACCGACGCGGGCCTCGAACTGCGCTGGGACCCGGACCCCGGCGCGGCGCGCTATTTCGTCTGCCGCGCCGACGCACCGGGAACGTGGGCGCGGATCGGGGAGACGCGGGAGACGGTGTTCGTGGTGCCGGAAGAGGCCGCCGGAACTCGGGAGCGCGGCGCACTCTATGCAGTCCTCGCGGAAACGACAAGCAAGGAGCGCGCCGAGGGCGCGGTCAACTACCTCGACTTTCCACGGTTCAGCGAAACCGTCAGCCGCGTCGTCGAGGAGGTGCGCGTCGTGGCGGACGGCGCCATCGAGACGCGCCCGGTAATCGATCCGGAAGACACACGGCCCGCGTCGCAGGTGTGGTATCCGACCTTCGACGGCGCGGAGCGCGCGCATATCGAGACCGCGCGGCAGATAGTCACGCGCATCGACCAGTTCAAACAACATTACGACAAAGGCGACTGGCGCGCGCTGTCCGAACTGTATTCCGCGCGGTATCAGGACGCGAACGGCTACCATCGCGAGTACGCGGCGCGCGCTTGGAAGTGGTGGTGCTTCCGCATGAACACGCTCGTGTTCCTGCGCCAGATTCGCTGGTGGGATTTCAGCGAGTATGACGCCGGCGGCGTGGTGCGCGTGCGCCTGTTCGCGCTGTGCCGCGGCCTGCGCCGCGACGACATGCCCTTCGGCGCGGGCTACGACGGCACGTGCCGCATCCCCCGCACCCGCGACGAGGAGGTCACGTTCACTTGGCTCCGCGAGGAGGATGATGCCTGGCGCGTCATCGCCACCGACCCCGCCCTGCCCAACTTCGAGGAAATCCTCTGGAACAGCCGCGGCGCGGACAAGTGGAACGTGAAACTCGTCCCCGGCAAGGACGGCAACCCCGAATACTACACCCGCCCCGGTCAGACCAATCTGATTCCCATCGAGACCGACTGGTTGAATCCGCTGCAATAGCCTCGCACAGCCGACACACGGACGGGGGCGCGGCCGCTTATCCCTCGTGGGCCGGCGTAAGCAACTCGCTGCCGGATTGCAGCAGGAACTGGACGAACGACGCCACGCTCGCGCGCGCGCGCTCGGTGAGGCGTTGGGCCAGCAGGGCCGCGAGTTCCTCATCCTGCTGTTCGATGGCCGCGACGAGATGGGCGAGTTCCTCCTGGGTGATGATCGGGCTGAATCGCGCGAGCGGAACTGCCGCCCGCAGCCGCGCCATGACGCGCCCCGCGTTGTTGAAAATGAGCTGGTAGACCGTGTTGTGCGCGGCCTGGGCGACCGTGCGCAACATCCGCAAATGCACCTGCGTCAAGCACGGCAAGTCCTCGAGCGCGGCCGCCCGTTCCCGCAACGCCTCGCGCAGGTCCTGTACCTGTTCCCGGGTGCGGTGCCGGGCCGCCAAACGCAACACGTCCGGCACAAACAGCGCCCAGAACGCAAGAAACTCATCGAGAATCCGCTGGTTCACGTCGTTACGTTCGCCGAACAGCAGGTATTCAAAAAGTTCCAGACCACCCGTCAGCAGCACGTCCTGCGCGTAAACGCCCGACCCTTGCACGATGCGCACCAATCCCAAGGCTTCGAGTCGCTTGAGCGCCTCGCGCACCACGTGGCGCGACACGTTGAACTGTTCCGCAAGTTCCCGCTCCGTCGGGAGCCGTGACCCCGCGCCGTAGACCCCCTCGAGAATATTGCGCACAAGCCGAGCGGTAACCGCGCGTGACGCAGTCGGCGTGCTGTGGCTGTCTTTCGGCGCTTGGCGTGACATACGGCCCCCGTGCCCACGTTATTGAACCAATGCGACATTATTATGGCATCTCGTTGACATTTCGTCAAGTCAACGGTATATTGGTACAACCATCGCGCGGCCCGGCCCGTGTGAACAAGGTGATTGTACCGCAAAATATCGGGTACACTAGCGCCTTCTCCGCCCGGTGGTGGGGGAGAGCGCCACACAAGCCAGGGCGTGGTCGCCCTGATGAGAAAGACATTACATGACCAAAGGCGACATTAGGCGCCGTCGCAGGCTGGTCCTGCGCGTCCTGCTGTGTTCCTTTTTCCTGCTCATGGGCGTGAGCATCAAGTTCGCCCTGGGCGCGCTGCGCGAGCCGCCGCGCCCGGCGGAAATCCGCGAGCCGCACTTGCGCGTCGAGGTGGCGCGCATTCAGCCCGAGGACGTGCAGGTTGAGATCGCCGGATACGGTGAGGCACGCGCACTGGACGTGGTGACCATCTCGCCGAAGGTAGCCGGCGAAATCATCGACGTGCATGCGCGTCTTGAAGTGGGCGAGGTCGTCGCGGAAGGCGACCTGCTGTTCCGGATCGATTCGCGGGACTACGAAGCCGCGCGTGCCCAGGCCCAAGCGCAGGTGGACCGGATCACGAGCATGCTCACGTTGCTGCGGCAACAGTTCGAGATAGATCGGGAGCGCCTCGAGACCTATCGGCGCACGCGCGACATCGCGCTCGAGGAGTTCGAGCGCGATAAGCGCCTGTACGAGGAGGAAGACGTCGGCTCCCAGAGCATCGTCAATCTCTCCGAGATCAATTACCGGAAGGCACTGGACGCCTTCGAACAGGTCGACCAGGCCATCACGTTGTACCCCTTGCGCATCCGCGAGGCCGAGCACGGCCTCGAAGCGGCCACGGCCGCCCTCGAGTTAGCGCAACTCAGCTTCGAGCGCACGGAAGTGCGCGCGCCTTTTACCGGCCGCGTCAAGCAGGTGCAGCTCAAAGTGGGCCAGAACGTCGCCCCGGGCGCGCCCGTCCTGACCCTCGCGAACGATACCGTCCTCGAGATTTCCGTGCCGCTCGACAGCCGCGACGCGCGTAGTTGGCTCATGTTCCAGGACCCCGCGCCGGCGAGCGGCGACACGGCGAATTGGTTCGGGGCGCTTGAGCCCGTGTCGTGTCGTATTCGATGGACCGAAGACCCCGACGACCACGTCTGGACGGGCGTGCTCGACCGGGTCGAGCGCTTCGATCCCATGACCCGCACCGTGTCGGTGGCGGTCCGCGTCGCCGCGGACACCCGGCGCGCCGAGGGAGACGGTCTCCCGCTGGTCGAGGGCATGTTCTGCGAGGTCGCCATTCCCGGCAACACGCTCCGGCAGGTGTATCGCCTGCCGCGGTGGGCGGTGACTTTTTCCGGGCACGCCTATGTCGCCGAAAACGGCTTGCTGCGGCGGCGCGATGTGGTCGTGGCGCGGAATCAAGGCGAGGAAGCTCTGGTGTCGGAAGGGTTGCGGCCGGGAGAACTGGTGATTGTCACGCGGCTGCTGAATCCGATTCCCGGCATGCGCCTTGAATATGAAGCGCCCGACGGCGAGACGCCGCCGCGCGAGACGGAAGCGGCTTCATGAGGGGGCTCGTCACGGCGTTCACGCGCAATCGCGTGTTTGCGAACATCGTGTTGGCGTTCGTGTTCACGGCGGGATACATGGCCGTGACCAACCTCCCGCGCGAAACGTTCCCGGACCTGCACCTGGACATGATCCACGTGCTCGTGACATGGCCCGGAGCGGACCCCGAGGAAATCGAGGAAGGCGTCAGCCGCAAGATCGAGGACGCCATCGACGGCCTCGTCGGCATCAAGCGGTACAACACCATTTCAAATGAGAATTACTGCCTGACCATCATCGAGATCGCGGAAAATGAGGACCTCAACATCGTTAAGGACCGCGTGCGTAACGCGGTGGACGCCATCATGACGTTTCCGCCCGACGCCGAGCGTCCCGTGATCGAGGAATTCGTGTTGCGCGTCCAGGTGCTCTTCCTCGCTTTGACGGGCGATAACGCCTCCGAGAAAGACCTGAAGGAATACGCCGAACAGATTAAGCGCGACCTACGCACCATACCCACGCTCTCGCAGGTACAAGTAATCGGCACGCGGGACTACGAAATCAGCATCGAAGTCTCGGAGGAACGGCTGCGCCGCTTCGGCATCACCTTTGATCAAGTCGCCCAGGCCGTCCGCGCCAACAGCCTCAACCTGCCCGGCGGGCTCATGCGCACCGAGGGCGAGGAAATCCGCCTGCGCACTATCGGGCGCAACTACACCGCAGAGGACTTCGCCGGCATCATCGTCCTTGCCCGGCCCAGCGGCGACCATATCACCCTCGGCCACATCGCCGACATCCGCGACGGGTTCGTCGAGGACCACGTCATTTCCCGGTTCAACGGCAAACCCGCGGCCCTCGTCTCGATCCGTAAGACGGAGGACGAGGATACCTTGGCGATTGACCAGGAGGTCCGCGAATATGTCGAGCGAAAGCGGGCCGACTTGCCCGAGGGCATGAGCCTCGACATCTGGGGCCGCATGGCGCCCGTGCTCGAGGCGCGGATCCGGCTGCTTACGCGCAATGGCCTGCAGGGGCTCTGCCTGGTCTTTATTCTTCTCTGGCTGTTCCTGGACATCCGGCTCAGCTTCTGGGTCAGTCTGGGCATGCCCGTCAGCATCATGGGCGCCACCGCGGCCATGTGGTTCGGCGACGCCACCATCAACATGATCACGCTGTTCGGCATGGTCGCCGTCTTGGGCATCATTGTGGACGACGCCACCGTGGTCGGCGAAGCCATTTTCGTGGCGCGCAAGAAAGGCGCACCGCCGCTCAAGGCCGCCGTCGACGGCGTCATGGAGGTAGGCACACCGGTCTTCGCCGCGGTGGCCACGAACATGGTGGCGTTCCTGCCGTTGGCCTTCGTAAGCGGGTTCATGGGCAAAGTCGTGGCGCCGCTTCCCTTGGTCGTTATCGCCGCATTCGTCGTTTCTTTGATCGAGTGCATGCTGGTGTTTCCCGCGCACATGAGCCACCTGCCGCCCCCAAGCGCCAAGCCGGAAGGTCGTCACATCCTGATTCGCATCGGGCTGCGGTTTCATCG
The DNA here is from genome assembly GCA_029556545.1 of Candidatus Hydrogenedentota bacterium. Classification (GTDB taxonomy): domain Bacteria; phylum Hydrogenedentota; class Hydrogenedentia; order Hydrogenedentales; family JAGMZX01; genus JAGMZX01. The sequence continues at coordinate 66,656 of JAKQEQ010000038.1, forward strand.
GTTGACGAATGAAGGCCTCGAATGGTTCGCCGCCCACGTGTACGAACGCATCGTCACCCTCGCGTTGCGTTGGCGTTACGTCAGTCTCTCCATCGCCCTCATGGTGGCGATGGCCACCTGGGGCATGGTGGATGCCGGCTTCGTTAAGTTCGTCATGTTCCCGAGGCTTGACGGCAACGCCACCACCGCAACCATCGAGTTCCCGAACGGGACGCCGGTCGAGGTAACCGCCCAAGCGGTCGAGCGCGTCGAGCGCGCGATCCACGAGGTGGCCGAGCAGCGCCCCACAGCATCGAGAAAGCCCCTCATTCGCAACACATTCTCGCTCGCCGGCGCACGGATTGACGAAATCGGCGGGAAGGAAGTGGGCACACATTTGGGTTCCGTGCGCCTCGAACTGCTCGATTCGGCCGAGCGCGGCATTCACACCGAGGATCTTATCGCCGCGTGGGAGCGGCAGATCGGGCCATTGCCCGGGATTCTAGCGCTTACTTTCCGCGGCGACGAACTCGCGCCGCCCGGCCGTCCCATCGAGGTGTGGCTCCAGGGCGACAGTCTCGACCGCCTCATGGCCGCCGCGGGCGAACTCAAGGATCAACTGGCGACTTACGACGGGGTCTATCAGATTCAGGACGACTTCCGCACCGGCAAGGACGAAATACGCCTGCGCCTCAAACCCGAGGCCCGCGCGCTGGGCATCACCGTCGCCGACCTTGCCCGCCAGATTCACGCGGGCTATTTCGGCCAGGAAGCCGTACGCGTCCAACGCGGCCGGGACGACGTCCGCGTGCGTGTGCGGTATCCCGTGGACGAGCGGCGCCGCTACGCGGAACTCGAGAGACTACGCATTCGCACTTCGGGCGCGCCGGGCGGCACCATGCCGACGATGGTCCCGGGCGCGGGCACAAACCCGTTGGCGGCGCTCATGAGCGGCGGCGCGGCAGGCATGACGGCGCCGCCCAGCATGGGCCGCGTATACGAAGTGCCGCTTTTTTCGGTGGCCGACATCGAGTTCACTTCCGGTTACGCCTCGATCAACCGCACCGACGGCCAGCGACGGATCAAGGTGACGGCGGAGGTCGATAACGCACGCGCCAACGCGACCCAACTGGTGGCGGAACTGGAACGCGAATTCCTGCCGCAACTGCAGAACAAGTACCGCGATCTGAAAATGTCGTTACAGGGGGAACAACAAGACCTGCGCGAATCGCTCGACAGCCTGTTCTACGGTTTCCCGCTGGCGGTTGTCGCCATATTCGTCATCGTCGCGACGATTCTGCGTTCGTATCTCCAGCCTTTCGCTATCATGTTCACCGTGCCGTTCGGGATGATCGGCGCCGTGTTCGGGCACCTGCTCCTTGGCTATGACCTCTCGATGATGAGCATCTTCGGGCTGGTGGCGCTGGCCGGCGTTGTCGTCAACGACGCCATTGTGCTGGTCGACTGTCTGAACACGAATCTCTCCCGCGGCGAGCCGTTTTTCGATGCGCTGCGCCGCGCTGGGATGCGCCGTTTCCGCGCCATCTTCCTCACGACCATAACGACCGTCGGCGGCCTGTTACCCATCATAACGGAGCGGGACTACCAAGCGCAGATTCTCATCCCGATGGCCATCGCGCTGGCCGCCGGTGTGGCGTTTGCCTCGATGTTGACATTGCTGCTGCTGCCGTCGCTGCTAATGATCTTCAACGACCTGCGCCGCGCAACGGTGTGGTTGGTAAAGGGCGTCATGCCCACCTCCGAGGAGGTCGAGCCGGCCACGCGGCGGTATCTCGATGAAGAAATCGTGGAAACCCCGCAATTGGCGGAGAACAAACCTACGGAATAATCCGGGTATACGATGCGAAGAATGGATACATATCTCGGCGTCCTGCTTACAGCGCTGTGCATGACCGCGATCATGACAGGCGCGGCGAGCCCGGAAGATACGCCTACCGACCTCGCGCCGGTCGAAGAGGCAATGGACGCCCCTCCCGAAGGCAGCCTCAAAGTTGATGTGCAAGCGGGCGACAACAGCCTGAAGGCCGAACTGCAATCGTTGGACCTTGCGACGGCCCAGCGGCGCGCGCTGGCGGACAACCCCTCGCTGCAGGCAGCCGCCGAGCGGGTCGAACAGACGCGGCAACTCGTGTGGCAGGCACGCTCGCTCTATTGGCCCCAAATCGACCTGACGTACACGTGGACGTACACCTGGCTGCCGGACGCCTACACGGACCCGATCAACGAATACCTGGACCAAGGCGAAGACCTGATTCAGGAACTGAAAAAAGCGCTGACGCGCGCCGCAGCGACGCGCCTGCCCACAGCCAGCCAGCGCCACACCGTCCGCACTTGGGCGCAGACGTCGGAAGACCTCATCGACGAAGCGCGCGAGTTGATCAACGATCCGCTCGAGAGCGCCACGCTCACCATGACCGCGGGGTATCTCGTTTTCGACGGCTTCTCCCGCAAGTTCACAAACGCCATGGCGAAACACGGATATAAGGAGGCGCAGGCGGCGGAACGCGAGGGACGCCGGATCCTCCTGGACGCGGTGGCGCAGGCCTATTTCGGCGTACAACTTGCCCGGGAGCAGGTCGCCATCGCCGAGGCCGACATCGCATTCAATGAGCGGCTATTGCGCGAGGCCGCGGTGCGGCGCAAAGCGGGCCGCGCCGCCACCAGCGACGTCCTCAATTTCGAGGTGCTGCTCCGTGCCGCGCGCGGCAGTCTGCTGAAAGCGCGACGCGACTATGAGACCGCGCGCATCGCGCTCGCCCTGCTCATGGGTATGCCCGGCGGGGTTCTGCCGGAAGATATCGCCGTCGCCGATCTAAGGAATGAAACCCCCGCCGACATGGACGCGCCCAACGCTGACGCCATGATTGCCCAAGCGCTGGCGCACCGGCCCGACCTCGAACAACGCGAGTTCGGGTTGAAACGGGCGGAAGCGGCGGTCCGCGAGCGGTACTCCGATTTCGGGCCGCAGGTCGCCGCCGTCGCGTCGGCGCGCACGCAAAGCATCAATGAAACCGCCATTCGCGAAGACGAAATCATTACGACGGTGGGCGTAAACGTGGCGCTGAACCTGTTCTCCGGCGGGCGGCGCATCGCGCGCGTGCTCGAAGCCAAACACGCGCGCCGCGAGGCCGAATATCGCATCACCGAAACGGAACTCAAGATCGTGGGCGAGGTGCGGCAAGCTCTCCTCGACCTGCAGACCGCGCAACAGGTCCTTATCCTGCAGCGCGGCGCGGCGGAGTTTGTCGAGAAAAACCGTGACCTCGTCGTGAAAGAGTACGACGCGGGCCGCGCCATGCTGGTGCGCCTCAACCAGGCGCAGCGCGATCTCGTTCAGGCGCAGGGCCAGTTGGCGCAGGCGCGCGTCGCGCTCCAGCGCTCGTGGGCGGCGCTGCGCGCGGCCACGGGAGTGAATCTGACGGAACTTAATGAGGCTCCCGAGAATGAATCAACGATGGAGTAACGCGGGCAGCGAGCGTCAACACAGTCCGCTACCGACTACGAGTATGATCTCGAGAACGCGTGTGGCGGGATTGTTTCGAGTGAGCGAGCCGGGGATGGCCTGGGCTCGCGGAAAGCGAGGTTAGGGTCATGAAGTCCGATGTGCATGCCAAGAGTTCTTGGCTCGATGATTTGATCGACTTCTTGTTCGAGTTGTTCGATCTGATCAATGTGTTTATTGACATGCTGCGGAACCTGGGCGAACTACTTAGCGGCAACTGAACCCGGCGACGGCGGATCAACGCGATATCGCGGAGCACCCGCCGTACACCGTCGGCCGTGAACGGCGCATCCGTATCCCGCGCCCGGCAGCGGCGGCAGGACGCGCCCCGAGGAGGACATCGAGATGAACTGGAAGATGATTGCGGTCATGGTGGCGCTTGTTACAGGCGCCGCGGCGTTGTCGGGGTGCCCCCCGAACGCCATACATTCCCTCACGCTCATCGTTTCACCGGCGGGAACCGGGCAAATTATCGCCAGCCCGGAGCGCGCCGGCTACCCCGCCGGAACGATAATCACCCTCGAAGCCGTGCCCGCCGAAGGTTATCAGTTTCGCAACTGGGTGGGCACCGGCATCAACAATAGCATCAACCCGACCTATTTGCGCATCTACGCGGACAATACCATCACGGCCGTGTTTGTGCGCGAAGGCGGGGCCGAGGGCGAGGGCGAAGGCGAGACACCGCCAGGTGTGGTGCGGGATGGCGGCTTCGAAGCCGGCTCGGCGTCCCCGGCCTGGACACAGGTCTCCACCGCCTTCGAGTACCTCATATGTGACGCGGCACACTGCGGGACGCTGGACGGCCTCGGGCCGCGATCAGGGCAGTACTGGGCTTACTTCGGTAACGCGCCCGACGGCGAAAGCGAGGCTTCGTCGCTGAGCCAGACCATCAACATGCCGCGCACCGGCCAGGCCAACCTCGGCTTTCATTTGGCCGTGCCGCGCGCGGAGGCGCCCTTCGTCTTCTCCGTGT
>JAKQEQ010000040.1 GCA_029556545.1 Candidatus Hydrogenedentota bacterium
GAACTGAACCATGAAAGACTGCACCCTTCACGAAGCCGCACAGGCGTATCTGGAACACCTGCGGACGCAGGGCAAGAAGGACCGCACGCTGTACACGTATGGGAAGGACTTCGAGCAGATGGAAGCCTTCTTCGGGGCGGATCGGAAACTCAAGTCCATCCTGCCGCCGCACGTCGGGAAGTTCCTCAAGAGCGATGATCTGCTCCGGCTGCCCAGCGGGGCCGAACGCGCGAAACCCACGGTGGACAAGACCGTGCGCGTCCTGCGCATGTTTCTCGTCTGGGCGAAAGAAACGGGCCGATTGGACAAGCTGCCGTTGCCCAAGGACCTCCCCATGGGCCGGAGCAAGGAGAAGGAGAGCGACGATGCCGACGGCGACCGCCCTGACGCTCCTGCCGCGTCCTGAGCCGCTGCGTGCGGCGCTGGACGCCTTCGCCCGGCGGCTCGAAGCGCAGGGCGGTTCCCCGCGCACCGTGTCCGCGTACACGCGCGACCTCGAGCGCGTGGCGGACGTGCTGGCCGCGCGGCGTCCGGGTCTCACGGTGGGCGATGTGACGCCTGCGCTGCTCGACGACGTATTGAGTAGCCCGGCGATCACGGCGGGGATGCGCGGCGCGCCATGCTCGCCCGCGACGCTCCACCGCCTGAAGGCGTCGGTCCGGTCTTTCTTCGCGTGGGCGGAAGAGACCGGGATGATCGTGTCGAACCCCGCGCGCTTCGTCCGGCTCCAGCGGCTCAACCCCAGGCCGCCCGTGTTCCTGACCGAGCGGGAGAAGCGGCAACTGCTCAAGACGCTGCGGCAGACGGACACGCGCGAGGCGCGGCGCGACCGCGTCATCATCGAGTTGTTCCTCGGCACGGGCATCCGGCTGCGGGAACTCGTGGGTCTCGACGCGGACGACGTCGACCTCGACGCGAAGCACATCCGCATCGTCGGCAAGGGCAACGTGCCGCAAGTCAAATTCCTCAAGACCGACCTCCGTTCATTGCTGCGCGGCTACCTCGCCGAACGCCGCCGCATGGGGACGGGCGAATGCGCCGCGCTGTTCCTGTCCAACCGCGACACGCGCCTGACCGCGCGGCAAGTCGCCCGGCGTCTGGATGCGTGGGTCAAGGCCGCGGGCATCGGCAAACGCCTCGGCCCGCATGCGCTGCGCCACACCTTCGCAACGCACCTCTACGCGAAGTCCGGCGACATCCTCATCGTGCAGCGGGCGCTCGGCCACGCGAACCTGTCCACGACGCAGGTGTACACCCACCTCGTGGACGGCGCGCTCGAAGACGCGATGGAACGGCTGTAGCCGCCGCACGGGCGGCAGAGAACCTCCGGGCCTTCGGGCCCGCGTTCTCGTTCTGGCCGAATTGTTCATGTCTTTCCTCTCCGCGCGATGGCGCAGGCGTCCGCGGGGCATCCCCGCATCGTCACCATGTCCGCGAGCCGCTTCACGTTGTCCCAGACCACGGCGTTCACCTTCGCCTGCAATTCGGCCTGCTCGCGCAGGTTGTCCAGGACGGAATTGAGCGGACACTGTTCCGTGCCGCATTTCGCGTTGGGAAGCGTCACCCGGTGATTCCCTCCATCAGGAGTTGCGTCTCTCCGCCGCGCTCACCCGTCGAGCAGAGCAGCGCACAGAGAGACGAATGCATAGCCCGCCGCCAGCGGGACCACTCCGTTGCCGGTAAGGCGCAGCCGATCTCCGACCATCCCAGGGGCCAGCCCATCAACCACTCGACGAACCGCGGGTTCAAGCGACGGGTCGTGCGCGAGGATTTCCCGCCAGGCGTCGAGGGCGCCGGGGCCGGGGGCGAACAATGGCGCACGAAATTCGACAACTGGTCCAGGTGCTTCCGCCCTGACCCATTCGCCAGATGTTCCGGTCCGTTCGGACCCTTCCAGTCCCGTTCCGCCGGCGTCGGCCAGCGGGACGCGGTCTGCTTGAGTTGGATGCCGCCCTGCGCCGAGCGCGTCTCCGTCCCGGCCATCGGCGTCGGCCAGAGCGTCGCGGTCTCGACCAGGCCCACCATGCTCGACGTCATGATCTTCCGCCGTCCCGCATGGTCGGCCTCGGCGGGACGCGGCGTCGGCCACAGCGCGGCCTGCATCGCGAGCGGCGGCGTGGATACGCCGCCCTTGGCCTGGCGCTTGTACCAGTGTTCCGCCCGTTCCGCCGTCACCTTGCCCGCGCGCGGCGTCGCCCACAACTGCGCCGTGGTCTGCAAGTCCGTCCCGCCTGAGCCGCGCGCATTCTTGGAAGCCTTCGACTCGCGTCCGCCGGTCGGCGTCTTCGGCGTTGGCCAGAGGGCAATCGCGCCCGTCAGGCTGTCCACGGCGTTCGGATGATTGCCGCACCGCTCCGCGTCCTCCGACCGGGGCGTCGGCCAACTGTTCGCCGCCATGGACAACTCGGCATGCTCCCGCGCCTTCCCCAACGGCGTCCGTCCCGCGTGACTCGCGTCGTTGTCCTTCGGGGTCGGCCAGCCCGAGGATGAACAAGCGCTCGCGGCGATGGCTCGCGCCCACTTCCTCCGCGCTGAATAGTCCCGCCGCAACGCGGTAGCCTCGGCGCTGGAGATCTCGCCGCACGCTTCCGAATCCCATGCGCAGGTGGCCGGGGACGTTCTCGAGGAACACGCACTCGGGTTTCGCCGCGCCAATGAACGCATCAATCCACGGCCATAGATGGCGATCATCGTGGACGCCACGGCGCTTGCCCGCGACGGAGAACGGCTGGCAGGGGTAGCCCGCCGTGACGACGAGAGGACGGAACCGGCGAACGTATCCAAGGAACTCCGGGTCGCAGAGGGACTTGACGTCGTCCCAGACAGGAGCGTTATCCAGGGCCGCATCCGCCATCCGCGCCACGAGAGCGGACGCGGCGTAGGCTTCCCGTTCGACGTACACCACGGTGCGTACCCGTCCGCCGAGGGCGAGCTTGACGGCGAGGCCGAGCATGCCGCTTCCGGCGCAGAGGTCGGCGTGGTATAGGACGGGACGTACAGCCATGTCATTTCTTGGTCTCGAACTTCCGCCGCCTGCCGCCGCCGAAGCGGATGGTGTAGCTCAGGCGGATGCCTCTGCCGAGAATCCAGGCGAGCAATGTCTTAAGCATGGACGGCCTCCTTGCAGTAGCGGTCCCAGTTGGCGAGGTACTCCTCGACCGTGCCGCTCCCGGCGGGCGTGTTGTACCAGCGCTTCCAGTACGCGGCCTGGTCGGAGAGCGAGTCCGGGATCGGGGCGCTGACGCGGAAGTAATGAAGGCGCGCGAAGAGCACGCCGATCTTGTCGTTGTCGTCCAGGCGCAGCGCCCAGAGCAGGGCGTCCATCGGAATGAGGTCTGGCCACGCAAGCGGCGCGTGCGGGTCGGCGAACAGCCAGTGCGTGGCGTTGGCCAGCACGTCGGGCCGTTGGCGCAGGTACGCCAGCGACGCCGCGACGGAGCCGGGCTCGACCTGCCATTTGCCGAAGCCGCCGACCTTGCCCTCGAACCGGGGCGCGCGTTGCCGTTCCCACGTCAGGTTGCTCTCCTGAGCAGCGGTGCCGAACAGCAGGCGCGCCGTCCGATCCGCGTACGCCGGCGACGGCGGCTTCGCGCCGTACACCGTGGCCGCGCAGCCCTGACACAGCCGCCAGACGCGGCGGGCGTTGTCCTTCATCGTCGTGGATTCCATCACTCGCTCCCCGTGGCGCAGGCGGGCAGTTCCCGCTGCGTGGTTTTGGATTCCGCGTCCCGCAGCCGCGCCGCGGCGAGTTCGCAGTACGCGGGGTTGAGTTCGATGCCGATAAAGCGCCGCCCGTGCTCGATGGCGACCGCGCCCGCCGTGCCGCTGCCCGCGAAGGGGTCCAGCACGACACACGGAACGGCGCCGACGTCCGAACACGAACACGCGGGTTCCCAGCCGAGCGTCGCCCGGGCAGTCTCCCAGCCGCGCTCCGGGGCGGGGGCCTTGCCGCGCCGGTGCTCCGGCAGGCTGTGCGTGCGGCCTCTGTTGTCCGGCTTGCCGCGCTTCACGGCCACGATGCGCCTGCGCGGCGCGCCGCACCGCGCGCAGCAGCCGTCCGCGCTCGTGCCCGCGAGAATGCAGGGTTCGACGAGCTTGGGCGGGAAGACCGCGAAATGCGCGCCCTTGTACGGCTTGGTGGCGATGCTCCAGACGGTGCGCCGGTTGCGGTGCGTCTGGGAACGTGCGTACTCGCCGCCCATGTACCTGCCCAGATGGTTCTGCGGGCCGCCGCCCTTGTAGCTCCGCTGCGAGTTTCCGTTCCAGCCGCTCTGCACGCGGGGCATGGACGAGGCTTTCATGGGTTCGCTCACGGCGTCCGCGTCATAGAAGTACCGCTCGGATCTGGCGAGGAGGAACACGTACTCGTGGGCGCGCGTGGGCCGGTCGCGCACACTTTCTGGCATACAATTTTCCTTGGCCCACAGGATGTCTGACCGCAGGTACCAGCCGTCCGCCTGCAAGGCCAGCGCGACCCTCCAAGGAATCCCGACAAGGTCCTTGGCCTTGAGTCCCTTCTGGGGCAGGCTGTTCGCGGGCCGCCAGGTCCGATCGTCGTAGGCCGCGCGCTTGAACCGCGTGCCGCTCCATCCCTCGGACGGAACCGGCGTGTGCGGGCTGTAGTTGCCCCAACTCCCGGCATAGCTGTCGCCGAGGTTCAGCCAGAACGTGCCGTCGGGACGCAGGACGCGGCGGACCTCGCGGAACACAAGTACCAGGTGCTCGACGTACAGGTCCGGCGTAGGTTCCAGTCCAAGTTCGCCGCGCCAGGCGCCGCACCGGGCGCAGAAGGCGTTGCGGACCGGCTTGTCCCGGTCCAGCGACCCCATGTTGACGAGTTGCTGGCGTTCGTTGCCTCCGCCGTCGCTGGTGCGGCGGACATAGGAGGCGTCCTGCCAATCATGGGCGCAGTCCGGGGTGCCGCCCCAGGTCTGCGGGTCTGTGCCGTAGTCGCGGAGACCCCAGTAGGGCGGGGACGTGACGCAGCAGTGGACGCTCGCGTCCGGCAGGCCGCGCAGCACGTCGAGGCAGCCGCCCTGATGCAGTTCCCAGTTGTGGCCGGAGGAATGCAGCATCAGGCGGCGCCTCCGTTGGCCGAACAGGCCGCCGACGTTGCCCCACGTGCCGCGACAGAGCGGGCAGTGGGGCGGTGCGCCGCGTGGCGAGCCGGAAGCGGCTTTTGGGGGCCGTCTCCGGCCGCCCTGCAAAGACTTGACTTCCCGCCCACATGCAAGCGATGAATCGGGTAGATGACGGCAGGAGAAGAAGCATGAACGAGACCAAACGGCCCACCACGGCGGCGGATGCTTACCGGCAGCGCAGACAGGCTGTAGACGCCCTGCTCGAAGAACTCAGGAAGAAGATTGACGCCCACGCGCAACGTGCGGCGGCGGACCCGGCGAACTGGGGATATGCGGGCGACCTCGGCCACGTCGAAGAGGTCCTGCGCGACCTTGCCGCCTTCATGCGGTAGACTCGGCCTGCTCATAGCAGGTCCTCGTCCGTGACGAGCGGCGCGCCGGTCGCGGCGTCCGCCTCGACACCTTCCACCTGTTGCCCCAGCGCCTCGCGCGCAATCCCCGCAATCTGTTCCAACTGGCCGCGCAGGCCGTCCAGAGTTTCCTCTTTCTGCCCGCACACCCACAGAATGCTCACCAAGGCGTCGCGGCATTCCTGAGCGTCGCCGGGAACGAACGCAGGCGGGTTTTCTTCAGCGGCGGGTGTGGGCTGTGCAGGTCTCTGTTTCCGCTTGCGCCACATTTCGGCGAGTTCGTGAAGGCTGCCCCAGTCGTGGGATGCCGCATCCAGGTGTTCGCGCGGCATTTGCGCAAGTGTGATGATGTCCTTCTTGGAAAGGCCGGTCGCGCCCGCAAGCACGTCGGAACGGAATTCAACGCCGAAGAGTCCGGCCAGCGCGTCAAGGGCTTCCGTAAATTGAGCGTCACGCCGGATGGTCCGCTCGGTTACGTTGTATGCCCTCGCCAGACGCCGGGCGGTCTTGTCTTCGGTCTCGTTTGCCGATGGCTTGGGGGGCTGTTCTTCCGGGGAAACGTCCGCCGAGTGGACACCGTGTCCACTCGAAAAACATTGGGCTTTTTGAAGGTTCTCCGCCGGGTCGCGCCGCTGTTCCTGGTACCGTTGGCCTCGGTAGTAGGCGATTTCCTCCGGCGGCAGATTCCTGCGCCCCAACTGGTGCCCGATGATCCAGAGCCGGGCGGCGTCGCGAGATTCGAACTCCAGGCCCGCCGTGGTGAAGGGGATGCCGTGGCGCCGACATAGGCGCAAACGATGGTGTCCGTCGAGCAGGATGTTGTGCGGCGCCCAGACCACGAGGGGACTCAGTGCCCCGTCGTCCAGCAGGCTGCACTCAAGCTGCCGGAGTTCCTGTTCGGAAAGGGGCGGGATGAGACGCTCAAATTCGGGATCGACGACGATGTCCACGGATAACCTCCAGGGAGCTTGCTTCGTGCTCGGAGGTTATCTACCGGAAACTCTCGCACCGCCCCTGACGGTTCGGGCAGCCGGAAGACAGTAGCCGGACAGTCTCGGACAGTCGTCTCACAGTCCCGTGGGCGAACACATTCATGGCCGCGCTTGAATGGCGGATTCCCGGAGCCATTGTTCCGGGAGGGGGGAGCGGCGTTGGTCACTTGGAAAGGCTCACTCGCGGAGGTCACGGAACGGCATAGATGACCGGTTAGTTGACCTTCTACGCGTCGGTGTCTTCGGATTCGCCCGTGTTTTCCGGGGTCTCCGAATCGGCGGTCTCGGTGTTATCCGACCTTTTTCCCGCGTTTTC
>JAKQEQ010000043.1 GCA_029556545.1 Candidatus Hydrogenedentota bacterium
CCGGCGGACGGCCTCCCTTGGGGCTTCGCGGAGCGTCCGGGAGACGCTCGACGAGCCAATCGAGTTGAGCATCAGTAAGTTTTAGCATACCACATAAACACATAACTCGAACTGAATATTCCGGTTTTGGGATAGCTTCTAAGAACAGGCCGAGACGGAGAGCGACTCAGGCCAAGGAGAGCGAAGATGGAACATCGCGTTCGACTCGCGGTGCTTACTTGGAAAGAAGGCGACGTATTCGTTGCGGATTGTCCGCCGGTACGCATTGCGAGTCAGGGAGATACCGAGCAGGAAGCCTTGGACAACCTGAAAGAGGCCATCGAACTCTACTTCGAGGACGCGCCCGGGGTAGAGCTTCCGGGATGTGGGGACGCGCACGCGCGCGAAGTCGAGGTCTCCCTTGCCTCCTAGACCGATGACGACGCCATCTGATTTCCCACCGACTAGAATGGCCAATGGCTGGAGCCTGCACATTTCAATTTCTGCTGCTTTTCCTCATTGAAGATTGTATAGTTATCGTGCATGAGGAGGCGACATCCCAAAGTAACGGAACGATGGACGAGATGGACGGGATGGACGGGCGCTCAGATAGACGCGCTATCGGCGCGCAAGGTTTCGCGCCAATCGGGCGGCAGAACGCCGAGATTCACCACGCGAATCGCCCGCGCGTCGCCGCCGCGATGCGCGAAGAAAACATCGACGCGCCTCGCGGGCAGGATGGCCGCCGCGCGGTCCGCCCACTCGACCACGCATACGCCGTCGGACTCGAAAAGCTCTTCGCAGCCGAGCGCGATGACCTCCTCCGGGCCCGAGAGCCGATAAAGGTCGAGGTGATAGAGCTTCCGGTCATGGCCGTATTCATTGACCAGCGTAAAGGTAGGGCTGTGTATGGCCTCGCCGCGCGCGAACCGGGACGCCATGCCGCGCACGAAACACGTCTTGCCCGTGGCGAGTTCGCCGTGCAGCGCCACGACCGCGCCCACGGGCAACAACGCGGCCAGCGATCTCCCCAACCGTTCGGTCTCGGCGGGAGCGGTCGTTTCGAGTTCCAGGGCGTCCTGTGGCGTTTCGCTGTCCCGATCCGGTTTTCTCATGCGCCGCACTCAGCCGGCTTGCGCCAGCGCCTCCCGGTAGAGGGCGACGTAGTCGCGCGAGGCGCGGGCCCACGAGAAATCCTCCTCCATGCCGGCCACGCGCAGCGCGGCCAGCGTCTTCGGGGCGCGGTAGACGTCGAAGGCCTTGTGCATGGCCCGCAGCAGCGCCTGACTGGTCATCGGCACGAACGACAACCCCGTGGGCTTTGCCCCGCGCCCGTTGACGCGCGACAGATTGCGCACGCTGTCGGCAAGCCCGCCGGTGCGCCGGACTATCGGCACCGTGCCGTAGGCGAGGCTGTACAACTGGCTGAGCCCGCAAGGCTCGTAGCGCGACGGCATGAGGAAGAAATCGCTGCCTGCGAAGAGCTTGTGCGCGATCGCGGTGTCATAGCGTAGAATGACAGCGACCTTCCCCGGGCGTCGCTGCGCGGCGGCGATGAGCCGGTTCTCGATCTGGGCATCGCCCGTGCCAAGCAATGCTATCTGGAAATCGACGTCGAGGAGATTCTCCGCGGCGTCGATGATGAGGTCAATGCCCTTCTGCCACGTGAGACGGCTGACAACGCCGAAGAGGGGCGCGTCCCGCCTGGGAAGATGAAACGCCTCCTGGAGGTCCCTCTTGCACAGGGACTTTCCGCCGAGGTCGTCGTGATCAAAGGCGGCCGCGATATGGGGGTCCCGCGCGGGATTCCACACCTCGTAGTCAATGCCGTTGAGGATGCCGCGCAAGTCGTCGCTGCGCGTGCGGAGCACACCATCCAGGCCCGCGCCGTATTCGAGGGTCTGGATTTCGCGGGCGTAGCGCGGGCTGACCGTGCTCAGCTTGTCCGCAAGCACGATCGCGCCCTTCATCAGGTTGATGTCGCCGAAATATTCGAGGCATTCCATGCGAAAGAGGGCCGGGTCGAAGCCCGTGAACGGAAGCTGGTCCGCGGCGAAGCGGCCCTGAAAATTCAGATTGTGGATCGTGTAGACCGCGGGCGTCCCCGCCCATACCGGGTCGTTTGCCAGGCGGGTCTTTAGGAAGATGACGATGGGCGCGGTGTGCCAGTCGTGGCAATTGATCACGTCGGGTTTCCACCCGATACGCGATAAGCCATCCAGCAGGCCAAGCCCGAAGAAGCAGTACCGTTCCGCGTTGTCCCCATATTCGCCGCCCTCATGACCGTAGGGATGTTCGCGCCCGAAATACCCCGGATGCTCGACGAGATAGACGGGAATGTCCGTGCCCGGGATGCGCGTTTCGCGCAGCGTCCCGCCCAGACGCTTTGGGCCGAGCTTCGCCTCACAAGCGCCGATCCGCTTGCCGCGCAGGGACTCGGGAATACTCCGGTAACAGGGCAACGCCACCCGCACGTCGTGACCTTGGTCATGAAGGGCTTTCGGCAGGGCGTTCACGACCTCGGCCAAGCCGCCGGTGCTCAACAACGGCGCCAATTCCGCCGCCACCTGCAATACCTTCAAGGGCGATTTCAAAGCCTGGTCCCTTCCTGCGCGCATCGGGCACTCCACCGACGCCTTCCACCCGCTTCAGCGGCCTTCATTATACGTGAACGGCTCGGCGGCGGGAAAATCCCCGCGCGCCGCGTCAGTCCCTCGATATCCCCGCCGTCCTTCTCCTCCCGGAACGCTCCGGCTACGCGCGGAATCGAGATTCATTTCTTCCGTTGAAAAGGCGGGTGCGGGTGTGGTAGGTTAAAGTCCCGTTAGAGAACGGGACATCCCCCCCAGCGCCTCTAACCTGTGTCTTGGTCAGAGTCTTTCGTAAGTCCTTGATAGGGGTAGAGTTATATGACGACACCCGAAAAACCTTCCCGAATTCTGGCCGTGGTGCCGGCTCGTTACGCCTCGACGCGGTTCCCGGGCAAAATCATTGCGCCTTTGGCCGGAAAACCATTGGTGCTCCACACGTACGAGCGCGCCCGCGAGGCCGCGCTCGTGGACGAGGCGCTCATCGCCACGGACGCCCAGGAGGTGGTGGACGCTCTCGCGCCTTTCGGCGTGGCGCCCGTAATGACCCGCGCGGACCACGCCTCGGGAACGGACCGTATCGCCGAGGTGGTGGCCGGCATCGACGCGGATATCGTCGTGAACGTGCAGGGAGACGAGCCGGTGATTGATCCGGCGGTCATCGACGCCACCATTCGCCCATTGATCGAACAACCGGACGTCGTCATGTCGACGGCGCGCTGCCTTATCACCCGGCCCGAGGACATCAACAATCCAAACGCCGTGAAGGTGGTCTGCGACGCGCGAGGGCACGCCCTGTATTTTTCGCGATCGCCCATACCGTACATCCGCGACGCGGCGGATCAGGCGGCGGCGGCGACCTGCTATTGGGTGCACATCGGGCTGTACGCCTATCGGCGCGACTTCCTCATCGAGTACGCGCGCATGCCCCAGACGCCGCTCGAGAAGCTGGAGAAGCTCGAACAATTGCGCGTGCTCGAAAACGGCTACAAACTGGCCGTGGTCGATACCGAATATGAGTCCATCGGCGTGGATACGCCGGCGGACCTCGAACGGGTGCGGGCGCTGATCGAGACCCCGCGCAAGGGAAACTGAGCCATGCCGAAATACGTGTTCACCACCGGCGGCGTCGTTTCGTCGATAGGCAAAGGGGTGCTTTCGGCGAGTCTCGGGCTCCTGCTCGAAGCGCGGGGCTTCAAGGTGGCGATGATGAAGCTGGACCCCTACATCAACGTGGACCCCGGCACGATGAACCCCTACGAGCACGGCGAAGTCTTTGTGACGGACGACGGCGCGGAGACGGATCTCGACCTCGGGCACTATGAGCGTTTCACCCACGCGAAGCTCTCGCAGAAGAGCAACGCGACGACGGGCAGCATCTACAACGCGGTGATCCAGAAGGAGCGGCGGGGCGAGTATCTGGGCAAGACGGTCCAGGTAATTCCGCACATCACGGACGAGATCAAGTCGCGCATCCGCCTCCTCACCGCCGAACCGGAAGACGACGCGGACATCGCAATCGTCGAGATCGGCGGCACGGTGGGCGACATCGAGAGCCTGCCGTTTCTCGAAGCGCTGCGCGAATTTCGGCTCGAAGTGGGCCCGCCGAACTGCTGCTTCATCCACGTCACGCTAATGCCGTTTATCGAGGCGGCGGGCGAGTTGAAGACGAAACCGACGCAGCACAGCGTCCAGACCCTGCGCCAGATCGGCATCCAGCCGAACGTCATCGTTTGCCGCACGGGCAAGCATACGCTGGGCGCGGAGCAGCGCAAGAAGATCGCGCTCTTCTGCGATGTTCCCTCCGAGGCGATCATCAGCGCGGAGGATATTTCGCCCCTCTACGCGATCCCGGTTAATTTCAAGAAGCAAGGGCTCGACGAGGTGGTGTTGCGCTTGTTTAACATGGAGTTGCCGCCGAGCGAGTTGGGCGAATGGGAGGCCATGGTCGAGCGCATGGCGCGCACGACCGAAGAGGTGCGCATCGCCGCCGTGGGCAAGTACACGGGCCACGACGACGCCTACAAGAGCATCAACGAGGCCTTCGTGCACGCGGGCATCGCCAACGACTGCAAAGTGCGCCTGACGTGGATCGATTCGGAGCGCCTCGAGAAAGGAGAGGAACCGGATCAGTTGCTGCCCCCGTTTGACGGCGTGCTCGTGGGTCCCGGCTTCGGCAATCGCGGCATCGAGGGAAAGATCAAGGCCGTGCGCTTCGTCCGTGAACGGCGCATTCCGTTTTTGGGCATCTGCCTCGGCATGCAAATCGCCGCCATCGAGATCGCGCGGGACCTCCTCGGCCTCGCCGAGGCGAACTCGACGGAATTTGAGCCGGAAACGCCTCATCCCGTAATCTCTCTCTTGACCGAACAACGAGGGGTTCGCGATATGGGCGGGACGATGCGGTTGGGTGCGTATCGCTGCGAGTTGCAGCCGGGCACAAGAGCGCGCGCGGCTTACGGGGCCGACGTCATCCACGAGCGGCACCGGCACCGCTACGAATTTAACAACGAGTACCTCGAGGCCATGACGGCCCGCGCCGGCGCGGTCGTGAGCGGGATCCATCCTCACGGCGATCATCAACTGGTCGAGATCATCGAGTTGCGGGACCATCCCTGGTTCTGCGCTTCCCAGTTCCATCCCGAGTTCAAGAGCACGCCGCTGAAGCCGCAACCGCTATTCCGCGAGTTTGTGCGCGCGGCCCTGGAACAGCGAAAGAACCGTGCCTAACGCGACGCTTCAGGAGCAATTCCAACGCGCCCTCTCCTACCGCGAGAAGGCGCGACGACTCCGCACCGCGCTCGAGGAGGCCTACAAGACCGGCGGCATCGCGCCGTCGCGCTATGAGAACGAGTTCGCCGTGTACAGCGACCATATCGCCGTGGCGGACCGCATGATCGAGGACCTGCGCCTCGGAGAACTCCCCCGGCTTGCGGCCGAGGGGAGAAAACTCCAGCGGCTCTTGCAGACCCGCGGCCGCATCGCGGCAGGGAAGTTCCGCATGGGTGCGGCGTGGCGCACGCGCCGCTTGGACCGCCGGATAGCGCGCTGCCGGGAAGCCATCGCAACCTACAACACGCTGATTGCCGCAAAGGAGCCGGGCGCCGTCGGCGGCTTCCTGGACCTGCCGCTCGACCAATACCGCGCGGCGCCGCCGCGCCGCGAACGCGAATTCAGTCTGACCCGGTCCAACCTCAAGTTGATGGGGATGGCGCTGGTCCTGCTCGTGACGGCGGTGGCCGTCACCTTTCTTGTGCTCCTGCCCGGATCGGGGCTGAACGTCACCGCCACGCGCGTTTCCGGTGAGACGGACATCGTCTTGCTCGCATGCGTGAACGCGGGCGGGCGCGCCGTGACGTTACGCGTCCCGTGGGACGACGCGCGCAACCAAGCAACCGGCGACGTCTTTGGCATCGACGTGTTTATCCAAGATGCCGAAAAGGGGGACTTCCGCCTGTGGCCCGACTCGTCGGGCGTCTGGTATTACGAGGGCCGGCCCGCGCGCTTTCACGATCCGATAATCATCCCGCCGCTGCTGCGGGTGGAACTGCGTCTGGACCTCGGGCAGTTGCGCCGCTTCCAACCGGAGGCCAAGCTGGCCAAGGTGGTCGTGAGCGACGCGGACGGCGACCCGGTCTTCAACGCCGTCTATCACCTGTAACCTGTCAGGCGTCGCTGCGCCGCTGTCGTTCCCGCCGACGTTCGAGGCGCGCCCGCCGCGCGGCCTGCCCTTCGCGCACGCGCGGCAGCCAGACGCGCGGGTCCTGCCCGGGAGGCAGCATTCGGATGACAAACGGCGCCAACAGCGCGTCGCTGAGTTCATCGCAAAACGAGTCGTAGAGTTGGATAAGGCTGGCCAGGCGGCGCTCGTCGGTGTACGGCGCGCCGATCTCCACGGCGTCCAGATCGATGAAATGGAACGTCTCCCCGTCGCGCGTGAAAATATTCTTGCCGGATAGATCGCCGTGGTACGCTCCCGCCGCGTTCAAGTCGTTCACCGCGTCCGCAAGAGACGCGAGGAACCGCTCGAAGGCGTCCGGCCCCGCTCCCCCGCTGATCATGGCCCGGGCATACTCCTCGACGTTCCGGGCGCCATCGAGGTATTCGGCAATGAAGGCATTGCCGAACAACAGCCCGCCGAAGCCTTTCTCAACGTATGCGACTGCGCGGGGCGCGGGAACGCCGTGACGTTCGAGGTGCAACGCCGCGCGCCAGCCGCGACGATACCGATTCCGCCGAAAAGTCAGGCGCACACTCCGCGAAAGGAAAGGCCCGACGCACCGCTTGATGACCCAACCGCCGATGCGTTCGACGCGCGACTTCCTGGATTCCTTAAGCACTTCCCCCGGAGTGCTCAAGACGGTCAACACCACCTCCGGCGATACGTCCGGCGCGAGGTGGAGCCTGTACCGCCCTTTCCGGACCGGGCGCGGCGATTCTGGATTCCCGTCGCAACTCATTGCGGTTTCCGCGAAAACCGGTCAATTCCGGCGGAGGCGGGATCATAACCGTCGAGCAGGACTTGGAAGTAGCGCATGGGCAGACGCTGCTTGCGAAACGACCGCGCGAGTCGCTCAAGGTTGCTGGCGCGCAGCCGCGCGGAAAGCATCGGATACCGCACGGCCTTGTCGAAGTCGATGAGGTACTCGCGGGATTCCCCCACAAGCACGTTCCCCACCTGGAGGTCCGCGTGCCAGACCCCACGGTCATGCAGGTCCCGAATCAGCCTGCCACAGCGGCGCAACACCTCGTCCGCGTCTGCGGCTTGGGCCGCCTGCTCACGATTCCGGTCGACAGGCGCGGCTCGGAGGAAGGCCTTCAAGTCCACGGCATCCACCCGATGCGTCGCGATCGCGCCCCGCAGCCACGGCCCGCGCCGCTCCCAGACCGCGCCCAGCGGCTCGGGAACGGCGAATCCCTCACGATAAAGTTCCCAGAGCAGGGTCAGTTCGCGCAAAGGACGGTTCGCAAGCAGATAACCTTCGTGCAAGAAATGGCGCAGGAGCCCCCCGCGCAGCCCTCTGCGAATCACCCCTTCGCCTTGAGGGTAGGGAAAGACGCGAAGCATGCCGCGCCCGCCCAGGCCCGCATCAATGCAGCCGACGCCCTCGAGGAGCGCCGCCGCGACACACTCGGCCCACTCGCCGCGCACGAGCGCGGTCTTGCCTCCGCGCGCTATTCTGGTGAATCCTTCGATCACAGACGCCCCGCCGCTGCTTTCCGATTGGAGGGATCATGGGTTACGGAACGCGGGCAATGCAACCCCCCGCATCGCGGTGGACGGACTCAAGATCACGAACGTGGCTGGTTCTTGCGGAGCGCCTCGCGAAAGGCCTTGCTGCCGAGGGTTTCCATAAAGATGCGCCGCTGCTCGATGGCATGCAGCATGCGAATGTAGCGCAGGTCCAGGACCGCAAGATAGAACGCCACGAGCAAACAGAGCAGAAAGACGCCCCAATAGACCGCGAGAACCAGGGGGGAACCGGTGAATCCCAGACGGGCAACGCCATACCACGCCAACAGCGCGCTCGCGCCCAGCGCCAGCGCGCCCGCCAATCGCCATTTCCGTTGCGGCGTCACTAAGCGGTCCTTTAATGATGCGGCACCCAGACGCGCTCCTCATACATGTCACCCGAGGGCGTCACCACCAGCCGGTTCTCGTAGTGCCCCTTCACGACGGGCGCCGCGACCGGCGTCGGGGCCGGCGCGGGGCGCGGCTGCACATACTGAGGCTTCCGCGCGTCGCCCACCGCGTCGCCGATGATCGCGCCGGTCAACGCGCCGATGCCCGCGCCTATCAGCGCGCCTTCGCCCTGATGCCCGCTCTGGTGGCCGATGATCGCGCCCGTACCCGCGCCGAGCGCCGCGCCGATTACCGCGCCGTCCTGCGCGGGCGTCGTTTCACACGCGGCGAGCGAAATTGTCATTGCCAAGCCGAGCAAGGGTAGCAACATGCGGTTCTTCATGGCGCATCCTCCTGTCTTGCGTCACGATAGCGCAATGCGCTTCTGCGACAACACACTCGTTTCACCAACCGAGGCCAGGGACAGATCGCCCCACGGACTCTCTTAACCGGACGACGCGCCGCCCTTCTTATTCACCCGATGTGCTGTCCGCGGCGAGGTGCGCGCCGCTCATGCGATCAACGTCTTGAGATACCGGATGCTCCGCTCAGCCTCTTCGACCGTGCCGCACTCGACGCTCATCACGATGTCGCGCGGGCAGTCCCGCAGCACGCGCACGACCTCCGGCCAGTCGATAACGCCCTCGCCGCAGGCGCAGCCGACAGCCGTGCCGGTGACCTTGCCGCGCTCCGCCGCGGCCTGAGCGCGCGGAATCTCCTTCGCGTGCAGGTGCACCAAGCGGTCATTGACCCGTTCGAGCCACTCAATCGGGTCATGGCCGCACAGATAGCTGTTGCCCGTGTCGAAATTGATGCCGATCGCCGGAGAATCGACGAGCTTGTAGATGCGGTCAAGCCCGTCCGGGTGCTTACTATACTGCTGATGCGGCTCCAGGCCGATCAGGATGCCCCGCCGCTCCGCGACCTGCGACGCTTCCTTGAGCACATACCGCATCAGCACGTGGTCCTCCTCCTCGCTGGTCCACGCGGGCTTCGGACCTTCATCCGTGTTGATGACCGGCGCACCGCACTCCGCCGCGAAGCGCACCGCCTGCTTCAGGTACTCCGTGCTGATCTCCGGCTTGCAAAGCGGGCAATGCGCGGACAGGCCGGACAAATTGATCCCCGCGTCGTCGCACGCCTTCTTCAGCCGGTACGGATCGTCGAGCATGGACACGCTGTGGAAGTATCCCGCCTCGCTGAGCAGTTCCCGGCCCAAGTGGACCATGGGCTCGACGTACTCATACCCGAACTCGGCGGCCTTCTGGACCCCCCACTCGAACGACTTGTCCGCGTGGCGGACGAATTCCATGTTCACGCCTATGGCAATCTTCCCCATGACAAGAATCCTCCTCTCTCGCTGACCCGGTTCCATCACATACTAGCCCGACGCATCGGCCTGGGACAAGCCGCGCCGCCGCCCTTTGCCGCCGCGGAGAGTCTCGCGATCTTCGCGGTTGGGTAGAGACCGATGGACTTCTTTGCCGGGACTGCTTGAAGTTGTTT
>JAKQEQ010000048.1 GCA_029556545.1 Candidatus Hydrogenedentota bacterium
CCACGTGCGGGGATGGTTCGGCTCGAAGGTCACGAAACGGGACGAATCCCCGACGGCGCGTTCCATGTAGATCATGAGGCGCCGGACGTTCACCCGGTCCACGGCGGACGGCTGCTGGAGCAGCGTCCGCTGCCCCCAGACGTTCACGCCGGAGTCCGGGAACACGGCGATGACGTTGACGCCTTCAGGATAGAGCACGTCGCGGTCGGCGCGTTGCGTGAGATACGCCACGCCCTGGACGTTGAAAACGCGGCCCCGGTCGATGCCCGCGGGCGCAGACCATACGTAGGCTTTCTGGTCGTTCCGGGCGTAGCAGCCCGCAACCGCGCCCGACGGCGGCACGAGCTTCTCATGGCCGCTGATCGGGTCCTGGATGCGCAGCCACGGCCAGTACACCGCGCCGTAGGACGAGTTGAACGCCTCGTGGCTGTAGCCGCCCTGGCCGCGCCGGAAGTCCAACGCCTCTTGCGGCGTCAGGCCCATCGGCGTGTCCAGGATGCAGAACACGTCCTTGCGCAGTTCGGCGTAGGTGAGAGCGGCGTTCAGGACCGCGCCCGTGGTCACGCCGGGGATGCACAGGAGGTTCAGGTCGAACACGTCCTCGAAGGCGCTGAAGCCGGTATGCTGGGAATGGTCGCCAATGTAGTCCTCGTCGGCAAGGCCGGCGAGGCCGTCATCGCCGCCAGTGAGCGTGAACTGGCCCACGGCGGGCCGGTGCTGTGCCGTGGCGGTCCCCGTGGTCTTGTCCTCGACCGTGATGTATTCCGAGTCGCCGTTCACGGCGAGTTCGACGTAATTCGCCGCGGTCGGCGACATGGACAGATCCTTGAAGACCTCGACGATCTCGTTCCTGTGCCGGACGATGAGGTTGAACTCCGTATCTGGAGACCGCGAACCGTTCTCCAGTTGCACGGCAATGCGGTCGCCCCATACGCCCTCGTCCACGGCCCGGATCGACAGCGCGTCCTGCGGGTCCAATCCGCCCGCGAGGTGAGTCACCGCGGCAGGCGTCACCACGCCGGTATCCGTCCCGGCAACCGTGACCAGCGCCGCGGCTTCCGTCTTGGCCATGACAGCGGCCACGACCTGAGCGACGGTAGAAGTCGCGTTGCCCTCGTTGTCTGTGGCGAGGTTCACGGTGATCGCCTCGCCCGTCACTTCGACCGACAACGGGGTGTCGTTGCCGAAGGCCGCAAGGGTGACGGCGATGTCGTTGCCCGCCGCGCCTGCCGTCACGGCCTGCCAGAGGATGCGGTCCGTGCCGGATGCGCCCGTCGCGAGCGATGCCTTGACGGTGTTTCGGTTCTTGAGCGTGACAGCGCTGCGCACCGCGCTGAGCGTGGTCTTGTCCAGCGGGTCGGTGTAGTGGGCGATGCGGTTCACCCAGAGCTGCGCGCCGCCGTTGTCGAAGAAAGCGCGCGCGGCGTAGGCGAGGTAGCCCGACTGGACATAGCCGCCGAAACGCCGGACGAACTGTTCCCAACTGGTCACGAGCGTCGGCTTGTTGATCGGGCCGCGTTCCGCGACGCCGAGCATGCCGCACGCGGACGTGGACAACTGTTTGACGTAGTAGCTGAAATCCGTTTCGCGGATGGTGACGCCGGGAGAAAGATAGGTGGGCATGGGTCAGCTCCTTTTCCTGCGCGCGACGCGCGCGGTGTCCGGGGCGGCCGCCTGGCCGGAATCGAATCCGAGTCGGCTGCGGACGGCGCTTTCCAACGCTGGGTCGGTCGGGACGCCGGGGGGCTGCGGCGTGTCGGCAACAGCGGTCTCGTTAACAGGGGTCAGGCTCACGGCGCCGCGCCGGGCTGCGGCCTGCATCTCCGCAGACACATCGTCGCCGGGCAGACGCAGGACTTGACGCGGCCCCAGGTGCAGTCCGCGCCCGTTCCGCGTGTGCAGCGACAGCGGTTGGAACAGCAGGTTCTTCACTTCAATCATGGGGGTTTTTTCCTCTCTATGGCTGCGGACCGAAGACGGCGTCTTCGGCGACGCCGTCCCGGAACTCGAAAATCCGCGTGTCTATGAGCTTCCCCTCACGCACGGCGTCGCCATATACCGGGCAATCCTCGATACGGCACCGCCCCGATGCCTGCCGCAGGTTGGACAGGTTCACGCGGCGCCCCGCGCCCAGGGGGACAAGCAGGGTGAGGTTGAGCGCGCCCCGGTCGCCGACGGACAGCGTGGGGTGCGCCTGAAAGAAACGGACCGCCTTTTCCTGCATGTCGATGATCGACGGGGCGTCGCCCGCCGTGGCGATCAGGTCGAAGTCCAGGTGATACAGCCGGGGATGGGCCGTTTCCGTGAAGGTCATGGCGTCCCGGTCATCGAGAAGGAGAGGGGCTGGACAGCGGCGGGCGGCGTCTTCGATTGGCGTGGGGCCTTGCAGGACAAGACTCGGAACCTTGGGCGCCTCGAACACATCGTCCGGGGGGACGAGAACGGCATTGGGGGCAATCTCCGCCTTGACCAGGCGGATGAAGGTCTCGACCACTTCGCGCAACAGTGTCATTCGTTCGTCTCCGGTAAACCTCGTTCGGAGGTTACTTACCGGAAAAGACCATGAGATTGGATGAAGGCGTGGCCGGAGTGCGACGGCATGATCTATACTCATGTCCTCAATTGGAGGCGTTCAGGTGTACGCAGCGCAATGGACGGGTTATGAGAAGAAGGTTCTTATGCCGATCCCTATGAGAAGCCGACATTTCATGCGGCTCAATGTAATGTGAGGCGGTGGGGGTTAACCAGATGAAATCGTTCAGCAGTCCACAATCCGCAGCTCGAGATGTCCACGAACTTCTGGACTACCTCTGGGATCAACACGAGCCTCACTTCCTGTATCGAGGACAAACACGCGAGTACCCCGGTCCGCTGTTACCCTCAGCCTACCGGGGGAAGCACGTTGGTCTATCCTGCAGTACAGGCGCGCTTCATGCGCATGCCAGATCCCTGCGCGCAGTCGGCAGGAGATTCTGTGAGGTGCGGTTGTTCAAAAATTTCGACGACATCTTCCTCGCATACTCCTGTGAGGACACCATCCGGGATCATGATGAGGTGAGCTTGCTCCACAACATCACTTATCATGACGCTATGGCAAGGAGAATAGGAACTGAGGGTTTCGAGACGGCCATTCGCAGGTCGGTACATCCCGCTCTGCTAACGCGCTTCGAGCATCGCCTGCCGCTTTGGGAACGTGTCGTCACCGCGCAGCATAAGGGACTCCTTCGACTCAATGGAGCGAATCAGTTTTTTGGCTTTCGAGTCGGTCAAACATTGGCCCAGCATTACATCGAAAGTTCGGAGTTCCTTGACGCGACTCGCTCGCCGACCATTGCGGCATTCTTTGCAAACTACGCTGCGCCCGAAGTGGTTCGACAACAACATGGTCTCCATCACGACGCCTCGACCGAGATCGGGATCATATACCGCTTCTTCGCTCCTGCCGCGAATGACACGCCACTTCAATTCGACTACTATAGCGCACCGGGTTATATCGATGCCGTCGCGGTTGCTGAAACACTTGTCACCTCGCGCCCTGACAGCCAGACCACTTGGTCGCCCGATGACTTCATCTTCCTGTACAAGATGACCGGTGGTCATCGCGATTGGAAGTTGCTCGCACTACCCAGCGGCAGCATTCCAGACACGAGGATTGGCCGCCAGGAGGCTGCCTTCTTAGTACCCGATGAAGTCCACGACGAAAGCCGCGACCCGCACACAGGCCACCAGCATGTGCGATATCAGGCAATAGAGGACCTATCGGCGAGAGATGGCGTGAATCTCTTCTACTTCCTGCGGCGGAGGACTGGTCTTGGAGACGCGAGGGTCTCCGAAAGCTACCTCTGGCCATCCGACGAGCAGCCCGAGCAAATGTTTACTGGGTTGTTCCACAACATGGTTGATGCGGAGGACATCATCCGATCTCGCAAGATTATCCTTGGACGGGTCTTTGAGCCTGATCACTGGTATCCCGCTCGCCATGATCTGATCCGCGAGAAGGCTCCGAATCTGACTGGACGGGGGATCGCCACCTAACAAGCGGATCAACCTGACCACGCTGCGCGTCGCAGGTTATCCGCACCATTGAGCGCTCAGGATAGTGCGTCCTGACGGGTGAGGCGGTTGCTTGTCCGTAGTGGGGTTCGCGTACTATGCGCATTTTCGCCATCTTCACCCACCGTCGAGAGCTGCGCGGATGGCTCTGCGATAGTTGTCCGAGACCTGGTCGCGATACTTTTCCATCGTGGGATGCAGGAAGGGGCGCGGCGGGATGACGATGGTTGAGCCGTTCGGCATGGTGATGGTCGCGCCATACTCCATGATCGCGGCGATGTTGACCATGTCTTCGCCGTCCTTGTTGACCGTCCCGCGCAGGAGTCCCACGAACGCATGGTCGGCCAAAATCCGCTGGGTGATGGAATTGAGCAGGAAGCCCGTATCGATAAGGGCCTTGCCGGAACCTTTGCGTTCGATGGTGCTCTCGGCCAGCGGCGGGAACGGCACGCCGCCCGGCGCCTGCGCAACGATGCCCCGCTTGATTTCCCTGACCAGCAACAGCGCGTTCTGAATGGTGGCCTGACGGATGGCTTTGGCGAACCGCGCGCCGGGGTTGTTCTCCAGCCGCGCCTTGACTTTATCCCAGTCTCCAAACCGTCTAACCGGCATGATGCTTCACAAATTTGATCACCTTGTGCGTGATCGCGCCGAAAAGGCGTTCTTCTTTCACCGTCTGCACGCGGTACGTTTCCGCGCCCACCTGGATTCGGTCTTCCGGGCGCACGTCCGCGTCCGGCAATACACAAGCCGTGGCGTCAATCTTCTGTGCAAGGTCTTCCGCGGGTGTCGGAACGAACTCCAAGGGGAGGGGATCGCCGACCGGTGCATACGGCGCATCGTCCGTGCCATACAACCGTTCGCCGTCCGAAGCCCGCAGCAGGACTGCGTTCTGACCGGACGCGAAAATCAAATCCCGCACATCCGCGCCCGCTTCGGCTTTCTCATTCGGACTCAATAGGGCCACAGGTGCGGGTCCTCCAATGGTTCGAGGTCGATGCCCTGCTCGTAGAGGACGGGCCGGAATTCAGGAGAAATGATGTAGCCGTCGTCGTCATGGACGCCGGGCGTCATTTGCGCCACACGCTGCCGGTACTGGAGCGTGAGCGACTCTTCCAGTTCCGCCCACTGTTTGGGCTGACCCGTCTTATTGACGCTCTTGTCGCCGCTGGAGAAAGAGAACGCATTCGCCGTCGCTGCGCGCATAATCTGGCAGGCGTTGATTTGCCCCAGGAGCAGGAGCAGTTCCCGCGCTTCGCCTTCCGGCTCCGGCGTGATCTCTCCGCCCGTCACGGCAAGCGTGATGCGCAAGTCCCGTCCAAGACGGAGCGCCCCCTTCAAGAGACACCGCGCCAGGACCTCGTCGGCGAAGAGGGTCTTCTCCGGGTCGGCGAGGTCCTGGCGCAGCGTGGATACTAAGTCCGCCAGCGGCATGGGATCACCCCGTGTTGGAACCGAGTTCCTGCAGACGCGCGTTGATGGCCGCGACCACGCTCCGGCGTTTCTCCGCCGCAAGCCACGACCTCAGCCGTTCCGCGTCCGTTTCCGCCTGGACGCGCGCCACGGCGTCGGGCGCCTGCAGGGCGGCAAGGCTCTCCGGCGTATCGGTCTCCGGCGCTCCGGCAACAGGGGCGTCATCGCGCACCACGACAAGGTGGCCCGAGGCCACGGCGCGCTGCATTTGGGGGCTGAGCGAGGCGGCTCCGGCCACCTCGCCCCGCTTGAGTTCGAGTCCGGCATCCGTGACGAGCAGCATGCCGGCGCGTACGTTCTTCACTTGGACCATGTGCGGCAGCCTCCCTTATCCGAGAATCCGGATCTTGACCAGAATCTCCGGGCGGGTGACGCCCTGGCCCAGTTCCATCCACACGAGCCAGCCGGTCTTGAACTGCGTCTTGACCTCGATGGACTCCGTGGTGAGCGTCTCGCGAATGGGCATCTTGCCGACCTCGGCGTCCGGCACGAGGATGATCTCGTCCATCGCCGCCGCGGCGGTCAACAGGATGCCGCCCGTGCCGTAATTCTTGATGACGCCCTTGGCGCGCAACTCGGCCTTCGTCTCGGGGTCGAGGTTCCACGAACGCATATCGTTGAACCGCCGCCCGCGCATGACGATGTACTTCACGGACATCTCCAGGTCCTCG
>JAKQEQ010000055.1 GCA_029556545.1 Candidatus Hydrogenedentota bacterium
ATCGTCGTGGTCGAGAACATTCTCAGGCACCGGCAACTGGGCCATAGCCTCATCGAGAGCGCGAAGCGCGGCGCAAGCGAGGTCGGCTTGGCCGTCTCCGCATCGACGACGACCACCCTCGTCGTGTTCGTGCCCATGTTCTTCATGGAGGCGGGCCGCATGTCGGTCTTCATGAAGGAACTGGCCATTCCGCTTGCGGTTTCGCTGCTCGGCAGTCTGCTTATCGCGCTCACGCTGGCGCCGCTGACCATGAGCCGGATGAAGGAGCGCGGCGCGCCCCTTCGGGAACGACTCCATCTGCTCCGGGAACAAGGAGGCGGCGGGAGCGGCATCATCCATTTCCGGATGTTCCAGGGCATTCTGCACCTCTATGGGTACGTCCTGAACGCCGCGCTGCACCGCAGGTTCGCCGCGTTCGTCTTGCTCGCCGCCGTGCTCGTGCTGACCTACCGGGTCCCCTTCACGAACATGGAAATGCAGGAGATGCCGCGGCTGGACACGCGGGAGGTGGATATCCGCGTCGAGTTCGACCAGAACTTCGATGAAAACATGGCCACGGACGTATTCAACCGGCTTGAGAACGAGTTGGACCGGCGGCGCGACCTCCTCGGCATCAAGAACGTCTTCAAGTTCTACAATGCCTCCGGCGGCAAGTTCGAGGTCTATCTCTATACCAGCGACGACGGCCCCGAGTGGGATTCGCCTCTTTACAGCACCAACGACGTCATGGACATTCTCTCGAGGCAGTTCCCGCGCTTCATGCCGGGGGTCGAGTTGACGTTCAGCATCGCCGACGCCGAGCGGGCCGAGTCGGATGAATCGGTCGCGGTGCAGTTTCGCGGCGACAACAGCGCCCGACTGCAGCGGTATGCCGAGGCATTCCGCACGT
Organism: Candidatus Hydrogenedentota bacterium; assembly: GCA_029556545.1. Taxonomy (GTDB): domain Bacteria; phylum Hydrogenedentota; class Hydrogenedentia; order Hydrogenedentales; family JAGMZX01; genus JAGMZX01. The sequence continues at coordinate 890 of JAKQEQ010000055.1, forward strand.
ACATGGAGCAGATCGACGGTCTCAAGGACGTCAAGACGGACGTCGAGAAGAGCAGCCAGGAGATGCAACTGCGCATCGACGGAGACATCGCGGAACGGGCCGGGGTAAGCCCGCTCGTCGTGGCCCAGACGGTGGACGCGGCGTTGCGCGGCGCGCGGCTTCCCTATATGAAGCAAGGCGGGCGCGAGATACCGGTGTGGGCGCAATTCCAGGAGGAGAACCGCAAGAGCAAGGAGAACCTGGACAATATCATCGTGATTGGCGAGGGGGGGCGACCCATGCCGGTCAATCAACTGGTCAATTACAGCAAGGCGCTCAGCCCGTCGTCCATCCACCGCTATAACGGCAAGAACACGGTGATGGTATCGGCGACGGCGACCGTGGAACGGCTGAACCGCATCAAGTACGAATTGACACGCCTGGCCCGCATGTTCGACCTGCCTGCGGGCTACACAATTGAACTCAGCGAACACTTGGCCGAACTCGAATCGAACTGGTTCAGTTTCACGACCTCGCTGTTGATGGCCGTCGTCCTTGTGTACCTCGTCATGGCCTCGCTTTTCGAGTCCTACGTGCTGCCGCTCTCGATCCTCTTTACCGTGCCCCTCTCGTTCATCGGCGTGTTATGGCTGTTCTTCCTCACGGGGACGCCGTTCGACGTGGTCACGCTCATCGGCTGCATCCTGATGGTCGGCCTGATCGTCAATAACGGCATCGTGATCGTCGACCACATCAACCAGCTCCGCCTGCGCGGCCTCGATCGCACCGCGGCGATCCTGCAAGGCGGGCGCGATCGCTTCCGCCCCGTCATGATGACCGCTATTACCACCATCCTCGGATGCCTGCCCTTGGCGTTGACCACCAGCGGCGGCGGCGTCACGTTCCAGGGGCTTGGCCGCGCCGTGGTCGGCGGCATGACCGTCGGCACGATCCTGACCCTCGTGATTGTGCCCGTCGTGTACTCGGTGCTCGACGACCTGACCGCATGGCTCCGCGCCTTTCTTGCGGGCCTCGTGCGGCGCAGCCGGCCCGTGATTTCTTGATTCCCCCGCCGGGTTTGTAGGAAGATCATGTCCATCACCGTGAATTCTCACCGCATATTTACAGGATTCCAAGACCCATGAACATATTTATCGCGGGCGGGGGCAGGGTCGGGTTTCACCTGGCGCGCCTGCTCAGCGGCGAACGCCAGGACGTTACGGTCATCGAGAACGACCCGGCCCGACTCGAGGAGATCGATTACGCCCTCGATGTCAGCACGGTTGCGGGCGACGGCTCCTCTGTCATGCTGCAGCAGTCCCTGAACGTGGGAGCGGCGGGCCTGTTCGTCGCCTCGATGGGCAATGATGAGACGAATCTGATCGCCGCGGCCACGGCCAAGGGCCTCGGGGCGAAACAGGTGGTGGCGCGCGTCGATAACCCCATGTACATCGAATCGCACATCCTGTACGAGACCATCCTGGGGCTGGATTTCGTGTTGAGTCCCGACGCCCTCGCCGCGCTCGAGATAGCCAACTACATCGAGAACCCCGGCACGACGGCCGCCGAGGACTTCGGGCGCGGCCTCGTGCACATGCGCCAGATTCAGGCGACCAAGACCCCCACGCGCAACGGCAAGCTGCTGCAGGACGTGCTTCCGCCGGGCGGCGGCGTGTTGCTCGGTGTCATCAACCGCGACGGAAACGCGTTCATCCCCCACGGCGACGCGGTTGTCCAGGTCGGCGATCTGGTCACGCTGATCGGCCACCGCGACAAGCTGGGGGCCGTGCAACAGATGTTTCAGGACACCGACGCCGGGCCGCGCAAGGTCGCCATTCTAGGCGGCAGCAAGATCGGCCTGCACCTCGCGCAGGCCCTCCAAGGCAAGATGAAGGCCGTCAAGCTCTTCGAGCGGCGGCTCGACCGGTCGAACGTATTGGCCACGAAGCTGAAGAAGACGAAAGTCGTCTGCCGCGACGCCGTCTCGCGCGTGTCGCTCGAACAGGAGCACATCGACGGCTTCGACGTATTCGTTGCGGCCACGGGCGACGACGAGCGCAATATCCTTGCGTGCGTGCTTGCCAAGGAAGTGGGCGCGAAAGAAGTCGTGGCGGTGGTGCATCAGCCCGATTTCGCGCAACTGGTTCAACGCCTGGACATCGATCTCGCCGTTACCCCGCGCACGGCCATCTCGAACCGCATCGTCAAGCTCGTGCACCAGGGCGCAATGACCTCGCTCGCGGTCATCGGCGAGGGACAGGTCGAGGTAATGGAACTGACCCTACATGATGGGGCGAGCGTTCTTGGCAAGCAGTTGAAGGACCTTAAGGCCAAGTTTCCACGCGGCGCGCTCGTGGCGTCCATCCTGCGCGACAAGCGAGTCATCGTGCCCAGCGGCGAGGATGAATTGCACGCGAACGATCACGTCATTGTGATTGCCCTGGCGGACGTCGTGGAAGCCGTCGAGAGACTGTTCCACAAGTGAATCCGGGTATCGTAGGGAAATACCTGGGCCAGTTCCTGCTCGCGCTGGCCGTGCTCATGGCCCCGGCGGCGGGCTGGGCGGGCTGGTACGCCGAATGGGATGCGCTTGGCGCCTTTCTCACGTCTATGGCCCTTGTCGCGGGATGCGGCGGCCTCCTGATGCTGCTGGGCCGCCACGCCAAGAACGTGCTCTACCAGCGTGAAGCCCTGGGATTGGTCGGCATCGGGTGGCTGCTGGCGGCGGGCGCGGGCGCGCTGCCCTTCTTCTTCAGCGGCGTGATGGGGCCGGTGGACGCCTACTTCGAGGCCATGTCGGGCTTTACGACCACGGGCGCGACCGTGCTGGCCGACATCGAAGGGGCGGACAGGAGCATCCTGTTCTGGCGTTCCTTTACCCACTGGCTGGGCGGCATGGGGATCATCGTGCTGTTTATCGCGGTGCTTCCGTACCTCGGCGCCGGGGGCAAGCAGTTGTTCCGTTCGGAGACGCCCGGCCCGGACCCGCGCGGGCTGCGTCCCCGCATTCGAGACACGGCGTCCATCTTATGGAAAATCTACCTGTCCTTCACGGCGGCACAGACGCTGCTCCTGATGGCGACCGGGATGAGCCTCTTTGAGGCTCTGTGCCAGACCTTCGGCACGCTGGCGACCGGCGGGTTCTCGACGCGCCAAGCCAGTATCGCCGGATTCAACAGCATCTCGGCCGAGATCATCATCATCCTGTTCATGGTGCTCGCCGGCACGAACTTCAGCCTCTATTTCGCCATGATGCGCGGCGACTGGCGCGCGCCTTTCAGGAGCACGGAATGGCGTGTCTATATTGGGCTTTTCGCCGTGGCGACGGCGTTCATTGCCGTCAATCTCGTCGCGACCGCCGTGCCCCCCGAGGCAAATAACCTCGCGGACGACGCCGAAGTACTCCAGACCGGCCCTCCCTACGGCGCGGCGCATGCGCTACGCGTTGCGGCGTTCCAGGTCGTGGCCATCATGACTACCACCGGGTTCTGCACGGACAACTTCGATATATGGCCCGATTTCTCCCGGATGCTGCTGGTCGTCTTGATGTTCATCGGCGGCTGCGCGGGATCGACCGGCGGCGGCATGAAGGTGATTCGCCTCGTCATGCTGGCCAAGATGGTGTATTGGCGCATCGAGAGCACATTTCGCCCCAAGACCATCCGCATCATCCGTATCAATGGCGCCGTGATAGACAACGACATCCAGCGCATGGTCTACGCCTTCTTCGTGCTCTATATTGCTATTTTCGCGATTGCGAGCCTGTGCATGACGGCGATAGGATTGCCGTTCACGACCGCCGCCACCTCGGTGGCCGCCACGCTGAATAACATCGGCCCCGGCCTCGAACTGGTGGGCGCCACCGCGGATTACAGCCACATTCCCGATATCGGGAAGCTGCTGCTGTCCGTCTGCATGGTGATGGGCCGTCTCGAACTGTTCAGCATCTGCGTATTGTTCCTGCCGGCATTCTGGAAACATAGCTGACCGCAAGGCAGTACCCCGCCTTCGACCATACCGCGCACGCCGAGCGCCGCCCGGAAGCCACCGCGCCCGCGACAGCGCCATGTATCGATTTGACTCAGTTCCTGGTATGATCGGTATATGGCAGCCGGGGAGATTATGTGGTTCCGCACGGGAAGCGGGCTACTGAAGGAGGCTTAACCATGCGATCGAATGCGACTGGCGTGTTGTTGGCGGTGTTGGCGCTGGCGTTCGCGGGGGCGGCGTACTACTACTGGAGCGGCGCGGGCAAGCCGGCGAATGAAGCGGTGGCGGGCGTCGTGGTGGAGAAGGTGCAGCGAGAGCCGGGCACGGAAAGCGGCGGCAGGACGCTCGACCAGGGGCTGCGGGTCCTGACCGGGGACTCGTTTCAACAGGACATGTATTACTTCCTGGTGGTGGAGACGGACTCCGGCGGAACCATCGAGATGGCCGTGCCGCGAGAGGTGTTCGCGCAGGTGGCCGTCGGCGACAGGGTCCAGCGGAGTTCGCCGAACGCTGTTCCCGTCGTTATCGAACGCGCGCCGGAACCTTGGGCGGGGTCGGAACCGCTGTACTGAGCGCGACGCGGATGCAGGGGGCTGAGTCGGCGGGACCAGCACAGGGACTGCGACCCCGGTCTCAGGTGCTCTTGAGGAGCGAATCGACTTCCTGCAGGAGTCGCGTCGTGACTTCCTTGCGCAACTCGTCGGGGATCTTGTAGTGATGCAGTTCCCCGAGCAATTCCATCGTGCGGACGGCTACCTTGTACGCGAAGTCTTCGACCTTCATGAACGTTTCTCCCCGTATGCGCACGGGGCGGCGCGACGTGTCCGGACGCCGCGAATTGCCCCGCCGGATGCAATGCTCGTCGAAACCCGTCCCCTCCAGGAAAACTCCCGTCGCGGGTCTTCGCCGCGGCGGGATCAGACGCCCGCTCTTGCGCGCAGGGCGTCGGCCTGGTCGGTTTCTTCCCAGCGGAAGCCTTGGTCTTCCCGTCCGAAATGGCCGAACCCGGCGGTCTTGCGGAACTGGGGCCGTTTGAGATCGAGCAGATCGATGATCGCGGCCGGGCGGCAGTCGAAATGCTCGGCCAGGAGCTCCGCCAGCGCGCCGTCCGCAATCTTGCCCGTGCCAAAGGTTGTAACATTAAGCGACACGGGCCGCGCCACACCAATGGCGTAAGCGAGTTGGACTTCGCACTTCTCGGCGAGGCTCGCGGCCACAATGTTCTTCGCCATGTACCGCGCCATGTACGCGGCGCTGCGGTCCACTTTCGACGGGTCTTTCCCGCTGAAGGCGCCGCCGCCGTGGCGGCCCATGCCGCCGTAGGTGTCGACGATGATCTTGCGCCCCGTCAGACCGCAGTCGCCCACCGGCCCGCCCACGACGAAACGGCCCGTGGGGTTCACGTGGTAGATAATCTCGCCCTGGACGAATTCCGGAGGAAGCACGGGCTTGATGGCGTGCTCGATCACGGCTTCTCGGATTTCCGCGTGCTCTTTCCTCAGTTCTTGCTGCGAGGGCTTCATGCCGCCGTAAAGCGGTGCGTGTTGATTCGAGATAACGACCGTGTCGATACGCACGGGCTTACCGTCGCGGTATTCGACGGTCACCTGCGATTTCCCGTCCGGCTGAAGCCAGGGCAGGGTCTGTTCCTGGCGCAATTTCTTTAGCCGCAGGCCGAGCTTGTGCGCCAGGAGAATGGGCAGCGGCATGCGCTCCGGCGTCTCGTTCGTCGCGTAACCGAACATCATGCCCTGGTCGCCCGCACCCTGTTCGTGGTCGGCGGTGGCGTTGACGCCCATGGCGATGTCGGGGGATTGTTTTTCGAGCGCGACCAACACCGAGCAATTGGCGCCGTCAAAGCCGGAGGCGCCGCCGGTGTAGCCGATGTCCATGATGGTCTCGCGCGCGAGCGCGGTGATGTCCACCCTCGCGCTGCTCGTGATTTCGCCCGCGACCACGCAGAGATTCGTCTTCACGAGGGTTTCGCACGCGACTCGGCTATTCAAGTCCTGCGCCAGCATGGCGTCGAGGACTGCGTCGGAGATATTGTCGGCCACCTTGTCGGGGTGTCCGTCGGTGACGGATTCCGAGGTGAAAAGGATGCCTTTGGCGTTCTTGCTCATGCTGCTCTCCCGCGAGTTGCCGCCGGACCCGACGTCTGTTCAGGTCCCGCTTGAATACAACGCGCGGCACGGACAAAAACATACCGCGCCGCACGCATTCCTCTATCCTCTCACTTGAACTGGGTGGTCAGGGCCGCCGGGTCCAGTCGATAGCCCGGCCCCATCGTGCTGCTCATGGCGCAGGACTTGAGATACGTTCCTTTGCAGGCGGCGGGCCGCGCCTTGATGACCGCGGCGATGACCGCGCCGGCGTTCTCCTCGATCTGCTCCGTCGAGAACGAAGCCTTGCCCACCGGCACGTGGAGGTTCGCGTTCTTGTCCACCCGATACTCGATCTTGCCCTTGAGAATCTCGGCGACGGCCTGACTGACATTCGGCGTGACCGTACCCGCCTTGGGACTGGGCATAAGGCCGCGGGGCCCGAGAATCTTGCCCAGCTTTCCGACTTGGGCCATCATGTCGGGCGCCGCCACGGCCGCGTCGAAATCTACCCAGCCGCCCTCGACTTTCTTGACGAGGTCTTCCGCGCCGGCTTCCATGGCGCCGGCTTCCAGCGCCGCGTTCACCTGTTCGATCTGCTTGCAGAATGCGACCACGCGGATTTTCTTGCCGGTGCCGTGGGGCAGGCTGACGGAACCGCGCACCTGCTGGTCGGCGTGCCGGGGATCGACTCCAAGATAGAAGGCGAGTTCGATGGTTTCGTCGAATTTCGCGGTGGCCGACTTCTTGACGGCTTGGGCCGCTTCCGAAAGGGTGACGTGACGGGTGGTGTCATGGTTGGCGCGGAGGGCCCGCGACCGCTTGCTCATCTTGGCCATGTGCTGATGTCTCCTGTGGTGCGAGCGGGCCACGCACGTTACCTGGCCCTCCCACGTTGGCATTTCGACACGGGCGCGACGCCCGTGCTACGTACTGAAAGTCACTCCTTGACGACAATGCCCATGCTGCGGGCCGTGCCCTTAACCATGCGGACGGCCGCGGGCACACTGCCCGCGTTCAGGTCCGGCATCTTTAGCCGAGCGATTTCCTCGACTTGCGCCTCGGTGACCGTGCCCACCTTGTTCTTATTCGGTTCGCCGGAGGCCTTCGCGAGCTTCGCCGCGCGTTTGAGCAGCACGGGCGCGGGCGGCGTCTTCGTGATAAACGAGATGCTCCGGTCCTCGTACACGGTGATGACCACGGGGATTATCAGCCCCTGGTCTTCCTTGGTGCGCTCGTTGAATTGCTTGCAGAAGTCCATGATATTGACGCCGTGCTGCCCGAGCGCGGGGCCCACGGGCGGCGCCGGGTTGGCTTGTCCGGCCGGGACTTGCAGTTTGATGACGGCTTTCTGTTTCTTCGGAGGCATGCGCCTGTTCTCCCTTGAACGCTAAATTTGCTCGACCTGCCAGAACTCGACCTCGACGCTGGTCAGGCGCTCGAAAATCTCGACCAGGACCTTCACGGTCCCGCGTTCCATGTTCACTTCATCGATGCTGCCCAGGAAATTCGCGAACGGGCCATCGATGATCTTAACGCGCTCGCCCTGCTCGAACTTGACCTTGGGCTTCGGCCGCTCGCGTTCGCCGCGGATTTCCTCGACGATCTCGCGCACCTCGCTGTCGTCGAGGGGCACGGGCGCGGTGCGCGACCCGATGAATCCCGTCACGCCGGGAATCTGCCGAATCATGTGCCACAACTCGGGATGCTTCTCGGGGTGCTCGGGCAGTTGCACCAGGACGTACCCCGGAAAGAACTTGCGCTTCGATATCTTCTTCTGGCCGGAGCGCACTTCCGCCACTTCTTCCATGGGCACGAGGACATTCGTCACCAGATGCTGCTGATGGCCCTGTTCGGCGCCCACCAGGAGCATCTTCTTCACGTTGCCTTCCTGCCCGGAATGCGCGTGCAGTGCATACCAGCGCCGCTTGATCCCGTCGTCGGGGACGTCCTTGATGAGCGGCTCGGCTTGGGGCGTCTCTTGCGCCTCGCTTTCGAGCGCTTCATCGACGTGCGCCTTTTCCGCCACTTTCTTTCTCCTCACGAGGCCACACCGAGCAAGGCGATAATGACCACCTGGAAGACCTGATCGTATACGTAGATGATCGCGGAGACCACGCCCAGGAGAATGAGCGTCACCTGGGTCGAGACCTTGAGGTCCTCACGTGTCGGCCACGTTACCTTGTCCATTTCGGTCTTCACTTCCTCGAAGAAGTCCCGGACTCGCCTGATGAGCCCGGGCTTGGCTTCCGCCTGCGTCGCCATGGCATATCCTCTCTTGTACGAGCGCCGGGTGTAGATTCCAGGAATGGCAGGCCCGGAGGGACTCGAACCCCCAACCTTCGGCTTTGGAGGCCGCTGCACTAGCCAATTGTGCTACGGGCCTGCGGTAAAAGCTGCCAATTCCCAGTGCTACGGGGCGTGCGTCAGCGCACTTCCCGGTGCACAGTGTGCTTACGGTCGAACTTGCAGTATTTCTTTATTTCGAGCCGGTCCGGCTTCTTGCGCTTGTCGCGCGTGGCCGTATAGTTCCGGCGCTTACATTCGGTGCATTGAAGCAGTATTTGCTCTCGCATGTCAATCGGTACCGTTCTTATTGAATAACCTTCGTCACGACGCCCGCGCCCACGGTGCGGCCGCCCTCGCGGATGGCAAAGCGCAACTCCTCGTTCATCGCGATCGGCGTGATCAACTCCGCCGTGATCCGTACGTTGTCGCCCGGCATCACCATCTCCACCCCCTCCGGCAA
>JAKQEQ010000062.1 GCA_029556545.1 Candidatus Hydrogenedentota bacterium
ATCATGTCCCTGTCACCGGGAACGGTCCCGGCTCGTCCATGCGCCATACGATCTCAAATTGCAGCGCGTGCATGCCGATAGGCAGCCCGCGAATATCGCTTACGCGCCGCGCTTTCCAGTAATAGCCCGTTATCCCGTCAAGATAAATCTCGCCGACCGTGTCCGTCGGTGTAGCCGCCGCAAACGATTGCAGATTCGCTATTAGGTCGTTTGCGTCATCGCCCTCGCAGACCACCTCCATCATAAACTCAGCGGGAGCCGCCTCGTTGTAATAGGTGTAGCCGCCATCCATGCCGGGCACGTTCACGGTATCCGTGACGCCAACTTTTGCAAACGGCCACTCACCACCGACGACCGTGATACCGTAATCGGCCATGTCCGTCCCGTCGAAACTGAATGAGTGCGCCATTACCGCCTCCAATCGTTGGACGCGCCCACGCCCGTAATGCGCTGGCGCAGTTTGTCGCCCAGCCGCCGCGCCACCGCGTCCACGTCCATGTTGCTGCTAATGTTCACGCCGTTCATGTTCACGGTTATCCCGCCCGCGTCCGCACCCGCAAGCATGTCCATTGTCTCGCCATGGTTGAATATGCGCCCGCTGGTTGACGGCTGGAACAGTTCCGGCCCGCGCTCACCGACCAGATAAGGCGTGTTCGCCGCGACCGGGCCGCCCGCCGCCAACGGCTGCACGCCTGCCACGCCGCGCATCCAGTCGGCGGCCACGACAGGCAGCGCCGCAATGCCGCGCAATATCTCCCCGAAAGTCGTACTCCAGAACCCGGCGACCTGTTGCGCCTTTTGTTGTTCGCTCAATACGAGCTGTTCAGTGGATCGCATCCAAATATCGTTACGCTCGCCCGCCCCCTGCAGTTCGGCGCGTGTAATGTCCGCGATACTAGTGGCAGACGCCGTGACAAGCACGCCCATGCTGTTTAATATCTGTTCTGTTTTTTGCGCGTCCGCGCGCATGAGTTCCTGTATGGCGGCCTCGTTCATGCCCTTGCTTACGGCTATCGCAGCCTCCTCCGCGCTGATGTTTTTGTTCAACAACAGCGCGCGCATGTTCGCAAACTCTTTCTCCGTTTCGGCGCGTCCGGCGAAATGCTCAAACCAGGCGCGCGCGCTGGTGTCGGCCGCCTGCTTCTCCGCTTCCGCGCCGTATTTTACGCGCTCGGATAAATTCATCGCCGCCATTGCCGCCTCGTTGAATGCTATGCCCTT
>JAKQEQ010000095.1 GCA_029556545.1 Candidatus Hydrogenedentota bacterium
GTTGTGCGGTAGAAGTAATCGAGGAGCTGCTTCTGTTCGGCGGTGAGCTGGTAGCGCGTCGAGTAGAGGGTCGGCGTCGCGGTGAAGCGGCGGCGGATTTTCTCGAGGCCGGAATCGGGGCGGGAACGGAGCGCGCCGTCCTGCACGGTTTCGGAAAAGCCGTCGGGCATGGGGAACTCGGGGAGGGCCTGGTAGCTCGTGACGCGGCGGTAGCGCGCGGCGACTTCCTCGGCGGTCAGGGCGATGCGGTAGAGACGCACCTCGTCGACGTGCCCGTTGAAAAGATTGGTAGTGGTTGAATACCCCCCCAGGACCAAACTAGCGGACGGGGCATCAAACACGTTCGCGAGGAATCCTGATTTTGTTAACGCTCCGTTTGTATAAACGGCATACTGTCTCGTTGATCTCGTAACAACGATCGCGTATTGTGACATCGATTCCGACAGGACGAATGCTCCAGCCAAAACCTCTGACGCGCCAGCACGAGAAAAAATAATCGAGTGGGCTGCCGATCCACTATTCGATTGCGAGTAAAAACCGTTGTCGTTATACCCAGCCCCGACTTTGAAAACCGTGTCAACGCCTGAAAGCGCAGAGTGTTTTGCCCAAAAAACAAGCGAGATGGCATCGGACGGCATAGCGTGGCTTGCCGTCGCATAATCATTCACACCGTCAAACGACAGCCCTTTCCCCGACACCCCATCGACCGGCGTCGCACCGACTATCGTGCCGTGGTTGCCGTTGCCGGAATCGTCGCGGAGGACGGCGCCGTCGAGCGCGGTGCGGTTCATCGACCACCACCCGACAAGCCCATTCTCCCGTATCGGCGCGCCGGAGACGAGCACCTCCGCAAGCACGCTCGGCCAATTCAGGGTTGTCGCCATGTTACGTCCTTGCCCCGACGGGCCGCACGCCGCCGCGCGCGAGGAGTCCGTCGAGCTTCCCGCGCCTTACCATGTCGCCGACGACCGCTTCGACCGCGACGACGATCTGCCGTTCACCGTTCGGGCCTGTCGTTTCCGTTGCCGTCGCTTCGGTGTTCGGCGCGTTGTTGTTCACGACCACGGAGACGTTGGCGCCGCCCTCGCTCCGCACGCCGAGCCGGCCAGAGGAATCGCGGGCGAGTGGCATGATCGCCTCCGGCCCGGCTTCCGCGAACACGCCCCCGCGGGCGAACGCGAAGAACTGCGGCTTGTCGTAGACCTTATTCGCGTACTGGTGGAGGCTCGGCGACGAGTAGACGTTCCCGTCCGCATTCGCCTCGATCGAACCTTCCGCTATACCCGACCCGAGGGCCACGAGGCCGGACGCTCCGATGAGCGCGAGGCCCGGGACTACCTGCCCTACGGAAATCGCTGTGAGGCCGGCGTTGAGGAGCATCATCGGGAGTTTGTCCAAGAGTTCGCGCCCCAGTTCCGCGAGACTCATAGCCATCGCTTCGCCCGCGTTCGCGCCGGAGGCCAACGCCTCGCCGAGCGACTTGAACGAGTCGACAAACGCCTGCTTGCCGAATTCGCCGAGGGCGTCAGAGACGAGCGCGAGGCTCGCCGCAAGGCGTTCGGAAGCATAGGCCGCGCTCTCGATACCGTCGGCGATCGACGCGTTGTCCGTGCCGAGGCCGCCTTGGTAGGTCGTGGTCGGGCCGGTGCCGCCCTGGGTGGAGAATCCGCCCATCTTGGCTACGCCGAGCGGCCCGGAGCCCTGCGTGCCCCCGAAGATGATGTCGCTCGCGGTCGGCGCGCCGCCCCCGGTGCCAGTCCCGCCCCCGGTGCTCCCCAACGGCGGCGGTGGCAGCGCCCCCGCGGGGGTTGGCTTAGCCTCCCCGGACCGATACTGCGCTGCCTGCTGGATCTGGAGAATTACCAGCTTGCGGTTGGCCTCCGCAAGACGCGCCTCGATCTCAAGCATGCCCGAATTCAGGTACGGGAGCACGCGAGCGTCGGCGGTCATGGCCTGTTCCCGGAGCTTCCCAAGCTCGGCTTCGAGACGGGCTCGATCAGCGGTTACTCGGGCGATGGCGGATGCGACGTCGCCCCCGCCACCCAACGCATCCTGAACGTTCCGCCGAGCCGCGGCCTCGTCCATATTCGCGTTGAACACGTCGAGCATGCGATTGACGAGCGGGAGGAAATGCTCGCCGAGTTCGGCAAGCGCCCCTTTGAAATTGTCCATCGCCGTCGACCACTTGCCGGAGGTCGTTTCGGCGGTCTTGTCCATCATCCCGTAGAACCGCCCGCCTTCCTCCGTCGCGGCCTTGAACGCTTCGGTCACCTCGTCGGCCGAGACGCCGCCCTGTTCCATGCGCTTCTTGAGGTCGGCCATGCTTTCGCCGGTCTTTTCGGAGATCGTGAGGAGCGGGTTGAACCCGGCGTTGATGAGCTGGAGGAGGTCCTGCCCCATGAGGCGCCCGGTAGACTGGATCTGTCCGAACGCCCGCGCGAGGGAGGAGAGAGCGGCGTCGTCGCCCATCGACACGTCGCCGAGCATGGCGAGCGTCGGCATGATGCGCTCGGCCTCGATGCCGTACTGCGCGAGCATTCGCGCCGCGGACTCAAGGCCTTCGAACGAGAGCGGCGTCTCCGCGGCGTAGGTGCGGATCGCCTCGAACATCTTCTCGCCCTTGGCCATGTCGCCCAAGAGCACGCCCCAGGAAATCTTCGCCTTCTCGAACCCGGCCGCGAGGACGATCGATTCCTTCCCGAGGTCGATGATCGCGCGGGCGGTCGCCTGGGTCGCGCGGACGGCGATGTCGGCGATCGTCGTGAAGCCCGCGATGCGCTTGGCCACGTCGGTGAACCCGGCGTCGGCGCCGCGCGCGGCGGCGGCCAGGCCGTTGAGGTCTCCGGTCGCCTTCGGGGCTCCGTCGACGCGCGCGCTCATGACGAGCGACGTAATTTCAGGCATCCCCTCGCTCCTTCGCTGCCCCCCGCACGGAAGGCCGCGTCCATCGCCATGATCGCCTCGACCTCGAACGCGTCGAGTGCGACCGCCGTCACCGCCTGCCAGTCGGCAAGATCGCGCCACGTGAGGCGGACCCCGCCGAACCCCTCGCTACCGCCCTGCCGGATTTCCAGCCAGAGCGACCACAGGTACTCGAAGCCTTCGGGCGGCTTCACCGCGTCCAGCCTTTCGTCCCGCCCGAATCCGTGCCGTTCCTCCAGCTCGAGGATCTGGCGGTTCGTCCCGCCCTCGGGATGATCGGGATCGGCTGCGGCCTGAAGCCAGGCCGCGAGCCGCGCCGCCTCCGTCAGGCCGCGGAGGCGTTCCCAAAAAAATTGGCGCGGTTGAAAATGAAGCCGGCCGCGCGGTCCGCGAGTTCCGGGTACGCGAGATAGAGCTCTTTCGCCTTCGCCTGGCTGAACGGGAATTCCTTCCCGTTCTCCATGAGGCCGCGCCAGCCCTTCGTGCAGCGGGCGAGGAGTTCGGCCGACTGTTCGCGCACCTCTTCCGGCGAGAGCGCTCGCCCGAGGGCCTTGTTGCGCGCGTCCTGTTCGGCGCGCGCGGCCTTGTAGACGCCGGAGTCCATGCCGAAGAGCACGAGCGCAGCGCCCGTGTCGGCCTTCGTCACGGGGTCGAGGAGGACGAGCTCGACGCCCGCCTCGGCCCGCTTCACGCTGTCGAATCGTCCGATTTCCATGCCCTCTCCCCTTACGCCAGCTTGTTCCATTTCCAGTTCACGAGGCCCGTGGTCGTGTCGTACTCGACCTGGAACGGGATGCGGAGCGTGATCGCCTCCTCCGCTTCCTGGTCCTGCGGTACGTCGATGAATATCCGCGGGATGTCGACCGCGTAGCCCGTGGCGCCGTCGGGGTCCATGAGCACGAGGCCGAGCGAGACGCGGGTCTCCGCGAGGGCCTTCGTCCAGAGCGCGGTGTCGACGAGGTGCGCGCTCATTTCGCCCGAGAGGTTCGACTGCCCGACCGCGATGCGGTACGGGTCCGCGCGGAACACGGAATCGACCGGCCGCGCGCCGTTCACGAGGTTGAGCGACAGGGCGGAAACGATCGCCGTCGGCACGCCGTCCATCCGGAGTACCGCGAGCGCGTCGTTCGCGCCGATCGGCTTCGTGGTCGTGGGTCCCGAGTACCCGGCCGCGAATGCACCGGCCTGCGGGCCGTTCATGCTCTTGCACACGAAGTCGAACTGACCCGTGACGAGCTGGTCCGGGGCGAACGCGAGCGACAGCCGGTCGGCCACGCCGCCCAGGAACTGCCGGTACGCCGGAACGTCGAGGTTGCCCTTCTCGAAGGCGATGCTCTTTTCGGTCGTGCCGGACACGAGAGTGGCCATCTTCGTCACGCTGATTCCGGTCTGCGACGTGCACGCGGCCAGGGTCGATGCGCCTGCCACGTCCTTCGCTTCGCCGAGCGTGATGAGATTCGCCGTCGCGACCGTGACCTTGAAGAACCCGTTGTTCGCGACGTAGCCGCCAGTGAACCCGGCGACCTTGATCCAGTCGCCCGCGACGAGGCCCGCACCGATGCCCGTGGCGGCCATGGTGTTCGTCGCGCCCGCGACGACGGTCGTCGAGAGCCCGGTGACGGGCGTCCCGGCCGCGGCCCACGCGCTCCGGCAGACGGACTCGAGGAAGTCGTCCTGGCTGCCGTAGGACAGCTCGAACGGGAGGCCGAACGTCGGGCGTTTCAAGCCCCCGCGGCCCGAGGCGACGCCGCGGTCGCTCCGCCACTCTCCGGAGCGGAGCGTCGAACGCGCGAGCGCGCCGGCCGCGGATCCCCGGACCCTGTCTTTCGTGTAGGTCGTCCCGGAGGGCGTACCCCACGCCGACTCCTTGACGTGCGCTATCTGAATTCTCGCGCCTTCGGCCATGTTGATAGCCCTCCCCTAATTTGCGACGTCGGCCCGCCATTCGATCACGACGGGAACCTGGAACCACGCGGGATCCGCCTGCGGCAGCCCCCGCTCGATGTGGGCGCTCACGATGTGGACCGTGACGCCCGAGTACGTGAGGACCGTCCCGCGCTTGAAGCACGCGGCGATCCGTTCGGCCTCCGCCGTGGCGGCTCCGTCGCCGCCCCCGGGTGGGTCGTAGACGTTGACGTGGAACACGCCGACGTGTCGGTTCGCGGCATCGGACGAGAGCGCAACGGACGACGGCTTGCCCGTCATGACGTGCGCGTCGTACCACCGTGTCCCGGGCGTCGGTGTAAACGCCCGATTTTCCCATGCGACGGACGTAGATGCGACGGCAGCGCCGGGCGATACGGCGAGCAGGTAGGCCCGGAGGGCGGCGGCAACTTCGGTGGTTCCGCTCATTCCCGGGCCTCCTCGATGGCGACGCCGCCGAATTCGGCGACGGTGATGGCGACCATGCCGGCGGGTGCCTGCTTCGAATACCCATGCTCGAGGCGCTCGATGTACGGCAGGTTGTTCGTGAGCAGGATCGAGGCACCGGTTGTGGCCTTCCACGCTTGCCCGACGGTGATCGCTCTCGCGATCGGGGCTCCCCCGGTTTTCGCGTTGTGACGCGTCCCCAGCTCTCCGATCGCCGGCGCGCCGACGGTCGTCTGCCAGTTCCCGCGAGCCCGTCCCGTATCGACCGGCGTCCGGAGAATTACCCGCCTGAACATCTCGAGCGCGATCTTCCGCGACACGATGTCGATGCGGTCGAGCGATTTCCCGCACCACTTGGACACGTCGAGCGCGAAGCTACCCACGGCACTGCACCGTGTAGTTCAGGGCGATGTCCCCCGGCTGCTCCGGGAGGACCGCGACGATGGCGAACTCGACGCCGCCGATGACGAGCTTGTGCGCGCTCGACGGCGCTACGAGCTCGACGCCCGAATCCGTGATGGCCGCGACGATGAACCGCCGGTCCTTCGCCTGGATGAGCGTCCCGTCGATCTCGCTCTGTTCGTACCGCTGTTCGACGACGTGCACCGCGTAGTCGGTCGGCGCCCCGGGCGTGAGCGTGCCCGTCACGGGGTCGTGCGCGCCGGCCCCCGGAACGCGCAGCGTTGCGGCCTTCCCCATGTCGCGGATGAGCCGGGTGGACGACGAGCGGAGCGCGGCGTAGTTCATCCCTACCCCCTCGTGATGCGGAGCATGCCGCCGCCCCGGACGATCCGCGCGAGCGCCTGCGCGATGGTGCGGTGGACCGTGACGACGGCCGCGCCGGAGGCGTATTCGACTTCGATCGAGCCGACCTTCTCGCGCTTCACGGCGCCGCCGCGCGCGAGCGAGGACGAGAGCGCACCGGCTTCGCCGAGCTCGACGAGCGCGGCCTCGCACGTGGCGTTCTTGATCGCCGCCGGTACGAGCGCGAGCGGCCAGCCGTCGGAATCCCAGGCGTCCGAGCGCGGCCAGTCGAGGGCCTGGTCGGCGGTGAGCCTCGCCCCCGGCCAGCGCGAGCCATAGAGCCCGTCGAGCGCGGCGGACGCGCGGACGAGCGCGGCTTCCTTCGCCGCGGCGGCGGCTGCCGCCCACGCGGACGAACCGCGCGCCAGGTGATAGGCGTCGCAGTCGGCCACGGAGACGTAGCTCTGCGCGGTCGCGAGCCCGGTCCCGTCCTCGACGATGATGGCCATGCCCTACCCCCTCCTACCGCTCGTCCTCGGGCAGGAGGGCGAGCATGTCGTCCTTCGAAGCGCCGCGCGGGATGGCGACGCCCAGCTCCGCGAGCCGGGCCTTGAGCTTGACGACGGTCCACTCGGCGGCCGCGGGCTCTTCGGCGAAGAGCTCGTGGCGCTTCGGGTCGAAGTCCGCCTTGTTGATCGTGGCGAACCCCGTGCGGCCGTTGTCCTTGACGATGCGGACGGTCTCGATCATGGCTAGACCCGGATGCCGATGAAGGTCACGGTGCCGCGGTCGGCGGCGTTGGCCGCGTCGACCTTGACGGCGTCGCCGGCGGCGAGCGTGAGGCGGGCCGCGTTGGCGACGACGGCCCCCGCGGACATGTGGGTCACGGCGCCGTCGGCCGCGCAGGCGATGGCGGTGCACATGGCGTCCGAGCCCTTCTGCGGCGTGATCGCGCCGCCGCCGACGGTAGCCTTCGCCCAGACGATGATGTCGACGATGCGCATGGCGAACGGCGCGACGAAGGCGGTCGGGGCGTCGGTGGCGTCCGCGGTGATGTCGTAGGAGATGATCACGGGCGCGTAGTCCTGCGTCTCCTTGAGCGAGGACCCGAGCTGCGCGGCCTGCGCGTCCGGGTTCATGACGTCGATCTTCTTGGCCTGGTTCTCGGTCAGTCTCGACATGGTGTTGCTCCTTCAGGTGGAGGGGCCGGCCTCCCGGCCCCTCCGGTCACGGTCAGCCGAGGAGGATGGCCGCGAATTCGGGCTTCGAGAGGACGCAGCCCCAGGCGAGGCAGACCTCGTACTTGACCTGGTGGTACTGCTTGTAGACCCGGACCTCGAACGAGAGACCGGTGAGCGGGTCGGTCAGCATGTACGCGTCGTCGGCGCCGTCGCCGCCCTCGGGCATCGCGGGCGCTCGGGTGACGAGGTGGATGGCATCGCGGTGGAAGGCCATATTCGCGCGGTAGTTGTCGCCGATCGTGCCCTCGACCGTGTTGGCCAGGGTCGCGAGGAGGCCGGGCTTCGCGATTACAAGGTCTTCCTCCGCGAGGGTCGCGAACGGGCTCTGGACAAGGTATTTGTTCGTGTCGCCTGCGAAGGTAATAACGTCACCAGCTTTAATCGAGCCGTTGTCGCCGCCGTCCAC
>JAKQEQ010000100.1 GCA_029556545.1 Candidatus Hydrogenedentota bacterium
CGAGCGGTACCGCGGCATCGTCGGGCGCAACGCGGTCACGCCACTCTTCCACGCCCCGGTGCCGGTGTTCGCCGACGAGAAGGCGGACCCCGAAAAGGGCACCGGCGTGGTCATGGTCTGCACCTTCGGCGATCAGACGGACGTGGACTGGTGGGGCGAGTACAGCCTGCCGCTCCGGCAGGTCATGGGCCGCGACGGACGGCTCCTGCCCGTGACGTTCGGCGCGCCCGGCTGGGCGAGCTTGAACCCAGATGGGGCGAACGCCGTCTACGGCGAACTCGCGGGCAAGTCCGCCAAGGCGGCGCAGAAGCGCATCGTCGAAATCGCGCGCGAGACGGACGGCGTGCTCGACCGGCCTTCCGAAGCGATCACGCACGTAGTCAAATACTTCGAGAAGGGCGAACGCGCCCTCGAACTCATCCCGACGCGCCAGTGGTACACGCGGATCATGGACAAGAAGGACGCCCTTATCGCGCAGGGCCGCAAGATTCAGTGGCGTCCGGACTTCATGGTGAAGCGCTACGAGCACTGGGTCGAAGGACTCAACCAGGATTGGTGCCTGAGCCGCCAGCGGTATTTCGGCGTGCCGATCCCGGTCTGGTACCGCGTCGGCCCCAGCGGCGAAGTGCTGTATGACCAGCGGCTGCTCCCGGCGGCGGACCGCCTGCCTGTGGACCCGCTGGCGGACGCGCCGGACGGTTTCACCGAGGACCAGCGGGACCAGCCGAACGGCTTCACCGGCGACCCGGACGTGCTCGATACGTGGGCCACGAGTTCGCTCACGCCGCAGATCGCGACGCAATGGATTATGAACCCGGATCGCCACGCGAAGCTGTTCCCGATGGACATCCGGCCTCAGAGCCATGAGATCATCCGCACGTGGGCCTTTTACACCATCGTGAAGGCTTATCTACATGACCGCAAAATCCCTTGGAGGAACGTGGTCGTCAGCGGCTGGATTCTCGACCCGGACCGCAAGAAGATGTCGAAGAGCCACGGCAACGTCATCACGCCCGAGCCGCTCATCGACCAGTTCGGCGCGGACGGGGTCCGCTACTGGGCGGCACGCGCGCGCCTCGGCGTCGACACCGCCTATGACGAGCAGGTTTTCAAGGTCGGCAAGAAGCTGTGCACCAAGCTCTTCAATGCAAGCAAATTCGTGCTGATGCGTCTCGACGGCGTTGACCCGGCCACGCTCGGGCCCGACGCCGTTACCGCGCCCGCGGACCGGGCACTTGTCGCCGAATTGCGGCCGCTGCTGCGGCGCACGACGGCGGCCTTCGACGGCTTTGACTATGCCCAGGCGCTCTCGCTGATCGAGGAATTCTTCTGGCAGACCTTTTGCGACAACTATCTCGAGCTGTGCAAGGGCCGCGCCTACGAAGAAGGCATAAGCGAGGGAAAGCGGTCCGCCTTGGCGACGCTGCGCCTGCTGCACCGCGCCCTCGTCCGCCTATTCGCGCCGTTTCTGCCCTACTTGACCGAGGAAATCTGGCACTGGGCCTACCACAACGACCCGGATATGAGCGACTCCGTCCACATCAGCCCCTGGCCCGCCGTCGAGGAATGCGACGCCATCCCCGCGCCCTCGAGCGAACTCCAGTATCCCGCGGCGGTCGGCGTCTTCGAGGCGGTGCGCAAGGCGAAGGCCGAGGCCAACGCCAGCATGGCCGCCCCCGTCGCGCGCGTGGTTGTGGCCGGGCAGCCCGCCGTCCTGGACGCCCTCCGCGAGATGCAGGAGGACCTCGTGAAGATGCTCAACATCCAGGCGCTCGAGTGTGTCTCGGGTACACCCGAGACCGGCCTGGTCGCCGTCGAGACCACCATGGCCTGATCCGCAAACCAAGCGAGGAGAAGTGGCCAGATGAAAGTGGGAATGATCATTACACAGACCGATCCGGAGACTGTTTTCAATGCTTTGCGGCTGGCCTTGTACAGTCTCGGACAGGGGGACGAAGTGCGCATCTTTCTCTCGGGCCGCGGTGTCGAGATTGACCGGATCGAAGACGCGAAATTCGACGTAAGAGGCCTCGCACAGAAAGTACTTGACGCGGGCGGCGAGTTTCTTGCGTGCGGGGCGTGCCTCAAATTGCGCAACTCGGAAGGTTCGGAAGTCTGCCCGCTGTCGACACTCAAAGACCACTACGAGATCGTGCGCGACTCGGACCGGCTGGTGACCGTCTGAGCGCGAGACGGGCGGAGCAAGTGCCGCATGCGCCAGGTTTTCGATTCCATCGCAGACGCCTATGACCGGTGGTATGATACACGGGAAGGGGCCGCGATCTTTAGAGCCGAGCGCGACTGCCTCGTGTCGCTGCACAAGGGGCCGTTTGACTCCTGGCTCGAGGTGGCCGTCGGCACAGGACGCTTTGCCTGTGCCCTCGGTATTCCCATGGGCATAGACTTCTCGCCGAAAATGTTGGAGATCGCGGCATCTCGGGGAATCAGTTCTATCGTGGGGAACGCAGAACAACTTCCTTTTGGCGAGGCGTGCTTAGACGGCATCCTGATGGCGTTGACGCTCTGTTTTGTGAGCGATGCGCCGCAAGCCCTCCTGGAATGTCGCCGGGTATTGCGGCCGGGCGGACGTCTCCTGCTGGGGATGGTTCCCGCCGACAGCGTCTGGGGCCGCGCATACGAAGAAAAGGCCGCTAAGGGGCATCCGGTCTATGCCCATGCCAAGTTCAGCACGGCGGCAGAGACTACTGAGCTGGCTCAGCGTGCCGGATTCGCGTTGTGCGACACTGCCGGTACGTTATTCTGGAAACCCGGCCAGACCGCCGAGTCGGAGCCGAAAATAACATTTTCACGTGGCGGGGACGCCGGTTTCCTGGGTTTACTATTCAGGAAGGAGGGCGAGAATCGTCCATGACCTGCGCGGCAAGCAGAGGATTATCGCCGTGATTCGCTCGATCACGATGTGTATCAACCATTCCAGCAGAGTGCGCAAGCTCGGGTTGGACAACCCCCGCGTGCATTTCAAGTCCGGGTATAACGTCCTCATCGGGCCGAACGGGGCGGGTAAATCGACGGTACTGAAGGCTATTGCTTCGTGCCCATTTTGCAGACTCGAAAAGACGTGCGATACAGATGAGATCAAGTATATTACGACTGAAACCCTCAATCCCTTGGTTGGAGGCGCCTTCGCCTCCCGTGAGGAAATGGTTCAGGGAATCCGGGCCATGTTTCAGTCCCACGGGCAGGGCGTACTTGACAGCCTGAGAAGCCAATCCCATGCGTCTGAGACCGTCGTGCTCATAGATAGTCCCGAGACCGGCCAGGACCATGAAAACAGCCTGCTCATTCACGAAGGTCTGGTAAGGATGTCCAAACGTTATCAGGTGATTGTCGCCACGAACAGCCTGATCTTCATGAGAAGCGGAAACGTCATTGACTTGGGGGACGGGACCCTGGCTAGCCTCGTTGAAGCAACCAGCACACTCGTGGACAAATTCGATGCAGCCGCGCGGCGGTAGCGCGGCGGCGCTTCGTGTTCGACGGCACGCAGCTAACCGCACTCAACAGTTCTCTCGGTCCTGTCGCGCGGTGCCTACGGCGATCCGGACCTCGTTCGGATTCTCGGTTTCACTTGCTAGTCCAGAATCTGGACGAATTATGTACAGATTCTGGATTTGCCGCCCCCCCCTTCCCTGTCGCGCGCATCTGCAAATTCGTAAGCCGCTGTCTTGCAGTGACTTACCTCGCACACCACCACCGCGCGTTGCGCTGGCGCGAAAATTGCTCCCCCCTCGCCGGGTTCGAGGAGAGGCTCGATGAAGGATGCGTCCGCGACGGCAGGGCGGTGGGAAAGGTTGGAGGGGATCGACATCAGGGGCGCGGCCCGCATGAGGGAAGGGGCGTATCTGAGGTGTCTTCGGCGTGGCAGGGGGCATGGCGCTACGGCGCCGACGCCGCCGAAGCAGACAAGCCCTCCTGGGAGAGTGCGCTCACCGCGTGCTCTCCTTGCCTAAGACCCAGTGGTCCCGGCGCGTTGAGGCAGACGCGCCGGGGCCGCACCATTCGCGGTTGCTACTTCAGACTGTACAGCAGACGTCGCGCGGCCTCGGCCATTTCCTCTCCCCATCCGGGCCGAACACGCGCGCTGACCACCTCGTAGCTGTCTTCGGCAAACCCCTTCGCCGTCGGGATGTAGGAAGGGTAGCTGTTCGCGAGTTCGACCACGAGTGTCGTGGCGAAGGGAGAGGCTTTCTTGATACTCATGCCGAGTTCGACAAAGACCTCGCCCGGCAGGAAGATGATGGCGGCATCGTCACTCAGGCGCACGACTTGCACGTCGAGGGGAACGGTGTCGCCGGGCGCGGCGGCGAGATGGAGCACGCGCCGTGCGTGGACATTGTCCAGAAACGGCGTCTTGCCCTCGCGGAGCCGCTTCGCCGTCTCCTTCGCGGCGGCCAATTCCGCGTCGGAATAGGGGCGTTTGGGCGCCTCGACCACGGCACGGGCGATACCGAGCGCGGGGCGTTCAACGGGGCGTAAGCCGGGCTCCGCCGCAATGACCGCTTCGGCCAGCGCGGCGCCGATGCGCTCCGGTTCGGATACTCCCTTCTGGGGTTCGTTGTGGCTAACATCGATGTGGTTGATGTCGCCGCAAGTACCCGTGCCAAAAAAGGAAATCAGATCATTCCCGAGTTTCTCCCGCAGAAAACGCTGCAGATAGGCCGGGTAATCGCCCGAGTATTCCGTGCCGCCGGTCGTGTCGAGGTGCAGCGCAAAGGACGTGAAGAGCGCCCCGGGCCCGCCCGCGGCGTCGCTGAAGTGAAGTAACCCAACCTCCGTATCGACCGGCCCGGCGGGCCGCACAATGTCCGGGTTCATTTTACCGGGGTTGCAGCGGACGGTTCCGTCTTTCATGTAGAAGCGGCGGTTGAACGCGATGTTATCGAGCGTTCCGACGCCGTGGCGCACTTGCACGGGCCGCGCCGCCGCGTCCGCCTCCGCGACCGCCGCCACGATCCGGTCGCGGAGTTCCGCTTCATAGGCCGCCGTCTGCGTCTCGATGGCGTCGGGTTCGGCGTCGGGGTCATCCTTGAAAAAGCGCTGCATATCGCCATAGAGCGGGCCGGTGTGCGTATGCGTCGCCGTGAGAACCACATGATCGCCCGGGATGCCGCGCTCGGCCTCGATGCGCGCGCGCACGTCGCGCGTCAGCGTCTCGTCAATGCCGAGCAGGTCGCAGCAGACGATTGCGGCGGCGGTGTCGCCTTGGCGCAGCACCATCGCCTTGGCCAGCAGCGGGTCCTTGATTCCCGAGGCCAGCCGTTCGCTGAAATAGCCGCTCATGCGAATGCCGAGCGGCGGCGTGATATCGACGATTGCGAATCCCGCGCGCAGGTCCTGCGCATTCTCGGCGATGCCGAGCAGCGGAAGGAGAAGAAGCGAAATAGAGATACTTGCCTTGAGTCGCATGGTTCCATCCTCTCGATTGGTCTTCCCGCCAGATGCCACCATGGCCCATTGTGGCAGAACCGGCTCGAACAACGCCACGGCTGCTCGCACCCTGGAGCGCTCGCGACGTGATGACGGGCAAGAATCAGGGCTGCGAGTCTTCCAGCCTTCGCAGCAGCGCTTCGCAGAAGTCGGCGGCGTTCGCGATGGCGGCGTCATCGACCTCGGTGAGCACGTCCGTGAGCCAGTTCCAGTGCGGCGGCACGCCGGTCTCGTCCAGGCCCATGACGCTCATGGTCTGGTAGCCGCGCGCGAAGGCCATGTGGGCTGCGGAAGGGATGGCCCGCAATCGCGCCGGGGAGGCGTCGTGGCGGGCGGCCACCCCCTCGGCGGCCTCGACGAGGGGCGCGGCGCTCGGGGTAACGTGGAGCATGCCTTCGCCCGTGATGTAGTGCAGCTTGCCCGCGCCTACGCCTTCCACGTTGAGGATGAAGGTGCGCTTCTTATCGAGGGCGTGCGTGGTAAGGAGGTGGCGCAGCCCGGCCATCCAGGATTCATGCCCGCCCGTCGCCGTGAGCCAGACATCCGCGCGCAGGGGCGGTTGCGCCGCGAAGCGATCCGCAAGGCGCAACAGCGCCGCGACGCCCGAGGCGTTGCAATTCGCGCCGCGGATTTCCTCGCCCGTCAGCGCGGTGAAGAACAGCGCGGCGGCGGCGGAAAGCAGGAAACCGACGGCCCCCCAGCGCACGGCAAGGTGCACGGGCGGCTGGTCCGCCCCGAAGACGTGGAGCGCATCTACCGCGCAGGTGGCCAGGATGATCACCATGCACGCGACGACGCCCAGGTGCAGGGGGCGCAGCCACTGGGTGACGGCGGGCCGCGAAAGCGGCGACGCGCGCCCGCTGTCATAGTGGGCGGCGACGATAAAGAGGTAGTGCGGCTCGTCTGCGAGAAACCGCGCAACGACGTTCTGCGATTGGAAATGGGGGAGGAGCCGCGAGAAGAGGGGAAACCCGAGGAACTCGGCAAGGTACGTCAGGAGCACGCACGCGCCGTAGCACAGGGCCGCCCGGGGCCACCAGACGGCGATAACGGCGACCACCAGGAACTCGCAGTAATACGACGCGAACAGATAAAAGGGGTTCTCGATGGCCCTGAACTCGTCCACCTCGACGTCCGACACGCTCTCGCGAAAACGATTGCGGATGTACACCGCCGCGAGGCGCTCCTGCTCGGTAAGCGCACCGCGATGGATCAACTCGCCCGCGAGATAGTGCATATCGTTATGGATGCGTTCCTGCTGCACGTAAAACCTCGTGGTAATCCATTTCAAGGGAGATGGCGACGGTCTTGCGCTTCAGACGGCGGCCGCATCGAGTATAGCGGGCGCGCGGCGTCGCGGCAATCCGACGGGCAGCCGAGGATGTCGCGGAAGAGACGCGGCGTATAGCCGCTCGGCGTCACGTGCCGCCGCGGCGCCGACTGGACACGGGGAACACCATCGCCTATCATGGCGTCGATCGGGCGTGATTCGTGGGAACAGCAATGCAATGTCGCCGCTCCATCGGGCGGCGCGGAGGGAAAGAACATGGCGGAACAATCGTTATCGCGGCGCGGGTTTCTGGCGGCCTCCGGGTTGGCCGTGGGCGCGGGGCTGGCGATGCCCCGGTCGGTCTTCGGCGCGAACGACCGGCTGCGCGTCGGCATGATCGGCACGGGCGACCGCGGCGGCGCGTTGATGCACGAGATTGGGCGGCTGCGCGCGTCGCACAACGTCGAGGTGGTCGCCGTGTGCGACGTGTGGCGGCCCAACCGCGAGGGGGCGGCCGCGCGGGTCGAGAAACTGTTCGACAAGAAGCCGTTCCAGACGACCCGCTTCGGCGACGTACTCACGCGCGACGACGTGGACGCGGTCGTCATCGCCACGCCGGACTTCGGGCACACGCCGATCATGATCGAGGCGCTCAAAGCGGGCAAGGACGTATATGTCGAGAAGCCCATGTCGCTGACCATCGAGGAGGCCACCGAGGCGCTCGACCTCGCCCGCGAGCACGACCGCGTGGTGCAGGCGGGCACGCAACGCCGCAGCGAAGGCCGCTGGAAAGCGGCGCGCGCGTTCATCGCCACGGGCGTGCTGGGCCACGTGAGCCGCATCTCCGCCGCGAACTGCTTCAACCAGCCCCGTTGGGCGCGCAACTTCGACAACTGCAAGGAAGAGGACGTGGACTGGGACGCCTACCTCTTCAACCGTCCGAAAGTGCCCTTCGACCCGAAGCTCCTGCGGCGCTGGCACCTCTACCGCATGTGCACCAACGGCATTTCGGGACTGTGGATGGCGCACCTGATCGACGCGGCGCATCTCGCCATGGGCGCGCGCTACCCGAACAGCGCCGTCGCCCTCGGCGGCATCTACCTGTGGAAGGACGGGCGCGAACACACGGACGTCTTCCATGCGCTGCTCGATTACCCGGAGGGCTTCCTCTTCAACTGGTGCATGGGCCTCACCAACTCCGCCGGATCGCACTACACCATCCACGGCCAGTACGGCACGCTCGACATGGAGCGCGCCACGTATTCCGGCGACGGCGTCGAAAGCGGCCAACGCATCGAGGCGGGCGCGCTCGAAGCGGTCCCGAACGAGGACCACATGGCGAACTGGCTCGAGTGCGTCCGCGACCGGCGGCGGCCCAACGGCGACATCGAATTCGGTCATCAACATGCGGTCGCCACCATCATGGCCGCGCACGCCCTCGATACCGGCCAGCGCATGCGCTACGACCCGGAGCAGCGCAGGATGTTCGCCGGGTAAGGCGGCGGGCCCGGCCCGGCTTCGCCGCCGCCGTGTTATAATCGCATCGAAGCGCTGATCGGAGACCGAAGCATGACGTGTCATGGCGTTGTGAAGAATGGGACCGTTGTCCTGGACGAACCCGCCACCTTGCCCGAAGGCAGCAGGGTTATTGTCCTGCCCGTGCAGCCGGGCGTCGTGGACTTGCCGTGGCGCGGGATTGACGCGGAAACGGCGCGGGAACTCCGGGCTCGGCTACAGACATTCGCGGGAGATTGGGACGACCCCGCCATGAACGTCTATGATAACTACGATGCCGCCAAGTCCGCGCTATAGTCACGTAGTCACGTAGTCACGTTGACACGTTGTTCGGAGGCTGACATTTGACGTATCGTCGCGTGACAAAGGGGTCTTTATATTGGGTGAAATACCCGTGCAACCCGAAGGTGCTTCGGATGGGATATCATGGCGTATATTTAAGTGTATAAGTCGGTTACATATCTAAAGTGTCCATGTGGTGATCCCATGATTGACAAGGAACCATTATGATGAACCAGAACCAGTGCGTGACCATTGCCGTCGCCCTCATCCTCCTTCTTGGCGCTACAGTCATGCCCCCATGGCGCCACGTAGTCGAGCGCCAGGATGGATTCTGGGCCAAGCCGGGACCTTACGCTTTTCTTTTCGCTCCTTCGATTCCCGACATCCAGTTCACTGGTGCGCACCCCCGAATCGACTGGCCCCGTCTCGCCCTCGAGTACTTCGCCGTCTTCATCCTGGCCGGTATCGCCCTCGCCATCGACGAGGCAAGCCGCCAAGCCGCGGGCAACAAGAGACCATAAGCCTGCTTTCGCCTGTGCCGGCCCCAGTGGTATAGATTGCCTAGGCCGGGGAGGACACCACCCAATGTTTGGACTGTTTTCCAGGAGCAAGGGGGAAAAATGCGCCGAAGAACTGTTCGTAGGCCTGAGCTACATTCTCTCGGTGGAAGAAGATAGTTCCATTCGCGGACAACAGAGTGTAAGGGCATACCTAGAAAGTATTCCGGGGTATGATGAGAGTAGCTTTCCTGAGTTACTTCCCGGAGTCTTGTTGTTTGCGCTGCACGATCAACTTGTCCGCCAGTTCCCGAGCGAAAGCGACGATGTTTACGGCCATCTGGTCCAGTTGGTGAGAGCATCCTTTCCAGCGGTTGCCTTCTCGGTTCACGACGCCCTAGCCAGGGCAGCCACCGACGCGATGCGGGAACGAGAGTTAAGGAATGAGGAGAGTCCTCTTGCCTCTGTTCCGTACTGTGTCGGGAAAGCCATGGCCAACCTGGTAAGTGATACGGATCGTCCCGACCTTGCAATCTTCATGGCCCAGCATTTTCTATTCTACTTGGAGGCTGCTGCGCGTCTGGTTAGTGATGTCGGGAAGAAGTACTTGGGCTGAAATTCGCACTAGATGGCCTGCATTCCATGCGGTAGTATGGCTACCACCGTTACGGGGAATCGCTTTCCATGCACGGTTAGTTGTGCCAGCGCAACACGCCCTACGATACGTGCACGCCCTCCGGGAAGATTCGGGCGAATTCCGCTGTTTTTCTCCTTTGTAAGGGCGGCGGAGCCGCATTCCCTCGAACCACTCCGGGAGACGCAAACAGTGTCTGAACACGGCGGCAAACTCGTGGCGCGCACGCTCAAGGCGGCCGGCATCGAGTGCATTTTCACCCTCAGCGGCGGCCACATCATGCCCATATACGACGGCTGCCTCGACGAGGGCATCCGCGTCGTCGACGTGCGCCACGAACAGACCGCGGCGCTGGCGGCGGACGCCTGGTCGCGCGTGCGCCCAGGCAGTATCGGCGTGGCCGCGGTGACCGCCGGCCCCGGCGTCACGAACGCGGCGACCGGTATCGCGAACGCCTGGCGCGCGAACTCGCCCATGCTCGTCATCGGCGGGCAAGGGCCCTTCGCGAACCTCGGCAAAGGATCGCTCCAGGAGATGGACCACGTCAGCCTCCTCAAGCCCATCACGAAATACGCAGGGGCTTGCTACGAGACCGAGCGCATCCCCGAGTACATCGAACTCGCCGTACGCCACGCCATTTCCGGCATGCCGGGACCGTCTTACCTCGAAATCCCGATGGACATCCTGATCGGCGCGCCGCGTTGGGACGTGAACATCCCGAAGCTTCGCACGGCGCCGCCCGTCGTGTGTCCCGAATGGAACAGCGTTGTGCAGGCGCTGCGTCACCTCGAAAAGGCCGAACGCCCCATGATGATGGTCGGCACCAGCGTGAAGTGGTCGCAGGCCCAGGGGCCGCTGAACGCATTCCTCGAGAAGACGGACATCCCCGCCTACGAGAACGGCATGGGCCGCGGCTGCATCCCCCGCGATTCGAGGCATCTCTTCAAGGTGACCCGCCGCGAAGCCATCGAAACCTGCGACGTCATCGTGCTGGCCGGTTGCGTGCTCGATTTCCGCCTCGCATTCGGCCAGACCATCCCGAAAGAGGCCAAGATCATCAAGCTCGAAATGGACAATACCCTGATCGGCTATAACCGATCGGCGGATGCCGCCCTCGTCGGCAATCTGAGCTGTGGCTTCGAGATGATGCTCCAGGCCATGGAGGAGGAGCATATGCGCCTCGATTTCTCGAAGTACGCCGACCAACTGCGGGAGAAGGAGGCGGCGAAGCGCAAGGAGGACGAAACCGCCGGACACAGTGACGAGACGCCCATCCGCGCGAAGCGCCTGTGCCGCGAGATCGCCGATTTCGTCCAGGACGACATGATCGTCATCGGCGACGGCGGAGACATCGTGGCCTCCGCCGCGAAAGTTATCCCGATTCCGAAGAACGGCTTCTGGCTCGATCCCGGCCCGCTCGGGACATTGGGCGTCGGCGCGCCCTTCGCGATCGCCGCGCAACTGGCCCACCCCGACAAGCGCGTGCTCGTCGTATTCGGCGACGGCAGCTTCGGGTTCAACGGCTTCGAGTTCGACACCGCCGTCCGGTTCAATCTGCCCATCGTCGGCGTGGTCGGCAACGACGCGATGTGGGGGCAGATGCTGCGGCCCCAGGGCGCGCTCTACGGCGCGGACCGCGTTGTCGCGACGGAACTCAACAGCGCGCGCTACGACGAGGTGGTCGCCGCGCTCGGCGGCCACGGCGAATACGTGACCGACCCCGCAGACATCCGCCCCGCGCTCGAACGTGCCTTCGCATCCGGCAAGCCCGCCTGCGTCAACGTGATCATCGAGCAAGACCGCGGCTACAGAGGCGGTTCCTACATCTAGAGGGCCGGCGAAACGCCTCCTCCGCTCGCCCTCGTACTCGTACTCGTACTCGTGCTCGCCCTTGCCCTCGTCTTCCGAGCACTCCCAATCACCGTCGGAACCCTGCTGCTCCCAAAGGTTTTGACTCTCATCGGGCAGGTCTGCTATCATCAGTTTTCCATTTCACGGGGCTGTAGCTCAGTTTGGGAGAGCGCCGCATTCGCATTGCGGAGGTCGTCGGTTCGATCCCGATCAGCTCCACCATCTAAGTCACTGAACGCTGGCGAGTTACAACAAGAGCCCGCCGGCGTCTCCTTTTCCGGTTCGGCCGTGACCGCCGGATGCCGCCTGAACCGGCGCGGAATCCCTCGATAAGCGCAAGAACCGGGGGAGAAAAGCATTCGATTCGCCGCATCATCCTCGGCAATGCCACGCACCGATTGTGCCCGACGCTCACCTTGACAACGGGGCGGTCCGGACCTACAATGTGAACGCTGCGTCATGTTTTGAAATGTGGTGACGCCTTTTAGAACGTCGCGTCACAAACACTGTCGGGGTCGATTCATGCAAGAGGTGAAGCTTCCGCGCCGCGAACGAGAGAAACTCCGGCATCGCCGCCAGATGCTTGCCGCCGCGCTCGCGCTCTTTTCAGAGAAGGGCTACCACAACGTCTCGATGCACGAGATCGCGGAGAGCGCCGAGTTCGCCATCGGGACGCTTTACCGATTCTTCGCGAACAAGGAGGACCTTTACCGGGCGCTCATGCTCGAACACGCGGAGAAGTTCCACGAGGCGCTTACAAAGGCGTTGGAAACGCCCGATGACGAGATTGAGAAACTCCGTCACTATGTTCGCGTCAAGGGCGAGGTCTTCGGCGGCAATCTCTCTTTTGTTCAGCTTTTTCTCGCTGAGAGCAGAGGCGCGAGGGTCAACATCAAGGCCCGCCTGGATGAAGAGGTTCGAAAAGGGTACGATGAGACCCTGGAACGGCTTGCCTCGGTGTTTAAGCGCGGAATGACGAAGAAACGATTCAAGAGAATCGGCGATCCCTACGCGCTGGCCGTGGCCCTCGACAGCGTAGTCAACGCCTTTCTGCTTCTCAGTCTCGAATGGCCTGACCGCTATCCGTATCCCGAGGACCCGGACAAGGTCCTGGACATCCTTTTTCGGGGGGTGCTTGAAACGTAGCCGCGTCCGCGGCATTTCGGCTTGAACGGGAGACTTCAGATGTACCGAAACACGCATGGTTATCTTCGCAGGCGCTGGACAGCAGTACTTGTTGCCGTGACGAGCGTCTTGCTGCTGGGGGGGTGCGCACAACAGGGACCGCCCGGCGGACCGCCTCCCGTTCCCGAAGTGGCGTTCGTGACGGTTACGACACAGCAGGTCGTGCTCACCACCGAGTTGCCGGGCCGCACCGCCGCGTACCTCGTCTCCGAAATCCGGCCTCAAGTAAGCGGTCTAATACAGAAACGCCTCTTTACGGAGGGCGCCGACGTCAAGGCGGGGGACTTGCTCTATCAGATCGACCCGGCGCCTTATCAGGCAGCGTATGACAGCGCGGCGGCGAATCTTGATGCGGCAAGAAAGGCCGCCGAGAGAATTCGGGCCGCCTTGCAGGCGAGCATCGCGAACGTGACGCGGCAACAGGCGACCGTGGCGCTTGCCAAGACGGATTTCCAACGCGCTGAGGACCTCTTCAAGGACGCGGCGGTCTCCGCCAGCGACCGGGACCATGCGGCGACGAACCTGCAAGTGGCCGAGGCCACCCTTCGCGCGTTCGAGGCGCAGGTCGAGAGCGACCGGGCCGGGATAGCGGCGGCCGAGGCGGGCGTCAAGCAGGCGGCGGCGGCGCTCGAGGCAGCCCGGATCAATCTCGACTACACCCGGATTACCGCGCCCATTTCCGGCCGCATCGGACGGTCCAACGTGACGGACGGGGCAGTCGTGACAGCCTACCAGCCGTTACCCCTGGCGACGATCCAACAATTCGACCCGATCTACGTGGATGTCCCCCAATCCACCGCGGAGCTGGCCCGCTTGCGAAGGAACATGGAGAGCGGCCGTCTCCAAGACACCGACTCGGACCAGAAGACCGTGAAGTTGGTGATGGAAGACGGCGCAATGTATCCGCTGTCGGGGACGCTCGGGTTCCGCGATGTGACGGTGGACCCGACGACCGGGTCCGTCATCGTGCGGATTGTGGCTCCCAATCCGGAAGGCGTTCTCCTGCCGGGCATGTTCGTCCGGGCGATTGTCGAGGAGGGCGTCCTGAACGAGGCTATTCTTGTGCCGCACCAGGCGGTATCGCGCGACGCCAAGGGCAATCCTGTGGCTTTGACGGTGGACGCGAACGGCAAGGCGGAACCCAGGATGTTGGTCGTAGACCGGGACGTCGGCAACCAGTGGCTCGTGTCGTCGGGACTCGCCCCCGGCGATCGTGTGATCGTGGAGGGGACGCAGCGCGTGCGGCCGGGCGCACCGGTCAGAGCGGTTCCCTTGGAAGAGGGAAGAACAGCGAACACGGCCCCCGAAAGCGCCTCCCAAGCGCCCCCCAATTCGAAGTAACGGAGCCACATCATGCTATCGCGATTCTTTCTGGATCGGCCGGTCTTCGCCTGGGTTATCGCCATCTTCATTATGCTCTTGGGCGCGCTGGCCATCTACAACCTGCCGATCGCCCAGTACCCGAATATCGCCCCGCCGTCCATCGCCATCAGCGCCTTCTATCCCGGGGCTTCTGCGCAGACCGTGGAAAACAGCGTGACCCAGATCATCGAGCAGAAGATGACCGGCTTCGATGACATGCTTTATCTGTCCGGCACGAGCGATTCGGCGGGGGCCTCGCGCATCGAGTTGACCTTCAAGCCGGGGACCGACCCGGACCTGGCATGGGCCAAGGTGCAGAACAAGCTGCAACTCGCCATGACCAGTCTGCCGGAAGCGGTCCAGCGGTCGGGCATCACCGTAAACAAGTCCACACGCAACTATCTGCTGATTGTCAGCCTAATCTCGGAAGACGGTAGTATGAGCGGCCACGATCTCCGCGACTATGCCGGCTCGAACATCGAGAAGGTGCTGGCGCGTGTGCCCGGCGTCGGCGAAGTCGAGGCGTTCGGCGGGCAGTACGCCATGCGCGTCTGGCTCGACCTGGACAAGTTGACCGACTACCACTTGACGATGGAGGAGGTAATCCGCGCGCTGCGGGCGTACAACGTCGAGGTCTCCGCAGGCCAGTTCGGCGGGATTCCGGCGGTCGAGGGCCAGCGCCTGAACGCCTCGATCGTGGTGCAGAATCTGCTCCGGACCCCGGACGAATTCGCCGCGGTGCCCCTGCGCACCAATCCCGACGGATCCGTCGTGCGCATCCGCGACGTGGGCCGAACGGAACTCGGCACGCAGTTCTACGATATCGACGCCCGCTACAACGGAAGACCCGCCGCCGGTCTGGCCATCCGGCAGGCGCCCGGCGCCAACGCATTGAACACGGCCAACGCCGTCAAGGCGCGCCTTGAAGAGATGAGCCGCGACTTTCCGCCGGGGATGAAGGTCGTGTATCCCTTCGACACGACGCCGTTCATCAAGGTCGCCATCCGCGAGGCGGTCAAGGCGCTGCTGCAGGCGATTGTGTTGGTGTTTCTGGTCATGTGGCTCTTCATGGGGAACATGCGCGCCACGCTGATTCCCACCATCTCGGTGCCGGTGGTGCTCCTGGGCACGTGCGCCATGCTCGGCGTGTTCGGATTCTCCATCAATATGCTGACCATGTTCGCCATGGTGCTCGCCATCGGGCTGCTTGTGGACGATACGATCGTCGTGGTGGAAAACGTGGAGCGGATCATGAGCGAGGAGGGGCTATCGCCGCGGGACGCCACCGCCAAGTCGATGGGGCAGGTCACGAGCGCCTTGATCGGCTTCTTTCTGGTGCTCGCCGCCCTGTTCGGTCCCATGGCGTTCTTCAGCGGGTCCACCGGCATCATCTACCGCCAGTTCTCCGTGACCATCGTCACGTCCATGCTCCTGTCGGTGATGGTGGCGCTGATCCTCACGCCGGTGCTCTGCGCGTCGATACTCAGGCCGGTAGTGAAGGGACACGAGGCGGCGGAAGGGGCTGTCTGGTTCCTGCGCCCGTTCTTTCTCTGGTTTGACCGTGGTTTCTATCGGTTTCGCGACGGCTTCGTGAAGCTGGTGGGTTACGGGCTGGCCCGAAAACTGCGTTTCGTGGCCTTGTATGCAGCGATCGTGGTCGGCCTGGGATTCCTGGTCATGCGCATGCCCACCGCCTACCTCCCGGAAGAGGACCAGGGAATCCTGCTGTCGCAGGTCATCCTGCCCACGGGCGCGACCCTTGAACAGACCCAGGAGGTCGCGGACGAAGTCCGCCGATACTTCATCGAGCACGAGAACGAGGCGATGGAGTCCTGCTTGACGATTGTGGGCGTGGGCTTTTCCGGTCGGGCGCAGAACAACGCGATGGTGTTCGGCAAATTGAAGGATTGGGACTTGCGCGACAGGCCGGATCTGCGGGCAAAGGCGGTCGCGGGCCGCGCCATGGCCAGGTTCTCCCAGATTCGCAACGCCATGGTGTTCGCCTTTCCGCCACCGTCCATCCCCGAATTGGGCAGCGCCATCGGGTTCGACTTCCAGTTGGTGGACCGCGGCGGCGGCGGGCATGACGCGCTGATGCAGGCGCGCAACCAACTCCTGGGCATGGCGGCGCAGGACCCGAGGCTGGCGAGCGTCCGGCCCAACGGTATGGAGGACGTGCCGGAGTATCGGGTTGACGTGGACTGGGAGAAGGCGGGCGCGCTGGGCGTGCCCATCACCTCCATCCACAGCACGATTTCGGCGGCTTTCGGCAGCGCTTATGTCAACGACTTCATCCACGGCGGGCGCATCAAACGGGTCTTCGCTCAAGCGGACGCGCCCTATCGCATGCTGCCCAAAGACATCGAGAAACTCTACGTGCGCAATTCCACAGGGAAGATGGTGCCGTTTCCTTCGTTCGCCTCCGGCCACTGGACCAGCGGGCCGCCCCGGCTCGAGCGGTTCAACGGGTTTCCGTCCATAAATATCTGGGGCGAGGCCGCGGCGGGCCGAAGCTCGGGCGACGCCATGCAGGCGATGGAGGAACTGACCTTGCGGTTGCCGCAGGGATTCGGCCATGACTGGACTGGGCTCTCGTACCAGGAACGGCAGGCCGCCGAGCAAACGGGACTGCTCTACACCTTTTCCATCCTGATCGTGTTCTTGTTCCTCGCGGCCTTGTACGGCAAGTGGGACATCCCGATGGCGGTCCTCATGATCCTGCCTTTGGGCGTCATAGGCGGCTTTGCCGCCGCGAACTTGCGCGGGTTCCCGAGCGACGTCTATTTTCAGATCGGCATGTTGAACACCCTCGGATTGGCGACGAAGAACGCCATCCTCATTGTTCAATTCGCAATGGCCGGCGTGGCGGGGGGAATGGGCTTGATCGAGGCCGCGCTCCAGGCGGTGAAGTTGCGGCTGAGACCAATCCTCATGACGTCCATGACCACCGGCCTGTCCGTGCTCCCGCTGGCCTTCAGCACCGGCGCGGGCGCGGGCGCCATGAACGCCATCGGCACCGTGGTGCTGGGCGGCATGGTCACCGGCACCCTCCTGGTGGTCCTGTTTGCGCCGCTATTTTACGTGCTTGTCGAGAAGGGCTTTGGCGGACGGGGCAAAGGCCAACCGATCATGAGCGCCGAACCAGGTCCCGCGGGAGTGTAACGACCATGCGACGAAGTCTCTTGCTTCCATATCCCGGAGTTGCCCATCTTCGGTGCGGCATCGCCGCCCGCGGTGTCGTGCTGCTTGCGCTGATCGCGCTGTGTGCCCTCGCCGGATGCAAGACCGGCCCCGACTACCATCGCCCCGAGACCGCCACGCCGGAGTCGTGGCGCTTCGAGGCGAGCGACGCGGCGGAAATCGCGAACACGCAATGGTGGGCGCAGTTCGACGACTCGGTGCTGAACGATCTCGTGGAAGCCGCGCTTCAGGAGAACAAGGACCTCAAGATGGCCGCGGCCCGGGTCGAGTTGTTTGCGGGGCTCTATCAAGCCAGCCGGTCCGGTCTGTTTCCTCATGTCGGCGGAAGCACGAGCGCGGGTCGCGTGCGCAACACGGAGGAAGGTCCCGGGGCCACGGTCTCGACCAGTACGATCCAGGAACTGTTGGGGCTGACCCAGAAAGTCCAGGCGTTGGTGAGCGGACTCGATACCTTGACCGGGGGCGCGGGGGCGGCGGCCCCGTCAAGCGGCGCAACGTCGGGGATGTCCGCCATGCCCTCGGCCCGGATCGAGAACCCCGTGGACAGTTTCCGGAGCGGTTTCAGCGCCAGTTGGGAGATCGACCTCTGGGGCAAACTGAGACGGGCCAACGAATCCGCGCGCGCGGACCTGCTCGCCGCCGAGGAGGGCCGCCGGGGCGTTATTCTGATGCTGGTTTCCGCCGTGGCGGAGAGCTACGTGAATCTCCGGAGTCTGGACCGGGCGCTGGAAATTGCGCAAGCCACCGTGAAGACCCGCGAGGATACGTACAACCTGTTCAAGCGCCGTTTCGAGACGGGCGTCATCTCGCAACTG
The DNA here is from genome assembly GCA_029556545.1 of Candidatus Hydrogenedentota bacterium. Classification (GTDB taxonomy): domain Bacteria; phylum Hydrogenedentota; class Hydrogenedentia; order Hydrogenedentales; family JAGMZX01; genus JAGMZX01. Next base: position 18,061 of record JAKQEQ010000100.1, read on the forward strand.
GAACTGAGCCAGGTGGAATCCGTGTATGAACAGGCGCGGGCCGCGCTGCCCGTCATCGAGCGGGCCGTTGCCCGGCAGGAGAATGGGTTGTGCATGTTGTTGGGGCGAAACCCGGCCGCGGTCCCGCGCGGTAAGACCCTGGACGAATTGGCGATCCCCGCCGTGCCCGCCGGACTGCCCTCCGACCTGCTCATCAACCGTCCGGACATTCGCCAGGCGGAACAGAACCTGATCTCGGCAAACGCGCAGATCGGCGTGGCGCGGGCCCAGTACTTTCCGAGCATTTCGCTCACCGGGATGTTCGGGTGGGCAAGCACGGACATCGACAATCTCTTTCAGGGTTCGGCGCGGACATGGAATTACGCCGCCCCGATAGACGTGCCGATATTCACCGCGGGCGGGATAAGGGGGCGGGTCAAGGCCGCCGAGGCCGGGCAAGAAGAGGCGCTGGCGCGGTATCAACAGGCCATCCAGAACGCCTTTCGCGAAGTCGAGGACGCGCTCATCACCGTCAAGACCGTGCGTGAGGAACTCGATGCGCATGGGCGGCAACTCGAAGCGTTCATGCGGTATGCCCATTTGGCGCGGCGGCGCTACGAGGGCGGCTTCGCCAGCTATATCGAAGTGCTCGACGCCGAGCGGGGCGTCTTCAGCGGCGAACTCGCCCTGGCGGAGGCACGGGGGAGGCTTTTCCAGGGGCTGGTCGCCCTCTACAAGGCGATGGGAAGCGGCTGGCAATGAAATGCGCTTTGTTTGCAGGTTGTTGCGAAGTGGCCCCTATTCGCCGTGATAGTGCACCCAGCGCCGCGACGTGACCATCACGCCCACGGTGGCGATCAGGATCACGACGAAGAGCATCCACGCCATGGCGGAGGCGTAACCCATCCGCAGGTAGTAGAAGGAATTGCGGTACATGTACAGTGCGTAGAACATCGTGCTGTCCACCGGCGTGCCGCGTCCCCCCGTCATGACGTAGACCTGCGTGAAGTACTGAAACGAACCGATGAGCCCCATGACCAGGTTGAACAGGATCGTCGGGCTGAGCATGGGCAACGTCACGTTGCGGAAGCGCCGCCATACGCCCGCGCCGTCGATGGCCGCCACTTCGTACAACTCGACCGGCACGTCGCCGAGTCCGGCGAGGAAGATGACGATCGCCCCGCCCAGCGCCCAGAAACTCATCAAGACGAGCGACGGCTTGGACCACCGCTCGTCGGCGATCCAGCCGGGACCTTCGATGCCGAACCACCGTTCGAGGGTCGTATTGATGAGCCCGCTGTCCGGGTTGAGCACCCAGAGCCATAACACGGCGGACGCCACGATCGGCACGATGCTTGGCAGGAAGAAGACCGTGCGGAACAGGGGCATGGCGGGCGTCTTCTGGTGGAGCAGCAGCGCGATGGCGATGCTGAAGGCGAGCCCGAGCGGGACGGCGAAGGCGGTGTAGTACAAGGTGTTGTAGAGCGATTTCCAGAAGAGGGGGTCCTCGAAGAAGAGGATGCGGTAGTTCTCGATCCCGGTCCAGACGGGCGGCTGGATGACGTTAAAGTGCGTAAAGCTATAATAAACGCTCATAACCAATGGATACAGCGCAAAAACGCCGAAACCAATCAAATACGGCGCAATAAACAGCAATCCGTTGCGGAGATTCCGCCGGTCCATGCGCGTCATGACGCGGCCCTCGCCTTGGCGAAGCGGCGGGTGCGCTCGAGTTCCGCGTTCACCCGGTCCTGCACGGCGCGGAGGGCCTCCTCGGGGCGGACCTTCCAGAAGACGACCCGCTCGCGCTGGCGCTCGATTTCGTCCATGAGGAATTGGGTGATTGGCAGGACGGGCGCGGTGACGTTTTCGCGTTCGAGCAGTTGCTCGACGAAGACGCGGAACTTCGGGTTGCTCGTAAAGCGGTCCTGGCGCGCTTCGGCGGGGCGCGTGGGGATGTTGTGGATGGCGTAGCAATAGTCGCTGGCGGGGGAGGGGCGGCCATCGTCGCGGGGCGTGTGGAACCAGCGGAGGAACGTCATGGCCGCGTCCTTGTGTCGCGCCGTCGCGGGGATTGCGTCGGCGATGCAGGTGGGCGAGTAGCAGCGGGGCGTGACGCCTTCGGGCTGGGGCAGCGGCGCGACGCCCCAATCGAGGCCGGGCGCGTACTTGCTTACGAAGGTGACCTGCCATTCGCCCTCGGCGATCATGGCGACGCGGCCCGTGTAGAAGGGGTTGTTGGCGCTTTGGTAGTCGCCGAAGCCGCTGCGGAACGACGCGATCCGGTTTGCGTCCTGCGCGTAGGGGGATTGCCGGGGGGAGTCGGGCGGCAGCGCGGGGTCGAGCGTGAAGCTGCGCTGCCAGTAGAAGGAGTCGATAATGCCTTGGCTTTCCGCGGCCTGGATACGCCCCGTCGCCGGGTCGTACCACTGGCCGCCGAAAAAGCCGCCCCACATGTACGACTGGTCCCACGGGGTCCACGGCAGGAATCCCATCTGGACGATGCGGTCGCCCTCGCGCACGGTCAGGCGCGCGGCGAGGTCGCCCAGTTCCTCGATGGTGCGCGGCGGCTGATCGGGGTCGAGCCCGGCGCGGCGGAAGGCGTCCTTGTTCCAGAGGAGGCAGACGCTGTCGGTCGTGGTGGGCACGCCCCAAACGTGGCCGTCGAAGCAGACGGCGCGCCAGAGATGGGGGAAGAACGCCGCTTCTTGCAGGTGGGGCGACGACGCCATCACGTCGTCGAGCGGCGTGAAGCACCCCTGCGCAACTATCTGGGCAAGCAGGGTGCCGTCGAGCGAGATGATGTCGGGGGCGGCGACCCCGGCGATCGAGGTAACCATCTTCTCCATGTTGAAGCCGATGGGCAGCGCGCGCACGTGGATTTCGCGCTGGGATGCGTTGAACTCGTCGATGAGGGTGCGCCGCGCCTCGTGCTCGTGCCCCGAGTGCCGGTCCCAATAGGTGATGACCACCCGCCCTTCCGCGATGGCCTGGCGTTCGAGGCTGGTCAATTCCGTGCGCGGCCAGAGCGTGACAAGCAGCGCCGCGCCGACAAGCGACGCGAGCAGCCAAAGCAAGCCCTTGCGTTCGTGGTTCATGCGTTCCCTCGCACAAAGCCGGAGCCCCTTATCATGCGCTGAAGCGCGCACGACGTATGCGGGGGCATTATCTCAGATTCAGCACGGAAATCGTACTTGCCGCAGCCGGCAATGACGCGTCCGCAGGCCTTCCCGCGCATGCTCCGCGTCGATAGCGTGTTGCTCCGCCGCCGCCCGCGCAAATCCAGAAAAACTGGAATCCGGCCCTCGCCGGTGGTATACTTTCTGTGGATGGGCAAGGGCATTGCCACTTGCCGGGCGAGGCGCATGCGCGTTTATTTGGGCCTTGGCAGCAATGTGGGCGACCGGGAGCGGCACTTGGCCACCGCGTTGGACGCATTGCGGGGGCTTGCGGGTGTGCGGCTTTGCCGAGTATCGCCGTGTTACGAGACTGAGCCTCTCGGCGAGGTCGGCCAGGCGGCGTTCCTGAACTTGGCAGCGGAGATTGAGACGGAGATGGCTCCGCTTGAACTGCTGCGCGCCGTGAAAGGGATCGAGCGCCGCTTGGGCCGCCGGGAAACGCGCCGGTGGGGTCCGCGGGAGGTCGATATCGACCTCATCCTCTGCGGGGACGCGGTGGTGGAGACGGATGTGTTGACGGTCCCGCATAAGGCGTTTCGGAAACGGGCCTTTGTGCTGGCGCCGCTGGCGGACATCGCGCCGGACGCCGTCGACCCGGTGACGGGAAGGACGGTGGCCGAACTCGCGCGGTCGCCCGATGCCGAGGGACGTGTGGAAAAGCGCGGGGTTATCGCGCTAACTCCTTGAACCGCTCCGCTTGGAGCCCAACAGGGACCGGGACGGTAAGTCACGGTCAAGGAGAACGAGATGGCGAACGCCGTCACGACGCTCACCTTTCTGGAGCGTAAGCGGTCGGGTGAGAAACTCACCATGATCACCGCTTACGACTATCCCACCGCGCAATTGCTCGACGCTTCGGACGTGGACGCCGTACTGGTCGGGGATTCGCTGGGGATGGTGGTGATGGGCCTGCCGAGCACGCTGCCGGTGACGATGGACGACATGGTCCACCACACGCGCATGGTCTCGCGGGGGATCAGCCGGGCGCTGCTTATCGCGGACATGCCGTTTCTTTCCTATCAGGTCTCGCCCGAGGAGGCGCTGCGCAATGCGGGCCGGCTCGTGGCCGAAGGGGGTGCGCAGGCGGTCAAGCTCGAAGGCCCGGCCGAGAAATTCGGCGATGCGATCCACCGCATACTGAACGCGGGCATCCCGGTCATGGGGCATATCGGGTTGACGCCGCAGTCGGTGAATGTGTTTGGCGGCTACAAGGTCCAGGGCCGCGATGCGGCAAGCCGGGAGCGGCTGAAGCAGGAAGCCAAGGGCCTGGAAGCGGCCGGGTGCTTTAGTATTGTCCTCGAGTGCGTTCCCGCGGACCTCGCCGCGGAGATCACCGCGTCGATCAAGATTCCGACGATCGGCATCGGCGCGGGTGTCGGCTGCGACGGGCAGGTGCTCGTATTCCACGACATGCTGGGGTGGGGGAGGGCGCGCTTCTGCAAGACCTTCGCCGACGCCCGGCAGGCGATGCGGGACGGGGTGGCGGCGTTCGTGGCGGAAGTAAGGGCGGGCGCGTTTCCCGCCGAGGAGCACACGTACAAATGAAGCTTATCCACACGGCGAGCGAGATGCGGGCGTGGTCGCTGGCGCGGAAGGCGGCGGGGCAGACGGTTGGTTTCGTGCCGACGATGGGCGCGCTGCACGAGGGCCACGCCAGCCTCATGCGCGCGGCCCGCGCGCGCGACGATGCCGCCGTGTTGAGCGTGTTCGTGAACCCGACGCAGTTCGGTCCGGAGGAGGATTACGATCGGTATCCGCGGACTTGGGAAGCGGACCAGGCGATGGCCGTGGACATCGGCATGGATGCGATTTACGTGCCGGACGCGCGGGAGATGTACCCCGAGGGTTACGCGACCTACGTGATGGTCGAGGGGGTTTCGTCCGGGTTGTGCAGCCGCACGCGGCCCCATTTCTTCCGGGGCGTTGCGACCGTGGTGACGAAGTTGCTCAACGCCGTATTGCCCGACCGGGCGTATTTCGGGCAAAAGGACGGCCAGCAGTGCGCGGTGATCCGGCGCATGGCCCGCGACCTCGATATGGGCGTCGAGATCGTCGAAATGCCGACGGTGCGCGAGCCGGACGGGCTGGCCATGAGTTCGCGCAACAAGTATCTGAGCGCCGAGGAACGCAAGCGGGCGTTGTGCCTGTCGCGGTCGCTGTTCGCCGCGCGGGCGCGACTCGATGCGGGCGAGCGCGACGGCGCGGCGCTGCTGGACCTGGTGCGTGAGGGCATGGCCGGCGTGACCATCGACTACGTGGAACTGGTCGACGCGGACTCGATGTGCCCGGTCGACCGCGTGCGGGGCCGGGTGATGCTCGCGGTGGCGGCGTTGGTCGGCAACGCGCGTTTGATAGACAACATAATGTTTACGCCGCCGGAGTGCGCCGGATAGGCCGCCCGGCTTATGAGTAAGGAGGACTTCGAGGACCATGATGTTGACGATGCTCAAAAGCAAGATTCACCGGGCCACGGTGACGCAGGCGGACCTGAACTACGAGGGCAGCCTGACGCTGGACCGGGACCTCATCAAGGCGGCGCACATGCGCGTTTACGAGCAGGTTCACGTGTTGAACATCAACACGGGCGCGCGGTTCACCACGTACATCATTGAGGGCGAACGCGGCAGCGGCGTGGTATGCCTGAACGGCGCGGCGGCGCGCTTGGGCCAGCCCGGCGACCTCGTCATCGTGATCACTTACGCGCAAATGGACGCGCGGGATGCCGAACGCTACTCGCCGCGGATGGTGCATGTCGATGCGCGCAACCGGATTACGCGCGTGGTCGGTGCGCCGCCGGAACCGGCGATGGTCGACTGATTCTCGTGGAGGACCGCGCCGCCATGTACGCTCGCCGTGGAGTCGTGCGCATCGGGCCGCTTACATGAACGGGGTCGGCGGCGTGGAGGGTGCGGCGCGAGGCATGCATGCCCGCCGCGCGGCGATTGCGGCGGCGTTGGCGGTTGTGCCCGTCCTGCTGTTTCTGAACAAAGCCCTTCATATTGATGACCCGCTCTTCGTATGGACCGCCCAGCATCTTCTTGAGGACCCCGTAGCGTTCTACGGGTTCGACGTGAACTGGTACGGCGTGCCGGAATCGATGCACGCGGTGAACCAGAACCCGCCGCTGTTCTCGTATTATCTTGTCTTGTTCGGCGTCCTATTCGGCTGGCGCGAGTGGGGCTTGCACCTGGCCATGATGCCGCTCGCGGCATTGACAGGCGCGGGCGCGTATCTCGTGGCACGGCGATTCTGCGCGCATCCCCTGACGGCGGCGGCCACGGCGGTGCTGACGCCGGTGTTCCTGGTCTCCGCGACGACCCTCATGTGCGATGTGCCCATGCTGGCGCTCTGGCTGTGGGCGATGCATTGCTGGATCGTCGGGCGCGAACGGCGGTCCGCGCCGTGGTTTCTGGTGTCGGGGCTGTTGGTTGCGGCCTGTGCGCTGACGAAGTACTTCGGGGTCAGCCTCATACCTTTGTTGCTGGTATACACTTTGTTGCGAGGCAGGGGGGCGCGCATCCACGCGGCGTGGTTGATTCTGCCCGTCGCGTTACTGGGGCTTTACGAGTGGGGGACCGCGCGGTTGTACGGACGCGGGCTGCTCTGGGACGCGGTGTCCTATGCAAGTGGATTCCATGAAAGCGACGGCAATTACGCCGCCAAGGCGTGCACGACACTGGCGTTTCTTGGCGGGTGTCTCGTCTTCCCGTTGTTGTTTTCGCCGTGGTTGTGGTCGCGTCGGACGATTCTCGGCGGGATCGTATTCTGGGCGATGTTATTTGCCGCGTTCCTGTGGACCCCTGCGGGACGACACCTCCAGGATATCGCGGGGTTTGCGCCGTCAGCCGGCTATTTCGCGCAAGTGAGCCTGTGGCTTGTCGGCGGCGCGGCGACGTTGCTGTTGCTTGTGCCGGAAGGGGGAATGTTGCGCCCCCGTGGCACGGGTGTCCCGCCCGTGGAGGACCATGAGCAGGATGCTCATGCCACGTGTGGCACGGGCGTCCCGCCCGTGGAGGACGGTGAGCGGGATGCACGTATCACGCGCCGCGCGGATCGTGTTGTGCTCGTCTTGTGGCTTGTGGGCACGGTCTTCTTCGCGGCGTTTGTGAACCACTACGTGAATGGCCGCGTGATCCTGCCCGCGGCGGTCCCCGCAGCCATCCTCGCGGCACGGCGCTTCGAACATGCGCGATCCATGCCGGCGTGTTTTCGCCTCGCGCCGTTCGTCGTATCGGCCGTGCTTGGGTTGATGGTCGCCGGGGCCGATTATCGCCTCGCGGAGAACGGGCGCGTCGCCGCGCACGACACCATGGACCGCGCGGGGGACGGGCACGTCTGGTTTGTCGGGCATTGGGGTTTTCAATACTACATGGAGCGACGCGGCGCGCGGGCGGTGGACTTGTCGCGGCCCAATTTCAAGCCGGGTGAAGTGGTTGTCATACCGGAGAACAATACGAATCTGATCCGTCTCGGGGCGGACATCATCGCCTCGACCGCCACGCTGGAATACCCCGCGTTTCCGGGATGCGCGACCATGCACCAAGCGTCGGGTGCGGGTTTCTATTCGGATGTGTGGGGACGCCTGCCGTTCGTGTTTACGGCCGCGCCGCCGGAGCGCTACGTGGTGGTGACGGTGGCGCCGAAGCCCTGAGCAGGCAGTGTTGTGGCCGGTCTCCCCGCTTGCCCGTCGAAGCGCTTCGCGAAGGCTGAGACTGCGCCACGGCCCCGACTGGAGGTCTCCAGCCTATCCTCCAAAATTGAATTATCTCGGATCCGGTCGCTATACTGTGCCTCTCACCGCCGGGATGGCGAAATTGGCAGACGCACTGGACTCAAAATCCAGCGGAGTTTCCCCTCCGTGCGGGTTCGACTCCCGCTCCCGGCACCATACTGCTACAGCTGGCACACTCAGATATGCCGTATTTTTTGCGGATCGGGCGCCGGGAACCGGCAAACCATCGGTGAGCGTATGAGTCTTTTGGCGTATCCTTCGTTGGTTGCGTGTGCCAGGGAGGATGGAGCATGAGTGCGCCGCTCAGGGTGCTGATCATCGATGACGAGGCGGACAATCGCGAGGTCGTTGCGGCCACGTTCGAGGCGGCCGGTTGGGAGACGACTACGGCGGAAAACGGCGAGATCGGGTTGATTCTTGCGTTGCGAGAGCACCCGAATCTTATCATTCTGGATGTCATGATGCCGGGCAAGGACGGTTTCGCGGTGTTCAAGGAACTGCGCGGCGACGCGCAAACGCAGGACATCCCGGTAATCATGCTGACCGCTGTAAATACTTACGAACTGGGCGTGCAACACGACGAGATGTCGATGTCGCGGACCTTGGGGGTGCGTCCGCCCGAGGCGTTCCTGGAGAAGCCGTTGGAGTGCGATCGGCTGATTGCGCTTGCCACGGAAGTCGCGGCCTGATTGTCTACTGAACCGCCAATTTTTCGGCAATAGGATTCGTCATGGCGTGTAACCCTTTCAAGATCGTTGTTCCGGGCGCTCTCTGGCTCGTGCTGATCAGCGTGGCTTGTTCCGGGCCTTCTTCGCCGCAGCACGAGACCGGTTCCAGCGTGGAACCGGAAGCGGTTGCGCCGGGCGGCGATCCGGGGAACGCAACCACGCCGGGGAAATGGGAAGAGGAAGTCGATAATGTGGTGGACGAGGGGAGTCCGGCCTCGGATGAGGCCCCTGGGCCCGGTCGCTGGCGGCCTTTTCGCGCGGAATCGGGCGACGCGGCGCTTACTGAGGAGCAGCAACAGCAGATAGAACAACTCGACGCCATCGGTTATCTTGCCGGCTCGATGCCGGCGCATGAGACAACCGGCGTGGTGCGGCACGACGCGACGCGAGCATTCCAGGGATTGAATTTTTACATGTCTGGGCACGCGCCCGCGGCGATGCTCATGGACATGGCGGGCAACGTGTTGCACGAATGGCGGCGCGAGTTTCGGTCGGTGTGGCCGAAACACCGCGCGAAAGACACCCACCTCGGCGCCGCCCATTGGCGTCGCGCCTATCTCCTCGAAAACGGCGATGTGTTGGCTATCTTCGAAGGGCTGGGCGTCATCAAAGTCGACAGGGACTCGCGGCTGATCTGGGCGAATCCCTGCCGGGCTCATCATGACCTCGAAGTGATGCCCGACGGTGACATCTACGTACTGGCGCGCGCGGCCCGCATCGTGGATTACGTGGACCCGAACCGGCCCATCCTCGAGGACTTCGTCCTGGTGCTGGATGAGCACGGAAAAGAGAAGCGCCGCGTGTCGCTGCTGCACGCCTTCGAACACTCGAAGTACCGGGCGTTCTGGCGCAAGTCGGGCAAGCGTCGCGGTGACATCTTTCACACGAACACCTTGGAGGTACTTGACGGGCGCATCGCGGGCCGCATCCCGGAATTCACGGCGGGGAACATCCTGACCTCGATGCTGAACCTGGATGCGATTGCGGTGGTCGACATGGATCGGGAGCAGGTGGTCTGGGCGCAACGGGGCAAGTTCAGGCGCCAGCACGATCCGCAAGTGCTCGAAAACGGCAATCTCCTGCTGTTCGACAATCGGGGACTGCCGGGCCAATCACGTGTTCTCGAGTTCGACCCGGACGACATGTCGCTCGTGTGGTCCTATCAAGGCACAGAGGCCGCGCCTTTCTATTCGCGCACCTGCGGGGTCTGCCAGCGGTTACCCAACGGCAACACCCTTATTACAGAGACCGATAATGGCCGCGCCTTCGAGGTGACGCCCGCCGGGGAAATCGTCTGGGAGTTTTACAACCCCGAGCGGGCCGGCAAGCAGCTCGAATTCATAGCGGCGCTGTTCGTGGTATTGCGTTTGCCCCCCGATTTCCCATTGGACTGGCTCGAATCGCGCGGCCCGTAGCGCGCGTCCGGCTGCTTCTTTCACCCTCACGCTTCCCTGTCCCTCACGCGGCGCAAGCGCCTGCGCTGCGCGCGGGGAGAGGGAGTAATGCCGTCGTCTCTTTACAGGCCGAGTGCGTCCACAGCCTGCTTCAGTAGGGCTTTCAGGCGCTCGTCGCGCGCATCCGGATCCAATCGCCTGCATAACATCTCGTAACAACTCGAGATGAGTCTTCTTTCTTCCCGGGTCACGTCGCTGCAACGCCCCGCACGTGCCTTGTTGATGGCGGCGCGGAGGATGAGTTGGTTGCGCCGCTCGGTGAAACTCAACGGGCGCGACGGATCCGCGGCGGCCGAACGTCGCGTCTGGTTGGCCAGTTCGATTCGGGCCTCGGCCCGCTCCATGTCCGCGGATTCAAGGTCGATTTCCTGTTCCGGGAGTTGCGCGTGCAGCAAAGCCACCTGCTCCATGGTGAGCTTGCTCAGGTCCGTCAAGGAAAGCGCCAGCACTTGCGTCACGGCCTCTGCCGGGTCCTGAGACAATTGGATGTCGTCGCCGGAGCACTGGACGGTGTCCTCATCCGCTGGGGAAACCGACGAGACGGCGTCGGATCCGGCGCACTGCGCCTTGGCGACGAATCTGTCGACGCGTTCAAGACGCGCGCGCGCCTCATCGAGCGATCGTTCGAGGTGATCGAGCACGCGGTTCCAGCGGCGGTCGTTGTCCGAGGCGCTGGCGCGGCGCGCGTCGGCCTTCGAGAGAAGCGCCTTGATTTGTTCGAAGATATCGCGCGCGGCCTGTTGGCGTCGCAGCAGACGATCCAGATTGGGCGGCGCGTCTCTTGATGGTCTCACTTAGCGATGTCCTGGACTCGATTTTCGCCCCTCTAGACTTTCCGGTGAGTATATCACATTTGGATCTGCAACAATCGAACGCCCCGCGAATGGGTCTGTCGATTTGATCGGAAACCGCCCCAAGAATGCGCGAATGGGTACCATGGTTCGCTGTGTGTCTTCATTATTAGGACGTGGGCCGGTCTTGTCAGCGCGCTTTAGCGCGGCTCTTCTTTGCACCCGTGTTCACGCGGGGTGTAAGAGGCCGTTGCTCCCGCGCTGAGGGCGCTTCAGCGCCGCTTGGCGAACTGCTTCAGCATAGAAACAATGCTGAAGCCGAGGAAAAGCCGCGCTGAGGCGTGCTTGTCTTTACACAAGGTTCCCGCATCACCCCGCATAAATGCGGGTGCAAAGAAGCGTCCGCCAAGGCGGGCTAAACGGATTGCACGTACTCGGAGTCGATCGTGGGATAGTCGCGCTCAATTCTTGCTCGCCGCCGCATTGGACTACATCGACAGACCGGAATGCCGTGTCGCGGCCGCGCTTTCAGTATAATAGACGGTACGACCCCGCATGGGTCGCGAGGAGACTATCGTTTGCATTCGTGGGCCCTGTCCATCACAGTCACATGCTGCGCGATGTCTTGCGCCGGTTGCGCGCACGGCTATCGCATTCAGGAGGGCGTGCGCTATGCTGCGCCGGGGACCAGACCGCTCCATTTGACGCTCTTCCTGCCCGAAGTCGATGACGCGGCGGCGCGACGGCCTTGCGTCGTGCTCATTCACGGCGGCGCCTGGGTAAGCGGCACGCGCCATCAACTGCGGTGGTACGGAAGGCGCTTGGCGGAGGAGGGGTACGTCGCAGCCGCCATCAGTTACCGAAAACTGCCACGCCACCGCTTCCCGGCGTGCGTTCACGACGCCAAGTCGGCTGTCCGCTGGCTCCGGCTCCACGCGGACGACTACCGCATTGACCCGGATCGGATCGCGGCGTTGGGCAACTCCGCGGGCGGCCATCTCGCCGCCATGCTCGCCGCCACGGCGGAGATGCCCGAGTTCGAAGGGACCGAGAACCCTGGCCCGCCGAGCGATATCAGCGCGGCGGTAAGTCTCTACGGCGCGCTGGACCTCGCCGAGTACAAGCAACCCAAGACGTGGATTCGCGTCGGTGGCGTCGCGAAGGGGTTGGTGCGCCGTTTCGTGACCACGGACGCAAAAGCGCAACGGGACCCCTACGCCGCCGCGTCCCCGATCACCTATTTCGACGCGAACACGCGTCCGATCCTGCTGATTCAGGGCGAGAAGGACAATCTGGTGTCGGTCGACGTCGCGCGGCGGGCACACGACATGCTCGTCGAGGCCGGCGTGAAAACGAACTTGATCATCGTCCCCGACCGCGGCCACGCCTTCGATTTCTTCTATCCGAAAATCCGGCGCGAACTCTTCCCCGAGATACTCCACTTCCTCCACGAGACCCTCGGCGCGCCGCCCCGGGCCGCCCGATGTCGAGGGACTGGCACAAGCGACCCCGCGCTTCGCGGGGGAGGCGTGCCTGTCCCCGATCCCCAGGCCCCCCCCCATGACTAAGCCGACCCGTACCAAGCGGCCGCACGACGCCCCCTCCGAATACGACGCGTGGGCGCCCTTCTACGACCTCATTCACGAGGGGCTCCCCGGCGAAGCCGAGTTCTACGTCGGGCAGGCCGTACGCATCGGAGGCGCGACCCTCGAACTTGGCTGCGGCACGGGACGCCTCGCCATCCCGATGGCCCTCTCGGGCGTTGACGTCACGGGGCTGGACAATTCCCCAGCCATGTTGGCCCTGTGCCGCGAGAAGATTCGGCGATTCCCCCGATTGTCCGGGAGCCTCGAACTGGTCGAGGCGGACATGCGTGCGTTCACCCTCGAAAGGCGGTTCCGGTTCATCGCCATGGCGTATCGGACCTTCATGCAACTCCTCACGCCTGAGGACCAGTGCGCGTGTCTCGAATGCGTGCATCGCCATCTTGCGGACGACGGCGTGTTCATTCTCAACTTATGGGCGGCGCGGCCTTCGCGGGTCGTGACGGCCCATGAGTGGTCCCTCGCGGGGGAACACCACATCCCCGACACCGGAGAGCGGCTTGTCCATTACCATCGCGCGCGTTACGACGAGGACCGTCAACTGATTATCGAGGAACACCGCATCGAAGAGCGCGACCATTATGACCGCCTGCTGCGGGAAAGCCGCCTGCCGTTGGCGCGCGCCTGGGTTACCCCTCGCGAAATGAAACACCTCGTGCGCCGCTGCGGCTTCGACGTCGAGGCCGTCTTTGGCGATTTCAATTGCCGCCCCTTCCGACCCGAGCACACCGAGATGATATGGGTGCTTCGCCGGACAGGGACGTGAAGGAGCGTTCTGAAGGCGGCATCACGTGCTGGTTGGGCCACTTGAGGAGGTCCGAAAGATCTCCGGTTTTTGACGGGAAACGCGGGACTCTGGTAATATTTCTCGACTGGCCGATGTTAATAGGCGGGGGCGGGCTGCGTCCGCCCTTTACGTGTATTTGACTGGCGGGGCGGGCCTGTATCACGCAAGACGAGGACGAAATAATGTCGAATCGTGTGGAAATATTCGATACGACGCTGCGCGACGGGGAACAGTCGCCCGGCATGAGCATGCACCAGCACGAGAAGATCCGGATGGCGCGCCAACTCGAACGCCTCGGCGTCAACACCATCGAGGCCGGTTTCCCCATCGCCTCGGAACAGGAATTCGAGGCGGTGCGGCGGGTGGCGGGGGAAATCAAGGCGTGTCGTGTCGCCGCGCTGGCCCGGGCGCTGCCGACGGATATCGAGCGGGCGGCGCAGGCCCTCGAACACGCCGAAAAGCCGACCCTCCACACGTTTATCGCGTCTTCGGACATTCACCTCAAGGACAAGCTCCGCATGACCCGGCAGCAGGTGCTCGAAGCCGCCCACAATGCCGTAACCCTCGCCAAGCAGCTCGTGCCCCCGCGGGTCGAATTCTCGGCGGAGGACGCCACCCGCTCGGACTGGGACTTTCTGGTCGCGCTCACCAAGGTCGCCATCGAGGCGGGGGCGGATATTATCAACCTTCCCGACACGGTGGGTTACACCACGCCCGGCGAAATCAAGGAAATGTTCGAGTACGTCATCGGGAAGACCAAGAATGTGCCCGGCGCGGAGCGCGTCATCTTCTCTTCTCACAATCACAACGATCTGGGGCTTGCCGTGGCCAACGCGCTGGCCGCCGCCGCCGGCGGCGCGCGCCAGGTCGAATGCACCGTGAGCGGCATCGGCGAGCGCGCCGGAAACACCTCCCTCGAAGAGTTCGTCATGGCCCTCCGCGTGCGGCAAGACTCGTACCCCTTCGAGACGGACGTGGTAACCACGGAAATCGTTCCGTCGAGCACGCTGCTCAGCAAGATCACCGGCATGGCAATTCCCTACAACAAGCCGATTGTCGGGCGGAACGCCTTTGCGCACGAATCCGGCATTCATCAGCATGGCGTAATCGCGAACGCGCGCACCTACGAGATCATGACTCCGGATTCGGTCGGGCTGCACAAGAGTCAACTGGTCCTGGGCAAGCACTCGGGCCGCGCGGGACTCGCGAAGCGCTGCGAGGAACTCGGCTATAAGCTCAGCGCGGACGATCTCCAGAAACTCTACGAGAAATTCATCGACCTGACGGCGAAGAAAAAGGAGGTCTACGACGAAGACCTCGTGATGCTCATCGTGTCCGCCTACGACGAAGAGTTCCAGGCATACCAACTCGATCAGGTGCGCATCTCCGGCGGTGTGCCGGCGCTGGCCTACGTGAAGGTGATCAAGGGCGATCAGCCCGTGGCAGAGACGGCCACGGGCGATGGCCCCGTGGACGCGGCGTTCCGCGCGGTCGAGAAGATCGTAAACGTGGTCGGTCGGCTCGAACAATTCGAGATACGCGCCACCACGCCGGGCAAGGAGGCGCTCGGCGAAGCCTACGTGACCGTGAACTTCGACGGTAAGGACTACCGGGGCAAAGGCGCGGACACCGACATCATCGTGGCCGCCGTCAAGGCGTACATGGACGCGGCGAATATGTACATCGCGCTCAAGGGCACGATGCAGCAGGGTGCCGCCGCGGTCTGAGCTCCCCTCGTCTCGTATTGGCACTTGGCCGCGAGCCGGCGCGCGACGCGAGGCGCGTCGAGTTCGAGTAATCGGACGCCAACTTGCCTCCTGACGCGGACTTACGGTATGATAGCGCGGTTCCTGAATTGTGACGAACACTGGCGCTCGGGGTTTTCCGATAGGTATCGAGGCTCCGGCTTTTTGCATGAGTCGGCATCAGGAGAAGCATGGTGAAAAAGGGCATCCATCCGGAATACGTGGAAACCAACGTGCGATGCGCGTGCGGCAATACGTTCAAGACCCGTTCGACGAAGAAGGCCATCAACGTCGAAATCTGCTCGGCCTGTCATCCGTTCTATACGGGTAAGCAGAAGTTCGTGGACAGCGAAGGCCGCGTCGAACGGTTCCAGAAAAAGTACGCGAGCACGAAGTAATCCTCTCCTCTCATGGACACCATCACGCGGGAAAAACTCCTTGCGGTGGCGCGGGAGTATGACCGCCTCACCCACGCCATGTGCACGCCCGAAGTGGCCGTGAACCCGGATGCGTACCGTCGCCACGCCAAGCTCCAGGCGGAGATCAGCGAACTGGTCCACTGTTTCCGGCGGTACGAGGCCGAGGAAGCGCGCTTGGCCGAAGCGGAACATATCCTTCGCGAGGAAAGGGACGAGGACCTGCGCCAATTGGCCGCTGAGGAAAAGGACCTGTTGACCACATCGCTCGACGAACTGGAACAGGAACTGAAGGTCCTGCTGGTTCCCGGCGACCCAAACGACGAGAAGAACACCATCGTCGAGATTCGCGCCGGGACCGGGGGAGAGGAAGCCGGGCTGTTTGTGGGCGACCTGTTTCGGATGTACTCGCGCTACGCGGAATCCAAGGGGTGGCGGATCGAGACCATGAACGCCAACCCGACCGAACTCGGGGGATACAAGGAAATCTGTTTCCAGGTTACGGGGGATCGGGTCTACAGCCAGTTGAAGTGGGAAGGCGGGGTGCATCGGGTCCAGCGCGTGCCGGAGACGGAGGCGCAGGGGCGCATTCACACGTCGGCGGTCACGGTGGCGGTGCTGCCCGAGGCCGAGGAAGTGGATATCGCGATCAACCTCGAAGACATCCATTTCGACGTCTACCGTTCCTCGGGGCCGGGCGGGCAGAGTGTCAATACGACCGACAGCGCGGTGCGCCTGACCCATAAGCCCACGGGGATGGTAATCACCATCCAGGATGAGAAATCGCAGCACAAGAACAAGGCCAAGGCGTTGCGCGTGCTGCGCTCCCGGTTGCTCGCCCTCAAGGAGGAGGAAGAAGCCGCCGCGCGCTCGGAGAATCGCCGCAGTCAGGTGCGCAGCGGCGATCGCAGCGAGAAGATCCGCACCTACAACTTTCCCCAGAACCGCGTCACGGACCACCGCATCAATTATTCGCAGCACAACCTCGACCGCGTCATGGAGGGCGAACTCCAGGGCATGATCGACGCGCTGATCGCGGCGGACCGCGCCGCGAAACTTGCCGCGCCGCTATGAGCGCGCCCGGTCCGCAACGCGTCGCGGACCTGCTGGCCGACGCCGCGCGCCGCCTCGCCCCCGTCACGGAGACGCCGCGTCTCGACGCCGAGATTCTTCTCGCGCACGCCTTGGGGTTGCGGCGCGCAAAGTTGCTGGCGCGTTCGCGAGACAAGGTCCACTGCGGGGACTTCGAGGCGCTGGTCGCGCGGCGTCTGAACGCGGAACCGATTGCGTACATCACCGGCGAGTGGGAATTCTTCTCCCTGTTGTTCGTTATACGTCCGCCGGTGCTGGTCCCGCGCCCGGAGACCGAGCACTTGGTCGAGACCGCGTTGCGGCATATCGGGACGCATGCCGCGGACGTGCTGGACCTCGGAACCGGGTCCGGATGTGTCGCCATCGCCATTGCGCGGAACGCGCCGCGCAGTCGTGTCATCGCCACGGATATTGCGAACGAAGCCCTCGAACTCGCCGCCGAAAACGCTGTCCGGCTCGGCGTCGTCCTCAATACACGGCGCGGCGATCTTTTCGATGCCTTGCGCCCGGCGGACGGCCCGTTTGACGTAATTGTGTCGAACCCGCCTTACGTCGAGGACGACGAGTGGCCTCGATTGCCCCCGGTAATCCGCCTGCACGAGGACCGGCGCGCCCTGCTTGGAGGCGAGGACGGTCTCGACCTTATTCGCCGCATCGTGGCCGGCGCGCCAGAGCGTCTGAAGCCCGGCGGGCTGCTTGCGCTCGAGATCGGCGAAAAGCAGCGCGACGCCGTGGCGGCGCTGCTTGAAGAATCGGGATTCCGGGATATCGCCTTGGTTGACGACCTCGCCGGGATACCGCGCGTTGCGCGGGCGTTGTTTACTCCCTCTCCCTGCGGGAGAGGGGCGGGGTGACGGTTGAATTGGGAGACCACGCGCGGCGCGTGGTCGGCGCGGTGGCGCGGTCAGGAGACCGGCCACAACAAATTCCTGTGCGCCGGGCGGTTGGGTTTCCGGCGCGGCTCTTGTTAGACTCGGCAATCGGCAACGTCGGGGAAGCATTATGCGCGCCGTGATACAACGGGTATCGGAAGCGGAAGTGATCGTGGACGGTCGCACGACGGGCGCCATTGCGCGCGGGTTGCTCGTGTTGCTCAGCGTGGACCAGGACGACACGGACCAGGATACGGCGTATACGGTGGAGAAGATCGTCGGCCTGCGCATCTTCAACGACGCGGAGGGCAAGTTCAATCTGTCGGTCGGGAACGTGGAGGGGAGCATTCTCGTCGTATCGCAGTTCACGCTGCACGGGGATTGTCGCCGCGGTCGGCGACCGTCGTTCAGCAACGCCGCGCGCCCCGAGAAAGCCGTGCCGATGTACGAGGCGGTCGTCCGGCGGCTGCGCGACGCGGGGTGCCACGTGGCGACGGGCGAATTCGGCGCGCATATGAACGTGCGGTTGGTCAACGACGGGCCGGTGACGATTCTGCTCGACTCGAAGAAGGCGTTCTGAATGTTGCGTATCGCGATTGCGGGCGGCGCTCGCCTGGGCATGAGCATGGTCGAACCGCTGCTGCACTCCCGGCACGAAGTGGTGGCGGTCGTGCAGGACGGGCGGCGCACGCGCGGCTGGAATCGTGTCGTGCAACCGGCGATGGCGCGTGTGCTGGGCGGTCCCTTCAGTATGCCGGGCCAGGCGCGCGCGCTCGGGCTGCCTCTCGTCTGGATTGATAAGATGACGGAGACGGAACTCGACCCGCTGCGGAAGCTTGATATCGACCTGCTGCTGGTCAGCGGGTTCGGCATCATTTTGAAGCAGCCGCTACTCGACTTGCCGCGCATCGGCTGCGTGAATTGTCACTCGTCGCTTCTGCCGCGGCATCGCGGGCCGAATCCGTTCGCGGCAGTGCTGCTCTCCGACGACGACGAGACGGGCGTGACGTTTCACGTTATGGAGCGCGGCATCGATACCGGCGACATCCTCGATCAGGGGTCGTTCGCGCTTCGGCCCACCGACACGGTGCTCACCGTCTACCGGCGCTGCTGCGAACTGGCCGCATCGCGGGTTGTGCCGCTTGTGGACCGTATCGAGCGGGAGGGGCTGCGCGGGACGCCGCAGGACGCGGACAAAGCCACCTACGAGAAGAACCCGAGCGTCGCCGATGCCTGGATCGACTGGACGCGCTCGGCCTCGAAGATCGACCGACAAATTCGCGCGCTTGGGCCGTCGCCCGCGCCGCGTTTCCGGTTTCGGGGCAGGACCGTCTACGTGTTGCGCGCGAAGCCGAGCAGCATCCCGCTCGACGCGGAACCCGGAACGGTGATCGAGAACCGGGGCTTTGTGAAAGTGGCGACGGGGCAGGGCACGATCTTGCTGCAAGGCGCGTTCACGCCCGGCCCCGTGCCGTGGTTCTGGCCCGCGCCGTGGTGTCGTCCGAGGCTAGGGGAGAAGCTCGAATGACGCCTTCCGCACCCGTTAGCGCGCCCATCTCGATCATTATCCCGGCGTTCAACCAACTCGAATATTGCCGGCAATGCGTACATTCCGTTCTGCTCAACACGGACCTTTCGTACAAACTCGTCCTGGTGGACAACGGTTCGACCGACGGCGTTTCCGAATTCTTCGACGGTGTGCCCGGCGCGACGGTGGTTCACACGGGGCGGAATCTCGGCTTCGCGGCGGGCGTCAATCGCGGCCTCGAACACGCGGAAGGCCACGCGCTGCTCCTGAACAGCGATACGCTCGTGTCGCGCGGCTGGCTCGGGCGGCTCGAACGCGCGCTGCGCAGCGCGGACGACATCGGCATGGTCGGGCCGCGCAGCAACCTCGTCTCCGGAAGCCAGCAGATCGACGGACTCGAATTCACGAGCATGGGGGAGATCGACGCCTTCGCCGCGGCGCGCGCGGAGTCGCACGCGGGGCAGGTGCGCGACGTGGCGCGGTTGGTGGGCTTCTGCCTGCTCATTCGCGACAAGGTCCTCGCCCAGGTCGGCGGACTTGACGAGTCTTACGGCATCGGCAACTACGAGGACGACGACTACTGCGTGCTCGTGCTGCGCGCGGGGTGGCGCTTATGCGTCGCGGAGGACGCCTTCGTCTTTCACTATGGTGGGCGCACCTTCCTCGGCATGGGCATTGTCGAAGAGGACTGGCGCGCGCTCATGGACGAGAACCGGCGGCGCTTCGAGGCGAAGTGGGACCTCAAACCCGGCGAGCGAATCGACGCGGTGCAGCAGGCGCTCGAGGTGAACCGCCGCGCCTGCGCGGCGCTCGAAGCGGGCGACGTCGCGGGGGCGTTGCGGCTTTTCAAGGACGCCATCGCCCTCGCGCCCCACGAGGCGCGCCACTACAACGACCTTGGCGTCGCGCTGTGGCAAGCGGGTGACGCCGCGCGCGCCTACGACCACTTCACGCGCGCCTTGAGGCGGGACCCGCACTATGCCGAAGCGCGAGAGAACCTGCGCCACGCCGCCGAGGCGCTCGGCCGCGCCGAAGACGCGCGGGCGCTGCTGCAACGGCTTGATAGCAGGAAGGATTAGCGGGAATCGGCGTCCGGCGCGTTCCCGGGGTCTTCGTGCTGAATGGGAAAGACGTTGACCCCAGTCAGTCCCCTCTCCTGGTACGCTGATCGCCTTCCCACGCCACGTTGCCGCGCAGTTCGCGCAGACGCTTCTGGCTATTGACCCGCACAAGCAATCGCAGTCCCGCTTCGATCGCGGACCGCTTGGTCGGGAAAGGTCCTGATTTGAGCGCGCGCAATCTCGGGGAAAGTTGACATTCCGGCGCGGCGATGGTGTGATCGAGGCGCAAGACATGAGGAGGCGCGTATGCGAATACTCAAGACGACGCTTCTTGCCATGATGCTGTGCGCCGCAACGGCGATGGGGGAGAGGGCCGATGCCCCGCACCAGTCCGAGCGGGACCGCATGGTGCGCGACCAGATCGGCGAGCGCGCGCCGTGGGGCCGCACGAAGGTGCGGGACAAGGCGGTGCTCGACGCGATGCGCAGGGCGCCGCGCCACGAATTCGTGCCGGGCGTCTCGATCAGCGCGGCATACTCGGACCGTCCGCTGCCCATCGGGCACGGGCAAACCATTTCGCAGCCGTACATCGTCGCGTACATGACGGAGATGTTGAAGCCGAAGAAGGACCAAGTGGTCCTCGAAATCGGCGCGGGCTCGGGTTATCAGGCGGCTATCCTGGCGGAGATTGTGAAGGAGGTGTACACGATCGAGATCGTGCCGGGCCTGGGCGAGCAGGCGGCGAAGCGGCTCGAACGGCTCAAGTACACGAACGTGACGGTCAAGGTCGGCGACGGCTACCACGGCTGGAAGGAGCACGGGCCGTATGACGCGATCATCGTGACTGCCGCCACCAGTCATATCCCACCGCCGCTCATCGAGCAACTGAAGCCCGGCGGGCGCATGGCCATCCCGGTCGGGCCACCGTTCCAGGTGCAGCAACTGTTGCTCGTCGAGAAGCGGGATGACGGATCGGTCGTGCAGCGCAGCGAGATGCCAGTGCGTTTCGTGCCGCTGACGCGGGGCAAGGAATAGGGCGCGGCATGGGCGTCCCGCCCATGAGATGCTGAGCGGTCCGCGTGGTGGTCCGGGTGCATGCGTCCTCCACCACGGCACGAGCACGATTACGAGAACGAGAACGAGAACGAACAGGGAACGGGATGCTTTACGCCGCAATCTTCCTTGTTAGCGCGGTGGGCATTGCGTATCAACTGGCGTTGATGCGTATCTTCAGCATTGCGCAGTGGCACCATTTCGCGTACATGATCATCAGCATGGCGATGCTCGGGTTCGGCGCGAGCGGGACGGTGCTGGCGCTCGCGCGCGGGCGTCTCGCCGGGCGCGAGGCGCGGGCGTTGTCGTTCGGGGCGGCGCTGCTGACGATTGCGCTCGTCGTGTGTCACGCACTCGCGCAACGCATCCCATTCGAGACTTTTGAACTTACCACGCAGCCCCGCCAGGTCCTTTGGCTGTCTTGCCTGTACCTCGTGTTGGCCGTGCCATTCCTGCTCGTGGCGTCGTGCATCGCGCTCGGGTTCTTTCTCGTGCCGCGACAGGTGGGGCGTCTCTACGGCGTCAACATGATGGGCTCCGGTGTCGGCGCGCTCGCGACGGTTGCGCTGCTCTACCTGGTGCATCCCGCGCGATTGCCTGCGCTGCTCGCGCTGCCCGTCGCCGGCGCATACCTGTTGGTGACCCCGCGTTCGAGAGCCGCGCTGCTGTGCGCGGGCGGGCTGCTCGTGTTCACGGTGCTGGCGGCGGCGGGCGCGATCCCCGGCCTCGAACAGGACGTGCGGGTGTCGGCCTACAAGGGGCTGTCCTACGCGAAGCAATTCCCGGACGCGCGGGTCGTCGCCGAGCGGGTCAATCCGCTCGCCGTCGTGACCGCCGTCGCCTCGGCGCAAATACGCGAGACGCCCGGCCAGATTTCAAACTATCCCATGAGTGAACTGGGCGAATTGCCCGAGCAAATCGGCTTGTATTTTGACGCGGGCGGCGTCTCACCGGTAAATCGCTTCGACGGCGACCTGGCCGCGTTCCGTTGGCTCGATCACGTCACGAACGCCGTGGCGTATCGCCTCGTCGAGCGCCCGCACGTGCTGGTTGTCGGCGCGGGCGGCGGGACGGACATCCTTGCCGCGCTCGCGCACGGCGCGCGTCACGTGACCGCTATCGAGATAAACCCGGCCATTCCCGCGCTGCTGCGCGAGGACCTCGCGGCGTTATCGGGAAACCCCTACGCCTGGGAGACGGTCACGCCGGTGATTGCCGACGGACGCGCGTTCCTCGAAGCGACGGACCAACGCTTCGACCTGATCCAGATCGCGCTGCTGGACTCGTTCACGGCTTCCGCGGCGGGCGTCCACGCGCTGAGCGAAAGCTACCTTTACACGGTCGAGGCGCTGGCCCTTTATCTCGAACGCCTGACAGAGAACGGCGCGCTCGCGATCACGCGCTGGCTGAAAACGCCGCCGCGCGACGCCCTCAAACTGTTCGCCACCGCCGTCGAGGCCAGCGAGCGCGTCGGCATCGCGCGCCCCGAGCGGCACCTCGTGTTCATCCGCTCGTGGAACACCGGCACTATCGTCGTTACGCGCGTGCCATTGACCGACGCGCAAATCGCGGCCGTGCGCGCGTTCTGCCGCGACCGCTGGTTCGATCTGTGCCACGCGCCCGGGCTCCGCGCCGAGGAGACCAACCGCTACACAGTGCTCGAATCGCCGGTCTATCACGATTTCGCGCAGTCCGTTCTCTTCAGCGATCGCGCGCGCGCGTACCGCGACGCGCTGTTCTATCTGCGCCCGGCGACGGACGACCGCCCCTACTTCTTCCAGTTCTTCAAGTGGACCTCGCTCGACTGGTTGCTGGCGGGCATGGGCGCGGAATGGGTTCCTTTCGTCGAATGGGGCTATCTGACCTTGATCGCGACCCTTGCACAAGCGCTTGTGGCGGGCGCGGTGCTGGTGTGCCTGCCGCTCGTTACGCTGAGGCGCCTTCCCGGCGCGGCGCGCGGCGCGGCGCGCTGGACCGCACTCTATTTCACGGCGCTCGGCCTGGGCTATATGTTCCTTGAAATCGCGTTCATCCAGAAGTTCATGCTGTATCTGGCCTACCCCGTGTATGCCGTGGCGGTTGTCCTGACCGCGTTCCTGATCTTCTCCGGCCTCGGCAGCCTCGCCGCCAACCGGATACGCGAGCGACGCGGCCCCGCGCTGGGGGCAGTCGTCGGCGTCATGATTTTGCTTGCGGCGGGGTATCAGGCGGGGCTCGACGACGTGTTTCGCGTGTGCGCCGCGTTGCCGGACCCGGCCAAGATCGCGCTCAGCGTGGCGTTGCTCGCGCCGCTGGCGTTCCTGATGGGCGTGCCGTTTCCACTCGGCCTGCAGTGGGTCAGCGACCGCGCGCCGGGACTCTTGCCGTGGGTGTGGGGCATTAACGGATGCGCCTCGATCATCGGCGCGTGCCTGGCGACGATCCTCGCGGTGCACCTCGGCTTCCGACTGGTCATCGTGGTCTCCGCCGCAATCTACGTTCTTGCCTGGTTCGCGCTTTGCCGTTTTCCCCGGACCGAGAGTAACTCCGTTGAAGACGCAGTCACGATTACCGAATCGGGCGCGGAAACCGCATGAGGTATGAGGCGAGGTTTTCTTCGACGGCGCTCCACGTTTGGCCGGGTACGCCGGTGAGGTCCCAAATCCAGTGGAGGTCGCCGATGTAGCCCATCGCGTAGGCCTGCTCGAGCATCTCGCGTATCATTACCCGCGCCTCGTCGATGGATTTGTTCTTGAACACGCCGTATTCGCCTACGATTGCCGGGATGCGTCCCGCGAGGACGGCGTCCCACTCGTGGGCTTCGGGGAGAACCTTTGACGTGCCGTCCCATGGGTAGATATGGACGTCGATGAAGTCGAGGCGGCTGTCCGGGCCGGCGAGCACCGACGGACGCGGCGGAATGCGCGGGTCCTTGTCGTCGGGCCAGAGGCCATTGCGCGGGGGACGTCCATGCGCGTCGGCCGTCCACATGCCTGTGGTCACGAGAGCGTGCGGATCCGCCTCTTTGATGCCCGAGGCGAGTTCGTTGGCCCAATAGAGGATGCTCTCGTCGTAGCACGCCTGGCGTTGTTCGCGATCGTTCATGTCGTACTGCTTGCCCGTACATAGGGTCACGATTCCCGCCGTGCGATTGAACGGTTCATTTGTGAAAGTGACGCATACTTCGTTCGCCAGCGACCACGCCAGAATGGTGCGCAACGATTCCGGCGCGTTTTCGCGGATGTAGCCGACAAAGTCCATGGCGCAGGCGCGCTTCGCCGCGATCAACCCGCGATTGAGGTACTGGCCATTGCGACCGGGAACGGGCGGAATTCCGGCGCGTTCGTCCGCCGCTCTTGCGATGGCGTGATAGTAGGGGCTTTGCGGCGTCTCATCGAGAATCGGTATCACGTACAGGCGATGTCGCGCCGCGCGACGCAGAAAGTCGATGAAATGGTCCATGTATGCGGGGTTGACCCCGGATTCCGCATCGGTGAAGCCACCCGCCTGCTGCACGCCCCACGCCCATATGCGTACCGTGTTTGCGCCCGCCTCCGTCATAGCCGCGAGAGTCGCGTCCATTGCTTGCGGGTCATACACTCCCACGTTAAACGTGGCGTGCCAGCCGGAGTCGCCGTGTTCGAGGACCGTGTGGTTGAAGCCTTGCGGATAGAACGGCGCGCCGGTGTCGCGAACGCGGAATTGCCCGGGCTTTCCGGGTTCCTTGATCACCGCGACGCGTGGCAGGGGCGGCACGGTCGCGGCGATTGCCGTACTGCAGCAGAGGACTGCACAAGCGACGGCGGCCGGGCCGCGTGATTTCAAAAAATGATGACTTCTCATCGCGTAACTCCCGCGAGGCCTCGGCCTATGGCGCGATCGCTTCGGCCCGCTCGATGAAGATGAACGAGTCGATATGAACCGTTGCCCCGCGGGTGGCGCAGGGATCAAAGCGCAGCGTCGTGATCCGGCCGCGCCAGCGGGGATGTCCGCTCAGGTCGAGCGTATAGGTGCGCCAACCGCCGTCATGGGCGATGACGAAGTCGGCGCTCGTGGCCTCGGTCATGGCCGCGCCGCCGCTGGACCAGAACAACTGGGCGCGCTCGCCTTCGCGCACGGGGCCGTCGATCCGCATGCGGACGCGCAGCGCGGTCATGTCGCGCGCGTCGAGGCCGCGGGTCGGCACATGAATCGCCGGGTCCTCGGACGTGGTCTCGAAGGCGAGGCAACCGTTGCGAATACGGAGGGGCGAAACGCCCATCATGCCGGCCCAGCCTTGCGGGTCGTCCGTGAATTCCCATGCGGTCACGGCAGCGGCGGGGGGCAGGTCATACGGCCCGAGCCCGACGTCGCTCGGACCGATGTTTACCGGCCACGCTGTGGGGTCGCCCGTGGCGAAGGCATTGCGAATCGCCTCGTACATGCTGAAACCAAACTCGGTGCATGGCTCGATGTAGCTGCCTTCACCCCATTCATTGATCGGCCCGAGCACGACGAAAGGCTTGCCGTGTTCCTTGGCGAAGGCCTTGCCCGCGCGCAGCAGGCTGTCGAAGTGCGTGACGGTGCGCCCGCCGAGAACGAGCGCCTTCGCGCCGTGCCAGGGCCGCGAGTCCCAACCGGTGTCGATGAGCGGATAATAGACCAGGTCGCCGCACAGGGCGTTCCGCTCGGCCCAGC